>NZ_DATMRK010000020.1:0-88714 GCF_035566375.1 Collimonas sp.
TCATCAAACACCCCTTCATGACTCTGACGCGAACAGGGACGTTGGGCATGAACCCGGCCTGTTTCAAGCCGCTGCCATGCAAGCGTATCCAAAGCGTTTCGGGATTGTCGTCCTGATAGAAGGACACGGTGAGCCGTTGTGCTGCATTTACTACCGGCGTGTTGCTGTCTCGCGTATCATTGCGCTTAGCCATATTTAACTCCTGTTTAGTTACTTGTGGTTAGCGGGTTGGGGATGCTCTAACATCCCCAACCCGCGTCTTCTTCAAAACCTGTCAAAACAGCGCAGGCACTTAAAGCACTTCGCCTTTTTAAAAAGGTCTGACCAAATTACCATGTAAGAAACTGCAAAGACAGATTAAAAGATGCTTGCTGAAGGTTTTAAGTCAAAGCCCAATATACAGAGATAGAAGCCCATGCTCTTCCGCGCGCTCATTGCCTTCGTTGCTCTGCCAGGCGTGGTTGCAATCCTGGTTCCGGTGGTTTGGCTCTGGCTCACTTCACACTCCGATCTGGTTCACCCTTTGGGTCTCGTGCCGGTTGCCGTTGGCTTCGCAGCCCTGCTGTGGTGCGTGTGTGAGTTCTACTTATCTGGAAAAGGAACGCTTGCTCCTTGGGCGCCGCCAATCCGTTTGGTTGAAACGGGGCTCTACCGTTATTCGCGCAATCCCATGTATGTCGCAGTCACGTTGACATTGCTCGGTTGGGCAGCCGCGTTCGGCTCCTGGAGTCTGCTCATTTATGCTCTCGTCGTAGCAGTGGCGTTTCATCTACGTGTCGTACTCGGCGAAGAACCTTGGTTGTCGCGCACCCACGGTAGTCAGTGGGAGCAGTACAAGAGCCGGGTTCCTCGTTGGCTGTGATTAGTGAAGTCCCATATTCCTGGATGCCATTCCCGCGATTTTGGTGACCAGCGAGCGCGGCAGGAATCTGGGTAGCAATGTGCCCACTCGCACGCTCAGACGGGTAGGGTAGGCGACGCTTTTTCCTTGATCGAATGCTGCGAGCGACTTTTGCACCACGGACTCTGAACTGTCCATGTCTTTCGCCGATAGCTTGGTGGTGGTTCCGGCGAAGAAACTGGTGGCTGTCGGGCCCGGGCACACGGCCATCACATGCACGCCGTCGCCGGCTAGTTCGTAATTCAACGCTTCGCTGAAATGGAGCACGAAAGCCTTGGTCGCGGCGTAGGTAGCCATCGCCGGAAGCGGCTGAAAACTGGCGTTGGAGGCAAGATTGATGATGCCTCCCTTGCCACGGTTTTTCATGCCTTTGCCTAACAGATAGCTGAGGGAGACCAGCGTCTGTACGTTCACCTGGATGCTGCCTTGTTCCTGTTTCAGTTCGTGCGACAGAAAATTGCCGCTCAATCCTAAGCCGGCATTATTCACCAGCAGATCCACCTGGATGCCGCGCCGTTCAAGTTCGGCGGCAATCCAATTCGCGGACTCCGGATCAGCGAGGTCGGCATTGAGTGCGGTGCATTGAATGCCGTATTTGGCGGACAAGCGTTGTGCCAGGCTTTCCAAAGCGTCTAGCGAACGCGCAACCAGCACCAGGTTCATGCCGCGCGCGGCAAGATGCTCTGCGAAGACTTCGCCAATTCCTTTGGAAGCGCCGGTGACCAAGGCGGTCGATCCATGGTAGTTAAACATTTTCATTTCACTGTACCCCGCGCATACAACCAATACCCGCGAATGCTAAATGGAGGACGCTTTCCCTCTGTCAATCCAGCGACATTGCAAAAGAAGTTGCGAGTGGCTTCCAGATTGGTGGTGACGATGGTTGCGTGGTCAAGTTTCATGGGCGGCTGCTTTCGTTGAAATTAAGCTGATGGGCAGATTATCTGCGTAGTGTGTTCACTTGATAATTGGCATAGCATTTGAATTATTTTCAAATTATTTTGAATAATCTATGGACAACTTGGGGGACATCCGCCTTTTCGTGGAGGCTGCGAACCTGGGGGGATTGTCGGCTGCGGGACGCAAACTCGGCCTTACGCCTGCCGCTGCAAGCGCGCGACTAACCAAACTCGAAGAGACTCTGAGGACGCGCCTGTTTGAACGCACCACGCGGCAGTTGCGCCTTACCGACGAAGGCCGTCTTTATTTGGAGCATTGTCGTGTGGCGTTGCAAGCGCTCGATGATGCGCATGCGGCGCTGCAAACTGGCCGCAACATCGTGCGTGGCAAGGTGCGGATTTCAGCCACATCGGATTTTGGCCGCAATCTGCTGATTGAATGGCTCGATGAATTCAGTGCGCAATACCCGGAAGTAAGTTTCGCGTTGATCTTGTCGGATGGGCTCTCGAATATGCTGCAGGAAGACGTGGATTTGGCAATTCGCTTCGGCGTGCTTCCAGACAGCTCCCTCATCGCGCGGCGTCTTGCTTCGAATCGACGGATGCTCTGCGCATCGCCTGAATATGTCGCTCGGCACGGTATACCTAAAGAGCCACGCGACCTGGAGAATTTCCGTTGCATTGTTCACGGCACGGTGCCGGGAGCGATCAACGAATGGCGCTTCACGCGGGGTGAAGAAGTGCAGACCTATATCGTTCCGTCCGATACTGCACGCGAAACCAATGACGGTGCGGTCGCCCGTGAATGGGCGTTGCGGGGTTATGGCGTTGCAGTGAAATCGTTATGGGACATTGCTACGGACCTGCAGGCCGGGCGGCTGATGATCCTGATTCCAGAATGGCGTTGCCCGGAGGCGCCGCTGCACGCACTTTATCACCGCAACCGCTATCTGACGCCACGTTTGCGTGTACTGCTCGATTTCCTGGTCAGGCGTTTTGCACAGGCGGCGGATGAGCTGCAACCTCTCTTGAACTTGCCTTAGCGAACAAAGTTCGCGAAGTCCAGGAAAATACAAGTGCTGCAACGAAACTGCTTATCCCCGGGGCTTTTGATAAACCCTGATGTGGGACGTTAGCTGTACCCGGCATCCAAATAGCAGGCCAGGTACCTGATCGGCACGGTAGGGTTGCTCGTACTTCAAAAAAACCATAAGTCCATCTCACCTTGTCACGCGTGAATAAACGGGCGGACGTATATGCTTGCCCACCGTAATCTGATGAGTAATTGCATAATATTGCAATTCATGGTTATACCAACCCGTGGCATTGGCATTTGTACAGGAAGTGTCGGCATGGGCGGGAGCAGAGTCCGGGCCGCCACCACAGGCGACGATAATGAACGATAAGATTCCAGTTAAGACAATATTTTTTACCGTGGTTTTCATTTGGGAAGATCACCGCCAGCATCATGGGAATCACGACGATAGCGAGTGATTTTTGCTCCTTTTGTATTAATCAAACCAACCCAGCGTACGCTGGCAGAAAAATTCTCCGTTGCTGGAAAATCAAATTCGATTGCTGGAAAAGCCAGTCAACGTGGCTTGAATTGCATACTCCGTCAGTTCAATTCGTCTTCTGGCTTCCGCCCGCTTATGGGAGGGAATATTGGCAAGGTCAGGGCGAGGAATTTCGTCGCAGCAGAGCTGGTAGTCTCCGTCAGGACGTCCAGTCGCACCGATTTCCTGCCAAAAATCGTCATAATTGGCGAGCACCTTGCCGGTACGCACTTGATGGCACAGGACTCGATTTTGATTCCCGACCAGGATCATTTTTTTACATCCATAGGCGTGCCCGATCTCCCTTGCCAGGCGTACCATCAAGCTTTTCGGCCGTAAGCCGAACATGTCGCGGGTGGCGCGACGCACCTGCGCTTGTGCATCGTTGCCGCGCGGTCCTTGCAGGCAGCCGATCCCGATGCACGGCATCAAGTTCTCATGGTGAAAAGTAAAAGCGATCGAGAACAGCTGCTGTCGATCGCAGCAGAGCATCAGGGCCAGCTCGCCTTCGCGGTCAAGCGTGGCAACTGACGCTAGCCGAATCTCATAGACAGTCCCGGATTTCCCAGTGAAGCTACCGAGCGACACCGGCGATGTGCTTGCGCGCAAGACCAGCGGAGCAAGACCTTGCTGGCAAATGAAATCGTAATGATTCATAAGCAGATTCAGGCGCGCTCGGCGATGCTGCAGGCGTAGCGACTGGTAGGGGCGGTATATTTTCTGCAATAGCCGGGGAGTGGCTTTAGCCAGCTGGACGCGTATTGGCGTTGCGTTCCAATAGACTAACCAGCTCTGGGTCACCTGATAGTGCAGCATGCCTCTGACAGTGAGTTTGATGCGCTTTGCCAATCGTGAGAGACCTGGGCGTGAATGCGCAAGGCAGGTATATAACGTGACGCACTTGCTGCCCGTAACGGCGGTTGCCGGCACCCGCTTCAAGATGCGAAGCGGGATATTGAAAAACAAAGATGAAATCAGGAAAAAAGTCGGGACTGCGCAGCCGAGCCATACGGACTCTATGTCCGCAAACAGTAAAGGGAACAGCGCTATCGAGGGCAGCGCGCGCCTGTAATCAGATTTGAAATGCATAGCCATATCCAGAGCAAAGAGATATTTATCGGACCTATCTGCTCTGTATGTGCAACGAGACGGAGAAAGTGACGCTCTGTTACAAATTATTTTTTCATTCTGCGATGACGGTCACGGCAGTTGCCGGCCGACAGGCAATATCCGGGGCGGTCAGAACTCGAAAGTGTTGGTCAGCAGCAGTGTGCGGGCTGGTTCGACGCCCACCGTTGAAGTGGCAAAGTCGCTGTAGAGGCGTCGATTGAAGAGGTTTTTGACGCCCAGCGTTGTCGACCAGTGTCTTGATTTGTAGTAGATGCTGGCATCGGTACGGGTTTGACCTGCTATGCGGCCGAGCACATCGGTGTCCGGCAACGCCGTATATCCGCTGCGCGCCGTGAATCCCAGACCTGCACCCCAGCCGCGCCAGGCTTCCGACTGCAAATCATAGGTGGTCCACAGGCTGGCGCGGTGTCGCGGAAACTGCGAGATTTGCGGATCCTGGCCTGGCGGTTTCGCGTATTGAAAGGCGATATAGCTGTAACTTGCCGTCAAATTCCAGCCTGGCATCAGCCGCCCCGCGAAGTTCAGTTCGAGGCCCCGGCTGAGGGTAGAAGGAAGCAATACGTAATCGACATAAGTAGTCGCTGTAATCGGACCATTTATCGCTTGCAGGACGTTTGCATGCGTCGCCCGGAAAACCGCAGCGGAGAATGTCGCGCGATTGTTTAACAGTTTGAGCTTGAAACCGATTTCAGCCGACTTGCCGGTGGTTGGAGGCGCGGTAATTACCCCCGGAGGACCACCGTTCAGGGTGGCGTCAAGAATTGTGCTGCCCGGCGTGAAGCTGCGGAAAGTATTTGCATACAGTGTTGCATTCTCACTAGGCCGATAGGCGACGCCAAGGTTATACACCGGGGTGTTCTTGGGAGGTGATGTGTCGTGTTCCGTGCCGTTACTGTCAGTATCGGAGGAAAAATTATTGCGCTCCTGCTCATAACCTGCATTGGCCAGTACATGCCAGCGGCCCCAGGTCATCTGGTCTTGCAAGAAAAAATTGGTGTAATAGAAGGTGTCGTCAGTGGTAATGAGGCTTTGGGGTCCGGCTACAGGCGGCAGACGCAAATCGGACGGAGGCCAGGGGACGATGACGCTGCCTGGCGAGCTCGCATCGCTATACGACCCTAGCCGTGTCTGGCCATAACTCATGCCGGCCAGCAGCGTATGTTGCAACGGCCCGGTTTGAAATGTAGCGCGCACGCTATTTTCTATGTTGCGGCTGTAGCTCGTGATACTGGACTGATCGAGAAAACAAACGCCGGCGGTTGAGCCAAAGTCGGATTGGACGCAATTGTCGTATCCCGCCGCGTTATAGCGCAGTTTGCTATATTGCCCCTTGCTGAGAAAAGCCAGGTTTGGCGATAGGCGTTGCTCAAGATCGTAAAAAAACTCCGTTTTTGCTGAAAAGCTGTGGTCGTCAGAGCGCCCCCAAGGTGACGTATGCTGATCTGGCCCAGGGCCCTGCGCAGTCAGTTCGGCACTTTGGTAACCGCCAAACGGGGAGTGGTTGAGCTGATGGCTGAAGCCCGTGACGATGGCAGTTCCCTCATGTTTATAAGCTATCGACGGCGCCAGGTAGAGTTCGCGTGCGCCGTCGTAGCCATCGAATGTACGCGCATCGTCTGTAGCGGAGACAACGGTACGATAGGTCCAGCTTCGATCTGCCGACAGGCTGCCAGCCAGATCGAGTGCTGCATGCCGGTGGCCGTCGTTACCTATCTCTAGGGTTGCTTCCCTGATCAAATTTGCCTGCGGCCGCTTGGTGAGGATGTTGACGGTGCCGCCCGGTTCCATCGGACCACCGGCAATGATGGAATCCGCGCCCCCAAGCACTTCCACGCGCTCAACCGCGGCCATGGGAATATCTAACGAGGTGATTGAGCGTGATCCTGCTGCCCGGCCATTTGTCACATTGCTTAGTGAGACCAGGTCCGCCCAGCCGTTCTTCATGATCGGTGCAACAAAACCTCTGACGTAGATGGTGGCGGCCTGGTCAACGCCACTACCGCGCGCATACGTGACTGCACTCACATTGCGCAAGGCATCTACAACTGATTGTGCCTGTTGGCTCTCCATCAGATCCGTTGTCACCCCTTGAATTGATTGGGGGATGTCGGACAGCGGCGTATCAGTTCGCGTGGCAGATCGCGTGTTGCGCATGACGAATCCGGTGTCATGGTAGCCGTAGTCGATGTCGGCGTAGTTAGTAACGACGACCGATGGCAGTACCGACGGTGCAGGTTCGGAGGCGGCACTGACACTTGATGCCGGCACAATTTCCGGCGCAGTTGGCAACGCTGTTTTGACAGTAACGCGATGCACGCCAAATGATCCGTCGGGATTGGAGATAGCTTCCAGCCCGGTTCCCCGCATTGCCTCTCGCAGCGCGTCCTGCACAGTGAAGCTGCCGTTGACTCCGGCAGATTGCAACGATCCTGCCAAGGTCGGATCAAACAGGATGATACCTCTGACGGACCTGGCAATCGCGACCAGTACCTGCTCCAACTGGCCTGCAGGGATATTGAAGCTGACTTTGACAGGCAGGGTCGATGCAGCGGATGCGTGATCCGCCCAAACCGGCGTAGCGGCAACTACCAGCACAGATACAGTAAGGGGAGACATCATGACTCTGGTTGCACAACGATATCGCATGGTGGTTTGGGAGGAGAAGTGCCTTAGTCAATCTGCTGACTGCTGTGATCAACGAGATTTAAAATTCGAGATTTAAAATTGATGAACCAGCGTCGTGTCAGGTGACTATGCCAGCGCAGAAATCGTGACCCAGTATGGCGTAAAACGCGCAACCGCAACAGGCAGAGTGGCCGCCAATGCATTGAGCGCATGATCGGTATCATCCAGTGGAAAAGCGCCGCTAACTCTGAGTTGCGCCACCGCAGGTTCCACTCGGATCACGCCGCGGCGATAAGGGCGCAGGGCGCTAATCACATCGATCAATGGTGCATTAAATGCCGTGTAGTAGCCGTCCACCCATGAATTCTCATTGCCGCGATTGCTCTGAATCGAGGCAATTGTCCCCTGACTGAACCAGGTATGTTGACCTGGTTGCAACTGCCCGCTCTGGCCATTCAGCGTCGCCAGGTTGGTCAGCGAATGCAGGGATACAACTTCTGTGCGCTCTGCCAAAGAACGGACCAATAGTGTGCCGCTCAGAGTACTGGCACTACCATGCGCTGTTTCTATCACGAACGGATGTTGAGCTTGCGTGGCGACCTGGAGCTGCAATTCGCCCTCCGTCAGCCTAAGCAAGCGACGACTCTGGTCTATCCACCTGTCGGCAGAACTGCGTGCGTTCAATGTCACGACACTGCCGTCCGCCAGTGTGAAGGCCTGACGTTCGCCAGTGCCGGTGCGCAGGTCAGCATTCATGCCCCGGATCGGCGCAACCTGATTGACAAGCGCGGCCGCGCCAACGCTCAAACCAGCCAGGGCAGCGATCCGCTGCAGCGCCTTGCGGCGACTTTTCCGTTGCTGCAAAGTGATACGCAGTCCTTCGGTGGTCGCCCCCAATTGACGTGGCACATCGAACTGGCGCACCGACTTAGTCAAATTGGCGTAAGCCATTTCGTGGCGCGCATCTGCAGCACGCCAATGCTCAAAGGCTGCGCGATCGGCGTTGGTTAACTCCGGGAGTTCCAAGCGGAGCATCCATTCAATCGCTTGTTCGACGATTTTTTCTTCACTCATGGTCGAGGCTCAGGCAAGAGGCGCAAAAGAGCAGGCCTTGTAGCATTGCAGGAGTCCCTTCGCCACGCATCTTCTGGCGACACTCGCCGATATGCCCAACTGCAGCGCAATTTCCGGATAGGTCAAGCCATCGAGCTTGTACAGCAAAAACGCGGCGCATTCCCGAGCAGACAGCCCGGCCAACGCGCGGTCCATGGCGCGCAAAGCCTCGATCAACAGCATTTGATCCTCCGGCGAACTTGCAAATTGCTCGCCGCGACTGTGCTCGAGAGCTTGCAGGCAGGCCTGTTCAAGGTCACGCCGCCGCCAGATTTCATAGACAATGCGCTGTGAGATCGTTGTCAACAGCGCTTTAGGCTCACGAATATGTTGCGCAAGCGGAGCCGCCAGCAATTGTGCGAAGGTTTCGGCGGCGACATCATCGGCAGCAAATGCATCGCCGACACTACGGCGCAGACGAGTTCGCAACCAACTGTGATGCTGAACAAAGATGGCCTCGATATTATTAGCGTCAATTGATGAAACGGTCACAATGTCATTCCTGTCATATTTGAACTAGCAGCCGCAATAATGTGAATAGAAAAAAACCTTTAAGAACAGTGACTACACTGAGTAGTCAGCGCCAATGCCGATCCAAGAGTATCTAAAGTTTCACGCGACTGCACAAGCCATGTTGAGGCGATTGGCCAGGCGAATTTTGCTGTGGGGTTGATTAATGGCCAACTATCGTGATTTTGGGAAAACGACATTGTAAACGCGCCGTATTTTACCTTTATCTTATCGCCACGCCTTCCATTTGCTGGCACTGGGAAAATTATGTGTTTGTTCGTTACTCTATTCGGCGGAGGTTAAGGCAAAGGATAGGTAAAGCACCGTATCCCCCGACAGCGGGCGGGAGTAGTTAACAAGTAAAGTGGGGCTGCTCAAAGCGTCCGCCGTCCTCACTATTGTTCATACAACTCCAGCGGCAAGCCATCGGGATCGGCGAAGAAGGTGAAGCGCTTGCCGGTGAATTCATCGATGCGGATGGCTTCCACTGCGACGCCCTGTTGCTGCAATTCTTGCGCCGCAGCGGCGACGTCGGGCACCCGGAACGCCAGGTGACGCAAGCCGCAGGCTTCCGGCCGGCTTGGGCGCGGCGGCGGCGCGGGGAAGGAAAACAGCTCTATCTGTACGCCGTCTTGGGTGCGCAGGTCGAGCTTGTAGGAATCGCGCTGTTCTCTATAGGTTTCGGCAACGATAGCCAGGCCCAGCAGCTCGCTGTAAAAACGCTTGGAGCGCAGGTAATCGGAGGCAATGATGGCGACGTGGTGGATGCCGGAAATTTGCATGTGCGGTCGAAGGAAATAGTATCGGTAGGATGAATGTCAGCCGCCAGCTAGCGGCTCTCCAGCCATGACTATACCTGACCTATTCCGCTGAAACCCAGCAGCGCGCCGGCGGCCAGCACCCACAGCGGATGTACCTTGCTCTTGTAGGTGATCAGGGCGCAAGCCGCGGCGATTGCCGCTAGACCCCAGGTGTGTGCGGAGGCTTGTGTGATGAGGGCGGCGCTGGCTGCCACCAGGCCTACCGTCATCGGCACCAGCCCGGCTTGTACCGTGGCGCGCCAGGGCTTGTCCTTGAACCGTTGCCACAGATGCAGAACCACGCCGGTGAGTATCGATGAGGGGCCGAATTTCGCCAGGCTGGTGACCAGCACGCCGGGCCAGCCGGCGACATGCCAGCCGACCAGCGTCACCACCATCATGTTGGGCCCCGGTGCGGCTTGCGCCAGGGCGAACATGGCGCTGAAATCCTGGGGCGACATCCAGTGATGAATCTCGACTACCTGGCGTTGCATTTCCGGTAGGATGGTATTGCCGCCGCCAAAAGCCAGTAGTGACAATTGACTGAAAATCGTGGCAAGCGCGAGCAGGGTATCGGTCATGACGGCAGCTTCCAGATAGCGATTACGCTGAGCGGCGCCAGCACCAGCATGGTCGGCAGCAAGGGCAGGCGCAGCAAGGCAATCGAGATAAAGAACAGGGACGCGATCAGCAGCGGCAGCGGCTTCTTCAAGATCGGCATCAGCATTTTCAGCGCCATCGAGATCAACAGGCCGGAAGCAGCCGCGGCGAGGCCGGCAAACATATGCTGCACCGACGGATTGTCCTGGAAGCGCTGGTAGACCACGCCGAGCGCGATCACGATCGCCGATGGCGCTGCGATCAAACCCAGCAGCGACGCCAGCGCGCCGCTGACGCCGCGAAAGTGCAAGCCTATCGCCACCGACAGATTGATGATGTTGCCGCCGGGGAGAAATTGGCACAAGCCAAGCATGTCGGTAAATTCCGCCGCTGTCAGCCAGCGGCGCTGTTCGACGATGATGCGGCGCGCCAGCGGCAGCACGCCGCCGAAGCCTATTAATCCCAGCATCAGGAAACCGAGGAATAATTCCCGGCTGGAGGGCGCGGGAGTCTGGCGCACTGTGTTTTGGTCGGTGATGATGGTTTCTGTAGTCATTGCAGAATTAAAATTTAGACGTTAGCGACGATGAAAAGCCGTTTGAACGGCAATAGTGTGACGCCATTCTCGCGTTGCGGATATGCCGTGCGCATTGCTGCCGCATAGGCGGCGCGGAAAGCCGGGCGCTGATCCTCCGGCAAGGCATCCAGGTAGGGCCGCAAACTGGTGCCCGCGGCCCATTCCGCAACGGCGTCCGCGCCGCGCAAGGTATGCAGATAAGTGGTTTCCCAGATATCCAGCTTGGTGCAGTGGGAACGCAGCAGGTCGTAGTAGTTTTCCGCAGTCAGAATCGAAGGGTGTTGCGGCACTTTCTGCAGATGCGGGGCAAACGCCGGCGACCTGGCTAGCTCTGCCTGCATCTGGCGCAAGGGGGCGTTGTGCATGGCCGGCATCTGCACCGCCAGCCAGGCGCCACGGCGCAGGAACGATAGCAGCCTGGGGAGCAGGGCGGGGTGATCGGGCAGCCATTGCAGCGTCGCATTGGAGTAAATTACATCCAGCAAGCCATCTGGCTGCCAGTGCGCCAGGTCGGCGTGTTCGAAGCGGCATTCCGGCACCGCTGCCGCGGCGGCCGCCAGCATGTTTTCCGAGCTGTCGACCCCGAGTACGTCGGCGGCTGGCCAGCGCGCCTTCAACAAGGCCGACACGTTGCCGGTGCCGCAACCGAGATCGACTACCCGTTGCGGCTCCTGCTCTGGAACATAAGCCAGCAGATCGAGGGCGGGGCGCAGGCGCTCATTGCCGAAGTGCATGTACTGCTTAGCGTCCCAAAAATCTGCTGTCGTATTAGTTGTACTTGCATTCATGTCATCTCCTAGGATTTATCACAAGGTAAAGCGTCTGGGAAGTTCTTGGCGGGTCCCGATGAAATCCGTCGTTGCATCAGGAGTGCCGGTGAATATTGCCTCAATAAGCGCATGGTACAGAAATCGGGGCGCCTTACAAATCGACTTTTTTAACGGTTTGTTGTGACATATAATCACAAGCATGTCTCGACAACTCCCTCCCTTGCAAGCGCTGCGCGCATTCGAAGTCGCGGCGCGCTTTGAAAATTTCTCGGCCGCCGCCGAAGAGCTGCATGTGACGCACGGCGCTGTCAGCCGCCAGGTGGCGGCGCTGGAAGCCTGGCTTGGCATGCAAGTGTTTCATCGCATCGGCAAACGGGTGCAATTGACCGATGACGGCCGCCGCTACCTGCTCACCGTGCAGGCGGCTTTCGACAATATCGCCACCGCTACCAAACTGCTGCGTGAGTCCGGCACGGTACGGGTGCTGCACATCAACGCCTTGTCGACTTTTGCGATGCGTTGGCTGTTGCCGCGCCTGAGCGGCTTTCAGCGACTGTATCCGGGGGTGGAGCTGAAGCTGTCGACCTCTACCTCACTGCAGCCCTTGGGCGAAGCGGGCGAGCTGTTCGATGTCGCGATCCGGCGCGGCCCGGGCCATTGGCCGAATTGCGTGAGCGGCGAGTTCCTGGAGGAGAGTGAGTTGCCGGTGTGCAGCCCGGCGCTGCTGGCGCGTGCACCGATCCGGGTGGCCGGCGATCTGGCGGCCCACACCTTGTTGCATTCGGATACGCGTCCGGAGGCCTGGCCGAAATGGCTGGCGACAGCCGGCGTGGCGCCAGCCTTGTGCAAGAAAAAACAATCGTTCGATCATTTTTATCTGGCGCTGCAGGCGGCGGTCGACGGTCTCGGCGTGGTGCTCGGGCCGTTGCCGTTGATTACCGACGAGCTGGCCAGCGGCCGCCTGGTGATGCCTTTGGCCGAGCCGGTGATCCGCGCCAGAAGTTATTGGTGGATAGTGGCGAGGCATCAGGCCGATGTGCCATTGATCCGGCACTTTTGCGACTGGCTGCAAGAGGAGGCACTGCGGGAGGCACAACGCCAGACGCCGCGCTGACCTGGTTCGCTAAATAGTGATGCATAATGGCAACGGCTGTTTTGAACTCAGATCACAAAAAAACATGAGGAGACAAAAGTCATGCGCCTTATCCGCATCTGCAGTTGTTCCAGATTTCTTGCCGTCACATTACTTGGCCTGGCCGGCTTGACGCTTAGCGCCTGCGGCGGCGGTGGCGATAATTTAGCCCCGCAATCGAAAGCGTTTACGGCCGACGGCGGCGTATCGTCGTTTTACCGATGGGACGGCGCTGTCCCAACCACCCCCGGCGTTCTGCTGCAGCAGGAAGCGTTGGCGGCCGCTCAGGTGTTGCCGAATGCTGCGCAAGGCATCCGCATCCTGTATAGCTCGACCGATGGCGACGATGGCAAAACCGCGATCTACGTTTCCGGCGATTTGCAACTGCCCAAGGGCGCGCCGCCGGCCGGTGGCTGGCCGTTGATCGCCTGGGCTCACGGTACTGTCGGTGTGGCTGACGTTTGCGCGCCCTCATGGACCTTGCGTGACGCCCGCGATATAGCGTATCTGGACGCCTGGCTAGCCCAAGGTTATGCGGTGGTGTCTACCGATTACCAGGGCTTAGGCACGCCCGGCTTGCATCCGTATTTGCACGCACGGCCCGAAGCCTACAGCGTTCTGGATAGTATTCGGGCGGTCACCAAAGCGTTTCCGCAACTCTCCAGTTCGGTGGTGATCGTCGGCCAGTCACAGGGGGCGCAGGGAGCGATTGCGACTGCCGCCTATGCGCCCAGCTACGCTCCTGACATCAAGCTGCTGGGAACGGTGGCAACCGGCGTTCCGTATCAGTTGCAAAGCGTGCTGGCGTATCTGAACGCGCTGACGGCGCAGGTGCCAACCAGTGGTTTCACTTCGGTACTGTCGACGCTGGAAGCCTATGCCTGGCTGGGTTACGCCACTGCAGAAAGAGTCGTGCCGAATTTCCTGCTGTCGGATCATCTGACTGCCAAGGGCAAGGCGTTTTACTCGGTGGCGGCGACGCAATGCCTGGGGCCGATTGAAGATTACATCACGCAGAACAAGCTGGTCACTGCCGATGTGTTTAACGGCGACGTCACCGCCTGGGCCACCCAAACTCTGCAATCCGCCAATTATCCGACAGTCAAGTTCGCCGCGCCGATATTTGTCGGCACCGGAACCTTGGATACGGATATTCCAACCGTGGTCCAGTATCAGTTTGCCAAAGACGCTTGCAGCGCCGGCAGCACCGTTGAGCAGCATTATTATGTCGGCCAGCATCACGATGGCGCGGAGCTGGCGTCGCTGGTGGATTCAAAGCCGTTCGTACAGAAACTGTTTGGCGGCCAGCCGATTACCTCGAATTGCGCGGCGTTGACGCCACCGCCTTAGAGTTGTCCGGCGTTGACCTGCTCAGGGCGGCGGCTTGGCCACCAGATCCATGCGGCGTTGAATCCGCGTCTGCGCCTCGCGGTCGGCGGCTGCCCGGGCGCGCTGCAATTGCACTCCTAGCCAGGCCAGCAGTGGACGGCGCCAGCCTTGCGCTGAGGCGGTCTCGGTAGCGTTAGTGATATCCGCCGGCGTTAAGCGGCCGCTTTGCAATAGCGCGGCGGCGGCCACCAGCCGCGCCAGTGGATCGTCGATCTCGCCTATGCGGCCGCTGCTGACCACGGCCCTATGTTGGGCCGGCAGCAAGCCGGCGTCCAGTCCCTGCCATTGACCGTTTATATAAGCTGAATAACTGCGTTCGCTGGCGTCGGCGTCCGGCGCCAGCGGCTGAAATCCGGCGCAGTTGTCAAACTCCAGGCTGGCGGCACGGGCGGCGCAGCGCATCAGTTCGACACGCGCTACCAGATCGGCACGGCCGGTGCTGGCGACGGCATCGCGCGCGCGTGTAAACTCCAGATCGGCAACACGGCTGTCGCCGCTCAGGTAGGCCGAGGAAAAACTTTGCAGTGAACTAAAGGCGTTGCCCTGCCAGTCAGGCGCCGGCGGTTTGCTGCTGCAAGCCGCCAGCAGTACGGCTACAGACAGGGATAGTGATAGTGAGCCGGGCAGACAGGCGATTTTCATGGCAGTTTTAGCTCCGTATTGCGGGCGAAAGGCCATTTTCGGTTGATCTCATCGACCAGTTGGGTCACTTTACGCAAACTGACCTCCACTTCTGCGCGCAATGTGCCCAGATCGTTGCTGGCGACGCGGACATTGCTGCCAACCGCTTGCGCCTCGGCCAGCACCGCATCGACTTTGGTCAGGCTGGTGCGGGCGTCGGCCAATACTGCGTTGAGCTGGACGATGGCGGCTTGTGCATCGTCCATCACGCCGCGTTGGCCGGGCTGGCCGAATACGCGCTGGTCCGTCTTGGCCAGCAGCGCATTGACGCGGTCTAGCGTGGCGAGGAGTTTCCTGGCGTTTTCGTCGCTACCCAAGGCGCCGCCCAGAACCCCGTATGGTCCGGTCAGGCGGCCGGTCATGGCCTGCACATTCGCCAGGCTGGTGTTGAGGCTGGAATCGGCGGCGGTGATGGTTTGCAGGTTTTCCAGCAATTCCCGGGCGGTTGCTACCAGGCGCGGAATTTCCGCTGCGGTGTCGCCACGCAGCACGGTGCGTACCGAGTCGGGCGGCAGCAGCGGATCGTCGAGGACGCCGCTAAAGGCGCGGATGCGGGTGTCGCCGACCAGGCCGCGTTCCAGTGTGAATATGCTGCTGGTGCGCAGCCAGTTGGCGTCTTTGCTGGGGACGTCAATCAAGATGCGGGCCTTGCCGTCCGGACCCAGATCTATGCGTTGCACGCGGCCGATGGGAAAGCCGGAGAAAGTCAGGTCCATGCCCACCAGCACGCCCTCGGAATCGTCCGCCACCAGCACCAGGCGCTGCGTGCTTTCGAACACGCCGCGCGCATACATCACATACAGCACAAAACCGCATACCAGCGCAGCCATCAGGATCAGCAGCAAGAGCGCCTTGAATTCAACGTTGGCTGGCGGCTGGGGAGGTGCGGGAGGTACGGGAGAGTCGGGGGCTGATGCCATAATCGTGTTTTCTTATCGTCCGGGTTAAATATATTTCACTGCCAGCGCCCCGACCTCGATCAGGACCAGTACAAACAGCAGGCGGGTAGCGCCCGGTTGCAGCGTTGACGAGAGTGTGACATTGCACCGTGCGTTTTCAAGAATCGCCGCCGTCGGGACGACCGCCACCGCCAATCCGAATAACAGGGTTTTGAGGGCGAATCCGAGCGTCACCGCCGGCTCAAACACCCGCCCCACGGTGCGCGTGTAGTCAAGCAAGCCCCAAGGGGTTATGCCGTAGACATTGATATAAGCCAGCAGCAAGACGATCAAGCCGCTGACCGTCGCCAGGCTCATCACCGAAAAAGCGCTGGCGATCACGCGTGGCACCAGATCCTGTTGCAATTGCATTATGTCCGGCACTGCTGCGGTTTGGGCGGTGGCGGGGAGCTGCGCGCTGTTAAATGCCAGGCCGGCGCGCAGCGCGACAAACAGGGCTGCCGACAATGGGATCAACTCCAGTACCAGCACCCGCACCATCATTTCCAGTGCGTAGCGCGACAGGCCGTAGCTCAGCGCGGTGACAATCACGATGCGGATCAGCACCAGGCTGAGCAAGGCCGCCAGCAGGGTGAACCAGGGCAGGATTTGCCAGGTGCCGGTATAGATATAGCGGTAGGTCGCGTTGCGGTTAGCCTGGCGATAGGTAGACCGAGAAAATCCCATCACCAGCGCAATGCCGACCAGATGCAGCATATGCCACCAGCTGCTCAGGGTGCGCATGAAAGTCACGGCCCATTGTTCTGGTTTCAAGTAGCGGGAGTGGGGTGAGGTTGGATGCATGGTTCAATGATAACGCAGCAGCAACTGTCAAAGTGTTTCTTTGAATGGCTGCGAATTTAATTGCTGTATAACATCATTTTCAGTATGATCCGATTGCATAAAATCAACTACAAGACAACGCAACGGGTTTTCTCAGGGGGAAAGCAGATGATAAAAAGAACTTCGAGAACTTCGGCATTGCTTGCCGTAATGGCATGTTTCGCGCTCAGTTCATGCGCACCTATGGTGGCGGTTGCACCAGCCAAAATCGATCTGCCTGCTCAAGGCCAGGCTGCTCGGCAAATTCGTGTCTTGAAGGCCGCGCAAGTCACTCTCGACACCGGTTATCAGCGGGAGATAGCGCTTAACTCGATCTGGCGCTACGCCGGCAATGTGCCGCAAGGCCAGGTATTCCGCCCGTTCCAGACCATATTCACAATTGAAGGCAGGCAAGTGCATGAGGCTTATCTGGTGATCTCAGATGCGACGCTGGTGGGATTTTATTTGCCCGGTGAATCAAATTATTCCGCTTTATCTAACCATGTAGCTTTAACTATAGGAAATGTCTCAAATGATTAAGATGATTCGTCCATTGTTTGCGGTTGCCGTACTGGCGACCTTGGTAAGCGGCTGCGCCAGCGGCGTAAAGTACTCAGAAATGGCAAGTTCGATTCCCACTCTCAATGCGAATCAGGGACGCGTTTATTTCTTTCGTTCCTCGTCAATGTTTGGAGCCGCGATTCAACCGGAGATCCGTTTGAACGATAAGGTTGTAGGTAAGTCGCAGCCTGGTGGATTCTTCTACGTCGATCGCCCGGCCGGCCAATACAACGCAGTCTGCTCCACGGAAACCGATAAGACCTTGAGCTTTTCGCTGGACGCAGGCGAAACCAAATATGTACGGACCGCCGCATCGTTCGGACTGGCCGTAGGGCGTATCAATCCGACTTTGGAAACTCCTGAGTTGGCGAATAAGGAATTGCCTTCGCTTAGTTTTACCGGCGAGACAGCTGCAGCCAAGTAATTCTTTGTTTTGGCAGTCGCAGATAAAGCGGCCCTATATGGGCCGCTTTTTTTCTGGCGCTGCAGTTGCGTCTGCTAAGCGAGCAGAGAAGCATCAGTCCGATCGGCGCGAATAAGTAGGTGTAGACAGCGAAATGCACCGATCATCTGCAGCGCATCAAATCCATGCAGTCCTGAGGTCAGGCTGCTCCGCGGTAAGAATTCAGATCCGGTGTAAGCCGCTGCGGGCCTTGCGGTTGGGAGGGCAGTTTGGGCCTCTGCGACTCGGCGACGCTTTCTACGCCGTCGGCAGCAATCGCTTCGAGGAAGCCGAGGACGTTACGATAATAATCGACTCGCATTTCCGCTTCCAGCAATTGCCTCTCTGATTGATACAATGCCAGGCGCGTATCGCGCAGTTCATTTTCTGCCAGTTTTTCCGGCGTCAGGATATATTTCGTCGCCAATCGATTTAGCCATCCCATGTCGTCACCTCTTTTGTGTGGAGACGATTTGATCTTAAATCGTTCTCTACGAAAAGTGTGAATAATTGACATCAATTTACATCTTTTAACTTTGTTGTTGCGCAATTCCTACGCGAATATTTACGTAAAACAACAACGCATATTCGTTGGAAAATGCAAGGTGTGAAAAGCCGGCGGCGCTTAATGGACCAGCAGCGGCGAACGGTAAGATTTAATGCGATCAAGCTTGGCGGCATACAGATCGTGATCGTTGCGGCTGGTGCTGTTTTCCATGGCGATGCTCAAGTGTTTGACCGCCTGATCCATTTCACCCAGGCGCAGGCAGGCGATGCCCAGCCAATACTGGAATTCGTGATAGTAGGGATCGCGCGCCAATTCCCTGGTGAACTGCTGCTTTGCTGTCTTGAAATCTCCCGCGCGCATTGCCGCCATGCCTAGATTGAACGCCTGGAACGGCGCTTCAGGCTGCACTTGCGCCAGCTTGGCTGCCAGCGGTTTTGATTCGGAGAGTTTACCAAGGTCGTTGAGAACGCCGATCAGATTGAACATGACTACCGGGTTATCCGGTTCGCGTTCGAACACTTGCCGGAAGGTGCGCTCGGCTTCCTGCAAATTATCATGACGCCGGTAGATCACGCCCAAGGTATTGTAGGAAGCCAGGAATCTGGCGTCTTGCCGGATCGCTTCGCGCGCCCACCAGTAAGCGTCGTCCAGCTGGTGCGCAGCTAAAGCTTCGGCTGCCCGGTTATTCATATACATGGCGACGATGGTGCTCTCGTCGATCTCTTGCCGCCGCTGGCCGTCGGTATCTTCCGGCGGCAGGAAATCAATCGTCATCAGACGGTTTTGGTCGGATGAGGTGCGGATAGCGGTCGCTTTTCTGCCAAGGATCAGATTCACGTGTCCGCTGGCAAAATACAGGTCGTCATTGCGGCTCCAGGCGCGATCCATCAGTATGCTCTGGTAGTGCAGCGGCAGCCTTAGTTCCTTGGCGAAGGCGGCTGTCATGATCACCAGCGACAGGCAATTGCCGCTGCGGGCGGCGAAGGTCTGCGCCGCATTGCGGGTGCTTTCCGAGTTGTAGTCCAGCTTCAACTGGCCCTTGCTGTATAGCGCATCGAACAGCCCTTGCTGCATGCCGTTTGCGCGCATCTGACGGGCGGTCTTGCCGTTGCTCAGATATTCTTTCATTGCGGGGCTGACGGCAAATACGTCGTCGACGCTGATGCGCTGCGAGGGCGCGGAGAACAATTGATCGTTGAATAGATTATCGGCTCGCGGCGCCTGCGGCGCAGTCGCGCAGGCGGCGAGCATGATGCATAGAGGCAGGACTACCCAGCTTTTCATCTGAGGCCACCGTTTGGAAATTTCTGGTGGCTCCTAATATATACCTAAATGAATCAGGTTGGAGGGCGTCCCATGATGTAGTGTTCGAGCTGCTGAATGATGAACTGCTGCTCGGAAATAATATCCTTCACCAGATCGCCGATGGAGATGATGCCGATCAGCTTGCCATCGTCCATGATCGGCAAATGCCGCATGCGATTTTCAGTCATCAGCGCCATGCATTGTTCATTGGTGTCATCCAGACGCACATACATGACGGAGGAGGTCATGATGTCGCGCACGAAGGTGTCGGTTGACGAGCGCCCCTTGAGTATCATCTTCCTGGCATAGTCACGCTCGGTGACGATGCCGACGACTTTTTCCTGTTCCGTCACCAGCAGGGCGCCGACGCTTTTTTCCGCCATCATTTTTACCGCATCGAGCACTTTGGCCGCAGGAGAAATTGTATAGACGGCTTGGTTTTGCTTGGTCTTAAGAATCTGTGCGACGGTTTTCATCTGCTTTCCCTTCGGATAGGCCTGCAATTCGACTAATTATTTTCGACCCTGCTTAGTTGAGAAAGTAGCCTCTTCGTTTTCAAATTGCAAGGGACTTTAGTGAAGAGCTTCTGGCGCCGGGCTCAGCGTGGCTGGCAATTCTGACAGTAGCAAACGGATTGCCAACCATACTATCATTGCATTTTGGAAATAAAATCTTGTCCGTACCGGCATCCAACCGCAAGTGTGCGCTCGACTTAGTCGGAGAAACCCGAGACGGATGCCGAGGCTGTCGCATGGCACAGGAAACTCCCTATCAATGACGATATATTCCAGTGGTTGTTTTGCCGATGACTGATTCTGGTTTTGCCGCTGTACTGAAAAAAATACGGAAGTTAAATGTCGCAATGGTTTTGTCACGCGGATCGGATATCCGCTTGTCGCTGTTTCTTTTCGCAAGCCTATTAATCGCATGTATATGGGTAATAACCTTATTTGACGAAGCCAGCGAAACGCAGCGCGAGCTGGAGAAGGTCGGGCGTGATGCGCAGAATGTGGCAAGAGCGTTCGACGAGAACATCAGTCGTGTCATTCAGCAGGCGGATGAAGCCAGCAGTCTGCTGAAATTTCAATACGAGCGCTATGGAGAGAAAATGAACAGCCCGGAAAATCGGGATGCACGCTTCATACAGAACAGTCTCGCCAACCGTTTCTTCATTCTTAATGAGCACGCGGCGCAGATTTATGGCGATGAAGATTTTGTACTTGACGATCAGGTTGCTGAGCAACATATGCAAATGCATAGGCTGCGCGACACCGGTCAGCTGCTGTTCCTTGCCAAGCCGACGCGCGATCGCATATCCGGGGAGTGGTCGCTGCAAGCCAGTCGTCGCCTGAACCGTTCCGACGGCAGTTTCAGCGGTGTCGTCGGCGTTTCGATGAATAGTGCGATCGTGACCAACTTCTATCGTCAAATCAATATAGGCAGCAAGGGGGCAATCAGCCTGGTCGGTGATGACGGCACGATCAAGGCGCGAGAGCCGGACGCTAGCTTTGCTAGCGGACTGGATGTTTCCGGAGAGCCGTCGTTTGATCTGATCAAGGCTCGCCGCCAAGGTTATCTGATTACCCAAAGCCCGGTCGATGGCAGGTTGCGGGCGTATGCCTATCGGCATATGGAAAAATATCCGCTGTATGTGATCGTCGGTATTGCCATAGATGAGGCTATGCAACCCTTTTACAGCAATCGCTATCGTGGGGCGATGCTGGCCGGTATTGCGATCACGATGGTGTGTGCGTTCACCGGTTTTATGCTGGTCCTGGCGAATGAATTATTGAATACGCGCCGTACCGCGACACTTGCCAATCAGGCAAAGTCGCAATTCCTGGCCAATATGTCGCACGAATTGCGGACCCCGCTGACCGGCATCCTGGGTTACGCCGAGCTGCTGCGCGACGATCTGTACGGCACCGCCAGCTGGGATTTTGCGCAGGCGATTCATGACAGCGGCTCACATTTGCTGTTACTGGTCAATACCGTGCTAGACGCCGAGCGGATTGCAGCAGGGAAAATGGGGCTGACTATTGCAACAGAAAATTTGCGAGATCTGATGCAGCAGATCGTCGCCGGCCACGCATCCACTGCGATGCGCAAAAAGATCGCGCTGAGACTGATGCTGAGTCCTGTGTTGCCGCATGAATTCGCCTGTGACCGCAGCAAGATCGTCGCAGTGCTTAACAACCTGATCCACAACGCTCTCAAATATACGCATCAGGGAAGGGTAACGGTATGGGTTCTTGCTGCTGATCAAAAGCTGATATTCAAGGTGGTGGATACTGGAGCAGGCATCCCTGCGGAATTCCAGGATGCTATTTTTGAAAAATTTTTTCAGGTGGGAGGATCGGAAATGCGGGGGCAGACGGGCAGCGGCCTGGGCCTGGCGCTGGTCAAGGATCTGGTGTTGTTCATGGGCGGCACGATTGCGATGCGGTCGCGTCCTGGCAGAGGTTCCATCTTTACTTTCACGCTACCGGTCTGAGTAAAACGTTAGAGGGAGATCAAGATGCATAGTAAAAATATCGTAGTAGTGGACGACAATCCGCTCAACAGCAATCTTGCTTCGATCATATTAAGCAGGGCCGGACATTCGGTCCAGGTGTTTACCGGCGCATCCGAAGCTTTGCACTATCTTGAGAAAAACAGAGTGGATGTCGTGTTGAGCGATGTCGGCATGGGGGACATGAACGGCAAGGAATTTTGCCGCCTGATCAAGAATGGCGGCAATGCAGCCATTCCGCGCATGGTGGCATATACCGCATTTGCGATGGCAGAGGAATTGTCGTCGATCATGGCTGCAGGCTTCGATGCAATTGTAGTGAAACCGGCTAGCCGGGCGCAAATTCTTGCGGCCTTGGATCCTGTCCGCTCATCCTGATGAAAAGATGAACAGGCCGATCATGCAATCCCGACCCTGCAGCCATTTCAGCGCGGAGATGTTTTTAAGGCACTCCTACAACGACAACGTCATTCTTGCGAAGCTGTGCGGATTGTTTCTGCAGGTGGGGGGCGAGCAATTTACCCGGCTGGAAGCTGCCGTACGGGCGGGCGAAGTCGCAGCCGCGACCCGCGAATGTCATGCGCTTAAAGGGACGTTGCTCATCGCCGGCGCGCATTCCGCCACCCAGATATTAGATAGTATCGACGCTGAGTTTAATCGCCAAAAACTGGTGTGTACCCATGCCAGGTTTCTGGAGTTGCATACCGAAATAATGCTGACCTTTGATGAGGTGCGCTGTTTCCTTGATCGCATCGCAGAGCCGAGCGCTTCCCTTAAGTCTTTGTCTGGCGACGCCCCCCATTTTGCCTGACGACTATTCGTCGTCTGTCTGGTGTGACACGGCCGCACCGCCAGCCACTAAAGCTAGCCCTTCAATCGGATATTCATGGAATTGTGAGAATGCCCAGCACGCCAAGGCCGTTCACCGCCGGCTGGCCGGATCCTGCGATCGAAACAGACAAGCCCTTTACCGCGGTTTTGTCGGTCTCGCTCCTGATATTCAGGTTAGACACAACAAATTTCGTGTTGAATGTACCGCTGAGATTTTTGAGATTGGAAAGCAGCGCGCTTGATTGCCCCTGAAGCTGGCTGAGCATGTGTTTCAATACAATGCCCGTGTTGACCGTCAACTTGTTATCCACGACCTCGATGAATTGAATGTCTGAGATTTTGGTAAGCGTCAAATTGGCGCCAGTGCCGCCACTGGTTTTGGCGGACACATACATCTTGGCTCCTGCCGGTATCGCAACGGACAACTGCTTATTGCCGTCCAGCGACAGATCTGCCTGATCCACGATGACTTGCAGTACCAGTCCGCTGTTGCCGGTGTCCGCCAACTCAACTCCCAGGCTGACATTACTTGTCATGACGCCGCCGGCATTCCTGGGAATGGGGCTGCCGATCACCTTATACGTAAAGCTGACGGTATCGGTCGACGCCGGTTTGGCCGGCAGGACCACGCCGCTGGAGAACTGCTTCAGCGTATAAGGATTGCCGTTAAATTCGATGCGGTCATTCTGGATTGCGAGGAAGTTCGTAGGTTGTGACCAGCTACCGATGGCAACTGCCGGGGCCGAGACGCCAGCTAGCTGCGCTTGCGCGGCTATAGCCGATGACATGGCAGCACTTGCTGCTGCATCGTTGCTGCTGTCGCTGTCACTCAATACCGTCAGAGCGGTTCCCAATGTCGTCAAATCCACTTTGCCGGCGACGGCGGTAGTCAGCAAGACCGCCACCCCGGATGCCGCGTTTGCAATCGTAGGATCTGCTTGCAGCGACTGGGTCAGGCTTAGCAAGTCAGTGTCGCCGGCTTTAGTCAACGCCTGTGCCTGGCCCGCAACGGCGCCTGAGATCAGCACCGCCACGCTGCTTGCACTAAAACCGCCCAGGCCGGCCTTGGCGGCAGTCAATGAGGTGTCGCTCGCGGCCGCTATGTTTGTCACCGACTGTTGCACCATACCCGACACCAATGAAGCATTTACGCTGTTGTCGCCGCCAATCAGCTTTGCCGTCGGGTCGGCTACCAGCGTGGTCGTAACTGCCTTGGCCACCTGGCTGTAAATTGCCTGGACAGTAGCGGGACTGGAGTCTTGCGCCAAAGCGCCAAGCGTATCCGTGACTTGCTGGATGATTTGCTGCATGGCCAGGGTCTTTTTATGAAGGTCGGCATTGCTCATCGGATCTGTCATGCGGATATCTGTACCGGCAGGCAGGCCCAAGGCGCTGGTAATCTGGGCAGCGGTCATGCCGCCATTCACCATCAAACTGGTCAATGGCGTTGCAACAGTGCTGCCGGCCTGGGCTTTCAGAGTGCCTTTGAACGGCAAGCCGGTGTCGATACTGCTGCCGCCGTTCACCACAATCGTGCTCGAGCATGCGGGTGCAAAGGTGAAATTGCCTTGAGCGTCGGTCGTGA
Source organism: Collimonas sp. (assembly GCF_035566375.1). GTDB lineage: Bacteria > Pseudomonadota > Gammaproteobacteria > Burkholderiales > Burkholderiaceae_D > Collimonas. The sequence continues at coordinate 24,189 of NZ_DATMRK010000020.1, forward strand.
CAGCTGTTTCCCCGGCATCAGCCACACCGTTGTTGTTGGTGTCGCAAAGAGCCGACGCGCCGCTCAAATAGCCGTCAACCGCCTTCCCTGCGGCTGTCTCGGTGACTGCCGGTGTTGTGGGTGTGACGGCTGTCGATGTGCCGTCACTACCTCCGCAGGCGGTCAAAATCGAAGCGACGGCAACCGACAGTAGAGCCAATTTCTTCTCGAACATTTTGGAATTCCTTTAAGTTGATTGTCCGTGCCGGACAAATTCCCAAATATCAATTGAAGCTGTTCAAGGACGTCGATCGTATAAATTACATCATCAAGGGGAATGTAAATAGCTGTCAGAATTGACGGGTGGGGGACGTGTGTGACGCTCAGGCATGCAACGTAAGTTGAGAAAAATACGTATTAAGTCTTTTGCCTGGCGATGAAATCTATTTTGCCTGACGATCGTTCGTCGTCTGCCTGGTATGGCCCGACAGCAAAGCCGCCGCGCTCTCGATCAGGGGTTCAGTTGGGATGGGCTTGGCAAACGATGCTGCCAGCAGAGTCGCGAAGCTGCCGACGACGAGGGCGCGGTTCAACTCCGGCTTTGGCATTTGTTCTGCAAGCCAGAGAAAGCAGAGGCAAACAGCTGTTCCCAATATCCATCCGCTGAGCGCTTCTGAAATCGAATGGAAATGCAAAAGCACGCGAGACATGGCGATCAGTGCGGCAAAAGACATGCCGAGCAGGGCTGTGGAGAGGCGCACTGCGAGCGTGTTTTGTTGCAGGAGGATATAGAAAAACGGCGGGATAATGGCAGCGGCTCGCATCGCATGGCCGCTGAAACCGGTGAAGTCAACTGCTTCTATGCCGATGCCCCAGCCGACATAGGCGATTTTCGACGCTGCAACCAGCAGCAGGCCGCCAGCGAACAGCAGGCACCAATACCACGCCAGGCGCCAGGCCTGGCCGGCAGAAAGCCACGCCGCGATCGCGGCAGCGGCCGGCAGCAAGATAGTGCTGCCACCGATTTGGGTGATTTGCATCCATGAAAACATAGGACTAAGCGCCTGAACGTTGATGACAATACGGGTTTCTTGCGACAAAAGCAGAGCGATAGGCGCAGATCGCGTTGCTGCTGTTTATTCGGATGCAGCTGCCGGGGCCGCCAAACGAGATTGGCGCGCCTTGCGTGCGGCGCAGCCGCGCAAGAAGCCTCGCAGTTCTTCAAAGACAATAGGCTTTTGAAAGAACAGCACCTCATCCGGCAAGCCACCGCGGGCGTCCAGATCGTCTTTGTCGAGCGTAGTGAGAACCGCAATCTCGATATGCCTGAGCTCAGGGTTGGCTAGCACCGCCTTGACTATCTCATAGCCGTCTATCCCATCCATCACGATGTCGAGCAACAGGATGTCGTGCTTGCGTCGCGCGATTTCTATCAGTGCCTGATAGCCGTTTTCACAGAAACGGAGTTCGATCGGGATATTCCAGGAAGAAATCTCCTTCTCGTAGATCATCCGTTGCAGTTGATTGTCTTCAACGATCAATGCGCTCAAGTTCGAGGAAAGCGAGCCTTTGACTTTTTCCACCAGTAGATCGCTGCGTTCAGCTTTGAGCGCATCTATCGCTTCACGCGGAATGCGGCGATGCCCACCTTGTGTTTTCCAGGCAACCAGAACCCCGCGTTCCACCAATTGCTGAACCGAAGTAACGGAAATGCCGAGCAGGCGGGCTGCCTCTTGCGTGGTGACATCGCTTTGATTGAGTTTCACTGCTGTCATCGGGAGATTGGAGAAAGTTGGTTAAGTATTTTAGCAAATTATGAAATGTCATGGATCAACAGAATTTCTGGTTATTCAAATCAAAATACTATAAAATCACAAAAAACGTTATTAATTCAATTTTATCGGCATTTACGTTATATTTTTGTTTTGAAATTACATGCTTACTTTGCAATTGCCTCGCTTGGACGGGCTATTGCTAGTCAAACTGGAACGGCGTGAATGAAATTGAAAAAAATATTACTGCTGACTTTCTCTCGGACTTTCTCCCTGATTCTCTCTCTGGCCCTGGCCGGTTGCGCATTTGCGCCGGGCATGAAATTCGATTCAAATTCACCGTTGGATCCCAGTGATCCCGCTTCCATCCCGGTCATCACACCGATCACGCTTAAATTGATACAGCAGGAAAATGCCGAGCACGCACGGGAAAAGCTGCGTACCGACAATTACCGGGGGCTGATCGGCAAGCCGCAACCGTATCGCATGGGGCCGGCCGACGTCTTGTCCATCATCGTCTGGGACCACCCCGAACTGGTGGTTCCCAATCTGACCTATACCCTCGGCGCAACCGGCAACCTGTCGAGCAGCGGCATGACTTCGCAGACCTTGCCGGGTTACGTGATCAGTAACGAGGGCGAGGTTCAGTTTCCCTATATAGGACAGTTCCAGGCAGGCGGGTTGACCGAGGGCGAAGCGCAAAAGAAGTTGCGCGAAATGCTGTCCAAATATATCCGCGATCCTCAAATCACTTTACGCGTGATTGGCTACCGCAGCCAGAAAATCTATGTCGACGGCGAAGTCCGTGCGGCCGGCGTCAAGCCGATCACCGATGTGCCGATGACCTTGTCTGAAGCACTCAACCAGGCCGGCGGCATCCCCTCCAGCGGCGACTCAAGCCGGATTACGCTGGTGCGCGGGGCCAAAAATTATCAGCTTAGCGTACCGGCGATGATCGAGCGGAATATCAGTCCATCCACGATTGTGCTGCTGGACGACGACGTGATCCGGGTCGCGCCGCTGGAGGAGAACCAGATATCGGTGGCGGGAGAGGTTCTGAGGCCGGGATCGCAGCCGCTGCGCAGCAATGGCCGCCTGAGTCTGAGCGACGCCTTGAGCGGCGCTGGTGGCGTTGACGCCAATACCAGCGATCCGAGCGCGATTTACGTAGTGCGGGCTGCCGCTGACGGCGGCATGCCGACAGTGTTTCATTTGGATAGCAAATCGCCGGTTGGCATGGCGCTGGCAGAAAATTTCGCGCTCCAGGCCAAGGATGTGGTGTATGTCGACGCCCCTGGCCTGGTGCGCTTCAACCGCGTGGTGACGCAATTGGTCGGCAGTTCCACCACAGCGGTCAACTCGCGTAATGCGGTGGATAAGAAAAATTGATCAAGTCCATCCTTATCGTTTGCATCGGCAATATCTGCCGCAGTCCGATGGCGGCAGCGCTGCTTGCGCAAAAATTGCCCGCTGTCGAGTTGCGCTCGGCAGGCATCAATGCCTTGATCGGCCAGCCTGCTGCGCCGCATTCGATCGCGTTGATGCAGCAACGCGATATCGATATCAGCGCGCACCGGGCGCAGCAACTGCAGGCATGGTTGTGTGAAAGCGCCGATTTGATCCTGGTGATGGATGCCCAGCAAAAACAGATTATTGAAGAACAGTACCCGACCACGCGCGGCAAGTTGTATCGACTGGGTCAGTACGGCCAGTTCGACGTGTTCGATCCGTATCGGCGCAGCCGCGAGCAGTTCGAGGATTGTCTGCGGCTGATCGAGCAGGGGGTGGCCGACTGGGTAAGTCGCATCGAAGCGATCAATCAATCATCAGCAGAACATTGACCTGTCCATGACCCAACTTAACCCGCCTCAGCCACATTCAGCACGCTCGCCGCACTTGCCCGACAAGGAAGACGAGATCAGTCTGGCTGCGATTCTCGATGTCTTGTTGGATAATCGCCGCCTGATCTGCCTGGTTACTCTCGCATGCATCGTGATTGGTGCGTTATATGCTTTTTTAGGGACGCCAATCTACAAAGCCGATATTCTGGTGCAGGTGGAAGACAACTCGCCCAGTGCTGCCGCCAGCAATGTACTGGCCGACATGTCGTCGATGTTCGACCTTAAATCGACCGCGCCGGCTGAAATCGAAATTCTGGGTTCGCGCCTGGTGGTATCCAGGTCGGTCGACAATCTGCACCTTTTCATCGATCAGCGGCCAAAATATTTCCCGCTGATAGGCGCTGTCATCGCGCGCGCAAACAAGGATCTTTCCAACCCGGGATTGTTCGGTATCGGCGGCTACGCCTGGGGCAGTGAAAAAATCGATGTCGATGTTTTCAATGTGCCGCTACTCCTGGAAGGCGAATCGTTCAAGCTGAAGACGCTAGGCAAAGGCCGTTACGTTTTGTCGAGTTCCAAGTTCGACCAGGTATTTGAAGGTACGGTGGGGCGGACGGAAATTTTTCATCTCGCCGATGGCGTGATAGAACTGCACGTCGTTCAGCTGCAAGCTAATCCGGGCATCGTTTTCGATCTGGCGCGCAACTCAAGACTGAAGACCATCCAGGATTTGCAAGAGCTGCTGAGTATCGCAGAAAAGGGCAAGCAATCCGGTGTGATCGGCGCAGAACTGTTGGGGGCGGAGCCGTTGCTGATCAGTGAAACATTGAATGAGATCGGCCGTCAATATGTACGTCAAAACGTCGAGCGAAAATCCGCCGAGGCGACCAAATCACTGGACTTCCTTGATGGCCAGCTGCCACAGCTGAAACAGGAGTTGGATCGGGCTGAGAATCTTTACAACGCGCTGCGTGAACGGGCCGGCAGCATCGATATCGGCGAGGAAGCCAAGATAGTCCTGCAGCATGCAGTGACGGCCGAAACCCAGATATTCGAACTGAGGCAGAAGCGCAAGGACCTGGTTACCCGCTTTGCCGATTCGCATCCATCGATCCTGGCGCTCGACCGCCAGATCGCCGCGCTTCAAAGTGATCAGGGAAAAGTCTCCGGGCAGATAAAAAAACTGCCGAATAGCGAGCAAGAGCTGTTGCGTCTGATGCGCGATGTGACGGTGAACACCACTCTATATACAGAGTTGCTGAACAATATTCAGCAATTGAAACTGGTCCAGGCGGGCAAGGTCGGCAATGTCCGGGTGGTCGACGTTGCTGCAGTTCCGGAAATCCCGGTCAGGCCGAAAAAGATATTGGTGCTGCCAATTGCCGCAATATTCGGCCTGTTCGCGGGGATAGTGGCGGCCGTTGTACGTGAGACTCTCTACGGCGGCATCAGTAACCCAAACGATATCGAGCGCTTTGCAGGTTTGAGCGTGTATGCCACCGTTCCCTTGAGCAATGCGCAAGAGGAGTTGAACAAGAAAATCAGAAGGAAAGCCAAGGAACCGGCCGTGCTGGCGGTGTTCCAGCAGCACGATACTGCGGTCGAAAGCTTGCGCAGCTTACGCACGGCCCTGCGCTTTGCCATGCTGGAAGCGCATAACAATATCGTGTTGCTGACCGGCCCCGCCCCTGGGGTTGGCAAGTCGTTCATCGCCGCCAATCTGTCGGCACTGATTGCTGCTTCGGGAAAACGCGTGCTGCTGATTGACGCCGATCTGCGCCGCGGCCATCTCAATCAGTACTTCGGATCAGCGCGTGGCAAGGGCTTGTCTGAAATGATTGCGGGCGCCGCAACGCCGGCTGAAGCACTGCAGAAATCCATACTGCCGAATCTCGATTTCATTTCCACAGGCAGGTTGCCGCCTAATCCGGCCGAGCTGTTCCTGGCCGGGCGCACCTCGGAATTGCTGCAAGATTTCTCCGCGCAATACGACATCGTGCTGATCGACACAGCGCCGGTGCTGGCAGCCTCGGACGCCGGCATTCTGGCGGCAATGGCCGGCACCGTGTTCCTGGTGGCGAAGGCTGAGGTGAGCAAAATCGGGGAAATTATCGAATGCGTCAAGCGCCTGGCGCAGAACGGGATACGGGCCAAGGGAGCGATATTCAACGGCATCAGGCACGACACGCGCAGGTATGGCTATGGCGCCAGGTCAGGGCGGTATCGGTACGCCGCTTACTCCTATAAACCGCAAGACCTCATCTCTTGAGCTTGCCCTCGCCATGAAAAAAACCAAAGCGCTATTGCACATCGTATTTGAGCAAGCCGTTTTCACTTTTTCTTTTTTTTCTACACAGGCTTTGCTGGCGCGCTATCTGAGCGTGGAGGATTTTGCCACGTTTTCTGTCATCTACTCGGCTGTGATCCTGTTGAATATCGTGCATGGCTGCACGGTCATGGAGCCATTGCTGGTGTTTGCCAAGGCGGACTATGCGATCGACCGCAAGTTGCTGGTGAAATTGCATGTGCCGCTGGCGCTGGTCAGTGTGCCGGTGCTGCTTTATCTGGTATGGCGAATTCTCGATACACCGCCGTATTTCGGTTACGCCTTGGTTCTTTCGCTCATGGGTTTTGTGGCGTACTGGACGGTCCGCTCGATTGCCATTCTGGAAAATAAAAGCCTTAAATCGGTGATTCCTGCGCTGGCGCAACTGGCCGGCGTATCGGCGGCAATTGCGCTGATTCCGAAGAACAGTCCCTATGAGTTGAGCGAGCTGCTCGCCGCGCTGGGTCTGCCAATGCTGCTGGCGAGCGCACTTATCGCTGGCCTGGCTAAAGAAAAGAGTCGTCAGCCAAATGAGACGCCGATTGCAAACAATGCCTGGCTGAGTTTTGGCCTCAATAATTCCCTCAGCCAGATCCTGATCTGGGTGATGACCAATGGCCTGGTGATCTACTACATGTCGCGGCAGCAGGCGGAGTTGGCGGCCAATTTCCGGGTGGTATTGATGCTGGTGCTGCCGGCACAGTATTTGAACATTGCGATCTCGAATTTCGGCCTGCCGAGGCTGGCGCGGATGTTCGATGAAAAGGCGGCAGAATTTTCATCGATGGCGCGCATTCTGATCGCGGCCACCCTGGCCTCCAGCCTGTTGTACAGCCTGGTCTTATGGATCTGGGGGCAGTTCCTGGTCGGATTGCTGTTCGGCGCCAAATACAGCGGCCTGAACATGCACGACTATATTTTGCTGCCGGTGATTCTGGCTGCGATTCAGGGCACGCGCACCGTATTGAAGGCGCTCAGATTGACGCACTGCGCGAGCTGGGCCGTAACCGGCGGATTCCTTTGTTTCATTCTGGTATTCCTTGCCCGTCCGGCGGCATCCGTCAGCACCTTCTTCATTCCCACCATCTTCGGCCTTTGCCTGGCCTCCGTGATCATGTTTTACCAGATTCGCAAAAGCTTAACGGTGAGTGTTTTATGAAAATAGTGATTGCTGCTGTTCCTTTTAGCCCAAACCTGGGCGATGGAATTATTTATGAAAACATCCGGCAGCTAATGCTGGAACATATGCCGAATGCGCAGGTCAGCGCGCTCGATATCGCCGGCCGGGACGATTATGAGGCGCCCGGTGTCTCCAGGAAAACCTTGATCAGCAAGGTGCCGAAGTGGTCGCGTCCCTATCTGGTTTGCGCTTACTTCAGCATACAATATTTTTTGCGCTGGCGTCGCAAGTGGCTGGGGCAACTGGCCGATGCGGACCTGATTGTGATCGGCGGCGGGCAGCTGTTCCTGGACGTGAATCTGAATTTTCCGATCAAGTTGTTCCTGCTATCGAAAACCATCAAGGCCGCTGGAAAATCCGGCAAGGTTGCGATTCTGGGGGTTGGCGTTGCCACCACCATGTCCGGCGCCGGCACAGGATTGCTGCGCCGGACGCTGGCCAATCTGGCGCCCGTGCAGATCAGCACGCGTGACAGCGCTTCCGCTCACAATCTGCAACAGATCCTGGCCGCTAAACTGGTAGTGCGAGTCACACCGGATCCTGGCATCTATTCAAAGCAAACCTATGCAAGATCTTTGCCGGTACGCACTCCAGGGGAAGTTTTGGGAATCTGCATTTCAAGCCCGTTGGAGCTGAATCAGCTTGGTTCGGAGGGGGCGGATTATGCGCAGCGGATCGGCCTGTATTTCCAGCAGCTGGCGCGGCAAGCGGTTGAGATGGGGTATCGGGTTCTGCTGTTTACCAACGGTTCCGGGGACGACGAGACATTTAAAGAAACGCTGGCAACCGATCTTGATCCCAATACAGTGCTTAGCCTGCCGCGGCCCGACCTGCCGGCGCAATTGGTCGCCAACATCGCCAATTGCGATTGCATCGTCGCTCACAGGCTGCATGCCAATATCGTCGCCTACGCGCTCGACATTCCCAGCATCGGCTTGAGCTGGGACAGCAAGATCAAGTCTTTTTTCAAGCAGACCGGCCGCGACCGCTTTTTCATTCCGGCGCCGATACCGGATGTCCGGCGCACGCTCAGCTTGCTTGATCATGCGCGCCGCAGCCGGGCTACAACAAAAAAACCGGAATTGACGCAGCAACTTACATCGGAAATTGCTGCCTTGCTCAACGCATCCAGTCCTTCTTCTGCGGTGGTCTTGCCGGCAGACGCAAGCGCTGCGGCCACGGCGACGGCATAACAACGACGATGAAAAAACTTTTCGACAAGCGCATTGCGGCCGAAATCAGGCTGATCAGCGGCGCGCTGATGCTGTTGCTGGGTGCGTTGGTCTATTTATATCAGCGAGTTTTTCTTCCCGCCTATTTTTTTACCGATGAAAGAACGATTCTCGATTTGATCCAATATACGGATCTTCATCTGGCAGAGCAAAACTCCTTTGTCAGCATGGCCGTGATTTTCTCTTTTCTCGGCCAGGCCGGGTCGCAACTGTTATTGGTGAGCGCCACCGGGCTGGTGATGATCTTTGTCAGCAAACGCTCTTTCCGTTTTGTCGATCTTGTGTTTGCCTGCGTCCTGATGGCGTCGTTCGCATTGTTCAACCTCAAGCTGTCCAAAGAAGTCGTCGTCATTCTCCTGAATCTGGCGGTGTGCCTTATCTGCAGCTGGCGCCTGTCGAACCATAGCAAAATCGGATTGACGGTAGCCATTTATTTGCTGTACGCATGGCAGTTCCGCATCTACTACGTGCTGATTGCCGGCATCCTGCTGGCGCTGCATATGGTGGCCAGCAGCCATGGCAAACTGCGCGCGGTAATTGTGCTCGGCATCCTCGCTGCGTGCCTGGCGCTGCCGGGTGACTTCTGGAATCAGTTGCAGCAGGCGCGCGATATCGTCAATGAAAACAGGGAAGGGATGGCGGACGCCAAGACCGTCTTCACGAATATCCTGACGCCCAACGGCGTACTGACGGCTCTGCCGAATGTCGGTTTTGCGACGATACGCTTTTATTTCGCGCCGGTCTTTTCACTGCGTGCGCAAGAGCTGATCCTGTCCTTTACCTTGTGGTATCTGACCTTCGTTCTTTTCAGGCGGCGCAACTACCAACATCCATTGTTCTTGCTGCTGCTAGCCAATTTTGCCGTTCAGACTTTCTTTGAACCGGATCTCGGATCTTTTTTTCGCCATTTGACAGCCTATGCCTTCTGCGTGTTCGGCATTGACTATCTACAGCCTGCGCAGGAGGAGCTTGCGCGCAGATTTCCGGCTGCCAGGCCGGTTTATTTTTCACGGGAGGCATGAATGGATAACAATCAGCATAAAAATCGTCCGCTCAATGTGTTGAACGTAGCAGAGACCATCAAAGGGGGAATCGCCACTTATCTCGATACGCTGGAGCGCCTGAGCGCTGATTTCAATTGCCATTTCTCGTATTTGATTCCTGCCGCGCAAGCCGATCAGCTGAATGCCGGCCGCAAGCATTTTCATGCTTATTCGCGTGCAGGCTTTGGGACTCTCAAACTCGCGCTAGCTATCGTTCATCAAGTACGCTTGCAGTCCCCCGATATTGTCTTCGCGCACAGCACTTTCGCCGGGGTAGCGCTGTGCCTGGCCAGGCCGTGGCTTGGACGCAAGACAAAAACGATGTATTGCGCACACGGCTGGGCCAGCTTCCGTGACCGCAGCAAACTGGTGACGCTGCTTACCCGGCTGGTCGAAACGGGTATGTCCTACGTTCCAGACTCGGTGGTAGAGATTTCGCGTTATGAATATGATAAAAACCGCAGATCCGGCTTTTCCCGCAACTGTACTTTGATCCAAAGCAGCGTGCTGGATCGCAAGGATGCGCCGCGTCCGCAAAGCCGGGACGACGGCCATTTACATATCTTGTTTGTCGGCCGTCTGGACCGGGAAAAGGGCTACGACATCCTGTTGGAGGCAATTCGCATTTTGCAAAAAACCAGACCGGAATATGTGTACCACATAGTCGGTGCTCCGGTGCTGGCCAATCTGGCGCTTGAAAAACTGGATGCCTGGAATGTACGTTATTACGGCTGGATCGACCAAGCTCATATCGATACGTATTACGACCGCGCCAACGTGCTGGTAATGCCGTCACGCACAGAGGGATTCGGCTTGGCGGCATTGGAAGCTTTTCGCAGCTATGTGCCGGTGATTGCCAGCAATCGCGGGGCGTTGCCCGATATCGTCGAGCACGCGGTGAACGGCCTTATATTCAATTGCACCGCCAGCGACCTGGCGGAGAAACTGGAAAATCTCAACCACGATACCCTCAAGCGCTATGCATTGGCGGCGCGTGCTGCCTATGTGGAACGCTTTTCGCCGGTGCAGTTCATTGCGGGTTATCAGAAATTATTTTCCCATCTGCGACAATTAATTAACCAGCCAACGTGGCGACAACATTTTCTTATGCAGAAAGACAAACGATGAAATCGCGTATGGCTTATGTTTCCCCTGTTTTTCTCTGTAGTCTATTGCTGGCCGCACCTGCCAGCGGCTGGGAAAAATACGGCATTCACTCCATTTATCCGGTCGCCATCGGCGTCCAGGTCAAACCTTCCGCGTTGTCGAATGATGATTTGAAAAGGATCAAGAAGGCGGGCTTCGAGTACCTGCGATTTGGTATACGCCCGCCTATTGCGGCGGTCACGAAAAGCATGCCGGATTATTCGGCGCTTCTGACCCAGATCCATAACGCGCAACTTAAACCCATCGTCACGTTGTTTGGCGGGGTCGATGTCTGGGGCGGACAAAAACTGGAATCGCGCATGGTCAGGACTCCGCGTGAATCCGCAGATAAATTTGCCGCCTTTGCGCTGGACACCCTGCGGCAATATGCAGATCCAGATATTTTATGGGAATTATGGAATGAGCCGGACGATCCTACTTTCTTGAGGCCGGGGCTGTTGCAATCCGGATTGCTGCCATCGATACAGACAATTTGCGCAGCTCTGAAGGGTGACGGGCAACAGCAGGGCTTATCGCGAAAAAAGCTATTTGGCTTCGGTTTCAGCAAAATGCCGAATCTGACTCCTGATTCCATCGGCAACCAGCTGCTAGCGGCGTCGCTGGAGAACTGTCTCGACGGCGTTTCTGTACATCCTTATCGAAACATTCCCGAGACGGTCATCGACGATGCGCAGCAGACGCGCAGCCTGATGCAACAACACGGACGCGCCGAATTGCCGATGATTGCATCGGAATGGGGGTATTCAAGCTTTACCGCCACCCGCGATCAGGACGTGCAGGCGGAACTTATTCTGAGAGAGTATTTGTCGGCGGCATTCGCCAATATCCCGCTATTGAATATCTACGAGTGGAAAGATTCAGGAACCGATCCGACGGCGATCGAGCACAACTACGGCCTTGTCGATAACGACGACAGACCGAAGCAAGCGCTGCTGGCGCTCAGCTATTTACTGAGCAAGCTGGAACATACTCAGCTAGTTGCCAGCAACAAGGACGGATCGGCGTATCAGCTGACCTTGACTAGCCAGGCTGGCGTCAAGGAAAGGCGGACCGTCTACATGTTATGGACTTCTGCATCGCGTAAAGGCAGGCCGTTCAGCATCCAAAGGAATGGCGCCAAACGCTGCGTCATCAGTCAGTTTCACCCGCAGCAGAGCGATACGCCTTGTCCGGGAAACGGCGAAACCATCGAGGTGAGTGCCGGTTCGGTGCCAGTCGCGGTAACGCTCTATTTCTAGCCGGAGATCGACAGAAGGAAGGGCAGTGGATGCGCCGCCTGCCAGGCTCCCTGTATTGGGAGTCTCGGCTCCATGCTCGGTTCATCTCAATAAGCAGTCTTGCCGGTCCAGCCTTTGAAGGCAGTCCAGACCAGGATCCGGAAATCCATCAGGAAAGACCAGTTCTGTATGTAGTGCATATCGAACTGAACCCGCTTTTCCATTTTTTCAAGTGTGTCGGTTTCGCCGCGATAGCCGTGGATTTGCGCCCAGCCAGTGATGCCGGGCTTGACCCGATGGCGCACCATATACAAATCCAGAAGTTCTTCATACATCTGATTATGTTGCAGCGCATGCGGCCTTGGTCCAATCACTGACATGTCGCCCAGCAAGACATTGATGAATTGCGGCAGCTCATCCAAGCTAAAGTGGCGCATGAATTTTCCTATTCTTGTGACACGCGGATCGTCCTGGGTGGCTTGCGTGACCTTGCCGTGTTCCTGATGCAGTTGCATGGAGCGGAACTTGTAAATCATGAATTTCCTGCCGTTTAATCCTAGCCGGACCTGTTTGAAAAATACCGGTCCGGGCGAAGACATCTTGATGCACGCCGCCAGCAGCAGGAACAGCGGACTCAATGCCATCAGCGCCGCCAGCGCGAATAATTTGTCCAGAAAGTGCTTGGCAATGCCGCTGGCGCCGCTGCTGGCAGGACGATTCAGATCGAAGGTTGGGGTGCCGAGGAAATTGCTCATCCTGCTGCTGATCATCTGGATCGCCTTGGTATCAGGCACCCAGCGGATATCTACCAGCGAGTTGCGCAGGTAGATTTGCAAGGGCCTTAGCTGAGCGGCTGCGGTCATCGGCAGCGTGATCCAGATTTCATCGATCTGATTGGCGAGTACATAGTCAGGGATCTGATTGAGCTGTTCGATCCGCGTGATATCGGCGTCACGCAGAATGCCGGCTTCGTCGGCATTGGCCACTATGGCCTTGACGTCATAGCCTATCCACGGCTGGCGCAAGGCGCGGCGATGGATTTCCTGCCCGGCCTGGCCATAGCCGACGATCACCACCCGCTTGCTGCCGAGGTGGAGTTTGCGCAACCTCACTAGAGTGACGTAGGAGAAGGCACGGTACAGCAACAGCAGCAGCATGCTTGTCATGTACCAGTAAAGCAGCCAATGGTGCGAGAGCTTGCCGATGCCGTGTACCATGCGGCTGAGTAAAATTCCCAGGATCAGCACCAGCGCCCAGGATACGGCAAGCCGCATGAACATGGCCGCAGCGGGCAGTTCGGGCCAGGCTGTGTAGAGATTGAGCTGGGCAAACAGTAAAAACGCCAGTGCACAGCAAAAATATAGCAGCACCGTGTGGACCGGCGCCGCTTGCGATAGGGCCATGTGGAAATGGAGATAGGCAACGGTCTCGGCCGCGATAGCCAGAATCGCCATATCTGCGATCCGCCTTGGGAGCTCCTGTCCCAAAACATACTGGAGAAAAGTCAAGTGTGTTGAGCGTGACATGAGTGTCTATCCATTGGACTGTCAAAAAGCGGATGAAGGCTTACGCCCGCCTTTCAAACTTTGAATCAGCAATCATTCAAAGTGATTTTTGCAATTGTCGTCATGCAACAAATTGCCCTCATGAATCATTTTAATCATTGAAATCAGTTTATTCAACGTAAACATTTTAATTAAAATGTTTGCAGAAATTTAGTGATAATTTGTTATTTTGATATTTTTTTAAAGATTCCTCTGACCTGAGGACGAAGACGGAGCAGCAGTGGTGAGTTGTTGCAGATGACAGCTGTGGGTAAGCGCGCGATTGGAAAGGCGGTTTCAGGTAGCGATGGGGGCAGGGAGCTCGTTGCAATTCGAACGGGTGGGATTTCCTCGGCCTAGCCATTGCGGCCAGGCCACCAGCTTTGCAAAAAGCTTAGGTTTTAATGAGAGCAGGCGGCTTCACGGATAGGCAAGCGTATCGCTTTTGCCGATAAAATTTTTCCCGCGCGCACCTTGCGTGGCGCGGTGCATCATCTGCTGCGCCTCTTCAGCTGTCACGCCGTAGTCGGAGAAATTGCTGCCAACGCCGAGCTGGTGCAGGAAGTGCCGCAGGCACTGTTCCGCCGCTTCCGGCGAGGCGCCAAACACGCGCTGCAGTACAGCATCCCGCTCCTGATCCGCACCCCATGCCAAACGCAGCACCATAGGCAGAGTGAACGAACAGGCGATGCCATGCGGTAGGCCATGACGCAAGGTCATCTCGTAGGAAATGGAATGCGCCAGCGCGGTCTTGGTATTGGAAAACGCCAGGCCGGCCTTGAGCGCCGCCAGCGCCATGGTCGAGCGCAAACTACGGTTTTCCAGGTCTGCCGCTAGCGCCGGCAGGCAAGCCAGGATATCTTCGATGGCCGATATCGCGTAGGTGTCCGAAATCGGATTGGCGTTGACGTTCCAGATCGACTCCAGCGCGTGCGACAAAGCGTCCAGGCCGGTGGAAATGGTAACCGCCCGAGGCACGCTCAGCATCAGGTCGGGATCGATGATCGCCGTCTTGGGCCAGGTGCAATCCAGATGCAAGGAATATTTCTTCTGTTGGCCGGCGTCCCAGATAGTAGCCCACGGCGTGACTTCGCTGCCGGTTCCTGCAGTGGTAGGGATCGCGATCAGGGTCTTGCTCTTGGCCGGGATGAAGGGCTGGCCGGCGGACAACAGCGCCAGCAGTTCCTGGAAACTGCCGCTGGCGGTGCCGACCATCAGAGCCTTGGCGGTATCGATGACGCTGCCGCCGCCCAGCGCCACCAGAGTGTCGCATGCATGTTCCTGTTGCCAGAAATGTTCATACATCGAACTTAATCCTGAGACGTCGGGATTGGGCTGGACATTGTCGATGACATAAGCCAGCCGCTGGCCTAGCATCTGCTGCATTTTTGATAACAGGCCGAGCGAGCGTGCTTCGGGGAAGGTGACCAAAACCACTTTCGCGTCGCCAAGCAACTTAGGCAGTTCCTGCAGGCTCGCCGGACCGTAATGAATAGCTACGGGGTTATGAAATCGTTGCGCCATCACGTTTCCTTTTTTCTGGGGATTGCTGCGGGTTGCTACGGGTTGCTACTACTTGCTGCCAAATACGCGAACTTGCAATCCACCGTCAAAGACGGCGTCCACGGCCAGCGACAGAAAATAACACAGGGCGCCGTGTCATGTGCCTGTCATGAATTCAGGGCTTGATATTGTATTTTTAAAATGCGTGTGGTGTCGGCGTGTCATGGGTAGAATCTACTAACTTGACCGTAGTTCGAAATTAACCATTCGAAAGAAAATCATGCATACAGCCGCCATAGAAAGAAAACAGCAAAAGCTGGCAGAGATGGTCGAATTCGCTCGCGATCGCTTGCCGCCGGAAGTGTTTGCACCGATGCAAGCATTCCTGGTCGAGTATTACTCGCAGGTGGGGGAAGAGCAGATACTGAGCCGCGATATCGCCGATTTGTATGGCGCCGCCGTCGCCCATTGGCAGTTTGCGCGGCATTTTGTGAGCGGCACGCCGCGCGTCCGCATCTACAATCCGCAAGTCGAAGAGCATGGCTGGCAATCGGCCCATAGCGTGATCGAGATCGTCAACGACGATATGCCGTTCCTGGTCGATTCGGTCACCACCGAGATCAACCGCCTTGGCTTGACCTTGCATGCGGTGATTCATCCGATATTCCGCGTTTGGCGCGATGCCGGCGGACAGATAGTGCAGATCCGGCGCGCCAGCGAGAGCAGCGGCCAGGATAGCGGCGGCCCGGCAGGGCTGGAACCTAAGCTGGAATCGCATATACATATAGAAGTCGACCGCTGCACCGAGGCCGCCAGGATAGAGGAAATCCTGGCTGGCGTACTCAAGGTGCTGGGCGATGTCCGGGCTGCGGTGGAAGACTGGCGCCAGATGATGACGGCGGCCAAAGCTGCGATCGACGACCTCAAGCAACAAGACCATAGCGACGCCGCGCTGCATAGTGAAATTGCCGAGGCGCGCGCCTTCCTCGAATGGATGGTGGACGATCATTTTACGTTTCTCGGCTATCGCGATTACGAGCTGCTGGTACAAGACGGTGAAAATTATCTGCAAGGCGTGGCCGGTTCCGGCCTCGGGGTATTGCGCGATTCCCTGCGGGCGGCCGATAGCGCTGACATGACCAAATTGCCGGTCAGCGCGCAAGGCATCATAGACTCCCGTTCGCCGATTTTCATTACCAAGGCGAATTCACGTGCAACGGTGCACCGAGCCGGCTATCTCGATTATGTTGGCGTCAAGCGCTACGGCGCCGACGGCAAGGTGGTCGGCGAACGCCGCATCGTCGGCTTGTACACCTCGACCGCCTACATGGTGCCCACCAGCGAGATCCCGCTGGTGCGACGCAAAGTGGCGAAGGTGCTAGAGCGCGCCGGCTTTGTTCCGAGAGGCCATCTGGCCAAGACCCTGACCACCATCCTGGAGCAGTACCCGCGTGACGAACTGTTCCAGCTCGATGAAGATGAATTGTTCGACACCGCCAGCGGTATCCTGCGCCTGGAAGAACACCAGCGGACTCGTTTGTTTGTCCGCCGCGACGCCTTCGGCCGTTATGTTTCCTGCCTGGTGTTCGTGCCGCGCGACCGTTTCAACACCGAACTGCGCGAGCGTATCCAGAGCTTGCTGCTGGAAGCCTTCAACGGCACCGGCATCGAGTTCACACCCTTGCTGTCGGAATCGATGCTGGCGCGTATCCAGTTCACAGTACGCACCGAACCCGGCACCGCGCCGGGCAGCGTCGCCGAGATCAACGTCGAGCAACTGGAAGCGCGCATCGTGCAAGCCACCCGGCGCTGGCAAGACGATCTGACCGAAGCCTTGCTGGAACAGCGTGGCGAAGAGCAGGGCACGCGGCTGCTGCGCCGTTATGCAACATCGTTCCCGGCCGGTTTCCGCGAAGACTATGCGGCACGCACTGCGGTGCATGACATCGCCTTGCTGGAAACCGCGCAGAAAAATATCGGCCTGGCCATGAGTCTGTACCGCCCGATCGAAGCGGCGCCAGCCGCCTTGCGCCTGAAGATCTACCGTGCCGGCAAGCCGATGGCTTTGTCGCAAAGCCTGCCGATGCTGGAGCATATGGGCGTCAAGGTGAACGAGGAACGTCCTTACCGGATTGAGCTGCAAGATAGCGAACCGGCCTGGATACACGATTTCGGCATGCAAACCGCGGACGATAGCGAAGTCGAGATCGATCGTATCAAGGGCATATTCGAAGAGGCTTTCGGTCGCGTCTGGAGCGGCGAAGCGGACAATGACGATCTCAACCGGCTGGTGCTGGGGGCGCGTCTCAACTGGCGCGAAGTCAGCATCCTGCGCGCTTATGCGCGTTATCTGCGGCAAGTCGGATCGACTTTCAGCAACGCCTATATCGAACAAGCCTTGACCGCCAACCCGGAGATTGCGCGCAAGCTGGTGGAACTGTTCCTGGTTAGATTTGATCCAGCCCTGGCGCAGGACGCCGGTGCAGAAGCAAAAGCCAAGACCTTGCTGCAGCAGACCGAAGAAGCGATGGACCAGGTGCCGAATCTCGACGAAGACCGGATCCTGCGCCAGTTCCTGGGCGTGATCGGCGCCACCTTGCGCACCAATTATTTCCAGCGCGGCGCCGACGGCCAGCCCAAATCCTATCTGTCTTTCAAGTTCGATCCGGCCAAAGTGCCAGGGCTGCCGACACCCAAGCCGATGTTCGAGATCTGGGTCTATTCGCCGCGTTTCGAAGGCGTGCATCTGCGTGGCGGTAAAGTGGCGCGCGGCGGTTTGCGCTGGTCTGACCGGCGCGAGGATTTCCGCACCGAGGTGCTGGGGCTGGTGAAGGCGCAAATGGTCAAGAATGCGGTGATCGTCCCGGTTGGCTCCAAGGGCGGATTCGTCCTTAAGAGCGCACCGCTGGCCGCCGAGCGCGACGCCTATCTGCGCGAAGGAGTCGCCTGCTACCAGAATTTCCTGCGCGGCCTGCTCGACCTGACCGATAACCTGGTCGACGGTAAAGTGGTGCCGCCGCCGGACGTGGTGCGCTACGACGCCGACGATCCTTACCTGGTGGTGGCGGCCGACAAAGGCACTGCCAGTTTCTCCGATTACGCCAATGCGATTTCTGCCGAATACGGTTTCTGGCTGGGCGACGCCTTCGCCTCCGGCGGCTCGGTCGGCTATGACCATAAAAAAATGGGCATTACCGCACGCGGCGCATGGGAAGCCGTGAAACGCCATTTCCGCGAAACCGGGGTGAATACCCAGGAACAGGATTTTACGGTAGTCGGCATCGGCGACATGTCGGGCGATGTGTTCGGCAACGGCATGCTGTTGTCGCGCCATATCAAGCTGGTGGCAGGCTTTGACCACCGTCATATTTTCCTCGATCCGAATCCGGACCCGGCGGCCAGCTTCGCTGAACGCGAGCGTTTGTTTGCCTTGCCGCGCTCTAGCTGGGCCGATTACAACAGCCACCTGATCTCGGATGGCGGCGGAATCTATGCGCGCAGTCTCAAGACGATTGCGCTGACGCCGCAAGTGCAAGCGGCGCTAGGCGTAACCGCCAGCGAGCTGGCGCCGACCGAATTGATACGCGCGATCCTGCTGGCGCCGGTCGATCTGCTGTACAACGGCGGCATCGGCACCTACATCAAGGCCGGCCGCGAAAGCCACGCCCAGGTCGGTGACCGCAGCAACGATGCGATCCGCGTCAACGGCGCCGAACTCAACTGCAAGGTGGTGGCCGAAGGCGGCAACCTCGGTTGTACCCAGTTCGGCCGTATCGAGTTTGCGCAAAAAGGCGGCCGCATCTGCACCGATGCTATCGATAATTCGGCCGGCGTCGATTGCTCCGACCATGAAGTGAATATCAAGATCATGCTCGGCCTGATCGTCAGCGAAGGCGAAATGACCGAGAAGCAGCGCAACAAGCTGCTGGCAGAAATGACCGAAGAGGTCGGCCTGCAAGTGCTGACCGATAACTACTACCAGACCCAGGCGCTGTCGGTGGCGGGGCGCCGCGCCGCCAGCCTGCTGGAACCGGAAGCACGTTTGATCCGCTTCCTGGAACGCGCCGGCCGGCTTGACCGGGCGGTCGAGTTCCTGCCGTCGGAAGAAGAATGCGCGGAACGCAAGACCGCCAAGCAGGGACTGACGGCGCCGGAACGGGCGGTGCTGATGGCGTACAACAAGATGTGGCTGTATGAGGAGTTGCTGGCCTCGGCCTTGCCGGCGGACCCGTTTATCGCCAGCTCGCTGGCGGCATATTTTCCGCAGCCGCTGCGTGAGCGGTTTCCCGACGCCATGCGCCGACATCCGCTGGCGCGCGAGATTATCTCGACCTATCTGGTGAACACGCTGACCAACCGGGTCGGCGCCACCTTTGTCCATCAACTGGCCGACGACAGCGGCGCCAGCCCGACCGATGTGCTGCGCGCTACCGTTATCGCACGCGAAGTATTCGGCTTCGAGGAAATCTGGCAAGACATCGACGCCCTCGACAACCTGGTGCCGGACGCCTTGCAGGCGCAAATGTTTGTCGATGTCGGCGGCCTGATCGAGCACGCCAGTTTCTGGTTCCTGCATCGGCATGTGCAAGAAGCCTCGATCGAAGCCACGGTGGCGCGTTTCCGCCAGGCTGCCGATCAGTTGGGGCCGCAATTGGTCTCGCTGCTGGCGGCCAGCGACGCCGAGGCGCTCAAGGCAAAACGCGATGCGCTGATACAAGCCGGCGTCTCCGAGCAACTGGCGCGCCGGGTCGCCAGCGCCGAACTGATCGGCGCGGTGCTGGATATCGCCGAAGTGGCGGCGTCCACCGGGCGCAGCCTGGAACTGGTGGCGGCGGTCTATTTCGCGCTGGACGTCAATTTGAACTTCGGCTGGATGCGTGAACGGGCCGGCGCGCTGCCGGTCGATTCGCATTGGCAGGTTTTGGCGCGCACCGCCTTGCAGAGCGATCTGACCGGCTTGCAGCGTGCCTTGACGGCCAAGGTGATTCAGTCGTCGCCGGCGTTGGAACAGTCGCAGGAAATGATCGAGGTCTGGCAGGCAGCCAGCCGCACGCCGCTGGAACGCTATCGCCGCCTGCTGACCGATTTTCAGATGGGCGGCAATGTCGATCTGGCGATGCTGTCGGTGGCGGCGCGCGAGATGCGGACAATTGAGACAGTCTGAGGAGTTGTGGCAGGCAACAAGGATCATTATGCACACCATTTCGTTCGACACCGACGGCGCCATCTGCACCATCACCATGATGCGGCCGGAGAAACGTAACGCCGTCGATCGTCCTATGGCCGAGCAATTGCGTCTGGCGTTTGAACGCTTCGAAGGCGATGCTGCGCTGAAGGTGGCGGTGCTGACCGGCGCCGGCGGTCATTTCTGCGCCGGCGCCGATATGAGCGCGATCGGCGATCCCGGCTTGCGCAACCAGCTGACCGCTGACGGCAGCGGCAGCGGTCCGATGGGGCCGAGCCGTATGCAACTGTCGAAACCGTTGATCGCCGCGATCAACGGCTGTGCGGTTGCCGGCGGACTGGAGCTAGCTTTGCTGGCCGATCTGCGGGTGGCCGACGAAGACGCGGTATTTGGCGTGTTTTGCCGGCGCTGGGGCGTGCCCTTGATAGACGGCGGTACGGTACGTTTGCCGCGTTTGATAGGTATGGGCCGCGCACTGGATCTGATCTTGACTGGACGGCCGGTAACGGCGGCCGAGGCCTTGAACATGGGCTTGATCAATCGCGTCACGCAGCCCGGCGGCGCACTAGCTTTGGCGCAGGACCTGGCGCGGGAGATTGCCGGATTCCCGCAGCAATGCATGCTGACCGATCGCCGTTCTGCTTACGAACAGTGGGATTTATCGCTAGCCGAAGCGCTGCGCCGTGAAGGTGCGCAAGGGGCGCCGATCGTGTTTGCCGAAGGCGAGGCTGGCGCCGCCAGGTTCACCCGCGGCGCCGGCCGCCACGGCCGCTTCCATGATTGATCCCGAGCTCAACACTTGCAGTATCATGCATGGCGTTTCGGTCGTAAAATTCGGATAAGTATTGAATGTCATGTTTTTTTATAAAGGAGATGGGCATGGGTCAGGAAAAATACACGGTTGAGCATGAGTGGTTGCGTATCGAGGACGACGGTCTAGTCACGGTCGGTATTACCGCTTACGCGCAAGATCATCTGGGCGACCTGGTTTTTGTGCAATTGCCTGAAGTCGGCGCCGCTATCGCCAAGGGTGAAGAAGCCGCGGTGATCGAATCGGTCAAGGCTGCAAGTGAAATCAATATGCCGGTTGCCGGCACAGTGGTCGAAATCAACGAGACGCTGGCGGATGAACCCGGCAAGGTGAACGAAGATCCGCTGGGCGCCGGCTGGTTCTTCAAGATGAAAATAGACGATACGGCCGAGTTGAACAGTCTGATGGACAAAGCAGCTTATGACGCCATGATCAAAGGCCTGGCTTAAGCGCAATTATGCACAAGCACAGTTTCACTGTTCATTAAATGAAGGATGCACCCATGACACAATCACGGCCTGCTCTTGAAGATCTGGTACAACATGCCGATTTCATTGAACGCCACATCGGTCCGGATCACACCCAACAAAAGGCCATGCTGACAATGCTCGGTTTCGATTCGATCGAGGCATTGATACAGAAAGTAGTGCCGGCCGCCATTTTGCAGCGGCAGCCGCTGCAACTCGGTTCGCCGCGCAGCGAAGCGGAAACGCTGGCGGCGCTGCGCCAGATCGCCGGCAAGAATCAGCTGTTCAAATCACATATAGGCATGGGTTATTACAACTGCCATACGCCGACCGTGATCCTGCGCAATCTGCTGGAAAACCCAGCCTGGTATACCGCCTATACGCCATATCAGCCGGAAATTTCGCAAGGACGGCTGGAAGCGCTGCTGAATTTCCAAACCATGGTGACCGATCTGACCGGCATGGAGATCGCCAACGCTTCCTTGCTGGATGAAGCCACCGCAGCAGCCGAAGCCATGACCTTTTGCCAGCGCCTGTCGAAAAGCAAGAGCAATATCTTCTTCGTTTCGCAAGACTGTTTCCCGCAAACCATCGACGTGCTGCGCACCCGCGCCGCGCCGATCGGGGTCGAGGTGGTGGTCGGCGATCACCGCAAGGATCTGGAGCGGCTGGACTGTTTCGGCGTGCTGCTGCAATACCCGACCGTCAACGGCGACATCAACCACTATGCCGACACCGCACAGCTGGCGCACAGCAAGCAAGCGCTGGTAGTGGTTGCCGCCGATCTGCTGGCATTGACGCTGCTGACGCCGCCAGGCGAATTCGGCGCCGATGTGGTGATCGGCAGCGCCCAGCGTTTCGGCGTGCCGCTCGGTTACGGCGGTCCGCACGCGGCGTATTTCGCTACCCTGGACGCAGACAAGCGCGTGATGCCGGGACGCCTGGTCGGAGTTTCCATCGATAGCCGCGGCGAACCCGCTTACCGGCTGGCGATGCAAACTCGCGAACAGCACATCCGCCGCGAGAAGGCCACCAGCAACGTCTGCACCGCGCAGGTATTGCTGGCCAATATCGCCAGCATGTATGCGGTCTATCACGGCCCAAGCGGGCTGAAAACAATCGCGCAACGGGTGCACCGTCTGACGGCGATCCTGGCCGAGGGCTTGCATCAGTTGCACCATGCGGTGCCGACTGCCAGCTTCTTCGACACCATCACCGTACATACCGGCGGCCACACCCAGGATATCCATGCGGCGGCGCGCAGCCAGTCGGTCAACTTGCGCTTGATCGACGATGGCAGCGTTGGCGTTGCGCTGGACGAAACCAGCACCCGTGCCGATGTGGAAGCACTGTGGCAGATTTTCTCCGTTGGCAAGCCGTTGCCTTCGTTCGCAGCGTTGGAAGACACTGTCGCCGAACGGATCCCGCCGACGCTGGCGCGCAGCAGCGCTTTCCTGACGCACCCGGTGTTCAACAGCCATCATTCGGAAACCCAGATGCTGCGTTATCTGCGCGCACTGGCGGACAAAGACCTGGCGCTGGACCGCAGCATGATACCGCTCGGTTCCTGCACCATGAAGCTCAACGCCACCACCGAAATGATCCCGGTGACCTGGCCGGAATTCGGCGCGCTGCATCCGTTTGCGCCGCTCAATCAGGCCCAGGGTTATCAGCAGCTGGTGGCCGATCTGGAGCAAATGCTGTGTGTCTGCACCGGTTACGATGCGGTTTCGCTGCAGCCTAACGCCGGCTCGCAAGGCGAATATGCCGGCTTGCTGGCGATCCGCGCCTATCACCAAAGCCGCGGCCAGGGCGAGCGCAACATCTGCCTGATCCCGAGCTCTGCCCACGGCACCAATCCAGCCACTGCGCACATGGCTGGCATGCAAGTGGTGGTGGTGCAATGCGACGAGCAAGGCAACGTCAATGTCGCCGATCTGCGCGCCAAGGCCGATCAGCACGCCAACGATCTGGCGGCCCTGATGATTACCTATCCTTCGACCCACGGCGTGTTTGAACAAGCCATCGGCGAGATCTGCGAAATCGTCCACGCGCATGGCGGCCAGGTGTATATCGACGGCGCCAACATGAACGCCATGGTCGGCTTGTGCGCGCCGGGTAAATTCGGCGGCGACGTCTCGCATCTGAACCTGCACAAAACCTTCTGCATTCCACACGGCGGCGGCGGACCCGGTGTCGGCCCGATCGGCGTCAAAGCCCATCTGGCGCCTTTCCTGCCCGGTCACCGGATGCTGGAAAACGGTATCGCACCGGTCTCGGCAGCACCTTGGGGCAGCGCCAGCATCCTGCCTATCACCTGGGCTTACATCACGCTGATGGGGGCGCAAGGCTTGCGCCAGGCCAGCGAGATGGCGATCCTCAACGCCAACTACATCATGCATCGGCTGGCGCCGCATTATCCGATCCTGTACAGCGGCAGCGACGGCCTGGTGGCGCATGAAGGCATCATCGATCTGCGGCCGCTCAAGGACAAGACTGGCATTACAGTGGAGGATGTCGCCAAGCGCCTGATCGATTATGGTTTCCACGCGCCGACCATGTCGTTCCCGGTGGCCGGCACCCTGATGATCGAACCGACCGAAAGCGAATCCAAGGAAGAACTGGATCGTTTCTGCGACGCCATGATTGCCATCCGGGCAGAGATCAGGGCGGTCGAGAATGGCGACATCAAGGCCGAGCAGACGGCCTTGCGGCATGCCCCGCATACTGCTCAGGATCTGACCGACGAATGGCAGCGCGTGTACTCGCGCGAGCAGGCGGTATTCCCCTTGAAATCGTTGCGCCAGAATAAATACTGGCCGCCGGTCGGGCGCGTCGATAACGTCTATGGCGACCGCAATCTGGTTTGCTCTTGTCCGCCGATGTCGGATTACGAGTAGAGCACAGGGAAGAGAGAGGCAGGACAGACGTTGCGCAAGGCGCGACGTCTGTCCCCTCAATCCGATCAAGCTATTGATGAAAAAGGACATTTCTCATGAGTGATACCACCAGCGGCGCCGCTGCAGCGCGCACGCCGCTCTACCAGTTGCACCTGGAGCTAGGCGCCAAGATGGTGCCGTTTGCAGGCTACGACATGCCCCTGCAATATCCCAGCGGCATTCTCAAAGAGCACAACCACACCCGCAGCCAGGCCGGCCTGTTCGACGTTTCGCACATGGGGCAATTGCGCCTGAGCGGCGCGGATGCAGCCGCCGCGCTGGAATCGCTGGTGCCGGTCGACATTGTCGACCTGCCGGTGAACCGGCAGCGTTACGCCATGTTTACCAATCCGCAAGGCGGCATCCTCGACGATTTGATGGTTGCCAATGCCGGCGATCACCTGTTCCTGGTGGTGAATGCGGCTTGCAAGCAGCAAGACACGGCGCATCTGCGGCAGCATCTGTCCAGCCGTTGCCAGATCGAGGAATTGAGCGATCGTTCCTTGCTCGCCTTGCAGGGGCCGGCGGCGGCGGCCGTCATGGCGCGTATTGCACCGAATAGCGCGCAGATGGTCTTTATGCAGACTGCCAGAATCACGCTAGCCGGCAGCGATTGTTTTGTCAGCCGCTCCGGCTATACCGGCGAAGACGGTTTTGAAATTTCAGTGCCGAATGCTGACGTCGAAGCGTTGGCGCGGCTGCTGCTGGCGCAACCCGAGGTGGCGCCCATCGGCCTCGGCGCGCGCGATTCCCTGCGGCTGGAAGCCGGCCTCTGCCTGTACGGTCACGACATGGATAGCAGCACCACGCCGGTCGAAGCCAGCCTGGGCTGGGCCTTGTCCAAGGCGCGCCGCAGCGGCGGCGCCCGCGCCGGCGGTTATCCCGGCGCCGAGCTGATCCAGCGTCAGCTTGAGCAAGGCGTCGGCCGCAAGCGGGTCGGCTTGCTGCTCAAGGATCGCATGCCGGCGCGTGAAGGCGCCGAGCTGGTCGACGCCGATGGCAAAACGGTCGGCAAGATCACCAGCGGCGGTTTCGGACCGACGCTAGGCAGTCCGGTGGCGTTGGGTTATGTCGATAGCGCACACGCGCAAATCGGCACATTGTTGGCGGCTATGGTGCGTGGCAAGGCGGTGCCGATTGAAGTGGTCAAGACGCCATTCACCCCGACCCGTTATTTCCGCGGCTGACAGCTGAATTAAGCGGTTTGCCAACGGTTTGCCAATAGAACGGCCCGACACTCTGCCGACTGCATGAGAACGCGCCCAATTGAGATTTGTATCTCAGTTGGGCGCGTTCTTTTTTTTTTGCGTTCCTCCGGCAACCGTTGTTCAGCGCTTCCAGAGCGTCCATGATTTCCTTGATATCTGAATTCCGACTATCCGGAGAAGAATTTATTCGTTCTTTTTATTTTGTCCTCTGATTAAGATCGGGCTAACTTAACCCGCTCCATCGAGAAGGCAATATGAGTGATAACAACAGATCCGGATTCAAAAATAATACGCAGGCGGGCCAACGCCGCCGCCTGTTACAAGCCGGTTTGGGCATCGTCGCAGTGGCGGCTTTATCACCACTGGCCGCCAACGCCGCGCAACGCGAATTCCGTATCGGCTATCAGAAAGGTTTGCTCAGCCTGCTAAAAAAACGCGGCACGCTGGAGCAACGCCTGGCGCCTTTGGGCGTGGCAGTCAAGTGGATAGAATTCAGCGCTGGGCCGGTACAGCTGGAGGCGCTCAATGTCGGCTCCATCGATTTCGGCGATGTCGGTGAAGCGCCGCCGATCTTCGCCCAGGCCAACGGCACGCCTATCGTGTATGTCGCGGCAACCGTGCCGCGGCCGGCGGTGGAGGCGGTGCTGATCCCGGCGGCTTCTGCGATTAAGACAGTGGCTGATCTGAAAGGTAAAAAGATTGCCCTGAACAAGGGCTCGAATGTGCACTATTTTTTAGTCAAGCTGTTGCAAAAGAATGGCTTGAACTATAGTGACGTCAACCTGGTCTGGCTGGCGCCGGCCGACGCCCGCGCTGCGTTCGAGAAGGGCGTGGTCGATGCCTGGGTGATCTGGGAACCGTTTCTTGCCGCGGCCGAGAAAACCTTGTCAGCCCGCATCCTGGCCGACGCCAGTGGCATCGTCAAGAATCGCGCCTATTATTTTTCTTCCAGGGAGTACTTGCAGAAGAACGGCGACGTACTCACTATCGCCATCGAAGAACTGAATCAGATCGATCTTTGGGGCAACGCGCATCGTAGCGACCTGGCGGCTGAGCTGTCGGCAATATGGGGTTTGCCCAAGCCGATTGTCGATGTACTGGTTGCGCGCTCATCCTTTGGCACGGGGCCGATCACCAAAGCAATAGTGGCCGAGCAGCAGGTGATTGCCGACACTTTCTTCGAGTTGAAATTGATTCCGAGGCAGATCGATGTGCGCGATGCCGCTCCTGCGGCTTTGGGGTGATCCTGTCGGTTGTGCGATACAGGGCGCCGCCGCAGATGCTGCGGCGCGCCACCGCCATGCACTGAAGCTGCGCTCAACGCCGCTGTGAAACCAAGGCGAACATGGCGCCTTGCGGATCGAAGCCCTGAACGATCCAGCTGCCGCCGGGAACCTGGTGCGGTCCCATGATGACCTTGCCGCCATTCTGGCCGATGCGCGCCACCGCGGCATCGATGCCGTCGACATTGACGTAATACAACCAGCATGGCGTCGGCATGTCGTCTGTTTTAGTCATCATGCCGCCGATTGCCGGGCCGCCGCTGGCGAAAGTCTGGTAGACACCCATTGGCCCCATGTCGATCGCCTCGTCCTTGGTCCAGCCGAACAGGTCGGCATAGAAAGTAAATGCGCTGGCGCCATTGCCGGCGTGTAATTCATGCCAGCCGATATGGCCTGGCGTGCCGGCGGCCACCGGCGCCGGCTCGGCGTCGCTATTGCCTTTGAATAAAATGAATGCCGCGCCGTGCGGATCGGCGGCCACCGCGAAGCGGCCGACGCCGGGAATATCTTCAGGCGGGCGCCGGATCGAGCCACCTGCTGCGGTGACGCGCGCTGCATAGGCATCGACGTCGCTGACGGCGATATAGCCGCTCCAGCAGGGCGGCGCGCCCATGGCGCGCGCTTCATCCGGGATCGGCATCAAACCGCCGACTGCGGTTGGCCCGGCTGACAATATGGTGTAGGAAGGATCGCCCATACCAGAGTCCTGCATATTCCAGCCGACTACGTTTTTATAGAAAGATTCAGCAGCCTTGAGATCGCTGGTCATGAGGTCGTACCACACAAATTTTGCTTGGTGTTTTGTTTGATTTGCAGACATTTTTCCTGACTCCTTTGTTTGAGTTTGATGGAAACGCCGTACAAGTTCTTGGCGGATTGCAAGCCGGCGAATGCTGGCATCGCAAGTGCTTGAATACTACATCATCCTTCCCTTATTCATAGGGTGAGAGGATGTACTCATTTTGATTGCTTTAGAGCTACAATCCATAGTTTTCATGGTCATCCCTCCTTCAACCGGACATGTTCCGACAAGCCTGTTTCTTTGATTAGCGAGAATTGAATTGCGGCACCTGATATTTGCGCTCTTGTTTATGGTGGGCTTGGTGGGCCCCGCTCAAAACTCGGCCTGGGCTTTCGATGCCTACAAGTGCCGTGTCAAATCTTGTGCGTCCGGAGACGGTCAATGCGCAGTCGAACAGATCATCGACCCAGGCACCGTCATCGAAGTAACTAATGATTCAGATGACAGCGCGCATATCACTTTATGCTCGCCTACCGAAGGAAAAATCGGCTTGGCCCGTGCTTGCGATGAACTCCAGGTTGACAAGATTGAAGTGCGAGCACTTTGTCATATGCGCGGACATAAGCCTTTCAAAAAGGGCGAGGAAGGCTACTGTGGAGAGCATCAAAAATTCTACAGCCATTACAAGCTGGAAGATCTCCAGATCAATACAGAGACAAACCGCTTTCTATATAACACCGGGAGTGGAGTGATACTTTTTGACAGCTGCGAAAACGTCAAGTGAAAATATTTCAAAAAGTACCTGAATTGCAGTTTCCAGCATCGCGCGTATTGGATATATTTCCTTAGTGCGCTAAAGTACCGAGCATGATACTGCCGCCTTCCGATCTGCAAAAAATCGCCGCTCTTACTCTTGAGCATTACAATCAGCGCGCCGACGATTTTCGCGAAGGCACCCGCGATCATGACGTCAGCCAAAATATTGCTGCGCTGCTGCGCCACATCAAGGGCGCGCCGCCGTTCTCGATTCTGGATGTCGGCTGCGGCCCGGGGCGCGATCTGCGCACATTCAGCAAGCTCGGGCACATCGCCGTTGGTGTCGAAGGCGCTGAGCGCTTCGTCGAGATGGCAAGAGCAGACAGCGGCTGCGAAGTCTGGCACCAGGATTTTCTCAAGCTGGATTTTCCAGATAATCGTTTCGACGGCATCTTTGCCAATGCGGCCCTGTTCCATATTCCCAGTCAGGAGCTGCCGCGCGTGCTACGCCAGTTTCACGCTACGTTGAAATCTGAGGGCGTGCTATTCAGCTCCAATCCACGCGGCAGCAACGAAGAAGGCTGGAATCGCGGACGCTACGGCGCCTACCATGATCTCGCCGCATGGCGGCATTTCATGGCCGACGCCGGTTTTATCGAACTTGAACATTACTACCGGCCGGACGGTTTGCCGCGCGAGCAGCAACCCTGGTTGGCCAGTGTCTGGCGCAAGCAGTAATGATGCAAGCGTCACAGAGCCGCCGCTACCACCACTAAGCGCCTCTAGTTTTTCGGCCCGAGGAACTGTGTCACCGTTGCTATCACACTCGGATCCTTCAACAAGCGGCCATGTCCCAGGTTGCGGGTTCTATACAGCTGCGCATCGGGTAGTTTCTCCATCAGTATCTGTGCTGCAGCGAACGGCACTATGCTGTCGTCGCTATCGTGTACTACCAATGCGGGCACAGCTATTCGCGGCGCCACATGGTTGGCGCCCATGCGTTCGAAAATCATGCCTTCGCGCGCCTCCAGATAGGACACCATAGCGTTGCGGATGCTGTCGCGCAGGCCGAAGGCGAGGGCATAGTCACGGGTCGCCTGCAACATGGAAACCGGTGCGGAAATCAATACCAGCCGGTCTAGCGCGAGTCCGTTTGCCGCTGCGATATATGCGGCAGCGCCGCCCATGGAGTGTCCAATCATCGCCTGCACCCGGCCCAGGCGCGCAGCCGCATAAGCCAACGCGCGCACAAACTGCGGCAGCGTGCTGCTCCAGGCGGCGCTGCGTCCATGCGCCGGCTGATCGATCAGCACCACAGCCCAGCCGGCGCTACTCAAGGCGTCGGCCAAGGCCGTCATTTGCAAACCCCAGCCAGCCCAGCCGTGGCTGATTAACACCTGCGGCGCATTTTCCGGCGCCGGCCAATGATAAAGAGTGATCGAAGCGCGTTCAAAAGAGAGATTCTCAATCCGCACATTGGCCGGCGCTGTCAATCGGCGCGAGGCCAGCTTGCTGGGCAGCGGCGTGCAGAACACGCCGGCAGCGATTCTGGCGCTCCAGCCTGGGGCGACGCTTTGCGACAGGCGCAAGCAGGCTCGCAGCAACTTGAACACGGGCTTGGCTGAAGCCTTTTTGCTGGCAGAGGTATTGGCGCTGAGCTGTTTGCTTGAACCGGGGTAACTATCCATGAAAAAAAATCCTTTGGCAGGGGGGGGCGTTCGATCAAAAGAAAATGAAGTCGTCGTTGCAAGCGGGGACAGTCTGCCCCGTCAGCCAGATCAAGCGCCATACCGCCAGGCCGGCGGCGACCGCGAAAATGATGAGTCCGAGAATGATTGGCATGGAAACCTCCAAAATCGCACTATCGTGCGAAATGTGCGCGTTAAAAATCGAATATGTCGTACGGCAGAGCTTTATTGCAGGGTTTTATCCGTGGTAGTTGAAGCTGCGATAGGTCGAGGTCAGGCGCTCATAGGCGTTGCGCACTCTATCTTGCGCCTTGGGATCGCGCAAAAAACGCGCATCGTGCATCAGCCCGACCATCAGGCTGTAGATTTCGAATACCAATTGCTCGGGATCGGTGTCGGGCCGTAAATGACCGGCCTCCAACGCCTGGACGATGGCGCGACGCAGCACCGCGCGCCAGCGCAACACATTCTGTTGCAGCCGCTCACGCATGGGGCTGTCGACATCGTCGTATTCGAAAGCACCGGCTACATAAATGCAGCCGGTGACATTGCAGGCGCGATATATCCAGTTCATCACCAGCGCGTTGAGGCGCGGCAGGCCACGCGCTTGCGCCATTGCAGGGGTAAATACGTCGGCGGTAAAGCGGCGGTCGAACTCATTCATCACCGCCTCATGCAAGGCTTCACGCGAACCGACACGCGAGAATACGCCACTCTTGCTGATCCCCAGCCGTTTTGCGACTTCACCCAGAGACAAACTCTCCAGGCCTTGGGCAGCGACCATATCCAAGGCCGTATCGACAATGGCCGCCAGGGTGAGCTCGCTTTTTTCGGTGTGGGTATCCATGTGGAGCAGTTTAGCACTGCCGTGCGAAATGTGTTAGGTGTTTTTTTCGAAGTTTCATATGCAAGGTATGCGCCATTGTCAAAAAAACAGGCCTGAGGCTCAGGCCCGGCGTCGCTCTAGTCAACCAGATAAGAGTCTTGCTGCGTCGGCGCCTGCGCCAGCAGCAACTGGCGCAAAGTGGCGACGGTATAGTCGATTTCCTCGACGGTGGTGTAGCGTCCCAGCGAAAAACGGATCGCGCTGCGCGCCAACGCATCGGAACGCCCCAGACTAGCCAACACATAGGACGGTGCGGCATTGGCCGAATTGCAGGCGGAACCGGCCGATACCGCTATATCCGTCAATCCGGCTGCGATCGGCAACTTACTATCGAGATCGAAGCTGAGATTCAGATTATGCGGAACCCGCTGTTGCTCATCGCCATTGAGAACCACGCCGGGACAGTCGCTCAATCCCTGCCACAAGCGGTCGCGCAAGCCGCGTATGCGCTCGCCTTCACTCTCCAGCGATTGCGCCGCCAGGCTGAAGGCTGCGCCCATGCCAACGATCTGATGCGTCGCCAGGGTGCCGGAGCGCATGCCATTTTCATGGCCGCCGCCGTCGATCTGCGCCTCCAGCTTGAGTTTGGGGTCGTGCCGGACGAACAGCGCGCCTATCCCCTTGGGGCCGTAAATCTTATGCGCGCTGAATGACATCAGATTAACTTTCAGCGTGCCCAGATCGATCGCAATCTTGCCTGCCGCTTGCGCTGCATCGACATGAAACACAATATCCCGCTCGGCGCAAATTTCCCCCAATTGCGCGATCGGCTGGATCACACCGATTTCATTGTTCACCATCATCACCGAGGCCATGATGGTATCCGGGCGCAGCGCAGCCTTGAAGCCATCCAGGTCGATCAAGCCGTTCGGCAGCGGTTGCAGATAAGTCACTTCGAAGCCTTCGCGCTGCAGCGTGCGCATGGTATCGAGCACTGCCTTGTGTTCCGTGCTCAGCGTGACCAGGTGACGCCCGCGACCACTCTCCCGCAGGACATGGGCGGCGCCCTTCAACGCCAGGTTGTTGGATTCGGTGGCGCCGGAGGTCCAGACGATTTCAGCGGTTTTCGCACCGACCAGCGTGGCTACCTGTTTGCGCGCCTTTTCCACCGCCGCCCGAGCGTCCCAGCCAAACGCGTGCGAGCTGCTGGCCGGATTGCCGAATTTCTCCGTCAGGTATTCGCACATCTTGGCGGCTACCGCAGGATCGACCGGTGTGGTGGCTGCGTAGTCGAGATAGATGGGGAGTGATGGGGGGAGTTGCGCGGGAAGCCGAGGTGCTTGTGCGGCGGCGCCGGTCTGGCTGGTCGCGTGATGGTTAGGGACTTCGGTCGTACAGGGACTGATGGCGGTCATGATGGTTGATTTAAAAATAGGATTGACGCCAGTTTACGGTGAAATTGTTATTTGGAAAACGAATGTTATTAAATTTCAATATACGTTTTTAGATGGCAGCCATTTTAGCCTGGGCCAATCGGCTGATGCTGAGCCTGGGGAGATTTTCTGTAGCTGCTGCAATCCTGCATAAGTGCTGTTTTGGTTCGGCGCGCAAACGAGCAACGCGAGGCAAAGGCGACAGGCCTAGCCCGATATTTCGTCCCGTTTGGCAACAGGATTTCAGACATGGTGAAGGCACTGGACTGTCTGGCTGCGCATGGTGCAAAACAAGTTCAATTGCAGCACGGCGGTTCAAACGGTTCGAAGACTAACTTGTGTTGTTCCACAAGCACTCGAACGTTTCGAAAAGACTTTTTAGAGTGAGTGATGATCTGGCGGTTAACACAAAAAATCGAGGGTGGGTACTGTAAAGATTACTCGTTGTCTATTTATTTTCGCTTGACTATGATCTGGGAAAATCAGCCTAGGGTACTCAAGAAAGCGATTTTCGAGCGCGCTAAGCAGCGAAGCGACGCACCCTGGTGAATCAGTTTAGGCATGGAGATACCGCACTTGGCCGGCAATTCATAGTTCAGTCTGAAGACATCGCGCCGCAAACGCAAATCACCCGCCGGTCGAGTGAGGCGCAATGCCTTCAGGTTTATGCTGCATAAATCTAAAGGACCTTAGAAATGAACTTATCCCTTCAAGATATAAAGCCCGAGCTGGTCAATGAGCTCAATAAGCAATCGCGGGCGGCTTATGATGATGCAATAAAGAACCGGCAAACGCTGATCAGTAAGAAGCCGTCCCTGAAAGCGGCCTTCGATCAGAGCGTGCAGAAGCAATCCTTGTGTGGTTGCGGATGCCAGCAGAACATCTGCGGTTACTTCTCCTTCGAAGGCTGTGGTTGCGGCTGCGGGCCTAGTACCGAAACCGTATATATCTCCGCCACACCAGCCGACATCGGACCGAATGCGCCCGCGCAAGGTACGCCGGTACGGTTCGTCGGCCAGGCCACGGGTACGGGGACCAATGTGGACATTTCCAATGTCTACTTGCAGGGAATGGTCCCTGATGCGGAGAACCTGATCGGCGTTCAGCTGTTGCTGGAATTGTCGATTAGCCCCGGCTCGATCACTCTGACCCTCCTAGAGGGGACCCGCGTACTGGCCGTTTTGGTCCACCCATCGCAATACGCCGCGAACATCAACGGGCAATTCTACGGCGGCGGGTCCGGTATGTTCACGCTGAGCTGATGCAGCAAGCACGGGCGCTGAAGGGCATTATCGATTTGATGACGGGTACAGGTGATCGAGAATTTCGACTGCAACGCCATGCGCTGGAAAATCGAGATGTTCCATAAGATGCTCAAATCAGGATGCAGGGCCGAGGATTAATGATTGCGTACTGCCGGTCCGGCTTGCGAATCTGTTTTCGATATCCTGCATCCTGAGCAGGCAATATTTTGGCTCCGCCTTGATCGTATACGACCATCAAGAATGTCCTTAACGGCGGCTCAATTCACGAGGGTGAACGGCCCGGGGGTTCGAGGAGGCACCAACTCTTGAGGGGGGATTCATCGGACTTACCCGATCTCGAAGGATGAAGCGAACATTTAACGCCACCGCCTTAAGAGACGATGTCTATCATTTCAGTAGTGCTACTTACATCATTCAGGAGAATTTCATGACCACTGTTACGATCCAATATGCCGGAGTCCCCTCGTTGTATCTGTCGGTTGACACAACTGGCAAAGTATTGTTTAGCACAACCCCTTCAAAATGGGATACAAATAATCCCGTTACGAAGGACAATTTTCAGAATGTGACGTTGCAGCTGAATTCGCCGGGCAGCGTCGACAATAAAAAATATCTTTGCTGCCCTCCTAACCCTTCCCCAGGGGATATTTTTTTGATGGAGGCAAGTGTAAGTAACGCAGCTAGCTTTACTCAAGGTGGTCCGAATATTGGAGGCTTCCCGATCACTATTAACGGCTCTCCAAATGTATTCCTTAATAGGACCCTTCAAAATGCCGTGATAATTGGAGGTGACAGTTCTCAAGGTTTTGTTGTAACCCCAAAGTAATATGAAAGAGCATAAGTGGTTAGACTGATCAAAGGCCTTACCTTTGATCAGGACCGCCTAGGCAGTGCGCGCCAGTGCGCAACAGTCTGAATTTCGTTCCCTGGAAAGTACGGAAGGAAGTTGCCTCCGATCTGAAGCGCGTTTACGCCGCTGCAACTGTCGAAGAAGTCGAACTGATGCTTGCTGAATTCGAGGTCAAATGGGATCAGAACTACCCATCGATTTATGAAGAAAAATCTCCCATCAATATCACAGCTCATGCTCACTAGGGAAGCGCTGATCAATTGACGCTGTTCCCAGCTGCTCGCCGGCCTGAGACAATAGCGGCACATTCACGGCCAAACCCGAAGTGCGTCCTGATCGCCGAAAGGCTTGAAGCATTGCATCCAATCGGCTGAAAAGGCCATCGTTCGACTCCAAAAATCGACAATTCTTGCTGCGCTCCTTGTTCGTCCGCTCGGTGGCCGATCCCTGTTTAAAAAAGCGAATTGATCAGCGCTTCCCTAAAAGAACGTATACAAAATCGTTCAAAAATCAAACAGTTAATCAAAGCCTGATGATGCATGTTGCTGCCGAACGCGTATCTGGCGTCGAGTTGCGCTACCGTTCGGCGCCGTGAATTTGGATCACGCCGACGAAATCACACGATATCAAGGAGAGCCTGATACAGCCGCACCGGCTCTTCCGCGATTCGGTTGAGAACGTAAAGAAAATATTCCTCGCCATAGACAGCGTATTCCCGCGTCGGAAAACCGCGCTTCTGCAAGCCATCTATTTGCTCCGTGCCGAGGCCGATCAGCGATTCAAACTCGTAGTGCTGCTGTCCCAGCAAGCCTTGGCGGGTGATTAAATCTGTCAGCTCTTCCTGGATGGCGCGGTCATGCGTTGCAATCGAACATTTGTGGCCGCTGCCCAGCAATTGAGCAGCGTAGCGCCGATAGCTGGCCGCCAGTTCGGGGCTGTTGCGGCTGTAGGCAATCTGCTCAGGCTCAAGAAAAGCGCCTTTCACCAAACGGATCCGGCCTGGATACGCCATCAGTTTTGGCAAGTCATGCGCGCTGCGGTGCAGCCTGGCGGGAAGCGTGATACCGACATTCGCCAGCTCGGCATCGGCGTGCAGGCGGGCGTAGGTCGCATAGATATTATCGGCACGCTCTGAGCCCTCCATTGAAATCATGACTTCGCGGCCGATGGCGGCAGCAGCGCAGGCGATTTTCCTGGCGTTCAGAAACCCCAACTCAGGATCGATCACAGAACCGATGTGAGACAGATCGAGCGAGACTGAACATGTCAGCCCCTTGCCATCGATTGCCTTCAGCAGCGCCAGAAAGACTTCGGTTTCCGCATTGGCCCGGGCCTCATCGCGGCAGCTCTCGCCCATGTATTCCGCCGATGCAGCATGGCCACGCGCATTGATCTGGCTGATGCGTTCTAATACATCTTGCGTGGTCTGGCCCGCTACATAGCGCCGGGCGACGCGATGCATGAACGGCCGCAGCAGAGGATCGTTGCAGAAGCTGGCCTTGGCATCTTCGTTCAGCGCCAGCTCACGCAGCGCATTGGCGGCCTGGTCAACCAGTGCTTGCCATTCCGGTGGAAACGCGGGCGGTTTTTGATTGTGCATGGCTAATATCTCTTTATATGAAAATTTACAAAAGCAGGGTGGCGGTGGCAACGCGAGCTCATTTTAAACAAGCGATAAGCACTGGCAAAACCAGTAATTTTCTGTCCTACTGCTAATTTTTCTCACATAAAATGGCTAGCCGCAGGGATTGCCTGACACGCTAGCCGATCTGGAGGAATACAAATGAACTGGGTTTTCGAACAGCAAAACATCGACTGGGCCGCACTGTCCAATCTTTACAAGATAGCGCCGCTGGGCGACAAGCACCCGGACGATTTGAAAATCGCCTTTTCCAATAGCCTGTACAAATGCTTTGTATTTGATGACGGCGCCCTGGTCGGCGTCGGCCGGGCACTGGCGGACGGCATCGATTGTTCCTACATTTGCGATGTCGCGATACGTCCCGATTGGCAGGGGCAGGGCTTGGGCAAGGCCATCATCACCAAACTGAGAGACCTGTCGGCCGGCCACAAGAAAATCATTCTGTACGCGGTGCCGGGCAAGGAAGGTTTTTACAAAAAACTGGGATTCAAGCGCATGAGCACGGCGATGGCTATTTTCAAAGATCAGGAACTGGCGCTTAAGGCTGGTTTGGTCAACGAGACATAAGCCAGCGGCTAGCAGTTCCGATGTCGCCGCCATGCGGCGTCGGAGTATTTCGGACTGTGTCGAACACAATGCGCGTCCGACGGTAAGCGTGAAGACTCAGTGAGTGGTGGATAGGTCGCGAATCCCGCGAATTGCTGTACTTGTCGGCCGTGCGGCAGATTCGCAGGTTCATGGCGCTCAAGCAGGTTCTTTCGACTACTCAGTTGCCGATTTGGCAGAGGGCTGCGGCGGTAACTATTCCAGCCTGATCCGGTGCAAAGTGCTGGATCAGGCCGGCGCTGCTTTATCTTAGCAATTACCCTTTTTAGCCTGTCCCGGCGGGCAATGATAGCGGCCGCCGTCGTCGTCACGCCGGTCATTGTCATGCCGGTCGTCATAACGGCGCTCATCGCGCCTGTCATCGTCACGGTCGTGGCCACGATGCCAGCCGCCGCGATACAGTTCCCAGCCATTGCTTCCCTGGCGCCATTCCGGGCGATCGTATAGATAGCCGCTGCGTGCGGGCTCCCAATGACCGCCAGCCCATACATGGCGGCCGCCATCCCAGTTCCAGTAGCCCGGCGCCCAGACGTAGCCAACTCGCGGCGGCGGCACGACTTCATATCTTGGCGGTGGCGGCGGGGTGCCGATGGTGATGTTGACGCCGATTTGGGCCATGGCCTGGCCGGGCATAAAGGCAGCGGCACTGATTGCGATCAGGGCTGCCGCGCAGAGGATGCGTTTCATGTTTTCTCCCGCTTTGTTTGGTTACTGAACTATATCCAATATTGTTTCGAAACCAAACAATGATGCAATAAATTACACTTGAATCCGTGGTTTTACATGTGTTAAATATTGTTAGCTAAGGTGTCTGGAGAGTGTGTGCAGGGTGTCAAGAAGCAGTTGACGGCCAGCCTGCTTAGCTTGCGGCTGGCCGGCGTCATCAATGCGCTTTCTTTGCCGCTCTTTGGCGGAAAAACAATAGGCAAGTCAGGATGAAAGCAAACAGCGCTGCCGAGGCGGAATAGCGGCTCAGGGCCAGGCCGCCGGCCGTGAGCGGCTTGTCAAGAAAATCACCTACCACGGCGCCAAGCGGGCGGGTAAGAATGAAGGCTGCCCAAAACAGCAAGGTGCGGGAGATGTTGCTGCGGTAATAGGCCACAACCAATAGCGCCAGCATGGCGCCGAAAAGCAGCGCCGCGCCGGTATACCCAAGGCCGGCGGTGTCGGCAGTCCAATCGCCCAGCGCAGTGCCCAGGGTTTGGGAAAACATGATGGTCACCCAATAGAACATTTCAGCCTTGGGGGAGTTGACGCTATCGACCGCTATGGTGCCGAGCGAGCGGTACCAAACCGCTAACGAGCCCAGCAACAAGACCAGCAGCAGCGTACTGCCGCCGGCATAACCGATGCCCAGAGAGCGATCGGCAAAATCGGCCAGGGTGGTGCCGACGGTGGTGGTGGCTATGATGGTTGCCCAGTAGAGTGTCGGGTGAAAGTGCTTGGCTTTGATCTGGGCGCATACGGCAACCAGAAAGACGGCAGCGAAAATCGCCGTCGCCAGCAGATAACCCAGGTTCATCGACATGGAGACGGCGTCGCCGCCGGTTTCGCCCAATGTGGTGGCGGCTATTTTGATGATCCAGAAGATCAAAGTCACTTCTGGAACCTTGCTCAAGCGGTGTGCGGTAGTTGAATTCATGTAAGTTCCCTTTTTGCCAAGATTGGAATGAATCGCAACCGACAGTCTGGATGCCGAGACTTAGCTCAGCCATAGCTAGGGATTTGCCGTATCGTCCGTGGGGCGGGCGATACGGATTGACGAAAAATCAATATTCTGGTGGGCGTAATGTGCCTAATGGGGATGCCTGTATACCCGCGTCACAAACCCTGTATGAATTGCGTAACGGCCAGGGCGAACGCCTGTGGCTGTTCGGTTGCGCTCAGATGTGATGCATCTTTCAACACTGTCAGGCTGGCCTGTGGAATTTGCTCGGCCAGCGTTTGCGACATGGCCAGTGGCGTGCCCTGATCCAGTTCTCCCGCAATCACCAGCGTCGGCACGGCTATCTGCGGCAGGCGGGCAGTAGTGTCCATGCTGCCAACCGCGTGGCAGCAACCGATATAGCCATCGGCGCCGGTGCTGACCACGCGTTGCCGGAAGCGGGCCACGGTGGCGCTGTGTTCGGTGCGGAAACGATCGTGGAAATAACGCCCCATGACCGCATCGGCAATCGCCTCGATCCCTTGGCTGCTTACCGTCGCTATCCGCTGCTGCCACATTTCGCGCGCTGCTTGCGGGTAATCTGAGGTAGTGTTGGCAAGTACCAGCGCGGCCAGCAGCGACGGATGGCGCAGCGCCAGTTCCTGGCCGACCATGCCGCCCATCGACAGGCCGATCCATACTACCGGGCCTGAATCCAGTTCACGCAGCAGCCGCGCCGCATCGTCGGCCATCTCGGCAATGCTATATAAACCCTCGGGCGCATCGGAGCTGCCATGGCCGCGATGGTCGTAGCTGATCACGCGGCAATCGGCCGCCAGCAGGTTGGCCAGGCTATCCCACATGGTCAGGTCGCAACCTAGGGCGTGGCTCAGCACAATCGTATGGCGCGGCGCTTTGCCGTTACGCGGTGCGCGCACGCTGTAATGCAGGGCGGGTTTGCTGCTTGTGGCGGCTTCACGGCCGATGCCGGGATGGACCGCAGCGGCGGGCGCTGACGGTTCCAAGGCGTAGCCGATCTGCGCGCCGACCTCGCGCAGGATCTGTTGCGCATGGGTGAACGCGGTGTTGGCCGCGGGTACGCCGGCATAGATCGCCGCTTGCATCAGCACTTCCTTTAATTCATCCGGGGTCAGACGGCTTGCATCGTCGCCTAGCAGCGCCGCCCGCACATGCAGTTCGAATTCTTCCCAGCGGCCCAGCGCCACGGTGATGGCCAGCACAATCACGCGCCGGGTCTTTGGTTCGAGGCCCGGGCGGCCCCAGATTTCATTCCAGGCGAAGCGCGTAATCAGGTTCTGGAACTCGGCGTTGAAGCCGGTGGCGTTGGCAACCGAACGGTGGACCC
Organism: Collimonas sp.; assembly: GCF_035566375.1. Lineage (GTDB taxonomy): Bacteria > Pseudomonadota > Gammaproteobacteria > Burkholderiales > Burkholderiaceae_D > Collimonas. The sequence goes on from NZ_DATMRK010000020.1 coordinate 63,705, forward strand.
AGTCGTCGCCGAGTATCTGCCGGCGATTCTGCATACCGCGTTCGAAGTCATGATCGATGGGATCGTAGCTCATGGTTTATTTACCTGCTTATATTTTCGTATCAATGGTGGCAAAGCCCGGTGGTAAAGCCGTCTTGCAGCGCCGTCATGCACCCTTTTCAGGCCAGCATGGAAGGCGGCTGCATGGCGCTCATCCTGGCTTGTAAAAGCCGCAGTTGCCGGCGCGCCAGGGCTGCGGCCGGCGCTGTCGCCGCGACCGGGTCGAACAATGTTTTTAAGGCCTGCAGCTTAACCTTGTCGCGCAAGCGGGGATCTGTCTGGACTGCATCGGCCACCACTTCGGCCAGTTGCCTGCCTTCGGCAACTGCCTGCTGTGTCAATTGCTCCATCAGGCTATGCGCCTGCGGCCGGCCGATGGCGCCAGCGAGGTAAATCGATACTGCTTCCGCAAATACCAATCCCTGCAAGGCATCGATATTGCGCAGCATGCGCGCGCTATCGACCTGCAGTCCCGCCATCGCGTCGGCTAAGGCGCTTAGTGCGCCGTGGGCGCTGAGAAACAAGCCCGGCCATGCCGCCAGTTCGGCTTGCCAGTTGCCCAGCCCGCGTTCATGTTGCTGGCCCATGCTCGCCAGTAGCGCCGCCGCGCCTTGCGGTGTGCGGGTAGCCGCCGCCAGTGCGATCATGGCCGATACCGGATTGCGTTTGTGCGGCATCGCCGACGAACCGCCGCGGCCGTTGCCGGACGGCTCCGCCAGTTCGGCTATTTCGCCTTGCGCCAGCAGGCTGAGATCGGTTGCGATCTTGCCCAGGCTGCCGCTGAGTACCGCGACTTCCAGCCCCAGCCGTACCCATTCATCGCGTTGGGTATGCCAGGCGGCTTCGGCCACGGCTAATCCCAGATCCTCTGCCATGCGTTCCGCTACCGCGCCGCCTTTTGCGCCCATCACCGCCAGCGTGCCGACCGCACCGCCGAGTTGCAATTGCAGCGCGCGCTGTGCAGTCTCGCGCAATTGCAGGCGGGCCCTTACTAGTGGCGCGGCCCAGCCGACCAGCTTGAAGCCGAAGCTGGTGACCTGGGCCGGCTGCATCAGGGTGCGCGCCAGTATCGGTGTCGCCAGATGTTGCCCGGCCAATTCCAGCAGGCTTTCGATCAGCGTTTGCAAACCTTGATCGAGCAGCTGCAGCGCTTCGCGCGTGACCAGCACCATGCCGGTGTCGATCACGTCCTGGCTGGTGCTGCCCCAATGCACATAGCTGGCCGATTCCTGATTGAACAGGGCGACCGTCTTGGTCAATTCCTTGACGAGTGGAATTGCCAGGCTGCCGGCGCGGCGGCTGGCGTGCACCAGCGCCGGAATATCGTAGAGCTGCGCATTGCAGACGCCGGCGATGGCGCGGGCTGCGCTTTCCGGGATCACGCCTTCGGCCGCCTGGGCCCGCGCCAGGCTCTCTTCGAAACGAAACATGGCTTGCACCACGGCCGTATCGTCGAATACGGCGATCATCTCGGGAGTGCTGAGAAAACTGTCAAAAATTGAAACGCTCACGGGGGCTCCGTTCGGCTAAGGGCAGGCAGGTATCAAATGTAGTCGAAAAATACCGTTTCTTTGTCGCTTTGCATCCAGATATCCCAGTGGTATTGGGCCTTACCCTGTTTACGTGCGATCAAAGTATGGCGTCTGTCGGACGGCACCTGGTTGAGGATATCGGATTGCGCCAGGCCGCTGTCGTCTTCCAGGAAAACGGCGGTGAACTGATGTTTTATCAGGCCACGCGCAAAGATGGTGGCAAACAGCACAGGCTTGCCGCTGCTGGCAGGATGCGGCAGCGATACCTGGATCTGGAAAGCGCCATCGTCGTCGCTCGGGATGCGGCGAAAGCCGGGTATCGCTTGTGCTGCCTCGGCCGCCACCGCGTCCGGCATCCAGACTTCAACCCAGGCGTCGTTGATTGGCTTGCCGTCGCCATCGCGGATCACGCCGCTGATGGTAATGACGGACGCGCTGCTTTCCAGTTTGGCGCTGGCGTCGACGGCCCATTGCCAGGCTTCATGCGGGAAAGGACCGACGGTTTGTGTAGTAGTGATATTGGAAGCCATTTTGTGTTTTCGTTTTGATTAAAGACCCATGGGCGTGGCGTCACGGCCACGCAAGACAATATCGAACTCGTAACCGAGCATCTTGTCGTCGACGGTTTGCTCCAGGCTGAAGCGCGCGATCAGCCGCTGGCGTGCGGCCGCATCGGGAATGCTTTGGAAGATAGGATCGAACTCGAACAAGGGATCGCTGGGGAAATACATTTGCGTCACCAGGCGCTGCGCATAGACGCTGCCAAACAAGGAGAAGTGGATATGCGCCGGCCGCCAGGCCTTGTGGTGATTGCCCCAGGGATAAGGGCCGGGCTTGATGGTGACAAAGCGGTAGCGGCCATCGTCGTCGGTCAGCATCTTGCCGAAGCCGTAGAAATTCGGATCCAGCGGCGCGTCGTGTTGATCGCGCTTGTGCCAGTAGCGGCCGGCGGAGTTGCATTGCCATACTTCCAGCAAGGAGTTGCGCACCGGCTTGCCGTCTTCATCCAGCACGCGGCCGGTGATGACGATTTTTTCGCCCAAGGGTTCGCTCTGGCCATGCTTGGTAAGGTCGGTATCGTGCGGCAGAATCAAGCGCGGCGAAGCCGTGATATTGGTTTGGACCGGTTCGGTGGCGCGAATCCGCAGCGGCTCTTGGGTCGGGCCGCGTTTCACGGTGGAGACGTAGGGTGGGTAAATCAGGGAAGGGTAAACCCCGGCTTCCGGGGACTCGAATCTCACGTAAATTCTCCTTTGGTTTGGGTGGCCGGCAGGTCGCTAGCGGCTATCTGTTTAAGCGGCGTGGGAAGCTATGGATTTGTGTGTATTTGTGCGAATATCGCGCATATGCTAGATTTTCTCTCTTGATGGCATTAATCATAAGTGATCGATATTGCGTCATCAAGGTGATAACATGCTGTTGTAACCGCATAACGCCCACATTGTGCGATATTCGCCCATATGGAGATTTTATGATTGAAGATTCTTTGTCTGATACGCGGCCGGACGCGTCATCAAGTTCCGCGCCGGAGGACGAAGGCCCGGGGCCATTAAAGCGCGACCTGATAGCCGGACTGGAAAAGGGCTTGCAAGTGATCGAGGCCTTTGACCAGGAGCGCTCCCGACTGACCATCAGCGAGGTGGCGCAACGCGCCGGCCTGACGCGGGCGGCGGCCCGGCGCTATCTGATTACTCTGACGCATCTGGGCTACGTGCGACACGAGAACAAAGTGTTTTCGTTGACGCCCAAGGTGCTGCGCCTGGGGCAGTCGTATCTGCATTCAGCGCGGCTGCCGCGGATAGTCCAGCCTTTACTGTATCGCCTGGCTTATTCATTGGAAGAGGCGGCCTCGGCCGGCGTGCTGGATCACGATGAACTGGTTTGCGTAGCCGCTGTCAGCGCCGGCCGCCTGGTGTCGGCGACACTGCAACCGGGGACCAGGGTGCCGGCGTTTTGCACGGCTAACGGCCGCGTCTTGCTGGCCAGCCTGCCGCAAGCGCAGATCGAAGGATTTCTGGCCCGGTTGCAGCTTGAGCCGATCACCGCCCATACCATCGTCAACAAAGAGCGGCTATTGCTGGAAATTACCCGGACCCGGGCGCAAGGTTATGCGGTGGTTGATCAGGAACTTGAGCTGGGATTGCGCACGATTGCCGTTCCGCTCAAGAATTTTCGGGGAGAAACGGTGGCCGCGGTGAATGTCAGCGTGCATGCGGCGCGCATGGCGGTGGAAGATATCGTCGAACGCTGCCTGCCGGCGTTGCTGAAAGTGCAGGTTGAGTTGACGGCGCTGTTGTAAGAGGCAGTTCATCGCCCCGGCAAGAGTCATCTAGGGGCGGAGAAAGACAGAGAGCACTGCGCAGTTCTTTTCTTTTTAACGCTAAGGCAGCTACTCCGTGGCTCGCTAAGTGGGGTCAGAGTGAAGTTTCTGCAAAAGGCGCGCAGAAAGTTCACTCTGACCCCAGTTAGCTGCGTTGGTTAAGCGCAACCGGGCAAGATCAAACCCACATCATCAAAGTATTCGCCGTTGCCTGCAGCGCCGGCAGGCAGCGCGCAGTCGCTTCGGCTTTTGAGCAGCTGGAGATCATCATCGACACGCTCAAGGCGCCGATCAGGGCGCCACGGCGGCTCTTGATCGGCACGGAGATGCCGCGCAAGCCGATTTCATACTGGTTTTCGGTAACGCCGAAACCGTCTTCGCGGATGGCGATCAGTTCGCGCAACAGTTGCTCCTTGTCGGTGACGGTCAGATGGGTGTAGGCGATCAGGTCGATCCGCTCCAGATAGGCGCGCAACTCGGCGTCCGGCAGGGCTGATAGCAGCACCCGGCCAGCGGTCGAGGTGTAGGCCGGCAAGCGGGTGCCGGGTTCGAAGCCGGTGGTCAGCAGGCGCGGCGCGTTGACGCGGCTGACATACACCACATCGTCTCCTTCCAGCACGGAATAATTGGTCGATTCCTGCAGCTGCAAGGTCAGCCGTTGCAGGAAGGGCACTATGGCGCGTGGCAGCCGCGCCGAATCCAGGTAGGAGCGCCCCAGGTTAAGCACCTTGGGCGTCAGCCAGAAACTGCGGCCGTCGGTGGCCGCCAGGCCGATATGCACCAAGGTCAGCAAATAACGGCGCGCCGCGCTGCGGCTGAGCGCCACTTTTTGCGCCAGCTCGCTGGCCGTCAGGCGCACCGTATCGTCGTTGAAGGCGGTAATCACATCGATGCCCTTGATCAAGCCGTCGATCAGATCGCGCTTGGCGACTTCCACTTCCAGCAACTCAGGTTTTTTCATGTCAAATAACTCCAAAAATGCGCGCTAATCGCTCGCTTTGCGCGATTAGCGCAGTATTGCACATTTTTCGGGCTATTTTTCTCGATACGCCATTCCTATACTTGGCCTGACCATTTCAGCCAAGGATCAGCATGACTGCGCAAGAACACAATCCGGAACCGAATAATCCGCTCGGCATCGACGGCATTGAATTTATCGAATACGCCAGCGCCCAGCCCTTGGCGCTGGGGGCCTTGCTGGAGCAGATGGGATTTGTGCCGACCGCCCGTCATCGTTCGCGGGAAGTGACTTTGTACCGCCAGGGCACGATGAATGTGATCGTCAATGCCGACCCGTCTTCGCTGCCGCAAGCCGACGGCGAGCCGCAAGCGACAGTCATCAGCGCGATTGCGTTGCGGGTGCGCGACGCCGACGCCGCCTACCGCCATGCAATCGAGATGGGCGCCTGGGCGATCCAGACCCGCGCCGGTGTGATGGAGTTGAATATTCCAGGAGTACACGGGGCCGGCGATTCGATCCTGTATTTCGTCGATCGCTTCCGCGATTTTTCCATCTACGACGTCGATTTCAAGCCGATCCTGAACGCGCCAGCCAATCCGCCGGCGCTGGCAGGCATGCATTTTTTTGGCGTGGTGCAAACCATCGGCCGCGACCGCTCGCCCGAATGGATCGATTTTTACCAGCAACTGATGGATTTCCGGCCGCTGCCGCAAGGCCGCTATTTTGGCGTTTTGCCGAAAGGGGTCTTGCTGGAAAGCCCGTGCCATCGTTTTTACCTGCAACTGGTGGAGCCGCCCGAGGGCGCCGCCGGCCTGCAATGGGATGAACAACTGGTGCGGGTCGGCATCGGCGCGCCTGATGTGCTGGAGGCGGTGCGGCAGCTGAAACAAAGAGGCATCGTCTTCATCGACCGCGAACCGGCGCAAGCCAGCGAAAAGGGCGCATTGACCCAACTTTATAAAAGCGGCATCAGTTTCGAGCTGGTAGTCAGTCAGCAGGAGCAGCCACATGCGTGAGATTTCCGGCAGCACCCGCATTTTCCCGGTCATCGGCTGGCCGGTCGAACAAGTCAAGGCGCCAACCTTGTTTAACGCCTATTTCAAGCAGCATGACATCGACGCCCGCGTCATTCCGCTCAAGATTCCCCCGGCCGCTTACATTGCGTCGGTGCGGATGCTGATGGCGATGGAAAACGTCGGCGGCATTCTGGTCTCGATCCCGCACAAGCCGATGAGCGTGGAGGCGGTAGACCAGCCGACTGCGCGCGCCGTGCTGGCGGGCGCCTGCAACGCCATCTACAAGAGCCAGGACGGCCAGACCCTGATCGGCGACCTGATCGATGGCGAAGGTTTTGTGCGGGCCTTCGACCGCACCTGCGGCGACGCGCCGTTCGACTGGGCGCGCGCCAGAGCCTTGGTGGTCGGCAGCGGTGGTGTCGGCTGCGCGGTGGCGGCGGCGCTGGCGGCCCGCGGCATTCGCCATGTCGCCATTTACGATACGCGCCGCGAGCAGGCTGAGGCGCTGCGCCAGCGCCTGCAGAAAATGTTCAGCAGCACTGAAGTAGTGATCGGGACGCCGTTTGCCGAGGGTTATGACCTGATCGTCAATTCGACCCCGCTTGGCATGAGCCCGGACGATCCGCTGCCGCTAGACCTGAACGGTATTGCGCCGTCCTGCATCGTCGCCGATTGCGGCATGAAGATTGAAATGACCCGCTTGCTGGTGGAGGCGCAGCGCCACGGCTGCCGCATCCAGAAGGGGCGCGAGATGATGATCGAACAAGCGCCGCTGTACCTCGAACTGTTCGGCTGGCCGGGCGTATCGTCGGATGCGTTTCGCGTGTTGGAGGCGATATGAACCTGAGCAATTTCGGCATGGATAGCATCACCTTGGCCGGGCCGCTGGAGTCAAAACTGAATGCCTCCAAGGCCGCCGGATTTTCACAGATCATGTTGTGGGCCAAGGATCTGGCCGGCTATCCGGGCGGCCTGGAGCAGGCAGTGCGTCTGGTCAAGGCGAGCGGGGTGCGTGTGACCGGGATCCAGGTGATGCGCGATTTCGAGGGGTTGTCAGGCGCTTTGCACGAATACAAACTCGACATCGCCAAGAACCTGCTGCAGGTATGCCAGGCGGTAGGCGCACCGTTGCTGATGGTCTGTTCCAGCACCTCCAGCCACGCCAGCGGCGAGCTACCTTTGATCGCGCGCCACCTGGCCAAACTGGCGACCCTGGCGGTGCCGCTTGGGGTGCGCATCGGTTACGAAGCGTTGTCCTGGGGCCGCCATGTCAATCAGTACCAGCAGTCGTGGGAAGCGGTAGAACTGGCCGATCACTCCAACCTGGGAGTGGTGCTGGATTCCTTCCACATGCTGGCGAATCAGGCCGATCTGGATGGTTTGCAAGATATCCCAAGCGACAAGATCGCTATGGTGCAGCTGTCCGATTTCATGTGGCGCGATATCCGCAGTGCCGAAGAGCGGCTGGAAACGGCGCGTCATCTGCGCGTATTTCCGGGCGAGGGCGCGCATTCGAAGGAGTTGTCGGCATTGTTGCGGCGGCTGGATCGCGGCGGTTATCGCGGCGATTACAGTTTCGAAGTTTTCAATGACGATTATTTGCAGCTGTCGCCCGAGATCGTGGCCCGCCGCGCGCATCGCGCCGCCAAATGGGTTACCGATCAGGTGCTGCGGCGCAGCCTGCAGGTGCGCCAGCCTAGTGCGGGGCATCCGACGATGGCTTAAGCGACCGTAGTAGACCATACAGAAAAAGCCGTACAAAAAATAATAACTGCGAACAAAAAATAACGCAGAAAACCACATAAAAACAAACCAAATGGAGACAACATGAAGATGAAACTCGTCGCTGCCTGCAGCCTCGCCGCTTGTTCCGCTTATTCCGCTTCGGCGTATGCCGAGCCCAGCGTTACCCTCTACGGCAACATAGACCAGTACCTCGGCTACATCCACAGTAGCAGCGGAACCAGCGTCACAGGCCTCAACGACGGCGCCATCTTGCGCAGCCGCCTCGGCTTGCGCGGCGTCGAAGAACTGGGTGGCGGCTATCAAACCAAATTCACGCTGGAGCAAGGCTTGAACGCGAATACCGGCGGCGCTGCGGATTCCAGCCGCCTGTTCGACCGCCAGGCATGGGTCGGCATGAATACGCCGGCGGGTGAGTTCCGTATCGGACGCCAGAACAGCATCCCGTTCTTCATCGGCGGCGCTATCGATTACACTGAACGGACCACATACGGTTCGCTCATCAATACCTTTGGCGTGCCGTCGCGCTATGACAATGATCTCTCCTACAAGTCGCCGCGTCTGGCCGGCTTTCAGCTTGATGCGCACTACGCGCTGACTGAAACCGCGGGCGAGGACTTGGGCGCGCGCGGCGTCTATCAACTCGGGCTGGATTACAGCCAGGGGCCGTATCGCGCTGGCTACGCCGGGCTGTGGGCGAAACCGGCGGCGAAGGCGCTATATGCAGAACGAGTGGTTTATCACAACCTGTATGCGGATTACGACTACGGCCAGGGCAAGCTTTATTTCGCCTACGTGCGCAGCAACAACGTGACCAGCAACGCCAGCGGCAACAACGCCACCGCCATCCTCAGCAACGTCAGCATCCCCGGCAACGCCTTTGCTGGCAGCAATCCGGATGTGCTGCGGATGTACAACATTTATCAGATATCGGCCGACTATCGCCTCACTCCGCAATGGCGGATCGGCGCCTTGTATGGCGTGATGAAGGACACTTCGCACCGTGATTCGGGAGCGCAAGGCGGCAACCTCGGGACTTACTACGATTTGTCCAAGCGCACCACGCTCTACGGTTTCGCCAATTACATGAAGAACGACGCCAACGCCGGTTTCCGTTTCAGCGGTTCCGCCGGTCCCACTGCCAATCTGGCCGGAGCAGACATCAATGGGAAGAGTCTGATCGGCTTGCAAGCCGGCATCCTGCATCGGTTTTAAGCGCGCTGTCTGAGCGCGATGTTCAACGCTATCATGTGGAGAATCCGTTCTCTTCGTGAAGAAAACCACCTATAGATCATCGAGGACGTTATGTCTACATCTACAGTATCAAAACAAATTCCGCGATCTGGCGCATCCAGCACGGCCAACGCCGCAGCGCAAGGCGCCACCCGTTCGCCGCGCAAGGCAGCGCTGGCCAGCTGGATCGGCAGCGCGGTCGAGTATTACGATTTTTTTATTTACGGCACCGCGGCAGCGCTGGTGTTCGGCAAGATATTTTTTCCTTCGTTCGACCCGGTTGCGGCTACCGTAGCGGCTTTCGCCACCTTCGGCGTCGGTTATGTGACACGGCCGATCGGTGCGGTGCTGCTGGGCCATATCGGCGACAGATACGGCCGCAAAAAAGTGCTTACTTTCACCTTGTTGCTGATGGGCGTCTCTACTTTCATGGTCGGCTTGCTGCCGACCTACGGCCAGGTCGGCATCAGCGCTCCGATCATGCTGGTGATCCTGCGCATGCTGCAAGGGGTGTCGGCGGCAGGCGAGCAGGCCGGCGCCAATTCGATGACGCTGGAGCATGCGCCGCCGCATCGGCGCGCCTTTTTTACCAGCTTCACCCTGAGCGGTACCCAGGCCGGCCTGATCCTGGCCACTCTGGTTTTCCTGCCGATTTCAGCATTGCCTGAAGAGCAGTTGCTGGCTTGGGGCTGGCGCATTCCATTTTTCCTGAGTGCGGTTGTGGTGCTGGTAGGGATCTGGGTCCGCCGCACCTTGCCTGAGACTCCTGCCTTCGAACAGGAAAAATCGCAGGAAAAGTCGCAGGAAAAATCGCACAAGCAAAACAAGCTGCCGCTCATGGTGCTGCTGCGCGACCACAAGAAGAACCTGGCGCGGGTTATCTTTTGCGCCCAGATCTCGGTGGTGAGCACTATCTTCAGCGTGTTTACGCTGTCATATGCCGTCAACACCATGCACATTCCACAGGCCACCATGCTGACAGTATTGATTCTGGCGAATGTGGTGGCGCTGGCGGCGATTCCTGCTTTCGCTGCATTGGCGGACCGTATCGGCCGCAAACCGGTATTCATCTTTGGCGCGCTGGCCTGCGCCGCTCTGATCTGGCCATATTTGTGGAGCATCAGCCAGGCCAATATTTCACTCATCTTTGTTCTGGGGCTGCTGTTGTCCGGCGTTGTGTATAGCGCAGCCAACGGCGTCTGGCCATCGCTGTACGGCGAAATGTTCGATACCCGGGTGCGCCTGTCCGGCATGGCCATCGGCACCCAGATCGGCTTTGCGCTGGGCGGTTTCGCGCCGACCATCAGTGCGGCGATCCTGAAGCCGGGCGCGGATGGCTGGATGCCGGTGGCGGTATTCGTCAGCGCCACTGCTATCATCTCCGCCATTTCCGCCGCGACTGCGCGCGAAACCTGTCGCACACCTATGCAGGAATTGGGGAAATAACAAGCAACGCAGCCAGCAGCGCGCATGCATCATCTGGAGACAATAATGAAGTCAAAAATTCTTGCAACGGAAAAAAACATTGCCGGCCGCCGCGCCCGCAAGGCGGCGATTGGCAGCTTCGTCGGTGCGGTCGTCGATTGGTATGATTTCCTGCTTTACGGCATCACCGCCGCCCTGGTATTCAACAGCCAGTTCTTTCCCAGTGTCAGCCCGACCATAGGTACGCTGGCCGCCTTTGCCACCTTCGGCGTTGGTTTTCTGTTCCGGCCGCTGGGCGGCATCGTGTTCGGCCATTTCGGCGACCGGCTCGGCAGAAAGCGCATGCTGGTGATCACCGTGATGCTGATGGGCGTTTCCACCGCCTTGATCGGCCTGTTGCCCACCTACGCCAGCATCGGCTGGTATGCACCGCTGGCGCTGGTCGTGCTGCGCGCCTTGCAAGGTTTTGCGGTGGGCGGCGAGTGGGGCGGCGCGGCGTTGATGGCGGTTGAAAGCGCGCCAGAGGGGAAGAAGGCGTTCTACAGCAGCGGCGTGCAGGTGGGTTACGGCGTCGGCCTGGTGCTGGCAACCGGGATTGTCTCGATTCTCACGCATACGCTGGGCAACGACGCCTTCATGGCGTGGGGCTGGCGGCTTCCTTTTCTGATCAGCATCGTACTGGTGTTGGTCGCGGCGTGGATTCGTTCAACCATGGAAGAGTCGCAGGAATTTGTCGAAAAGGTCGGCATGCATGGCGAGCATAAGGTGAAAATCCCGGTGCTGGCGGCCTTGCGCAATCATCCTGAGAGTTTCTTGCTGATCATTGCACTGCGCATGGCGGAAATGTTCACGATGTATATCGTCACCGCCTTTGCCTTGGCCTATTCGACTAAAAACCTTGGCATGTCACGCGATCTGTTCCTGAACATCAGCTTGTTGGTCGGCGCGGTGAGCTGCGTGACGATTCCTGCTTTCGCGATGCTGGCCGACCGTATCGGCTTGAAGCTCGTGTACGTGACCGGCGCAATGATCGGCTTGCTTTCGGCGGTGCCGTTTTTCCTCGCCATGGAAGCCCGTTCAGTAGCCTGGATCGTGATCTTTTCCGTGCTGCTGGCGAATATTGCTCACGATATGGTGGTCAGCGTGCAGCAGCCCTTGTTCACTGAATTTTTCGGCGCGGAATACCGATACAGCGGCGCCGGCGTCGGTTATCAGTTCGCCAGCGTGATCTGCGGCGGCTTCACGCCGTTTATCGCGACCGCCTTGCTTGGCGTCGACGGCACATGGCATGCGGTAGCGGCTTATCTGGCGGGCGGTTGTTTGCTGTCGGTGATTGTTTCCTCGCGCATGAGGATGGGGCAGTCAACGGCGCAACCGGGCAACGCACCGTCTCACGTGCAGCCGACAGCTTCCAAGCCGGCGACCTGAGTTCCGGGTCAGGTGCCAAGCCTAGCTGCCCGATTCTTCACCGTCGCGATTCCGGGAAAGCAGCCTGATCACCTCTTCATCTTCGACCTGCGGATAGTCTCGATAGAATTGCTGGACTGCGAAAAAATTTGTCGAGGCACGCAGGCAACACACCTTGTCGGCCAACGGCCGGATGTATTCGAGACTCTCGGCCGACGCCACCGGCACCGCGCAGACCAGCTCGGCAGGCTGTTTTTCGCGGACGGCGTGCAATGCGGCAATCATTGTCGCGCCGGTTGCCACGCCGTCGTCAACAATGATGGCAATCCGGCCGCGCGGGTCGATTGCCTGCTTGAGCGGTGTGTATAGTTTGCGGCGCTCCGTCAGCGCCTGCAGTTGCTGCGATCTTTCTTCTTCCAGATAGCTTTCTGTCTCGCCAAACTCTTCGGCGAATTCTTCAGGAAACGGGCCGATATAAGTCCAGCCGGTTTCGTCGATGGCGCCGATCGCGCGTTCTCGATTGAAGGGCGCGCTGAGCTTATGCACCAGTACGATATCCAGATCTCCAAGCAGCAGATCGGCCAGTATTTTTCCCATGGGTACCGCGCCACGCGGAATGGCAAGTATCAATGGCAGGCGCCCCTTGTATTCAAGCAGATGAAAAGCCAGCATTTCCGCTGCTTCTGCTCGATTTGCAAAGATATGCGGCTTTTCCATCTTGATGCTCGTTGCTTGATACTGGTTGCAAGGGCCAGGCGCTGCCACTCAACAGCTCGCGCGGGGCGCTTAGCCTTCGTGAAATACCAGAACCGGCGTGCTGCTATGGGTGAGCACTTTCTGGGTCTCGCTGCCGGCAAAGATGCTGCGCATACCTTTCCTGCCATGCGAAGCCATGGTGATCATGTCGCAGCCTTTGTCTTCTGCCATTTTGATGATTGCTTCATAGGGATGGTCGTTGACCACATACTCGGTGTCGCATGGAACCCCGGCGTCTCGTGCGGCCTGTTCTATCGCTCCCAGGAATTTACCGGCTTGCGCAATGCCTTCCTGGTCGAATTGTTCCTTGGTCTCGGTCAGTGTCAGCAGGTGGCGGCTGAACACATGATATTCCGGGAGTACATGGACGCCGGTCACTGTGGCGCCGGTTTCCTTGGCGAACAGAATGCTTTGTCGAATCGCCGCCTCGGAGGCTGCTGAACCATCGGTTGGCAATAAAAAATGCTTGAACATTTTTGACTCCTTGAGTTGACTTCCTGACACAACAAAACTGTCGGGATAGGCATATTTTCAATCTCGCTCGCAGTTTCGCTGCAATTCCGTTTCCTACGCTGAGATTGACTTTATCCTACTCAAAGGATATGAAAAATATTGGGGAAATACCAGTTGCTCTAAAGCACGAGTCGCTGCGACGAGGTGATATGACGAGTTGATGTGAATCCATAGCAGTCAGAGCTTCGCTTCACATCGAGGGCTAGAGTGTGAGTGTCACCGTCAGGCCGGGGTGATTGTCGCTCAATACCAGGCTGCCGCCTTGCAACTTGGCGACGGCGGCTACCAGGCTCAGCCCCAATCCCACACCCGGCGTGCCGCGGCAGGTATCGCCTCGGTAGAAGCGCTCAAGCACTTTCGGTTTCTCGTGGTCGGGGATGCCGGGGCCGTCGTCCGATACCGCGATCTGGATTGCGCCATCCGGGCGGCGCCAGGTCTCGACGCTGATCTTGCCGTTCGCCTGCGCATACTTAAGCGCATTCTCGACCAGGTTGGCAATTGCCTGGGCAATCAGCAGCGGATCGCCGGCCAGCACCAGCGGCCCCGACGATGCAAAAGACAGCGTGCGTCCTTGTAATTCCGCCAACGGTTGATAAAATTCGGCCACTTCGCTTGCCACGCTGGCAACATCCACCTCAATGAAGCCGGAACGGCGCGCGCCGCTATCGATTTCCGCCAGCCGCAGCAAGGCGTTGAAGATATCGATGACGCGATCGACGTCGTTGATGGCGCCGTCGATCTGGTTAAAGGTTTGTTCCGGATCGGGCCGGGTCAGTGTCAATTCTTCCAGGCGCGAACGGAGTTCCGCCAACGGCGTGCGCAAGTCATGCGCGATCGAGTTGGAGACATTGCGGACACCGCCAATCAATTGCTCGATCTGGTTCAGCATGCGGTTTTCCGTCTCGACCAGGGTATTCAATTCATTTTCGCCGCCATACGCCGGCAACCTGTGTGAGAAATCACCCTGCATGATGGCCGACGCCGCCTGGTTGATCTGGCCGACCTTGGCCAGCAGCGCCCGCCGCACCAGCCGCCCGCCTACCGCGCCCAGCACCAGGATGATGCCGGTGGCGGCCAGCAGCCCATATAGGAAAAGATTCTCCAGCTCACGATATTTGGCGATGTCGTTGGCGACCAGCAGGTGATAGCCGCCAGGCAGCCTGGTGTGCAACAGGGCGACCCGGGTCGAACGGCCGCCGATCTCGATCGAGAACGTCTGCAGTCCAGGCAGGTCTGACGCCAGATTGGGCGCCGGATTGGTCACCTCATTGGACATCTCGCGCGGCCACGCCGGCAGGTTGCCGGCGAGCCGTGCCAGCGAGGCGTCGGCCAGCAGCACCAGATCTTCGGCGCCAGCCGCTTGTGTCCCGACTTGCACATTGATGGCGGACGTCAGTGCCGCTACGCCCTGCATGTTGAACACGTTCACCAGCCTGCGCGTATCGGCTTGCAGCACGCGGGCCCGGTCTTCTTCCACCGTTTCGCGCCAGGTGTACCAGAGCGGCGAGGCGAAGAACGCCAGCACCACCAGGCTCACGGCGACAAAGGTGAGCGCCACCGAGCGCGCCGAAAAGCGCAAAGAGTTAATCATCGGCAGTCAGCATGTAGCCGGCGTTGCGGATAGTGCGCAGCAATGGCCGTTCGATGCCGGCGTCGATTTTCTGGCGCAGCTTGCTGACGTGGACGTCGACCACATTGGTTTGCGGATCGAAATGATAGTCCCACACGTTTTCCAGCAGCATGGTGCGTGTCACTACCTGGTTGGCATGGCGCATCAGGTATTCGAGCAGCTTGAATTCGCGTGGCTGCAGCGCCACCGCCTTGCCGCCGCGCGTTACCTTGTGAGACAGCAGATCCATCGACAAGTCATCCACGCTCAACGTGGTCTCGGAGCGCGCGTCTTGCGAACGGCGCAGCAAGGCGTCTAGCCGCGCCAGCAGTTCGCCGAAGGCAAACGGCTTGACCAGGTAATCGTCGCCGCCGCTCTTGAGGCCGCGGATCCGGTCGTCGACGGCGGACAGCGCGCTCAGGATCAGGATAGGGGTCTTGTTGCCGCTTGCGCGCAGTGCTTCGATGATGGCCAGGCCATCGATGCCGCCTGGCAGCATGCGGTCCATGATGATGGCGTCGTAGGGCTCGCTGGCGGCAAGGAACATGCCGTCGCGGCCATTGTCGGCGTGGTCGGCAGTGTGGCCGGATTCGCTCAATCCCTTCTTCAGGAACAGAGCGACACGCTCATTGTCTTCAACGATCAAGAGTTTCATGGCATTTATTCAGTTTAAATTCTCAGCTTAAATTCTCAGCTTAAATTCAGCTTAACGGTTCCAGGTGAGAGAGATGTTTCTCGGGCGCCAATCCACGCCTTATCCGGTGCAATACTAATGCCGCAACGCATCCAGCACAATTATCCAGCTTTTGGCGGCGAGCTGTCGGCGCTGCGCGCCGTATCGCCGGTGTGCTGGAGCCAGCCGCCGCCCAGTGCACGATACAGGTCAACCAGGCTGGTCAGGCGGTTCAGGCGGGCCGTGATCAGCGCCTGCTGCGCCGCGTAGAGGTCGGTTTGCGCAGTCAGCACATTCAGATAACTGTCGCTGCCGTTGGCGTAGAGCATGTTGGCCAACTCAAAGCGACGCTGCTGGGCCTCGGCATAACGCTGCTGCGCGGCCAGCTGGTCATCGTAGGTGCCGCGTGCGGCGAGGCCGTCGGCTACTTCGCGGAATGCAGTCTGGATGGTTTTTTCATATTGCGCGACGCCGATATCCTTTTGAATCAGGGCCAGGTCCAGATTGGCCTGGTTGGCGCCGGCGTTGAAGATCGGCAGGATGAGCGACGGTATGAAGGACCAGGCGCTGGAGCCGGCGGCAAACAGTCCGCCCAGGGTCGCGCTGGCCGTGCCTAAGCTGCCGGTCAATGCGATGTGCGGGAAAAATGCTGCACGGGCGGCGCCGATGTCTGCATTCTCTGAGCGCAGGACTGCCTCGGCCTGCAAGATATCCGGACGCCGTTGCAATAAATCCGAAGGCAAGCCAGCCGGGATGTCGGTCAGGATAGCCTGGCCGTCCAGCCTGACTGCTGGCGGCAGGTCGCGCGGCAACGGCTGGCCGACCAGCAATACCAAGGCGTTTTCGGCCTGCGCCCGCAAGCGGAGCTGGGCCGAGTAATTGACCTGAGCTTGTTCGACAATGGTTTGCGACAGCCGCAAATCCAGTTCAGAAGCCGTGCCGGTATCGAACTGCAATTTCACGATCTGGTACGAGGCCTGGGCGGTTTGCAGGGTGCCCTGGGTCAGCATCAGCTGCTCATCGTAAGCCAGGGTGGCGAGGTACTGGTCGGCGACTTGCGACACCAATAGTATCTGCGCGGCCTGGCGGGCGTCGGCGCTGGCCAGGTATTGTTGCAGCGCCGCGTCTGACAAGCTGCGCAAGCGGCCGAAGAAATCGATTTCCCATGAAGCGGAAAGACCGACCGAATAATCATGCGAGGTGGAGGGATTATGGCTGGACGACACACTCGCCGGCGTGCGCGAATCCGAGATGCCGGCATTGCCGTTAACCTGCGGTAGCAGCGACGCACGCTGGATCCGGTATTGCGCCTGAACTTTTTCAACGTTCAGCACAGCGACGCGCAAATCCCGGTTGTTCTGCAGCGCCAGCTCGACCAGCCGTTGCAGGCGCGGATCGGGCAGGAAATTGCGCCAGCCGATCGCCGCCGCCGGCAGGGTTGTGCCGCCCGGCTTGGCGGCTGAAGCCTGGTAAGCTTGGCCGCTCGGAAAGGCGGCGGACACCGGCAGCGCCGGCCGCTGGTATACCGGCTGCAGCGAGCAGCCGGCGATGAAAGCCAGGAGAACTGCGCTAGCGGTGTATCTGTAGAGTGCCATATTAATATCCTCCCGTACCTGGACTTGGACTTGGATCGGCCGCTATCTGTGGCGGCGCTGCCGGTGCTGACGGTGTTGACATGAGCGCCGCTTTCTTTTTACCGAGCTTGTTGGCAACCACGACGTAAAACATCGGAATCATGAAAGTTGCAACGAAGGTCGCAGCCAGGGTGCCGCCGATGACGCCGGTGCCGATCGCGTTCTGGCTGGCAGAACCGGCGCCGTTTGCCAGCGCCAGCGGCAGTACGCCCAGCACGAAGGCCATGGAAGTCATGACGATCGGCCGCATCCGCATATGCGCTGCTTCGATTGCCGCCAGCAGCGCGCTGCGGCCTTGGGCCTGAAGTTCGCGCGCAAATTCGACAATCAGGATCGCGTTCTTGGCTGACAAGCCGATGGTGGTCAGCAGGCCGACCTGGAAGTAGACGTCGTTGGACAAGCCCATGAATGATGTCGCGCACAGTGCACCCAGAACGCCGAGCGGCACCACCATGATCACCGAAACCGGTATCGACCAGCTCTCATACAGGGCGGCCAGGCTGAGGAACACCACCAGGATCGACAAACCGTACAACAAGGGCGCCTGCGAGCTCGACTGCGCCTGTTGCATTGAAGTGCCGGTCCACTCGTAACCGATACCGGCCGGCAGTTGCTTGACCAGTTTTTCCATGGCGGCCATAGCCTGGCCGGAGCTCTGGCCAGGCGCCGACTGGCCCTGGATCTCCATCGCCTCGACGCCGTTATAACGCTGCAACTGCGGCGGGCCGTAGGTCCATTCCACCGTGCCGAAGGCGGAAAACGGCACCATGCTGCCGCTGCTGCTGCGCACATAGAGTTGCTGCATGTCTTGCGGATTCATGCGGTAAGGCGCATCGGCCTGCACGTATACTTTCTTGATGCGGTTATCGGTATCGAGAAAATTGTTGACGTAGCGCGAGCCCCAGGCAATCGAGAAGGTCTGGTCGATGTCGGCGGCGCTGACGCCGAGGGCGGCGGCTTTTTCGCGGTCGATATTGACTTTAATGGTCGGATTGTCGGCCTCCCCGGTGAAGCGCACCTGCGACAGGGCCGGGTCTTTTTTAGCCAGGGCCAGCAATTGGTCGCGGGCTTTGGCGAGGGCCTCATGGCCGAGGCCGCCGCGATCCTCCAGCTCGAAATCGAAACCGGCGGCGCTGCCCAGGCCGCGGATCGGCGGCGGACTGGCGGCGAAGATATCGGCTTCCTTGTTCGCCGCAAAATGCTTGTCGATGCGATCGGACAGCGCCTTGGCGGTCAGCTCGGGTTTGTTACGCTGCGACCAGTCCTTGAGACGGACGAACAACTGGCCCTGGTTCTGGCCGCGGCCGGCGTTGTTGTTGCCGTTGACGATAAACGTGGCGTCGACCATGGCCGCTTCATCTTTCAGCAGATAGTCGCTGACTTGATCCAGTACCAGCCCGGTGCGGGCCTGGGTGGCGCCCGGCGGCGTCTGTACCTGGACAAACAGAAAACCCTGATCTTCATTCGGCAGGAACGAGGCCGGCAAGCGCACGAACATCACGCCGACGGCGATCAACGCCGCCAGATAGACCAGCAGCCAGCGTCCGGAACGGGCGGCGACGTGGCGCACGCCCTTGACATACTGGTCGCGGCCCTTGTCGAAGTTGCGGTTGAACCAGCCGAAGCCGCCTTTTTTCTCATTGTGATCCTGACTGGGCCGCTTGAGGATGGTGGCGCACAGGGCGGGCGTGAGCGACAGCGCAACGAACACCGACAGCAGCATGGAGGCGACGATGGTGAGCGAGAACTGGCGGTAGATGCCGCCCACCGTGCCGCTGGAGAACGCCACCGGCACGAACACCGCGCACAGCACCATCGCTACGCCGATCAGCGCACTGCTGATCTGGCCCATCGCCTTGCGGGTCGCCTCAAGCGGCGGCAAGCCGTCTTCGTGCATCACACGCTCGACGTTTTCCACCACCACGATGGCGTCGTCTACCAGCAAGCCGATCGCCAGCACCAGGCCGAACATCGACAAGGTATTGATCGAAAAACCCAGCGCCGACATCACGCCAAAGGTTCCCAGCAGCACCACCGGCACCGTGATCGAAGGTATCAGCGTGGCGCGCACGTTCTGCAGGAACAGGTACATCACCAGGAACACCAGCACGATGCCTTCCAGCAGAGTCTTTACGACTTCTTCTATCGATATCTTGACGAACGGCGTGACGTCGTTCGGATAGACCACTTTCAGCCCCGGCGGGAAATACGGTTCCAGCTCCTTGATGCGGGCCTTGATGGCAGCCGCCGTGACCAGCGCGTTGCCGCCCGGCGCCAGCTGGATGCCGATGCCGGAGGCCGCCTGGCCGTTATACCGGTTATCGATATTGAAGCTTTCGGCGCCGAGGTTGATGCGGGCGACGTCGTTCAAGCGCACTTGCGAACCGTCCGCCAGCACCTTGAGCAAGACATTGCCAAAATCCTGGGTGGTGCGCAGCAAGGTCGATTCCGTGATGGTTGCGTTCAGTTGCTGGTTCGGCAGCGCCGGCGTGCCACCGAGCTGGCCGCCGGAGATTTGTACGTTCTGGGCTTGCAAGGCGGCAGTAACGTCAAGCGGAGTCAGCGTATAACTGTTGAGCTTGCCTGGATCCAGCCAGATCCGCATCGCATACTGGGTGCCGAACACGTTCATGTTGCCGACACCGTTGATGCGGCTGATCGGATCCTGGATGTTCGAGACTACATAGTTGGCGATGTCGAACTTGTTCATGCTGTTGTCGGCCGAGACAAAGCCGATCACCATCAGGAACGCGTTGCTGGACTTGGTGACCCGCACGCCGGACTGCTGCACCGGCGCCGGCAGCAGCGGCACCGCCAGCTGCAGCTTGTTTTGCACCTGCACCTGGGCGATGTCCGGATTGGTGCCGGCGGCGAATGTCATGGTGGTGGTCGACTGCCCGGTGTCGTCGCTGCTGGAGGACATGTAAAGCAGGTTGTCGATGCCGTTCATCTGTTGTTCGATCACCTGCACCACGGTGTTTTGCATGGTCGTCGCGGAAGCGCCGGGATAGCTGGTGCTGATCTGGACCGTAGGCGGGGCGACCGGGGGGAACTGTTCTATCGGCAGCGAGAAGATAGATATTCCTCCCGCCAGCATGATCAGGAGGGAGAGCACGATCGCAAAGATCGGCCGCTCGATGAAGAATTTTGCCATTGCTCGGTCTGCCTCTCGGTCTGTCTCTATTTAGCTGCGATTAGCTGCGATGATGGTGGGCGCAGGCACGCTGGTTTGCTGCCCTGCGGCGGCGTCGCTTGCTGTCGGCTTTTCCATTGCCACCCTGGTCTGGCCCGGCGTCTCGGATGCACGCACCAGCATCCCGGGCTGCACTTTCTGGACACCGCTGACGATGATCCTTTCGCCGTCGCTCAAGCCGCCGGTGACCACCCATTGGTTGTCGAAGGTGTTCTGGGTTTGAATCGTCCGTTGCACAACCTTGTTATCGGCGCCGACCACCAGCGCGGTTGCTTGCCCCTGCGGGTTATGGCTAATGCCCGGGATCGGCACCAGGATGGCCTTATCGTTGACGCCTTGCTCGATGCGGGCGCGCACGAACATGCCCGGCAGCAGGACATATTTCGGATTGGGGAAGAGCGCGCGCACGGTGACCGAACCGGTGCTCGGATCGACTGTGACGCCGTTGAACTGCAGCGTGCCGCTCAGCGGATATTGGCTGCCATCCTCCAGCGTCAGCGCCACTTTGACCTGGCCTGCGCCACTTGGCGTCAGCTGGCCGCTCGCGACGTCGCGCCGCAGTTGCAGGCCGGCGACGCTGGACTGGCTGAGATCGACATAGATCGGATCGATTTGCTGGACCGTGGTCAACAGCGTGGCAGCGTTGCCTTGTACATAGGCGCCCTGGGTAACTTGCGAAATACTGCTGCGGCCGCTTATCGGCGCCACCACCCTGGTGTATCCGAGGTTGATGCTAGCGCTGGCGACTGCAGCCTTGGCGGCGGCGACATCGGCGGCGGCCTGGCCTTGGGCGGCGACCGCGTTGTCGTAGGCTTGTTTGCTGACGGCGTTGCCGCCGATGAGGATTTTGTAACGCTCTGCCTGCGAGCTGGTCGCGGCCAGGTTGGCCTCCGCCTTTTGCTGCGCTGCCAGGGCGCTGTTCAAGGCGGCGCGATATGGTGCCGGATCGATCTGGTACAGCGCCTGCTCGGCCCTGACGTCGGCGCCTTCCTGGAAGCTGCGCTTTTGCACGATGCCGTCGACCCGGGCGCGCACCTGCGCCACCAGATAGGCAGAGGTGCGGCCAGGAAGTTCCATGGTGACCGGAACGCTGGTCCGGCGCGCCGTGATCACGCTGACTTGCGGTGGCGCAGACTGCGTAACGGCCGTTTTTTTCGGTCCGCATCCTGCGAGCGCAAGGACCGCCAGCGCGGATGCAAGGCCGACACAATATGGACCTGTTTTATGTGCATGCATAATTCCAACCTCATTTACTTTGTCGAGTTGCCGAAACCATCGATCCGGCACGATTTTGCGTTGGTTGCGTGTTTTGTTGCGTGTTTGTTTCCATAGCGCGCCATGCCCGGATAAGGAAGGCGGCCAGGGCCGTATGAGCGCGGAAGGCAGGCTGTATTCAGGCTGCAGCACTGCCTTCTATCCGCGCTGTGTTGCCGCGATCAGGTGTTTCAGCCGTTATAAAGCGGGTTGGGCGAAACATAGACCGTCACCGGATGGTCAAGCGAGCCCGACGGCGCGACGCGATTCAATTCAAACGACTTGGCCGGACCGTCGAAAGTCCAGGAGAAGGTACCGCCGCCAGCATTGAATTGAACCGCCTGGCCGCCTTGCACGTTGACGTACTTGGTGTCGGGCGTGATGGTGACGGTGCGGTTGATTGTCGCGGCAGTAGCAGCTTCGCCCAGCAGGCTGCGATTGGTCTCGGCCATGGACGACACGGCCGAGACCGACAGTGCCAAAGCAAGAAGGGTAGGAATTAACAATTTCGAAGTCATGATGTGCTCCAGTAAAAAGAAGGAAGGTGTCGCCCCCAGTTTTGTGAAGAGCGGCAGTGACACTTTGCACGAGGGTGGGTTAACCGCGGATTGGCGGTTCATTAACGATTGTTAATGTTGGAGGGTTGGAGGATGTTCACGGTGAGCAGATGTGCTCAATCCTTGCTTTTGACTAAACGGACTTGCGTCATTAATTCTATGAAGGGGTAATACAAGGTTTATTTGTACTAGCACAGGCTTGACCTGACATTCGCTGTACGAGTCTTCGTCCGGAAACGACTCCAAGCTGCCTGTCAAGGCTTGCGGCTCCAACGGCAGAAATGCAGCGGTTGCGGTCGTTGACTTTCCATGACGTGGTTACTGATGTCGACGGTAGTGGCCTTCCTCAGATGCAATTCTGAACAGCGGCTTCACTTCACATAGCTGTCGTTTGCCGAATTAAACAAAAAATACTTTGGCGTCACTTTTTTTGAATAGCCGGTTTCCAAACTTTGAGAGACCGGACCCGACCCCAAGGAGACGGTCACGGGTGTCCGCTTTCGGGAAGCGAAATCCGCAACCGGACCAGGCCGGGTCGGCGCCGGGACCTGTCAGGGCTTCACGAACCGATAGGCGAAGCGATCGGTCTCGCCCTTGATCGACGGATCGAACACCTTGATCGAGTGCAGATCGCCATTGTTCGCGAGCATGGTGCTCTCCGCGTCCAGTACGAAACCGGCCGCCTCCACCTCCTCGCGAACGGATGCAGGCTCAATCCGATGCAGCGACTGGGCGTCGCTCGTGCCCGCCCCGACGGCGGCGGCGTGGTCTACGATGACGTAGGACCCACCCGGCTTCAGCTGCTCGTAGACGGCTCGATTGAAGTGGGCCGCCGTTGCGCCCCTGGCCTGCATCAGCTCGGTGTGGAGATCGTGGTAGAACAGGTGCAGCCACAGGACGTCCGCTGGTTGCGCGGCCTTCGGCATCGCCACGAGGTCCGTGGAGACGGCTTCGACGTTCTCTCGGCCCGGCTCCTTCGCGAGCGTCCGCATGCGGCCTAGCGGATCGTTCTTGAAGTTGGCGACTTCGGCCGGCACGAAGCTGTAGACCCGTCCTCCGGGCCCCACGATGTCGGAGAAGAGACGGGTCCAGTCGCCGTCGCCTGGGTAAACATCGATGACGGTAGCGCCAGCAACAACTCGTGCGAACTGGATCAACTCGGATAGTTTGGATTGTTCGTACATCGGGAATCTCCGTTACGGTTGGGTATAGGTAATTGCGGCGACATCTGCGATCGCGATCCATCAGTCGAACTTGACCAGGTCCTTAAAGATCAATTGACCACAGCTATTTCCGCGCGCCTGCACAAGCAGTCTACCTTCCGAAAGCCCGCCAAGTTTGATCGGCGAGAAATCGAGATTTTCCGCAAGCGCAGCCACGGGAGCGGGCTGGGGTCAGACCTGCGCCATGCCTCCGTCGACGGCGAGATCCACACCGGTGATGTAAGAACTTTCATCGGAGGCGAGGAACGCGACTGCTGCCGCGATTTCCTCGGGCATACCTCTGCGGCCCATTGGGATCTGCGTGGTGAACTGTGCGACTGCTTGCTCGGCCTGTTCAGCGGTAAGGCCCGTCGTCGTCGCCAAGGCCGGGGTGTCGATTGCTCCGGGACTCATACTATTTACGCGGATCTTGCGGTCTTTCAATTCCAAAGCCCAGCCGCGCGCGAAGTTGCGCACAGCCGCCTTACTCGCGGCGTAAGCAGTAAATCCTGGAAGCCCGAGGACGTTTGAGACCGAAGAGTTCAGGATAATCGAAGCGCCGTCTTTGAAGAGGGGAAGGGCCTTCTGTACCGTAAAGAACATTCCCTTCACGTTCACGTCGAAGGTCTGGTCAAAATGGGCCTCAGTAGCTACCGCGAGCGGTGCGATTGTCCCTGCGCCCGCGTTCGCGAAGAGAACGTCGATGTGACCATGTTTCTCTTTCACGACGGCATAGAGCCGGTCCAGATCTTCCAGGCGCGAGACGTCGCTCACGACCGTCGTCACGTTTCTCTTGATGAAGGCCGCGGCCTCCTTCAACTCTTTCTCTCGTCGTCCAGTGATCACGACGTGCGCACCTTCTTCCACGAAGCGCTTGGCTGTCGCCAAGCCGATCCCGCTGCTTCCGCCCGTGATGACTGCAACCTTACCTTCTAGTTGTTTCATAATCTTTTGTCTTTCGTTGTGTGTTTTGTTTTTTTGTAAAGTTCGCGAAGCGTGGTCCCGCGACTGGTGGAGCTGGAGGCCCAGGCACGGGACCTCGCCGGGGTCAGATTTGCGCCAAGCCGCCGTCGACGGCGACCTCGCTGCCGGTCATGAAGCTGCTGTCCGACGACGCGAGAAAGGCAGCCGCCGCCCCGACCTCTGCCGGATCGCCCATGCGCTGGAACGCAGTCATCGAGCCGTAGGCCTTCAGGCCCTCCTCGCCTAGCGCTTCCTTCGCGAGTTCGGTCGCAGTCGCCCCGGGCGACAGCACGTTTACCCGGATGCCGGTGCCTTTCAGGTCCTCCGCCCAGGTCCGCGCGAGGTTGCGCACTGCCGCCTTGCTCGCGCTGTAGGCGGTGAACGCCGGGGCGCCCGTGGTGCCGGCGCTCGATCCGGTCAGGATGATCGAACCGCCCTTGCCCATCAGCGGCAGCGCCTTCTGGACCGTGAAGATCGTACCCTTCACATTGATGTCGAAGGTTTCGTCAATGTGCTTGGCGGTGATCTCGCCGAGCCGAAGCTGGCCTCCCACCCCGGCATTGGCGAAGACGATGTCGAGGGTTCCGCGCTCGGCCTTCACCGCCGCATACAGTCGGTCGAGGTCGGCCTCATCCGAGACCGAGCCCTTCACCGCGCGGGCATTGGGCCCGAGGTCGGCCACAGCGGCGTCGAGTTCCTTCTGCCGGCGGCCGAAGATGAAGACGAAGGCGCCCTCCTCGATGAAGCGCTTTGCCGCGGCGCGGCCGATGCCGGTAGCGCCACCGGTGATCACAGCGGTCTTTCCATTCAGTCTGGTCATGTCGTGCATCCTTCGTTGAAGTCGTTACGGAAGAGTGAGCGCGCATCGTAGCCGCGGCGTGATCGCACGCGGCGTCTCCTGCCGCTCGATATCGACTTCAATCACCGCGACGACTATCTCGCCGCCGGCCCGACCGGCGAACGCGCTCACGCTGTATAGG
>NZ_DATMRK010000021.1:0-39528 GCF_035566375.1 Collimonas sp.
ACCTTCATAAACGGCGTCTTTTCGCGCCATGCGTCGTTGCAAATCCTCGCGATAGTCTAGCTATCGCTCCGGTTTGCGCCTAGCCTGACACGAAAATCCACCATTTCTGAAGTTCCATTACTTACGAAGCACTACACTAGCGGTTCTGGCGCCGAATCTGCTGTGCCTGGCACTGCCGGAAAAGTGACCGCAACTATCAGTCCGCTTCTCTGTCCGCCTTCTATCGTCGGGCCGGACAAGGCAATCTCGGCCTTGCTGGCGAGTGCAATTTCACGGACGATTGCCAAGCCCAGGCCGCTGCCATCCGAACGTTCATGGTGCAGGCGGTAGAAGCGTTCGAACACCTGTTCCCGTTCTGCTTCGGGAATGCCCGGGCCATTGTCTTCGACGCGCAGAACGGTGGCGTGTCCAGTGCTTGTGACAGCAACGGTTACTCTGCCGCCGGCCGGCGTATAGCGCAATGCGTTGTCGACCAGATTGGCGACCAGTTCTTCCAGCATGGATGGCGTGGCATGGACCATGACGGCCGCAGCTGCAGACTCGAAACCAAGATCGATATGCTTGGCCTGCGCCAGCGTCGCCAGCTCTTCCAGGACGGTTTGCACCACTTCGATCAGGTTGACATCGGTCTGGCGCAAAGGATGGCCGACACCGGTTTCGGCGTTGGACAATGTCAGCAACTGGTTGACCAGCCGGATCCCATGCTGCACGCCATTGTTGATTGCGCGCAGCGCGGCGTCCTTGGTGCCGGCGTCGCTGCTGCGCAGGCCGTAATGAACCTGTGTGTTGAGCAGCGTCAGCGGTGTGCGCAACTGATGTGAAGCGTTGGCGATGAAACGGCCGTGGGCCGACATATGGTCGTCCAGCCGCTGCACGTAGTCATTGATGGCGTGCACCAGCGGCACCAGTTCAGTCGGCACCGGCGCCGCGTCGAGCGCTTCCAGGGTGCCAGGCTTGCGGCGCTGGACGCGGTCTCTCAAACGCATCATCGGCGCCAGCCCGTGCCGCAATCCAAGCAGCAGCAGCAGCACCACCAGCACCAGTATTGCCAGTTGCTGCTGTACCGTGTGTTCCCACATGCGGTCCGATAGCATTTTGTAGGAAAGCTGCGTTTGCGCCACTTCGATCAGGACCGAACTCTGTGCCGGAACCCCAAACACCGGTTGCGAAAAGGCGACGATGCGCACCGGATCATCGCGAAAGATGGCGTTGAAATAAGTCGATTCCTCGTTATGTGGCAGACGCGGCGGATCGGGCAAATCGATTTGCCCGGCCAGTAGTGTGCCGTTGGCTGCGACTACGCGGTAGTACACCCGGTCATGCGAATCCGATTGAAACAGCTCCAGCGCGGCGGGCGGAATCACCACCTGCAATACGTCGTCCTCATAGCGTATCTGTTCGGCGATGATGCGCGCCGAGCCGAGCAGCATCCGATCGTGAACCACAGTCGCCATCGCGATCGCATTGTTGTAGGTAACCCAGATGTTGAAGCCGACAAACAGTACCAGCGGCACCAGCAGCCAGAGCAGCAGCTGCGTGCGCAGGCTGCGAAATAGCTTGCTGCCGAACTTGCTGTTGAACTTGTTGTTGAAGTTGCTGTTAGGTGTCATGGTGCTGCTTGAGCAGATAGCCTAGTCCGCGCAAAGTGATGATGGCGGCGTCGCCGTGTTCCAGTTTTTTGCGGATCCGGTGGATATACACTTCAATGGCGTCTTGCGATACGTCTTCAGCCATCGCGTACAAGCTCTCTGCCAGCGCTTGCTTGCTGACGGTTTTGCCCATCTTCATGATCAGGGTTTCCAGCACCGCATGCTCGCGGCGGGTCAGGGTGAGCGCCACCCCGTCTATCGAAAAGATCAGGCTGTTGCTGTCGTAACTCAGCGATCCGCACTGCAGAATCGGGTTTCTCTGTTGGTTGGAACGGCGCAGCAGGGCGCGGATGCGTGCCTCCAGTTCGTTGACGTCGAACGGTTTTGCCATGTAGTCGTCGGCGCCGGCATTGAGGCCGACGATGCGGCCTTCGACTGAGTTATTGGCCGTCAGGATCAGCACCGGCACGTTGTTGTGACGGGCGCGCAGGCGCTTGAGTACCTCGCTGCCATCCAGTTTGGGCAGCGACATGTCGAGGATCACCAATTCATATTGTTGAGTTAGCAATAAATGATCGGCGTCGGCGCCGTTATAAACGCAATCAACCGTGTATTTGTTGCGGTGCAGGGTAAGCGCCAGCCATTCGGATAGTGGCCTGTTGTCTTCTACCAGCAAAATTCGCATATCTGTTTCCGTCTCGGCGAGGTCGCTCTATGAGTATTTGGCGATGAGGCGGATTATGAAAGGCAAGCTTAAACTTGGCTACCGATAAATCGCGGTGCATGCAAATTTCCCATTGCTTTGCTAAAATTTCGCATGCTAGTATTGGTCCATCCAATGGACCTTTTGCTTGGGCAGTGCAATCTGTCCTGAGATAGACAATATGCTTGCTGATACGGCGCTTACTCCCTTACTCCCCCCTGTATGCATCGATGCCCATCAGCACTTCTGGCTGCTGGCGAATCGGACGGGGCAGTGGCCGCCACCGGAGCTGACGGCAATTCATCGCGATTTTCTGCCGGAACAGCTGACGCCTTTGCTGCAGCAATATGGCATCAGCGGCAGCGTGCTGGTGCAATCCTTGCCCAGCATGAGCGACACCTTGTTCATGCTCACCCTGGCGGAGCGGAATGCGATTATCCGGGGGGTAGTTGGCTGGGCCGACTTGAAATCGCTGAATGCCGAGCAGCAGATACAGTTGCTGGCAAGCCATCCGAAAATGCGCGGCCTGCGGCCCATGCTGCAGGATCTGGCCGACGACTGGATTTGCGATCCCTTGCTGGCGCCGGCGATTGCCGCCATGCAGCGCCATCAACTGAGCCTGGATGCGCTGGTTCTGCCGCGTCACTTGCCGGCCCTGCTGAAATTCGCCGAGTGCTACCCGGATCTGCCCATCGTCATCGATCACGCGGCCAAACCGCAGATCGCCAGCGCCGTACTGGAACCCTGGCGGGAATCGATGGCCCGGCTGGCGGCCTTGCCGCAAGTGTATTGCAAACTGTCGGGGCTGGTGACCGAGGCTGCGGCCGGCTGGCAGATAAGCCAGTTGCAGCCGTACGTGGCGCATGTGCTGGAGGTTTTCGGCCCACAAAGGGTGATGTGGGGCAGTGACTGGCCGGTAGTCAACCTGGTCGCCGATTACGGACGCTGGCTGGCGGCTAGCGAGACCCTGTTGAGCGGCCTGGAACCGTTCCAGCGTCAACAAGTCATGGGCCTGAATGCGCAGCGCTTTTATCGCTTGTAGCGGCGGGGGTGGAGCGAGGGTAGGTGTCTAGCGCAAGGGTTTAAAGCAAGGGTTTAACGTAAAAACACCTTGTTCATGATCTGCGTAGCCGGGTAAGTCACCAGCGACTGCAGCGCAGGCGGCAAATCCAGTGGCCGCATGATCATCTTGATGGTCATGCCGGCTGACAGATGTTGGCGGATGGCAGTGTTCATGTGGCTGTGGATCTGCTGCTGCATGGCTTGGTCGTCGGCGTGCTGCGGCATTCTGGCGTTGAACACGTGACGCAGGGCGCAAGCGGAGTCTTCGTTTTTTATTTCCAGGGTACGGCGCCGCAGGGCGCCGAAAATACGGTGGCGGCGCAAGCCTTCGTGCTGCCGGAAGCGGCGGAAATAACGGAAAAAATGCTTGTAGTGATTCACCTCGTCCTTGGCGATGCGCGCGGCCAGATCCTTCAATACCGGCTCGTCGGTGCTGCGTGAAAGTGCGCTGTAGAAGGTGGCGGTGCCGGCTTCCACCACGCAGCGGGCTACCATTTCCAAGCCTTTGCTGGGTTCCAGCAATTCCACCTTGCAGTAGGTCGAATATTCGTCGAGAAAATTGCGATAGGCGGTTTGCCAGTCGAATTCCGGCCATATGTGTTCGACATAGGCGCGTAACGCCTGGCCATGTTGCAACTCTTCAACCTCCCATTGTTCGCGCAGCCAGGTGGAGATTTCCGGCTCGTCGCCGTAATAGTCCACCAGATTTTGTGTGTACAGATCGGAGCCGCTTTCGACAAACGAGGCGCAAGTGACCAGGTAGAAAAGGTTTTCATCGGGTCGGACTTGAGCGATATTGATTTTTGAAAAATCCAGATCTGCGATCTTCCAATGCGTATTCTCTTCGCGACCTTTATGCATAATCAATCTCTCCATTCGGTTGTGACTGATATAGAACTCATTCAGGTATGACGCATGTTTCTGCAATAGGTTCAAGGTACACGATTTTGCCGGAATGTGTGCACGCCGGGCTCATGCTAGGATTAAGCCTTATTCTGAAGCGAGGTGAATATGAGCGGTCAAAGCAATCAAAACGTCGAATATCGTGGTTATCTCATCGTGCCAAAACCGGTACAGGGCCACGACGATCTGTGGCATGACGGCTACCAGATATTAAAGGCGGGAGCCAGCGTATCCAGCCGCACCAATACGGAAAGTGCGCATACCAGCCAGCATACCGCCTACGACAGCAGTGTCGAGTTTGCCAAAATCGAGGTCGATAACCTGGTTGCGCTGACTGAGTAGGCTCCCTCTGGCGCGTCGGGTTTTGCTTGGGAATAGTTGATTTGTAATAAATAAATACACTATAAAAGGGGCAGGCGCTTATGCAGCGATCGCTATATGTAAGGTATGCCCCGTATGCGGCGGCACTGTTAGTGTTACTGGCTGCAACCTCAAGCCAGGCCAGAGATTCGCTGCCAGCGCCGGCAACCACCTACAAGATTGCAGGTTTGAAAAAATCTGCGGAAATCCTGGTAGACCAATGGGGCGTACCGCACATATACGCTGCGAATCAGGATGATGCCTTTTTTGTCCAAGGTTTCAACGCGGCGCGCGACCGTCTGTTCCAGATCGATTTGTGGCGCCGCCGCGGCCTCGGCCAGCTGGCGCAGGTATTCGGCCCGGCCTATGTCCAGCAAGACCGCGCCGCCCGCTTGTTCTTGTACCGCGGCGACATGCAGCGCGAGTGGCAATCCTACGGCCCCCGAGCTCAGCACGTGGCGAACACCTTTGTTGCCGGCATCAATGCCTATGTCGACTACGTCAACGCCCATCCGGATAAACTGCCATTCGAATTCAAGCAACTCGGTTACGCACCGGCCCGATGGCAGGCGGAAGATGTGGTGCGCATCCGCAGCCACGGCTTGACCCGCAACCTAAGCAGTGAAGTGGCGCGCGCCAACGTCGTTTGCAAAGCCGATCTGAAATCCGATGAAATCCGCTTCGGCCTGACGCCGAACTGGCAGGCGGTGATGCCGGACGGCCTCGATCCTTGCTTGCCGAAAGATTTGCTGAAGGTATTCCAGCTTGCTACCCAAGGTGTGAAGATCAGCAAAGAAAGCTTAAGCAATGTGCATAGCGGCGGGCAGAGCGACGCGGTAGTGATCGCGGCTGCGGAGAATCCGGAAGAGGTCGCCGAGGGCAGCAACAACTGGGTCATCGCACCGGCAAAATCCAGCACCGGGCGCGCCATCATGGCGAACGATCCGCATCGCGCTTATTCAACGCCGTCCTTGCGCTATATCGCCCATATCAATGCGCCGGGCTTGAATGTCATCGGCGCCGGCGAACCGGCGTTGCCGGGCATTTCGATCGGGCATAACGGCAGTGTCGCCTTCGGCCTGACGATTTTCAATATCGATCAGGAAGATTTGTACGTCTACCAGCTTAACCCTGAGCACCCGGATCAATACAAATACCAGGATAAATGGGAGCCGTTCAAAGTCGTCACGGAACAAATCCAGGTCAAGGGAGGGGCTCCGGTTAACATTGAACTGACGTTCAGCCGGCATGGCCCGGTGATCTTTGTCGAAGCGGAAAAAAATCGCGCCTTCGCGGTCCGGTCCGGCTGGCTGCAGCCCGGCATGTCGCCTTATTTCGGCAGCATAGATTACATGCGCGCCAAAAATTTTGCCGAATTCAAACATTCCTTGCTGCATTGGGGCGCGCCGACCCTGAACCAGGTGTATGCCGATACCAAGGGCAACATCGGCTGGGCGCCGAGCGGGCTGGCGCCGATCCGTCCCAACTGGGATGGCTTGCTGCCGGTGCCTGGCGACGGCCGTTATGAATGGGCTGGTTTCTGGTCCGGCGATCAACTGCCGTCCAGCTACAATCCCAAGCAAGGCTGGTTCGCCTCCGCCAATCAGATGAATTTGCCGGACGCTTATCCCTACCGCGAACGCAAGCTGGGATTTGAATGGACCAATAACTCACGTTTCACGCGCATCAGCGAAGTGCTGTCGTCACTGGATAAGGTCTCGCTGGAAGATTCGATGCGTCTGCAAAACGACGATCTGTCGATTCCGGCGCGACGTCTGGTGACGCTGCTCAAGCCTTTATCCTCCAGAGATGCACAGACCCAGGCGGCGTTGAAATTATTTGACGGCTGGGATTTTGTTGAGCGGGCCGATTCGGCGCAGGCCGCCTTGTTCGAGGTCTGGCTCTCGCGCCATCTGGGCAAGGCTTTCAAGGCTGCGGTGCTGAGTCCGGCGGCGGCGGAGGCGATGGGTGCGCCGGACGTTGCTGTGCTGCTGGATACCTTGGAGCAGCCGCAAGCGCGTTTCGGCCAGGACGCGCTGCAAAAGCGCGATCAGGTATTGCTGACCAGCCTGAGCGACGCCTATGCCGAACTGCAAAAATTGCAGGGCGGCGATAGCAGCCAATGGCAATGGGGCAAGCTGCATCACAATCTGATGGAGCACCCCTTGGCCGCGGCGGTGGATGAAGCTACCCGCGCAAAATTGAATGTCGGCCCGATGCCGACCCATGGCGGTGCGTATTCGCCCAATCAGTCGACTTATCGCAGCAGCGATTTCCAGCAAACCAATGGCCCCTCGTTCCGGGTAGTGGTTGACGTCGGCAATTGGGATAACTCGCGAGCGGTCAATTCGCCAGGGCAATCGGGTGACCCGGATAGTCCGCGCTATCGCGATCTTGCGCAGAAATGGCTGAAGGGCGAGTATTTCCCGTTGCTGTATTCGCGGGCGGCGGTGGAGAAGGCTACGGTCGAGCGGATCCGCCTGCTACCTGGCAATTGAGTTGGCAATTGAGTCGCAGGCAGATTGAAAAATGGGCGCTGATCGGCGCCCCTGTTCTTTGCAAGCCCGTTATGCAAACTCGATACGTTGCGTAGTCTGTGGATTAAACCAATGGAGCGCCGCGGCGTCAAAACCTGCGGTGATCTGTTGTCCGGTTTCGACTGCCGTGGCAGCCGGCACCCGCATCACCAGCAACTGGTCTCCGATCGAAGCATGCACCAGCAGATCGGCGCCCAAGGCTTCCACCAATTCTGCGCGCATGTTTAAACCAGGCTGGCCGAAGATCAATTGTTCCGGGCGCAGGCCCATGATGCAATCGTGGCCGGCAATCGCACTGTGGGCGAACGGCAGCGGAACGGCGTCGGCGTTGGCCAGCGCGAAGCTGCTGCCATCTGCCGCCAGGCGTCCCTGCAACAGATTCATCGGCGGCGAGCCGATAAAGCTGGCGACAAAGGTGGTCGCCGGTTTGGCATAGACCTGGGCCGGCGTGCCGATCTGTTCGGCGCGGCCGCCGTTCATGACGATCATGCGCTGGCCGAGCGTCATGGCTTCGACCTGGTCATGCGTTACATACAAGCTGGTAGTGCCCAGGGTGCGGTGCAGTTTCTGGATTTCCAGGCGCATCTGCACGCGCAGCTTGGCGTCCAGGTTGGACAGCGGTTCATCGAACAGGAACACTGCCGGCTCGCGCACGATGGCGCGCCCCATCGCCACCCGCTGGCGCTGGCCGCCGGACAGCTGGCGCGGTGTGCGTTGCAGCAGGGCGCCGAGTTCCAGGATCTTGGCTGCCTTTTGCACCCTGGCTTCGATATCATCTTTGCCCAAGCCGCGGATCTTCAAGCCGTAAGCCATGTTCTCGTATACGCTCATGTGCGGGTACAGCGCATAGTTCTGGAACACCATGGCGATGTCGCGGTCTTTCGGTTCCAGCTTGTTGACCACGCGGTCGCCGATCACGATATCGCCGGAAGTGATTTCTTCCAGGCCCGCCACCATGCGCAACAAGGTTGATTTGCCGCAGCCGGAAGGGCCAACCATGACAATGAATTCGCCATCGGCGATATCGATCGAAATGCCGTGGATGACATCGACCGTTTTAGGGGCCTTGCCGTAGGTTTTCTTGACGTTCTCTAGGTGTACTTTTGCCATATCACTTCTCGGAATCAACCAATCCTTTCACAAACCACTTTTGCATCACCACCACCACCAGGCCGGGCGGCAGCATCGCCAGCACCAAAGTAGCCATCACCACATTCCATTCCACCGCCGAATCGCCGCCGACAATCAAGGTCTTGATGCCGATGCCGATCGGATACATGTTTTGGTCGGTAGCGATCATCAGCGGCCACAGGTACTGGTTCCAGCCGTAGATAAACATGATGACGAACAGCGCGATGATATTGGTGCGCGACAGCGGCCAGATAACGTCCTTGAAAAAGCGCAAGGGGCCGGCGCCGTCGATGCGCGCGGCTTCCGCCAGTTCGTCCGGAATGGTCAGGAAGAATTGGCGGAACAGGAAGGTGGCGGTGGCCGAAGCGATCAGCGGTATGGTCAGGCCGGCGTAGGTATTGAGCATGTGGAAATCGGACACCACCTGATAGGTCGGCGTGATGCGTACTTCCACTGGCAGCATCAAGGTCATGAAAATCATCCAGAAGAATAGCGAGCGGCCAAGGAAGCGGAAGTAGGTCATGGCAAACGCTGACAGCATGGAAATCGAGATCTTGCCGATCGCAATTGCCAGCGCTGAAATCAGGCTCACTACCAGCATGCGCGCCACCGGCGGCGCCGAGACGTTACCGGATGAGCCCTTGGTCAACAATGCGCTGTAGTTTTCGATAAAGTGCGTGCCAGGCAGCAGAGACAAGGGCGCCGCGGCTGCCTGCTCAGCAGTTTGCGTACTGGCGACAAACGCCACATACAGCGGAAAGGCGATGATGATGACGCCCAGTATCAGCACCAGATGGCTGACCATGTCGAGGATCGGGCGGCGTTCAATCATGCGATGCTTTCACTGCATTGGTTGTTACGTATTGGTTCATGCGGTTCATGCGTATTGGACTTTCTTTTCAACATACTTGAATTGCACCACGGTGAGAACGATGACGATGGTCATCAGTATCACCGACTGCGCCGCCGCACCGCCCAGATCGCCGCCCTTGAAGCCGTCGGTGAAGACCTTGTAGACCAGGATTTCGGTATCCTTGCCGGGGCCGCCTTGGGTGGTGGCTTCGATAATCGCAAAGGTATCGAAAAATGCATAGACGATATTCACCACCAGCAGGAAGAAAGTGGTGGGCGACAGCAGCGGGAAAACGATGGTCATGAAACGCTTCACCGGCCCTGCGCCGTCGATGGCGGCAGCTTCGATCAGCGATTTCGGTATCGATTGCAGGCCGGCCAGGAAGAACAGGAAGTTGTAGCTGACCTGTTTCCAGACGGCGGCAATCACGATCAGTATCATCGCGTGGCGGCCGTTCAAGACATGGTTCCAGTCGATGCCGATGTAATGCAGCCAGTGGGAAACAATCCCAAGCGTCGGGCTCAGCATGAACATCCACAGCACGCCGACCACCACCGGCGATACCGCGTAAGGCCAGATCAGGAATGTTTTATAGATGGCCGCGCCTTTTATCACGCGGTCGGCAAAGGCAGCCAGTACCAGCGACAGGCCCAAGCCAAAAGCCGCAACCAGCACTGAGAATATGGCTGTCGTTTTGAAAGAGCCGAGGTAGTTACCGTCGGCCAGCAAGGTACGGAAATTGTCGAGCCAGACGAATTCGGAATAGCCGCCGAAGGCGTCTTGCAGCAGCATCGACTGATACAGGGCTTGCGCCGCCGGCCAGACGAAAAACAAAAGGGTAACAATGATCTGCGGCGCGACCAGCGCGTAGGGCAGCCAGGCAGATTTGAAGCGAGCGCGTTTTTCCAAGATGGACTTTCTAACCGGATTGCCCGCAGCTATGCGGGATTCCGGGGTGTGACGGAGTTGCGATTCCCGCAGTGCAGGTGAACACTGCGGGGAAAATCAAACATTCGAATTGCGCTAAAAATCAGGCCGTATGGGGCCTGGGCTCAGCCTTATTACTTATTGGTCTTTTCAAACCGTTCCAGCAACAAATTGCCACGTTCAACCGCAGTGTCCAGCGCTTGTTTCGGCGTGATCTTGCCGGTCCAGACGTTTTCCAGTTCTTCGTCGATGATGGTGCGGATCTGCGGCATGTTGCCGAGGCGGATGCCGCGCGACTTGTCGGTGGTCTTGGTGATCATCTGCTTGACTGGAACGTCGGTGCCAGGATTGCGATCATAGAAACCGGATTTCCTGGTGATTTCGTAAGCCGCCATGGTAGTCGGCAGATAGCCGGTTTCCTGATGCCATTTGGCTTGAACTTCCGGTTTCGACAAGAATTTGAAGAACTTGGCGACGCCCTTGTATTCTTCGTTCTTCTTGCCGCCCATGACCCACAGCGAAGCGCCGCCGATCATGGTGTTTTGCGGCGCGCCTGGAACATCGCTGTAATACGGTAGGGTAGCGATACCAAACTTGAACTTGGAATTTTTCGCGATATCCGCATAGCTCGACGACGAGCCGGTCAGGATGCCGCATTCGCCGGCATAGAATTTCGAGGTGGCTTCGTCCTTGCGACCGGCGTAGGTAAAGTAACCTTGCTTGGCCCAGTTAGCCAGGTTCTGGATATGCTTGACATGCAACGGGCTGTTGAATTTGAGGCGCGTGTCGAGACCGTCGAAACCGTTGTTCTTGGAGGCGAATTCGACGTTATGCCAAGTCGAGAACGATTCCAGTTCAACCCATGACTGCCAGGTGGTGGTGTAGCCGCATTTGGCGCCGCTGGCTTTCAGTTTAGCGGCGTCGACCGCTAGTTCTTCCCAAGTGACCGGCGGCTTGTTGGCGTCGAGCCCGGCCTTGGCGAACATGTCCTTGTTATAGAACATCACAGTGGTCGAACTGTTGAATGGCAACGACAGCAGGCCGGCGCCTTTAGGCGCGGCGTAATAACCGCCGACCGCCGGTACGTAGGCTGCCGGATCGAAAGGCTCGCCAGCCAGTTTCATGACTTCCGACACCGGCTTGATCGCGCCTTTGGAGTACATCATGGTGGCGGTGCCGACTTCGAATACTTGCAGGATGTCGGGCGCGTTACCGGCGCGATAGGCGGCAGTCGCAGCCGCCATGGCTTCGTCGTAAGCGCCTTTGTATACCGGCGTTACCTTATATTCCGATTGGCTCTTGTTGAATTCGTCGGCCAGCCCGTTGACGCGGTCGCCGAGCGCACCGGCCATAGAGTGCCACCACGATATCTCGGTGGCGGCATGCGCCGCAATGCTCATGGTCGCTAGTGTGCAAGCGATGGCTAGTGCTTTCAATTTCATCAGGGCCCCCGTAAAATTTTTGATGGTAGCGAATTCGTATGACGGCCACGTGACAATCGCAGCCTCGCTATAAAGCCGGATTCTATAGGTGACTTTGCAGGCGGCGCAATGTTTGTTTTCTTATGTGCAATCAACGTCGAAGTGCCAGCTTGCATTGTCGCCCGCTGTAGTTGCGTAAGCATGGCGCTGAAAATCGCATTTAGTGTAATTAGAATTACCGTTAGTCCGAGGCGCCTCTCTAGCTTTCATATTGAAAATCGGTGTATTCTCAAATACCTTCAATTCAGTTCCTTTTTGATCTGTAATTGGTGGAAGTGTAAATTTAATTACACAATAAAAATATCAGGAGACACCATGAGCCAAGCGCCTATTTGCTGCAATGTTGCCGTTTGCCGGGGTCGTGCATGATCCCGCGCCAGTTGTTCGATCCCGACCATGAAGAATTTCGACTAAGCCTGCGCCGCTTCCTGCATGCCGAGGTCTTGCCGCGCCACGCTGCCTGGGAAGAGCAGGGTTTTGTCGATCGCGATATCTGGCAGCGCGCCGGCGAGCTGGGTTTCCTATGCACCAACATGCCGGAAAATTATGGCGGTTCCGGCGTCGACCGTAAGTTCAGCACCATCGTGCTGGAAGAACTGGCGAGCAGCAACGCCTC
Source organism: Collimonas sp. (assembly GCF_035566375.1). Classification (GTDB taxonomy): domain Bacteria; phylum Pseudomonadota; class Gammaproteobacteria; order Burkholderiales; family Burkholderiaceae_D; genus Collimonas. Next base: position 12,163 of record NZ_DATMRK010000021.1, read on the forward strand.
GGGCATAGGCTGGCCGCTGCATTCTGACATTGTCGCGCCTTACCTGCTGCGTTATGGCAGCGAAGAATTGAAACAAGCCTGGCTGCCGAGGATGGCCGCCGGCACCGCGATTACGGCGATTGCGATGACCGAGCCGGGCACCGGATCGGATTTACAGGCGATACAAACCACGGCGCTGGAAGATGGCGACGACTATATCGTCAACGGTTCCAAGATTTTCATCACTAACGGCTATAACAGCGACATGGTAGTGGTGGCGGTCAAGGTTGGCGACAAGACGCGCGGCGCCAAGAATGTGTCGCTGCTGGTGATAGAAGCCGACCGGCCCGGTTTCAGCAAGGGCAAGCCGCTGAAGAAGATCGGCATGAAAGCACAGGATACCTGTGAACTTTTCTTTGAAAATGTGCGGGTTCCGAAGAGCAATATCATCGGTCAGGTCGGCGCCGGTTTCACCATGTTGATGCAAGAGCTGGCCTGGGAGCGCCTGCTGATAGCGATCACCTCGATTGCCAATGCAGAAGCGATGCTGGCCGTCACCATCGAGTACGCGCGCGAGCGGCAAGCTTTCGGCCGCACGGTGTCGTCGTTTCAGAACACACGTTTCAAGCTGGCCGAGATGAAAACCGAATTGCAGATTGCCCGGGTGTTTGTCGATCGCTGCGTTGAGCTGGAGGTGCAGGGCGAGCTGCGGGTGGATGCGGCTGCCGCCGCCAAATACTGGTGCTCCGATCTGCAAGGAAAAGTACTGGATCAATGTTTGCAATTACATGGCGGTTATGGCTTCATGCAAGAGTATCCGATTGCGCGCGCGTATGTCGATGCTCGCGCTCAGCGCATTTATGGCGGCACCAATGAAATCATGAAAGAGATTATTTCTCGATCAATATGACGATTAATATGGATGCGGGTTTTTCCATTTTCAATAAATAAAGATACAGCTATGGCGAATGATTCAGCAAGCAAGTTGGCAAATGAGTTGGCAAATGAGTTGCGTTACGACGGCCGCGTCGCCATTGTCACCGGCGCAGGCAATGGCCTGGGGCGAGCGCATGCACTGCTGCTAGGAGCGCGTGGTGCCAAAGTGGTGGTGAACGACCTCGGCGGCGACATTCACGGCGGCGGCAAATCCAGCGCTGCCGCCGACCAGGTAGTGGCAGAGATCAAGGCGGCCGGCGGCAGTGCGGTCGCCAACTACGATTCGGTGGAAGACGGCGGCCAGATCGTACAAACCGCGCTCGATCATTTTGGCGGCGTCGACATCGTGATCAACAATGCCGGTATTTTGCGCGACAGCAGTTTTGCCAAGATGAGCGCGGACGACTGGGATCTGATCTATCGGGTCCACGTGCTGGGCGCTTTCCGCGTCACCCATGCGGCCTGGCCGCATATGCGCAACCAAGGTTACGGCCGCATCGTGATGACCACTTCGGCGGCCGGCATCTACGGCAATTTCGGCCAGGCCAACTACAGCATGGCGAAGATGGGTTTGATCGGCATGGCGAATACGCTGGCGATCGAAGGCGCCGCCAAAAATGTATTGGTCAACACCATCGCACCGCTGGCTGGCTCGCGTATCTCGGAAACGGTGATGCCGCCGCAAATGCTGGAGGCGCTCAAGCCTGAGTATGTGGCGCCGCTGGCGGCATATTTGTGTCACGAAAGTTCTACAGAGAACGGCAGCTTGTTCGAGGTAGGCGCCGGTTTCCACGCCAAACTGCGCTGGGAGCGCACCCGTGGTCATCATTTTCAGGGGCAGGCATTTGGTCCCGAAGAGGTGGCGCAGAGATGGCAAGAGATCTGCGATTTCGATGACGCCACCTATCCCAAGAATATAGGCGAATCGTTGATGTCTATCGTGCAGGGCGTCAATTCGCCGTTCAGCCAAGGCAAGCCTTGAGCGGCAGTAGCTAAACTCGTGACTAAACCCGTGGCTAATCCCGTGGCTAATCCCGTGGCTAATCCACTCCTGTCCGGCATCCGGGTGCTCGACCTGACCCGTTTGCTGCCCGGACCCTTCTGCAGCTTTTATCTGGCGCAATTGGGGGCCGAGGTGATCAAGCTGGAAGAGCCGCAAGGCGGTGATTATGCACGCTTGTTGGCGCCTGAATTATTTACCCTGGTCAATCGCGGCAAGAAGTCGGTCACGCTGGATTTGCGGCAGCCGGAAGCGCTTGCCGTCTTAAAAAAAATGGTGGCCCAGGCCGACGTCCTGATCGAATCGTTCCGGCCCGGTGTGATGGATAAACTCGGCTGCGGTTATCAGGAGTTGAAGGCGATCAATCCGCGCCTGGTCTACGCGGCGCTGACCGGTTACGGCCAGACCGGTCCCTATAAAGACCGCGCCGGGCACGATATGAATTACTGCGCATATGCCGGTTTGCTGGATCAAACCGGCGCTGCCGATGGCGCGCCGGTGCTATCGAATTTCCAAAGCGCAGACCTGGCCGGCGGCGCCTTGACCTGCGCCCTGGGGATTCTGGCGGCGGTGATAGGCGCGCGTGCCTCGGGGCAGGGCAGTATGGTTGACGTCGGCATGCTGGACGGCACATTGGCGTTGCAAGCGTTGTCGCTAGCCACCATCCGCACTCTGGGCGAGAGCAGGGCGCGCGGCAGCGATATGTTGAGCGGCGCCCTGGCTAACTACAGCATCTACACCTGCGCCGACGGCAAGCATGTGGCGATGGCTGCGTTGGAACCCAAATTCTTTTTCAATTTCTGCAAGGCCGTCGGCCGCCCCGATCTGGCGGCCATGCCGTTGGCGCCGGGACCGGATGGCGCCGCCTTGAGGAGCGCTTTGGAAGTATTGTTCAAAACCCGCTCGCGTGATGAATGGGAGCTGCTGCTGGCGGATCGCGACTGCTGCATATCGGGGATTTATACGCCGCAGGAAGCGCTGGAGAATCCGCAAGTCAAGGCGCGCGGCCTGATCCGGATGGAAGACGGCAAGCCGGTAGCGGATTTGCCGATCAAGTTCAGCGACGCGCCTGGCGTAAGCGGTACTTGCCCAGCGCTCGGCGCCGATACGTCCAGCGTGTTGGCGCAGCTGGGCATGGACCAGGCAGCCGTGGCCGCACTGTCCGCCAGTGGCGCGATTTGATATTTGACGCAGGGTTCTTAAAAAGACAGAAAATTCAGCAGTTGTCTGACTAACTTCCGACTGACTTCAAACCGACGTGCGAGGAGAGACCATGGACCAACAAAAGAATCCGGTGCAAATGATGTTGCAATGGGCGTCGGCCAAGCCGAACACACCCTGGTTGTTTCAACCGGTTCTTGGACAATGGCAAGTCACCACCTGGGCGCAGGGCAGCGATCAGGTGAGGCGCATGGCGGCGGCGCTGAAGGCAATGAACTGGGACCCCGGCAGCCGCATCTGCATTTCCGGCCGCAATACCGCACACTGGATCATGGCCGATCTGGCGATTGCGATGGCAGGCCACGTCAGCGTCGGCATGTATCCGAAACAGGCGGCAGCTACCACGCGCTACATCTTCGAACATAGTGAAGCCAAGGCGGTGTTTCTCGGCCCCATGCCGGACGCCGACGAGTTTATGGCGGCGATTCCGGCCTCGGTCTGCACCATCGCTTTCCCGTATCAGGAAGCGCCGGCAGGACAATTCAAGTGGGATGAACTGGTCGCCGCCAATGCACCTATGGAGCACTACCAGGCGCCGCCGCAGGAGGCGCTGATGACCCTGATCTACACTTCCGGCACCACCGGCAATCCGAAGGGGGTGATGCTCAGTTATGGCAATGTACTGTTCGCGGTGTACAGCATCATGAACCTGGCGCCGTCGCTCGGCCAGGAACGCTATTTTTCCTACATGCCGCTGGCGCATGCGTTCGAACGCTTTGCGATTGCCTTCCCCAGCTGCTACAACGGCGGCGAAGTGCATTTCCTGGAAAATGTCGACAAGATGGGCGAGCAGCTGGCACAGGTCGCGCCGACGCGTTTTTTTGGCGTGCCGCTGGTTTACAGCCGGATACAAGCTGCCATCCTGCACAAGATGCCGCAACAGAAACTGGATCGGCTGATGGCGATTCCATTGTTGCGCACCATCGTCCGGCGCAAGATCCGGACTGCGGTCGGCTTGCAAAACACGCGCTTCTGTTTGTCCGGAGCGGCGCCGATACCGGTGGCGCTGCTGGAGTGGTATCAACGTAATCTAGGGCTGGAAGTGTTGCAGGGTTATGCGCCGACTGAAGCCTCGGTGTATTCCAGCGCCTGCCTGCCCGGCCAGAACCGCATCGGTTCGGTCGGCAAACCGCCGCAGAATGCGGGTTTCAAATTATCGGATGAAGGTGAAATCCTGTTCAAGCACCCAGGGCTGATGATGGGTTATTACAAGGACCCCGAGAGCACCCGCGCCGCGTTTACTGAAGACGGCTATCTGCGCACCGGCGACAAGGGGCGGGTGGATCAGGACGGTTACCTGTATATTACCGGCCGCGTCAAAGATATTTTTAAAACAGCCAAGGGAAAATATGTGGCGCCGGCGCCCATCGAAGGCGCGCTGGCGCGCAACACCGATGTGGAAAACCTGATATTCATCGGTAGCGGCATGAATCAGCCGGTGATGGCGGTGACGCTCACCGCAGCAGCACGCAACAAGCCGCGAGCTGAAGTCGAGCAACAGTTGATCGGCGATATGGCGCTGGTCAACGCCACCTTGGAACCGCATGAAAAGATCGCCAAATGTGTGATCTTGAAAGACGCCTGGAGCATCGACAACGGCTTGATGACGCCGACCATGAAGGTCAAGCGCGGCGAAGTGGAGAAGCGTTACGCAGGATTGATGGCGAAGGAACTGCTGATACGCAGCGCGGTCGGATGGGAATGACAGGCTGTTTGCCCATGCCGGCAAGCAACAGTATCAATATGGAATTTTTGTAAGCAACGAGAGGAAATGAAATGACAGTCAACGACATCATCAAGCTCATGCCGTCAGGCCTGAATACCGTAGCCACGGCGGATATGAAAAGCAGCATTCAATTTGATATTTCAAAGCCGATGTATCTGTTGATCGATCACGGCACATGCAGCGCGCATGAAGGCGTGGTCGATGCACCCGATGTCGCGTTGACGATGACGGATGACGATTTGAAGGCGATGCTGAAAGGCGAGCTCAACGGCGCCATGGCGTTCATGAGCGGCAAGCTGAAACTGAAGGGCGACATGATGCTGGCGCAGCGGATTCCTTCCTTGTTCGACGCCAGCAAGATTTCCTGAGTTGCTGCTGCTCTTCATCGGCCGCCGATGAAGAGCAGTATCGACATCATTCGAAGTGCTTGCCTTGCTCCGCCATTTTTACCAGTATCGCCGCCGCTGCAAAATAACTGCCGAATTGCTCTGACAATTGCTGCGCCCGTTTAACAAAATTGGCGACCCCATAGGCATTGATGTACTGCAGCGCACCGCCTTGGAACGGCGCAAAACCCCAACCGAAAATGCTGCCGATATTGGTGTCGGCGACGGTCAGCACCACCTTCTCCTCATAGCATTTGGTAGCTTCGTTGGCCTGTACAAACATCAATCGTTCGATCAAATCCTTTTGCGGAAGTTGCTCGGCCGCGAGCGGGAAGGCTTGCTGCAAACCTGGCCACAGGTGCTTGCTTTGATTCTCGGGATAATCATAAAATCCCTTGCCATATTTCTTTCCTTTGCGGTCCAGCTGGTTGACCATTTTTTCCAGCCCGGCGTCGGCTGGATGGCCGGCAAAAGGTTTTCCTGCTTCGGCGAAATCCTTGCGGGTCTGTTCCAGGATATGCAGCGACAATGACAAGCTGACTTCGTCATGAACCGCGAGCGGCCCAACTGGCATGCCGGCCTGCAAGCCTGCCATCTCAATCGCGCGCGGATGCTGGCCTTCCATCAGCAGCTTCAAACCTTCCATCACATACGTGCCAAATACACGCGAAGTATAAAAGCCGCGCGAGTCGTTGACCACGATCGGGGTCTTCCTGATTTGCTGCACATAGTCGAAGCCACGCGCCAGCGTTTGCTGGCTGGTGTGCTGGCCAACGATGATCTCAACCAGCGGCATCTTGTCCACCGGCGAAAAGAAATGCAGGCCGATGAAATTTTCCGGCCGCACGCTGGCTTGCGCCAGGCCGGTGATCGGCAAGGTTGAGGTGTTCGATGCAAACACCGCATCCGCGCTGATCAGTGCCTCGGTTTTCCGGGTCACCTCAGCCTTGATCTGGCGATCTTCGAAGACGGCCTCGATAATCAGATCGCAACTGGCCAGATCGTTGAAATCCACGCTCGGCTTGATGCGGTCCAGCAGGGTTTGTTTGCCTTCCGCAGTTTGCTGCTTGCGCTTGATTGCCTTGTCGAGCAGCTTGCTGGAGTAATCCTTACCGTTTTCCGCGTTTGCCATGCTGTTATCCAACAACACCACTTGTATGCCCGCTTTGGCCGAGGCATAGGCAATGCCGGCGCCCATCATGCCTGCGCCCAGTATGCCAACCTTGCTCACTTTGGACGGCGCTATGCCTTCCGGCCGCGATTTACCCTTGTTGATGGCGTTGAGCTGGAACCACAGCGTACCGATCATGTTCTTGGCAACCGGCGACAAGGCGCAGTTGACGAAGTAGCGCGATTCGATTTCGCAGCCGGTATCGAAATCGACAATGCCGCCTTCGAATACGCAGCTCATGATATTGGTGGCCGCCGGATAATTGCCATGCGTCTTGACGTTTGCCATGGACGGCGCGACAGACCATAGCTGGCCGTTGGCCGGGCTGCGCGAATCGCCGCCGGGCCAGCGGAATTTCTTGTCGTCCCACGGTTGCTGCGCTTTGGGATTGGCCAGGCACCAAGCCTTGGCTTTTGCCAGCATGTCCTCTTTATCACTCGCCAGTTCCTGGATAATTCCTTGTTGCTGCGCCTCTTCCGCGCGCAGTTCCTTACCTTCCAGCATCAGCTGCAGCGCATTCTGGATGCCGATCATGCGTGGCAAGCGCTGCGTGCCACCACCGCCCGGCAACAGGCCGAGCTTGACTTCAGGCAGGCCGAATTTGGCCTTCGGATTATTCATGGCGATGCGGTGATGGCAAGCCAGCGCTAGTTCCAAGCCGCCGCCCAGCGCGGTGCCGTTCAAAGCAGCCACCACCGGCCGGCCGCACTGTTCCAGGCGGCGCAGGAAACCCTTGAATTCCTGCACCAGCTCGAAGGCTGCTTGCGCCTCGGTGATTTGATACAGCTTTTCAATGTCGGCACCGGCGACAAAATCCGCCTTGCCTGAAGTGATGATGACGCCGGCGATGCTTGGATCGGCTTCGATGGCGGCAATCGCCTCCATGAACGGCGCGGTCAGCGCCTCATTCAAAACATTCATCGAACGCCCCGGCATGTCCAGGGTCAGGGTGACGATATTGTCCGCATCTTTTTGGAAATTCACGCTCATGATCTGGCCCTTAAACACGTTCGATGATAGTGGCGATACCCATGCCGCCGCCGACGCAAAGCGAGATCAAGGCAGTCGCCTTGCCGCTGCGTTCCAGTTCGTCCAGCGCGGTGCCGAGAATCATGGCGCCGGTTGCTCCCAGCGGATGGCCCATCGCGATCGAGCCGCCGTTGACATTGACCCGGCTCGGATCGATATCGAGATCGCGGACGGCGCGCATCACAACCGCAGCAAACGCTTCATTGATTTCGAACAGATCGATATCCCTGGCTGCCATCCCCGCCTTGGCCAGCGCTTTGCGCGCAGCCGGGGCGATGCCGGTCAGCATGATGGTTGGTTCCGAACCGGTGACAGCGGTGGCGACAATCCGGGCGCGCGGCTTCAAGCCCAGTTTTTCTCCCATCTCCTTGCTGCCGACCAAAACCAGCGCAGCGCCATCGACGATGCCAGAGGAATTGCCGGCATGATGCACATGGTTGATCTTTTCGACGGTGGTGTATTTGCGCAACGCCGTCGCATCGAAACCCATCTGACCGATTTGTTCAAAGGCGGGCTTCAGCGCCGCCAGGTTTTCCAGCGTGGTTTGGGCGCGGATGTATTCGTCATGATCCAGAATCACCAAGCCATTCAGATCCTTGACCGCAATCAGCGATTTATCGAAGCGGCCTTCGGCACGGGCGCGCGCCGCTTTCTGTTGCGATTGCAGCGCAAAGTTATCGACATCGCTGCGGGAGAAATTATCCAAGGTCGCGATCAGGTCCGCGCCTATGCCCTGCGGCGCAAAGCCGGTGATCTGGTTGACCCGCGGGTCCATGAACCAGGCGCCGCCGTCCGAACCCATGGCCCAGCGCGACATGCTCTCAACGCCGCCCGCCACCACCAGTTGTTCCTGGCCAGACATGACTTTCATCGCTGCCAGGTTAACCGACTCCAGGCCCGAGGCGCAAAACCGCGATTGCGTCACGCCCGGCACCGACTGATCCCAACCGGCATACAGCACAGCAGTGCGGGCAATATCCGCACCTTGCTCGCCGACCGGCGTCACGCAGCCGAGCACCACGTCGTCGACCTGCGAAGTATCAAGATGATTGCGTTGTTGCAGCGCCTGCAACAGCTGGGCTAGCAGATTGACCGGCGTCACCTGGTGCAGGCTGCCGTCTTTCTTGCCCTTGCCGCGCGGGGTCCGTACGGAATCGAAAATATAGGCTTCAGTCATAGCGTCTCCGGCTTGTATGTTCTGGTAATTGAAATTACACTTTGGTTCTGATCTTTGTATCTGCTTGTTTTCTGATTAATGCTGATCACCCACTGTAGTTAAAGCAATGAACAGCGTCAATTGGTAATCCACTCTAAACCGCGGCGCGGAATTGCGCATCGCAGCAATCGTAATATTGATTACACATATAACACAGCCACAATCAAAGCCATGTCATCGGAAACACAGAAAATCGTATTGGACCGCGCTTTGCTCAAGCCCGTGATCAGGCAAAGGATCGAGGATGCGGTACTGGCATTATTTTCAGAGCGCGAATTCCGCAGCGTCGCCTTCGGCGAAATTGCCAGCGCCGCCAGCGTCTCGCTGCAGACCATCTATAAATACTACGGCAGCAAGGAAGCGCTGTTGTTCGCCTGCCTTGAAACCTGGCTGGGCACATTGGCGTCACGCATGCTCGATCACTTGCAAGGCATCGAGAGTTGCCAGGACAAGCTGCGCAAGGTGTTCTGGGTGGTGCTGGATTTTTTCGACCGCAATCCCAAGGTAAGCCAGCTCATCATGAGCTCGCTGCAGGTCAGCGCATGGGGGCGCGACCGCACTTTCCGACAGCCGGAAATGATGGAAGTCCTGATGAAAACCTTGACCGACGGCCGCGCGCAAGGCGTACTGACGGATGAGGTGGACGAGAAAATCCTGCTCGATTATTTCATCGGCATCCTGGAAAGGCTGGTGCATATGCATACCATGCGCGGTGAAACGGAACCGCTGGCGCTGCAGGCGAATGCGCTGTTTAAGATGCTGTGGCGAGCGATTGCCAAGCCGGAGCAAATTTAGGCAGTTCGCCTTGTGGACAAAAAAATAGCGCCGGCAGTAAAGCCGGCGCTATTTTTACATGTGGCCTCGATAAGTTTTTGAATCCTTATCAGCGGCAACAAGTTTGTCTTATGCGAAATTCTTCGCAGCAAATTCCCAATTCGCCAATGCCCAGAATGCTTCCAGGTATTTTGGACGGGCGTTGCGGTAATCGATGTAGTAAGCGTGTTCCCAAACGTCGACCGTCAGCAAAGGCTTGGCGTCAGTGGTCAGCGGCGTAGCGGCGTTGGAAGTCGATACCAGGCCGAGCGAACCGTCAGCATTTTTTACCAGCCAGGCCCAGCCGGAACCGAAAGTGCCGATGGCGGTCTTGGTCAGTTCTGCCTTGAAATTGTCGAACGAACCCCACTTGGCGTTGATCGCATCTGCCAATGCGCCGGTTGGTGCGCCGCCGCCTTGTGGCGACAGGCTGTTCCAGTAGAAAGTGTGGTTCCAGACTTGCGCTGCATTGTTGAAAACGCCGCCGGAAGATTTCTTGACGATCTCTTCCAATGATGCGTTTTCGAATTCTGTGCCTGGGATCAGGTTGTTCAGGTTGGTCACATAGGTCTGGTGATGCTTGCCATAGTGAAATTCAAGGGTTTCCTTGGAGATGTGTGGAGCCAGTGCGTCCAGGTCGTATGGTAGGGGCGGGAGTGTGTGTGCCATGTTGTGTCCTTACTATAGTTTTATTGGAAATACAAAGAAGCTGTTACCTATACATCTCATGAACAGTTTCCAGGGAAGAGCTATTGTAAAGCGCTTAGCTGATCCATGCAGCATGCTTACGAATTCTTCTCTCTTGAACTAATAACTAAATAGTCTTAATCAAGCGTAGCCTGCACGCTGTCTATGCCGACCTTGGCGCTGCCTTCTGCCAATTGCACCGTGACGACATGGCGCGGCTGCAGCGCTTGCGGGCTGCGGATCACATGGCCCTTGGCGTCCGAGATGATGGCGTAGCCGCGTTCCAGCGTGCGCTGCGGATTGAGCAGTTCCAGTTGCGCATTCAGCGCTGCCACGGTTTGCCGGCGCTGTCGATTTTGCGCGGCCATCGCGCCATTGAGACGCCGGCTCTGTTCCAGCAGTGCGATGCGCGGCGCAGTCGTGCTGGGTATTTGTGCGGCCAGGCGAGTACGTAAATTCAGCAGTGCATGGCGCGACTGGGTCAACGGGATACTGGTGGCGTGCAGCAACCGGGCTTGCAGGCTTTGCAGCTTCAGCCGTTCATGCGCAATGGTGGCGGCCGGGCTGCTCAGGCGGCGGCTTAGCCAGTCCAGAGTCTGGCTGGTTTCCGCCAGCTGGCGGCGCAAGGCGCGGGTCAGGTCATCGGCATGCGTCTCTAGCGTTGCCAGCCAGTCGGCGCGTGGCACGGTCGCCAGTTCAGCGGCAGCGGTCGGGGTGGCGGCGCGCAGGTCGGCGGCGAAATCGGCAATCGTGAAATCGGTTTCATGGCCGACGCCTGAAATCACCGGCATCGGCGCGGCGACGATGGCGCGTGCTACCGCTTCGTCATTGAACGACCATAAATCTTCGATACTGCCGCCGCCACGGCAAACCAGCAGCAGATCGCATTCGGCGCGTGCGGCGGCGGTATTGATGGCGCCGGCGATTTTTTGTGCGGCGCCGTCACCTTGTACCGGGGTCGGATACAGGATCACACGCACGTGCGGCGCACGGCGCGCCAAAGCGCTCAGGATGTCGCGCAGCGCCGCCGCCTGCAGGCTGGTGACGATGCCGATACAGCGTGCAAATTGCGGTAGCGGCCGCTTGCGGGCGGGATCGAACAAGCCTTCCGCATTCAGTTTTTCTTTCAGGCGTAAAAACGCTTCGTACAGATTGCCGACACCGGCGCGCCGGATCGCTTCGACGTTGAGCTGATAGTCGCCACGCGCGGCGTACAGCGTTACCAACGCCCGCACCTCAACCTTGTCGCCATCGCGCGGAGTGAAGCCGGCATGCTGGGCGCGGCCCTTGAACATCACGCCACGCACTTGTGCTGCATCGTCTTTCAGCGTGAAGTACCAATGGCCGGAGGCGTAGCTTTTGAAATTCGATATCTCGCCCGCGACCCAAGCCAGCGGAAAGCTGCGTTCCAGCATGCGCGCCACGGCTTGATTCAAGGCGGAAACCGTCAGTACTGGCGGTCCACTGGAACGGTTGTCGGTGTCGCTGGAGAAATTCATACGGGCTTTCAGGGGGCTTCAGGGGGCGTTATTGGCGAGTGATTCTGTGGAGCGCTGACATTGTAAAGCACGGTCGCTGAACATCAATGGAAAAGCGAAACAAATCAAGGGCTTGCCCGGATTGCAGTGTGCTTGCGCACAAGCTTATCCACATATTCTGTGGGTAACTATGGAACGGCGCGGGCTTGTGGATATCCGTCAGCGCGGTCATGACAAAACGACTATGAAAGATGAGAAAAATTGCCCGCGCCATCCATAAATCGCTGTTTGAGATGCATTTTCACCGGTTCCTGAACAGTAGCGAAAATCCGTTTCCAATCAAGGACTTCCTGTGAATCCAGTGTGCTTGTTCACAAAGTTATCCCCAAAATCTGTGGAGAACTTTGGCTGCGTGCCGCCGGCAAACTCTGCACGTTTTTGATGCAGTATAAAAAAATCGTTTGAAATCATGGACTTCATTGCAGAGTTAGGTAGTTGTCCACAATCTTGTTCACATAAAATGTGCGGAACTTGGCGCAGCTCTTAATCGTTGTGAAAGCAGTCGTAAAAATTTCCACTCCGCAACGCTGCTCGCGCTTGCTCACAAGCCTTCAACAAGTTACATTCTGCATCCGTGCAGATGAAGTCTCATTTGCATCGCCTCGAATTCGATCTCACCAAGGAGTTTCTTTTGTTTTCCATTATTCAAGCTGCGGGCTGGCCGATCTGGTTGTTGCTAATTGCCTCCATCATTGCCACCGCATTGATTATCGAACGTCTGGTTTATCTACGCCGGCCGCGCATTTTGCCGCCGCAGCTATTGCAGGAAGTGATACGGGTTTATCACAACGGCAAGATCAACACCGAAGTCCTTACCAACCTGGAAACCAACTCACCGTTGGGACGGGTGCTGGCCGCCGGCCTGCGCAATGTCGACGCCCCGCGCGACCTGATGAAGGAGTCGATCGAAGAAGCCGGCCAGGCCACAGCGCATGAGCTGGAACGTTTCCTGACGACGCTCGGCACCATTGCATCGCTGGCGCCATTGATGGGCTTGTTTGGCACGGTGGTCGGGATGATCGAGATTTTTGGCGCGACCACTGGCGCCGGCGCCGATCCGACCCAACTCGGCCACGGCATTTCGGTCGCCTTGTACAACACCGGTTTCGGCCTGGCGATTGCCATGCCGGCGCTGATTTTCTATCGCCATTTCCGGGCTTTGGTGGATAGCTTCATTGTCGATATGGAGCAGCAGGCGGTGAAATTTGTCGATACCGTCCACGGCGCACGTAAATAAGATGGACTTCCGCAAAGGCAAGGGGCGCGATGACCCCGAAATCAACCTGATCCCGTTTATCGACGTCTTGCTGGTGATCGTGATTTTCCTGATGGTTACCACCAGCTACAGCAAATTCACCGCGCTGCAAATCACCTTGCCGACTGCTGACGCCGACAAGGCCATGCAGCAGCCGCAGGAGATCAACGTCGCCGTCAACCCGCAAGGGCAGTATGCGGTCAACAACGTCCAGGTATCGTCCAAGGACGCGGCGTCTTTGGCGCTTGATCTGAAGAGTGCAGCACAGTCCGGCCAGTCCAAAGGCGATCCGGTAGTGATCATCAACGCTGACGCCATGGCTACTCATCAGACCGTGATCAATGTGCTGGAAGCGGCGCGTCTGGCCGGCTTCGACAAGATCACGTTTGCCGCCCAGACTAGTGGCCACAAGTAAGTCATCGAGCGATGGCGCGGCCCGGCGTTCCGCCGAATCGATCCTGAGCGCCGCCTGGCAGCAGCGCGGTCTGCTGGCATGTTTGTTATGGCCGTTGTCGCTCCTGTTTGGCTTGCTGGCGTCGCTGCGCCGCCGTTTGTACGCAGCCGGCTGGCAAGCCAGTACGCGCTTGCCGGTGCCGGTGATCGTGGTCGGCAATATTTTTGTCGGCGGCACCGGCAAGACGCCGCTGACAATCTGGCTGGTGCAAGCGTTGCGCCAGGCCGGTTATACGCCGGGCGTGATCTCGCGCGGTTATGCGGCGCAGGCAGGCGACGGACAATCCGTAGTGAAACATGTGAACCAAGCATCGCTCGCAGCGGAAGTGGGTGACGAACCATTGCTGATTGCCGGTCGCGCGCAATGTCCGGTAGTCGTGGGTCGCAACCGGGTGGCTGCCGCCGAGGCGTTGCTGCAAGCGCATCCCGAGGTGAATCTGATCTTGTCTGACGATGGTTTGCAACATTATCGTTTGCAACGCGATATCGAAATCGTGCTGTTCGATGCGCGCGGCGTCGGCAACGGTTGGTTGCTGCCGGCCGGGCCCTTACGTGAGCCGGCAAGCCGTCGACGTGATTTTACCGTGGTCAACGCGGCGTCGATTCCGCCTTCCATGCCAGCCTCGTCGATCCGCATGCAACTGCTTGGCGAGCAGGCGTTGCAACTCTGCAATCCGAGCCAGGTCAGGGCGCTGGCCAGCTTGCAGAACCCGGCCATGCGTATCACCGCCGCTGCCGGCATCGGCAATCCGCAACGCTTTTTCTCGATGCTGACCGCGGCCGGACTGGTGTTCGAAACGCTAGCCTTGCCCGATCATCATGACTTTTCCGACAACCCCTTTGCCGCGCTGCAGGCCGACTTCATCCTGATTACTGAAAAGGATGCAGTAAAATGTCGGCAAATAGCTTCCATCAAGAACGATCCGCGCATCTGGGTGGTTCCGGTGACGGCGCAGATCGATGCTGCGTTAGCTCATCAAATACATGAAATTCTGGAGAAACTCCGTGGACACTCGACTGCTTGACATCCTGGTTTGCCCGATCTGCAAAAGCCCGCTGCATTACGATAAAAAAGCCCAGGAACTGATTTGCAATGCTGACAAGCTGGCTTATCCGATCCGTGACGGCATCCCTATCATGTGGGCCGATCAGGCCCGCGACCTGAACAGCCCGGCCGCGCCGAGCGCCCCGGCCCCAACTGGCCCAGCGGCATAGGCGAGGCACATGGCGAGTCCGACCCGACCTTTCACCGTCATTGTTCCGGCGCGGCTGGCGTCTACCCGCCTGCCTAACAAACCGCTGGCCGACATCGGCGGCAAGCCGATGATCGTGCGCACCGCCGAGCGTGCTGCGTTATCCGGCGCGGCGCAAGTGATCGTGGCGACCGATCATGCGGAAATCCTGGCGGTTTGCGCCCAGCATGGCATCGCTGCGCGCCTGACCCGCGCCGATCATCCGTCCGGCACCGACCGCATTGCCGAAGTGTCGGCTGCGCTGGGACTGGCGGCCGATGCGGTAGTGGTCAACGTGCAAGGCGACGAACCGATGATCGATCCGGCGCTGATCGCGGCGACCGCAGCGCAGATCACCAGCGAAGTGCCGATGGCGACCGCGGCGCACGCGATCGACTCGGCGGCCGATGCCTTCAACCCGAATGTGGTCAAGGTGGTCTTGAACCAGGCCGGGCGTGCGTTGTATTTTTCACGGGCGACGATTCCCTGGCACCGGGATGGTTTTGCGCAGTCACAACGGGATTTTCCCGCCGGCTATCTGCCCTTGCGGCATATCGGCCTGTACGCATACAGCAATGGCTTTTTGCAAACCTATCCGACCCTGGCTGTATCGCCGCTGGAACAGATCGAAGCGCTGGAGCAGTTGCGGGTGCTGTGGCACGGCTATCCGATTGCGGTGCATATTGCCGCGGCGGCTCCTGCGGCAGGGGTCGATACGCCGGAAGATCTGGAGCGGGTACGAAGTTTTTTCAGTGCCGGATAATGTTCAAAGTAAGGTTAGAAGTAAGCACTGAAGCGTCACGCAAGTGCATGAAAATTATCGTAGAACCAACAGAAATAGTGCCGCGGACTGGCTGTTTGGTAAAATTGTATGGTAAGTTTCATGCAAAGATAGCGTGGTACAAATAAAAGCATCTCAGGAGACGTCGCTGCGAGCCATTCATCGAGCGCGCCGTCGCCGCAATCAATTCACAAACTCACCTTAGGACTTAACATGCGCCTCATCCTTTTAGGAGCGCCTGGTGCCGGTAAAGGCACGCAAGCGACTTTCATTAAAGAGAAATTCAACATCCCGCAGATTTCCACCGGCGACATGTTGCGCGCAGCAGTCAAGGCCGGCACGCCGCTCGGTATCGAGGCGAAGAAAGTGATGGATGCAGGCGGTCTGGTATCGGACGATATTATCATCGGTCTGGTCAAAGACCGGCTGAAGCAGGCGGATTGTGCCAACGGTTACCTGTTCGATGGTTTTCCGCGCACCATTCCACAAGCGGACGCCATGAAGGACGCCGGCGTCACGATCGATTATGTGCTGGAAATCGACGTTCCCGATACGGCCATCATTGAACGCATGAGCGGCCGTCGCGTGCATTTGTCGTCGGGCCGTACTTATCACGTTAAATTCAATCCGCCAAAAGTGGAAGGCAAGGACGACATCACCGGCGAAGACCTGATCCAGCGCGACGATGACAAGGAAGAAACCGTCAAGAAGCGGCTGTCGGTGTATCACGAGCAGACCGAAGTGCTGGTCAATTACTACGGCGACTGGGCCAAGGCCGGCTTACCAGGCGCACCCAAGTATCGCAAGATCGCCGGCGTCGGTCCGGTTGAGCAAATACGCGATAGCGCGTTTGCGGCATTGGAAGCATAAAAGAAAGCGGACTCCGGTCCGCTTTTTCTTTTGACCAACAAAATCACTTAGAATAAATCAAGCCCCAAACAACATCGCAGCAAGCCAGCCCAAGCACATCTCCGAGAATAAAAGGGCAGCGAAAAGAAATGCATTACGCAGTATTGGCCGGCAATCCGCTCCATTTGGCGCGCATGGATGCCGGTGAAATGGTGTAGTTGTCTTACTTTGTCGTGAAGCCGTACCAAAAACAGGAGGAGTCAACATGGCATTAAGTCTATGGTTTGCCGTCGCTTGCGGCGTCATTGCCGTCATCTATGGGCTAGTCTCGCGCAGCTGGATATTGAAGCAGGATCCCGGCAATCCGCGCATGCAGGAAATTGCGGCGGCGATTCAGCAAGGGGCGGCGGCCTACCTGGCGCGCCAGTACCGCACCATTGCCATGGTTGGCGTGGCGTTGTTCGTTATCCTGGCGCTATTGCCCGGCCTGGGTTTGGTGACGGCGATCGGCTTCCTGATCGGCGCGCTGCTGTCGGGCGCCTGCGGCTTCATCGGCATGAATGTCTCGGTACGCGCCAATGTACGCACGGCGCAGGCGGCGACCAAGGGCATGGGGCCGGCGCTTGACGTCGCTTTCCGCGGCGGTGCGATTACCGGCATGCTGGTGGTCGGCCTGGGACTGCTGGGCGTGACCTTATTCTTTTTGTGGCTGCTGGCGTTCGCCGCGCCATCCGGACTATCTCTGCACGACATCATCCGGCCCCTGATCGGCTTGGCTTTCGGCGCTTCCCTGATTTCCATTTTCGCGCGTCTCGGCGGCGGTATCTTCACCAAAGGGGCCGATGTCGGCGCCGATCTGGTCGGTAAGGTGGAAGCCGGCATTCCCGAGGACGATCCGCGCAACCCCGCCGTGATCGCCGATAACGTCGGCGACAATGTCGGCGACTGCGCCGGCATGGCCGCCGATCTGTTCGAAACCTATGTGGTAACCTTGATCGCCACCATGTTGCTTGGTTCTTTGCTGATCCACGGCGCTGAATTGCAAGCGGTGCTGTACCCACTGGCCTTGGGCGGGGTATCGATCCTGGCTTCCATTGTCGGCTGCTCGATGGTCAAGGCCAAGCCTGGCAAGAAAATCATGTCAGCGCTGTACACCGGTTTGTGGTGGGCGGCGATCCTGAGCCTGATCGGGTTTGCCGTGGTCACCTGGCTGATCCTGCCGCAGCCGATGCGGGTGCCGATGATGGGCTCGGCCCTGATCGGCATTGTCCTGACCGGCTTGATGGTGTACATCACCGAGTACTACACCGGCACCGATTTCAAGCCGGTGCGTCATATTGCGCAAGCCTCCACCACCGGCCACGGTACGAATATCATTGCCGGTCTCGGCGTCTCCATGAAATCCACGGCGTATCCGGTGCTGGCGGTCTGCGTGGCGATCCTGGCTTCCTATTGGCTGGCCGGCCTGTACGGCATTGCGATTGCCGCCACTGCCATGTTGTCGATGGCAGGCATCATAGTCGCGCTGGACGCCTATGGCCCGATTACCGATAACGCCGGCGGCATCGCCGAGATGGCGGGGTTGCCGGATTCGGTGCGGGCGATTACCGATCCGCTGGACGCCGTCGGCAATACTACCAAGGCGGTCACCAAGGGCTACGCCATCGGTTCGGCCGGGCTGGCGGCGCTGGTCTTGTTTGCCGATTACACGCATGCCCTGGATTCGGTAGGCAAGAGCACGGTGTTCGATTTGTCGAATCCGCTGGTGATCGTCGGCTTGTTTATCGGCGGCCTGATTCCCTACCTGTTCGGCGCCATGGCGATGGAAGCAGTCGGCCGCGCAGCCGGTGCGGTGGTGATCGAAGTGCGGCGCCAGTTCCGCGACATCAAGGGCATCATGGATGGCAGCGGCAAGCCGGAGTACGACAAGGCGGTTGACATGCTGACGGCGTCGGCCATCAAGGAAATGATCATCCCGTCGCTGTTGCCGGTGGCGGTGCCGATTGTGGTCGGCCTGCTGCTTGGCCCTGCAGCTCTGGGCGGCTTGCTGATGGGGACCATCGTCACCGGTTTGTTCGTGGCGATTTCGATGACCACCGGCGGCGGCGCCTGGGACAACGCCAAGAAATATATCGAAGACGGCAATCACGGCGGCAAGGGCTCGGAAGCGCACAAGGCCGCAGTGACCGGCGATACCGTCGGCGATCCCTACAAAGATACCGCCGGCCCGGCGGTCAATCCGCTGATCAAGATCATCAATATCGTGGCCTTGTTGCTGGTGCCATTGCTGCCGGCTACCAGCATGAATCAGGCAGCGGTAGCGGGGCAGGAGATTGTGCTGGTGCCAGTGCCGGTCACTGCGCCGCCGGCAGCAACCGCAGCCGGCACTGCCGCACCAGCCTCGTCACCCGCAACCGTCATCTATTTCGAGTCGGGCAAGGTAGAAGCGCCCGCCGATACCGCTGAAAAACTGGCGCCCATCGTGGATGCATCGAAAGCCAAGGCCGATGGCAAAGTAGTGGTCAGCGGTTTTCATGACACCACCGGCGATCCGGCTAAAAACGAGGAGATTTCCAAGGAGCGCGCCAAGAGCGTGAAGGCGATTCTGTTGATCGCCGGTGTCGCCGAAGACGCCATCGTGCTGGAGAAACCGCAGGTGACGACCGGCAGCGGCGACAACGCGCAGGCGCGGCGGGTAGAGGTTAGCGTTCACTAGAGTCAGCGCCGCTTCGTCATCGCTTGTGGAAATGGCAGCGGGGAAGCAGCAGGTAAGTACGCCTTGCACCTGCAGCTCCCCCTTACCAAAACCGTAAGCCGGCTCCCACAAATTTCCTTTGCCCTGTTACTCTTCATATCCATGGAGACAAAACAAAAAACCGGCCTCATCCTAACTGGCGGCGGCGCGCGCGCGGCTTACCAGGTTGGCGTGATGGATGCGGTGGCGGCCATTTTGCGGGAGCAGGGCTGGGCGCCGGAACGCAATCCCTTCAATATCATTTGCGGCACCTCCGCCGGCGCCATCAACGCCACGGCGCTGGCTTGCCGGGTCGAAAACTTTGGTCTCGGCGTGCAAAAGCTGATGGATGTCTGGGAGCACTTTACGGTCGAGCAGGTGTATCGCGCCGATTCGCTGGGCGTGTTGCGCTCGGGTGCGCGCTGGCTGTCCTTGCTGTCGTTCGGCTGGCTGCTGCGCAAATGGCATGCGAACCCGCCCGCTTCCCTGCTCGACAATACGCCGCTGATTACCTTGCTGCACCGGCTGTTGGATCTGGAGCGGCTGGATACGGCGCTGACCAACGGCAGCCTGGATGCACTGGCGATCACCGCTTCCTCGTATAGCGGCGGCCAGCACATTACTTTTTATCAGAGCGCCACCGAAATCCAGAGCTGGACCCGTAGCCAGCGGCGCGCCGTGAGAGACCAGATCGGCGTCGGCCATTTGCTGGCGTCATCGGCGATTCCTTTCATCTTTCCAGCGATCCCGATCTATTGCGATGGCCGCCGCGAATATTTCGGCGATGGCTCGATGCGCCAGCTGGCGCCGATTTCCCCGGCAATTCACCTGGGCGCCAGCAAAGTGCTGGTGGTCGGCGCCGGCCGCCGCAAGGAGGCGCCGAGCGATGCACCCATGTTTGCCAGTTACCCCAGTCTGGCGCAAATCGCCAGCCACGCCCTGTCAAGCATCTTCCTGGACGGGCTGGCGGTGGATATCGAAAGGCTGGAGCGCATCAATCACACGCTGTCCTTTTTGACGGCAGAACAGCGCCTGCGCACACCGCTGAAACCGGTGGAAATGCTGATTATTTCGCCGTCGGAACAAATCGACGATATTGCTACCAAGCATTTCGGCAGCTTGCCCTTGCCGATCCGCACCTTGCTGGGCGGTCTTGGCGCCAAGGATGTGCGCGGCGGCGGCCTGGCCTCATATCTGCTGTTTGAGTCCGGCTATACGCGTGAATTGATTCGCATGGGGCAGAAAGATACCTTGGCCCGGCGTGACGAGGTGGTCGATTTTTTTGGTCCGGCAGAATCCTGATCTGCTTCCTGCACCAAGCAGCGCGCCGGATATGTCAAATATTGCAACACCTAAGACCGGCACAAGGATACGGGTTGATTCGTTTTCATCAACACGTTACCCTACAGTACCAGATCCATAAAATATTAAATTTATGAAAAGCCACGCAACCCGCTACCATTTCCTTGGTCTAAGTTCGGATTTCGCCACTGCCATGTTGCGTAACGGGATCTTATTACTACTGGGTTTGTTGTTGTCTTTTCAAGTTTTTGCGCGAGACGCCCTGCCGCAGGATGTGGTTGCGGCAGATCAGTTGCCGCAAGAAGCGCAAGCGACGTTGATATTGATTAAGCAGGGCGGGCCTTTCCCTTACGCCAAAGATGGCGTGATATTTGGAAATTATGAAGGGATGCTGCCCAGGCAACAGCGTGGCTATTATCACGAATTCACGGTAAAAACTCCGCGCGCCCGTAATCGCGGCGCACGTAGAATCATTGCCGGCGGCAATCCGCAGACTTCTGGTGAGTACTACTACACTGACAATCATTATCAAACTTTCAGGCGCATCCAGGAGTAACTGAGACGAGCGAATGAGATACAACTAGGACTTACGCAAAACCGCCCCAACTGCGTTGTACCGGCTTGCCGTACAACCGTACTGTCTACGCTCGGTACGCCTTGTTGGGACAATTTTGCGTAAGTCCTAACAACAACAGCAATCCATCATCATTGCTCTAGCTGAGGGAAAAATGAGTTTGTTCAAAACCGTAGCGCCAAATGTAGTGCAGTCCATCCGCGCCTTCCGTGTGACCGACTTGCAGGCGGAGGCTAGCCGTCTCGGGCAGCATTTCCTCTACGCCTATTGCGCCGACGCAACGACTAAACAGCAAGTGCTGGCGAATATTGCCCAGGCCTTCCATTTTCCCAAGCATTTCGGTAAGAATTTCGACGCCCTGGCCGATTGCCTCACCGATATGGCGCACAAGTCCGGTCCGCAGCCAGGTTTTATCGTGGTGATCGAACAACTGCCGAATACCCCCAAGTTTGACAAGGAAGCGCGGGAAACCCTGCTCGACGTATTCCGCGACAGTGCCGATTTCTGGGCTGACAAGAAAGTTGCCTTCCGCGTCTTTTATTCATTCCAATAGCGATAGACAGCAATAAGCAACGATAAGCAACGATAAGCAACGATAAAAAACGACATTCAGCGCGGTTTTTGCTCAAAACCGGCAGTGCAACAGGTACAATGCGCGCCATGAGAAGCATCGTTATCCTGATTTCCGGGCGTGGCAGCAATATGGAAGCCATCGTCCGCGCCGCTCAAACCGAACAATGGCCTGCCAGAATCGCCGCGATTATCAGCAACCGGGCCGATGCCGAGGGTTTGAAATTTGCTGCTGCCCAAGGTATTCCAACGGCAGTGGTAGCGAACAAAGATTATCCCGACCGTGAACAGTTCGACGCCGCCTTACGCGTCGTGATCGATGGCTTTACCCCCGATCTGGTGGTACTGGCGGGTTTCATGCGTATTTTGACAGCGCCGCTGGTAGAGCATTACGCCGGCCGCATGTTGAATATCCATCCTTCGCTGCTGCCGAGTTTCACCGGAATGGCAACCCACAGGCAAGCGCTGGAAGCCGGTGTCAAGGTGCATGGCGCGACCGTGCATTTCGTTACCGCGACGCTGGATCACGGTCCCATCGTGGCGCAGGCAGTGGTGCCGGTGCTGGAAGACGATACCGAACAGTCGCTGCAGCAGCGCGTGCTGATTGAAGAGCATCAACTCTATCCACGTGCAGTGCGCTGGTTTGTCGAAGGCCGATTGAGCATCCAGGATGGACGAGTGCGTAACACGAGCGAGTAACAGCACTGTCTAGCAGCAACGCTAATATTATCGTTTGCCACGGCCAGCCCGGGCACGATCAACAGATTCAACAGATATTTAGAAAGATTCACCATGAGATTGCCTCCCGCGATCGTCGGTCACACCGAAGAAGTCCTGCGCGAAATCCTACGCTTCACCGGCCCCGCCGACGGCACTTTGTCGCGCTACTTCCGTGATCATCCGAAACTTGGTTCGCGTGAGCGCGGCGTGATAGCCGAAGCAGTCTACGGCTTGTTGCGTAACAAGGCCATTTACACCAGCTTTGCCGAATCCGGCAACGGCCCGACCATGCGCCGCATGACCCTGCTAGGCCTGGCCGATGCGGTCAGCATCGAGTCCCTGGGCGGTCTGTCGGAAGAAGAAACCGAATGGCTGACACGTGTCGCCGAAATCGACCGTAACCTGATGCCGCCGCTGATGCGTTCCAACCTGCCGCAATGGTTGTTCGATAAGCTGGTAGCGCGTGATGGCGAAGCCGCCACCTTGCAGCTGGCGCATGCGATGAATCAACCGGCGCCGCTGGATCTGCGCGTCAATTCGCTCAAGGCTAATCGCGAAGAAGTCATCGCCGCTTTGGCTGAAGCGCCGATCTTGTGCGAGCCGACACCGTATGCACCGCTTGGTTTGCGCGTCATCAAGAAACCGGTTTTGCAAAACCTGCCTCTGTTCAAGAGCGGCGCCATCGAAGTGCAAGACGAAGGCAGCCAGTTGCTGGCGCAAATCGTCGGCGCCAAGCGCGGCGAGATGGTGGTCGATTTCTGCGCCGGCGCCGGCGGCAAGACGCTGGCTCTGGGCGCCACCATGCGCAATACTGGCCGCTTGTACGCCTTCGACGTCTCCGACAAACGCCTGGCAAAACTCAAACCGCGCATGGCGCGCAGCGGTCTGTCCAACATCCATCCGGTGTTGATCGCGCATGAGAACGATGGCAAGGTCAAGCGCCTGGCCGGCAAAATTGACCGCGTGCTGGTCGATGCGCCGTGCAGCGGCCTCGGCACCTTGCGCCGCAATCCGGACGTCAAATGGCGGCAGACACCGGAGGCGATTGCCGAAATGAATCTTAAACAAATCGCGATTCTTTCCAGCGCCGCGCGCCTGGTGAAATCCGGCGGCCGCCTGGTGTACGGCACCTGCAGCTTGCTGGACGAGGAAAACGAAGCGATTGCCGCGCAGTTCCTGGCCAGCCATGAAGATTTTTCCTTAGTGCCGATGAAAGACGTATTGGCCGAGCAAAAGATCGCGTTGGAAATGGGTGACTATCTGAAACTGCTGCCGCACCAGCATCAGACCGATGGTTTCTTTGCGGCGGTGTTTGCGCGTAAATAAGTAAGCTCGCCAGCAAAACGCAGCACGATCGCTCTGGTTGGAAATCTCTTCGAAGCCCGCAGAAATGCGGGCTTTTTTGCGTTTCGGGCTAGTGTGAATGCTTGCTTGATTAGCGGCAATTGTATGACGCATGCTTTATGAGATTATTCTCAGTCATTTATCTGGTGCGGCTGTGTACCATCTGCGGTAAATATTTATCCCGCAATACGGCTGGGCATGATTCGTTATTGCCCGGCAACGCAAGGTGATGCTTCAAGCGTGTTTCCATCGAATGGGAACGCGCCGCCTTCATGCATCGTATTGATGACAAGTTTTTGATTTTTCAACTGCATCCACCTCCTAAGAAGTGCAAGATGAATGAGTTTGATAGATGGGTATTGCTGATTGGAATTGCTGTTGTCGGTGCGGTGATTACGCTATTTAAAAGCAATGTGATCACCGCACCACATCAGGTAGACAAGGCGGTCTTGTGCGTCGGGATTCTGATCACAATCCTGGTCTGTGCGCTATTTTCCATCAAGCTGGCCTGAGCAACCACCGATTCTCGGAACCTGGCCGGCAGAGGAGTGATCCTGTGGCAGGCTTCTTTGTATATCCAGAAAGTTCTAATTCCATTCTACTTTCCATCGTTCATGATACAGATGAGCAATAGTTGTAATTTGAAAAGACTAGCGAACAACTGCTTAGCATGTGTTGCAGCAGCTGCGCTATTGATTTACAGATAGAAGAGGAAGACTGGCAATGTCCAAGGAGATCCGATTAGCGGTGCTGGGAGCGACGGTTCCAGTGCGGGAGACGGTTGTATCCTTGCTTGAGGAGCGGCGCGAAATGACTGTCATGCCGCACTGGAGCAAGTTGCAGGATCAAGAGCAAGAGATCGATTTCATGGCCTCTTGCGATATTCTGATTTACATTCTGCACAGTGTCGAACAGCACAATAGAGATGTACACCAACTCTATGATTTGTCGAGATTAAGCAAGCGCGTTTCGAAATTACCCATCATTGTCTACACCGCAAGCGACGACGCCACCGTGATTGAAGACGTCATGCATTGCGGCGTTGGCGGCGTAGTCCATGCATCTGACGCCGCCGTCGATCTGCATGATGCAGTCATGGCGGTGGTGTATGGCGGCCGCTGGCTGTCGACCAAGATCCGCAGCGCTTTGCTCGCCAAAGGAGTGCAGCGAGGCAACAGCAAGAATAACCATAAAGCCTTGAGCAAAGTCGAATACGAAGTGATTCGCTTTTTTCTCGCGGGGATGAGTGTCAGCGATATTGCCGGCGTGCTGGGCAAGAGCATCAAAACCGTCAGTACGCAAAAGCGCACCGTCATGAAAAAACTCAACGCACATAACGATCTTGAGCTGGCGATGTTCAGTTTTGTGCAGGGCTTGGTATAGCCCTCGCTTGAAGGGGTGGGGCGGCAGGGGACCGGCCAGCTTATTTGCCAGTTCACTGGCCGTCCCCATGCCGCTGCGCGCTTCTGTACCACTATCGGAAAAGTTTATTAAATCAATAGCTTAGCGAGTTAGCAGGGGTGTTATCCACAGGGCTGTTCACAATTTCTGTGGGTAACTCAGGCCGCATACCGTTGATTAAACCATGCAATACGCCGCTCCGCCTGTTCCGACAACGACCCCGCAACTGCCATCGCCAGCCGCGTTAAGCACTCGGTATCGGAAACATTCAACGTCGGCGGACATGCCGGATCGCTTTCCTCACGCGCCTGATTGCTGGCGTGGATCAAGCCCAGGCAGGTTTGAATGCCCTGTGTCATATCCAGCGTATGCGCCAGGAATTGCATCGACGCGTCGATGCGTAATTCTTCAGCCAGCCATGAGAACGGCTGGTGATCGGCTCTAATTGCTTGATGGGGGAATTGTGCAGACGAGTTGATGCTAGTCATAGCTGGCTCCTTGATTACGTTTAAGCCGTTTTCCGCTGCAAAACGGGAGGGCGGCAGATGGCAGGATTTGCAGACCGGTACAAGAAGAAAAACCGGCAGCCCGAAGGCTCCCCACCATCGCCGCCCGTAGGGACGAACGAAGGTGACGCACATGAAAAAACCGCATAACGCGGCTTGTGCGCTTCTTGTAAACCAGGCTGCAAAACCCGTTCCCTGCTTTTTTCAGGGACGGCCAACTATAAACGCTATTGGTAGCGATGACAATCCGCCAATGGCTTATTCTATTTGGCGGCATGAAAGAATGTAATTGATGCGTTGTGCGTCGATGTTGAACCCATTAGGCAGGGCATCGAACGTCCGAGGTAGGGCATTGAGCCTCTGAAGCAGGACATCGAACTTCCGAGGCAGGACATCGAACTTCCGAGGCAGGACATCGAACTTCCGAGGCAGGACATCGAACTTCCGAGGCAGGACATCGAGCTTACGAGGCAGGACGTCGAACTTCCGGGGCAGGACGTCGAACCTCCGAGGCAGGATGTCGAACCTCCGAGGCAGAACATCGAACCTCCGAGGCAGCGCGTCGAACCTCCGAAGCGGAACGTCCTGCCTCGGAGTTCGGATACGGCACTTTTGCCGCGAGAAATTTCGGTGTTATGCCTCCGCTCTTGCCCACTTGCCTGCGCGGGAAACAAAAAAAGGGATGTGCCGCCAGGCACATCCCTCTTGTGTAGATGCCGTTAAAACTTAACTGGCCGGTGGTTCCTGCGCTGCCGGCCGGCTACTAAAGCGCTTGCTTAACTCTTCGGCGATGACTTTGGCGTCGGGCACGTTGTTCTTGGCGGCTTGTTTGACGTTATTGTAAAACAGCAGTGCCTGGTTATACGCTTCCGAGCCGCATTGCATGTTGGTGTCGGCGACGTTGGAGTTGAGTTCGCTTAAGGCATATTGCATGTCGCTCAGATTTTTGCGGCCGACGGTGTCTTTTTTCCATTCGGCCAGATTGAGAAAGCTTGGCAACAGATTGGGATTGCGCTGCGCATATTCCAAGGATTTGTCGACAAAGGGCTGAGAGCGGTCGCCCATTTTGAGGATCGCTCCCCGCTGTTGCGGCGTAAGCGCAATCAGATACGGCGCTAATAATCCTTTCAACTCGGTGATTTTCAGCAGTACCTGCTTCTGTACGGCGTCGGGAATCGAGAGCGAGATTTTGTTTTCCATACGAACATCCTCCATTCAGATAGTTGTCAAACGAGCAGCTATCCTAGCAGCCAACTACCGCCTATCTACAAGCAATTCCATCACTTTAAGTCTTAACTTATTGTCGATTGAATATCCTTGCAGTAATAATCGAGTTGCTTGTCAATTAATTAATAAGTCGCGTGCCAAGCGTATCCGTGCAACATCGGGGGGATGACTGCGGGGCGGGCCTCAAAACAATAATAATATATTATCGATGATACAATATTGGCACTCGGAAACTGGCGACACAATCGTTTGCGGTTGCTCATGTGCTATAGGGGCAGCATTGAATGCTAGATAACTGTTCTCTGGCAACAGACAAGCGACGCCTCAGTATGAGCATGGCAGAGCCGCCCTCTCTAATTTCGCGACGAAACGCTACATAACTACAGGAAGCTTGCATGGCCAATGCAATTCGAACACTGCAAAGCCTGATTGACGGCAGACAAAACAAACGCATCTTGCGAGTCTCGTTCGTCAACAACGACGGTCCGCAGGCCGAGCTGCTGATTAATAAGCTCGAAGCAATCGAAGGCTTAAGCCGGGATTTCTCTTACAAGATCGAATTGCTGTCAGACGACGCGCTGATACCTCTCAAGGATCTGCACGGGAAATTACTGTGTGTGGAGTTGGTACGCGGTGACGGAACCATGCGTTGCTTCACCGGATATATCCATACGGTGCGGCTCAAACGTACAGATGGCAGCATCGCCTTCTATGAA
>NZ_DATMRK010000022.1:0-127981 GCF_035566375.1 Collimonas sp.
CCCTAAAGGGTCGTTCGAGACCAGGACGTTGATAGGTCAGGTGTGGAAGCGTAGTAATACGTTAAGCTAACTGATACTAATTGCCCGTGAGGCTTGTCCCTATAACCTTAGCAGGTTATATGATGAGCTTATTTGTTTGCCAAGGTGACTATCTTGTAAAAGATAACAACACCGTTTGGACATTCATACCCAACCGGACTCACTCACTGTGAAAACACCAGTGAGTTCGGTATAAAAAAACTACTTCTTCTAAATTGCGTTGGTCGTTGCTCCCACTGGAGAACGCTCAACGGTTACAAGTTATGCCTGATGACCATAGCGAGTTGGTACCACCCCTTCCCATCCCGAACAGGACCGTGAAACGACTTTGCGCCGATGATAGTGCTGCAACCAGTGTGAAAGTAGGTCATCGTCAGGCTTTTATTAAAAAACCCTCTGTACTCTCGTACAGAGGGTTTTTGCTTTGCGTTTCGGATTCACGCAACAGCATGATTTTCCGGAATTTCAGCTTTGCCGCAACAAAACCACTGTGTTTTTAACCAGTTGTCCTGTATGATTCATTGATTCACATAAAGGCCAACTGCGATGATAGGTCGTCTTTCCGGGATTCTGCTCGAAAAAAATCCTCCCCAATTATTGATTGATTGCAACGGCGTCGGCTATGAAGTTGGCGTGCCGATGAGCACTTTCTACAATCTGCCGGGGCTGGGTGAAAAGGTTGCCTTGCTGACTCATCTGGCGATACGCGAAGATGCGCATGTTTTATATGGTTTTGGCAGCGCTGAAGAACGTAATGTATTCAAGCAGTTGATCAAAATCAGCGGGGTTGGCGCCCGTACCGCACTGTCTATCTTGTCCGGCATGTCGGTGCAAGACCTGGCCCAGGCGATCACCATGCAGGAAGCAGGCCGGCTCACCAAGGTGCCTGGTATTGGTAAAAAGACAGCTGAGCGCCTGCTGCTCGAATTGAAGGGCAAGCTAGGTGCTGATCTGGGGCCTGTGGGTAGTCATCATGCAAGCGATGTCAGTGGCGATATCTTGAATGCCCTGATCGCGCTCGGTTACTCGGACAAGGAAGCTATGTTGGCGCTCAAACAATTGCCGTCGGACGCCAGCGTCTCAGATGGAATCAAACTGGCATTGAAAGCCCTGTCCAAGTTGTAGCCGGGCAGGCCAAAGCTGATCATTATTGCTTTATTGATGGAGTGGATGTCTTTTCTTATATCTAATCGCTGCAGTCTGGCTACAATCCGACCATGAGTATCCAAACCGACGATTTCACCGAACAGCGCATTATCGCTGCCACGCCCGCATCACCGAATGAAGAGGCGATCGAACGCGCCCTGCGGCCCAAGCAACTGGACGAATACGTCGGCCAGGAAAAGATACGCGACCAGCTGCAGATATTCATTACTGCAGCCAGGCAACGGCATGAAGCGCTGGACCACACCTTATTGTTTGGTCCTCCTGGTTTGGGCAAGACTACCCTGGCGCATATCATCGCGCGGGAAATGGGCGTTAATCTGCGTCAGACTTCGGGGCCGGTGCTGGAACGCGCCGGCGACCTGGCGGCTTTGCTAACCAATCTCGAAGCAAATGATGTACTGTTCATCGATGAAATCCATCGCTTGTCGCCGGTGGTGGAAGAAATCCTGTACCCGGCGCTGGAAGACTATCAGATCGATATCATGATTGGGGAAGGTCCGGCAGCGCGCTCGGTGCGCCTGGATCTGCAACCTTTCACGCTGGTAGGCGCGACCACCAGGGCAGGAATGTTGACCAACCCGCTGCGCGACCGCTTCGGGATTGTCGCCCGTCTTGAATTTTATACGCCGCAACAACTGGGCAAGATCGTGACTCGCAGCGCTTCATTATTAGGGGCGCCCATCATGGATGATGGCGCTTTCGAAATTGCCAAGCGTAGCCGCGGCACGCCGCGTATCGCTAACCGCTTGTTACGCCGCGTGCGCGACTATGCAGAAGTCAAAGGCAACGGCGAAATCACCAAGGCGATGGCAGATGCGGCGCTGGTGATGCTGGATGTCGATCCCGTCGGCTTCGACATCATGGATAGAAAGTTACTGGAAGCGGTGCTGTTCAAGTTCGGCGGCGGTCCGGTCGGCCTGGATAATCTGGCCGCCGCCATCGGCGAAGAACGTGACACCATCGAAGATGTACTTGAACCGTACCTGATTCAGCAAGGATATTTGCAGCGCACACCGCGCGGCCGTATTGCCACCCCGATCGCTTACAGTCATTTTGGTGTAGCGGCGCCGCGTACCGGCCCTAACGGTGAGTTGTGGGGGCAAAATTAATTCGCTCGCAGACGCCGATGTGATGCCGGCGCAGCCCGTAGCAATGCAAATCTGGGTTGACGCTGACGCCTGTCCGAACGTCATCAAGGAGATTCTGTTCCGGGTCGCCGATCGACTGCAAATCGTGGTGATTCTGGTAGCGAACAAATTGTTGAGAGTGCCGCCATCGCGATTCATCAAGGCAATCCAGGTGCCGTCAGGTTTTGATGTCGCCGATCGCGAAATTGTTCGAATGTTGCAGCTTGGCGATCTGGTGATTACTGCCGATATTCCATTGGCAGCCGATGTACTTGAAAAGGGCGGCCAGGCGCTTAATCCGCGCGGCGAGTTTTATACTAAGGACAACATCCAGCAGCATTTGACGATGCGTAATTTTATGGAAGAGTTACGCAGCAGCGGAGTAGAAACCGGCGGCCCGGCAGCATTTAACCAGAACGATCGCCATCAGTTCGCAGCGCAGCTTGACCGGTTTCTGCAGAAATCGCGGAATCGATGAGTGTTTCTAATCAAGGCAGGATCGCGGGCCCGGTGCCGTCCCGCAATACAAGTGTTGGAATATTAATATTTCTATGCTTGTGTAAAAACTAAACGTCACAGACAATACGATAGCCTTCACTAATAGTGTGCAAGTCAACCATGCTTATGTCTACCAAAGCTAACCGTTACGCCCACCAGCTTCTGGATGCGCGAGCGAGCGCCAAATTGATGCCGCTGTTGTCGGCTGCTGATGTTCTCTCGCCGATGGATGGCTACGATATCGGCAAGCGCATTCTGGACGCCAGTATCGGACACGGCGCGACTCCGATCGGCCGCAAGGTCGGCTTCAGCAATCGCACCATATGGCCCAAATACGGGATCACCGAAACTATCAATGCACCGATCTGGGCGCATGTATTCGACAACACCGTGCGCTACGCCGAAGACAACCGCGGGATTCAAAGTCTGGAAGGGGCGTTGCAGCCGCGGATAGAACCCGAAGTGGTATTCAGCTTGGGCAGAACACCCGCGCCGGATGCCGATCTGGAAGAAATCGCCGAGTGTATCGAATGGATGGCGCATGCTTTCGAAATCGTGGTGTGCCCTTTCCCCGACTGGAAATTCGATGCGGTCGATGCGATCGCGGCGTTCGGCCTGCATGGCACGCTGATTATTGGCGAACCGCATGTGTTGTCCACCGCCACCCGCCGTAATCTTGCCAGCATGCTGGCCAACGCAAGCGTCTCGCTATCGTGCTGCACCGAGGATTCGGTAACCTTGTGCGGCGCCGGTTTCGGCAGCGATGTGCTGGATAGCCCGGTGCACGCTTTATGGCATTTGCACCAGGTGCTGAATGCACAGCCACAGTTCATGCCTTTGCAAGCCGGCGAGATCATTACCACAGGCACCTGGACCGATGCCTATCCGGTGCAAGCCGGGCAAACCTGGGTCACGGCTTTCTCTGGAATTGCGCTGCCAGGCCTGACCGTATCCTTCGTTTAAACAGTCCGATAGTCAGTGTAGTGCTTCTGTGGCTCCCCATTTACGAAGCACCGCACCAGCAAAAATGCCGTTCAGCTAATCGCTTGAACGGCATTTTTTTAGACCAGTTTGCGGGCAAAAAAATTATTCTTCGCGTACCCAGGTCTGGGTACGGCCAAGCAGGGGTACGCCGATATAGCCGCGTACATTCAATTTCTTGCCATCGTCGGCCAGCGACATTTTACTTTTGTAGACCTTGCCGTTATCCGGATCAAGAATGGTGCCGCCATTGTATTCGTTGCCATCCTTTTTCATGCCATTGATGATGGTCATGCCGATGATGGGCTGATCTTTCAGCTCGCCTTGGCATTTAACGCATTTGGGATTTTGATCCTGGCTAGGGTCACGCAGCAGCTTCTCGATTCTGCCATGCAGTTCGCCATTGGCTTCGCTAATACGAATCAGCGCCTTTGGCTTGCCGGTGTGATCATCGATATTTTTCCACAGGCCGACCGCTGAACTGGTGTCCTGCGCAAAAGCGCCGAATGCCAACAAGGCAGCGCCGGCGATCGCTGTCGTCAAAAGTTTTTTCACGTTTCGTCTCCTGTCTCTGTCGTGCCGACCGCATCGCTGCAAGCCGGCACTATTATATTAATAAGAAATCAAGATACTTTTAATTTTGCAAACTGTTCACGCAACTTTTCGAGGGTACCGGAAAAATTCGCCAAGCGCTCTTGCTCTTGTGCAACCACCTGTGCCGGAGCTCTAGCCACAAAGCTTTCATTGCCCAACTTGGCCTGGGCTTTGCTGATTTCACCCTCGATACGGGTGATTTCCTTGCCCAGCCGTTCACGTTCAGCCGCAACATCAATTTCAACTTTGAGCAGCAGCTTAGCATCACCGACAATCGAGACCGGCGCCGGCGATTCGGGTAGAGTCTCTACTACTTGCACATCTGCCAATTTTGCCAGCGCCTGCAGGTACGGTGCGAACGACAACAGCGTGCTTTGCTGGGCTGCCGAACCGGCAATAATCAGCGGCACGCGCAGCGCCGGCGACAATTGCATCTCGCCGCGTAAATTGCGGCATGCGTCCGTCAGCGCCTTCAATTGCGTCATCCAGGTTTCAGCGTCTTCATCGATCTTTTCCAGATTCGCTTCAGGATAAGGCTGGCGCATGATGGAGTCGCCTGCCGCATCGAGTGCATGGCCGGTTAGCGGCGCCACGCTTTGCCACAAGGCTTCAGTGACGAACGGAATAATCGGATGCGCCAGGCGCAACACGACTTCCAGTACCCGCAGCAAAGTGCGGCGGGTGGCGCGTTGTTGCGCTTCGTTGCCTTGCTGGATCTGTACCTTGGCAACTTCCAGGTACCAGTCGCAATATTCATCCCAGACGAATTTGTAGATGGCCGAGGCGATATTGTCGAAGCGGTAGTCGGCGAAACCTTTGGCGACTTCAGCTTCAGTGCGCTGCAAGAGCGAGACGATCCAGCGATCGGCTTGCGAGAATTGCAGTTTCTCCTTATCGCAGACACCCGCAGCATGGCCGTCGAAACCGCAATCCTTGCCCTCGGTGTTCATCAGCACGAAGCGCGTAGCGTTCCACAGCTTGTTGCAGAAATTGCGGTAGCCGTCGCAGCGGCCAAGGTCGAAATTGATGTTACGGCCAAGCGTCGCCAACGAGGCAAAGGTAAAGCGCAAGGCGTCGGTGCCGAAGGCCGGGATGCCGTCTGCGAATTCCTTGCGGGTCGCCTTGGCAATGCTGTCGGCTTGCTTGGGATTCATCAGGCCGACTGTGCGTTTGGCAACCAGCGTTTCCAGATCGATACCGTCGATCAGGTCGATAGGGTCGAGCGTATTGCCCTTCGACTTAGACATCTTCTGGCCGTTGCCATCACGTACCAGGCCATGCACATAGACGGTCTTGAACGGGACTTTGCCGGTAAAGTGGGTGGTCATCATGACCATCCGCGCAACCCAGAAAAAGATGATGTCAAAACCGGTGACCAGCACCGACGACGGCAGGAACATCTTGTAGTCTGGCGTTTCTTCAGGCCAGCCAAGGGTTGAGAACGGCACCAGCGCCGATGAGAACCAGGTGTCGAGCACATCGTCGTCACGCTTGAGTGCGCCGATGTAGCCGGCCGCCGCAGCTTGCGCCCGGGCTGACGCTTCGTCGCGGGCGACATAGATTTTGCCGTCGTCGCCATACCAGGCCGGG
This sequence comes from Collimonas sp., assembly GCF_035566375.1. GTDB lineage: Bacteria > Pseudomonadota > Gammaproteobacteria > Burkholderiales > Burkholderiaceae_D > Collimonas. The sequence continues at coordinate 5,997 of NZ_DATMRK010000022.1, forward strand.
ATCTGATGGCCCCACCACAGTTGACGCGAAATGCACCAGTCCTGGATATTGTTGAGCCACTGGTTGTAAGTGTTGCTCCAGTTTTCCGGGATCATCTGGATTTCGCCGTTGGCGACTTTTTCCAGCGCCACTTCGGCTATCGATTTGCCCGGGAAGTGAGTGCCTTCCGGCGCTGGCTTGCTCATGGCGACAAACCATTGATCGGTCAGCATCGGCTCGATCACTACCCCGGTACGGTCGCCGCGCGGCACGACCAGTTTGTGCGGCTTGACCGATTCCAGCAAACCTTGGGCGTCCAGATCGGCAACGATCTGTTTGCGCGCCACGAAACGGTCCATGCCCTGGTACTGGGCCGGGCCGTTTTCATTAATCTTGGCGTCCAGCGTCAGGATCGTAATCTGCGGCAGCTGGTGGCGTTGACCAACCGCATAGTCGTTGAAATCATGAGCCGGCGTGATCTTGACGCAACCGGTACCGAATTCCTTGTCGACATAGCTGTCGGCGATGACCGGGATTTCGCGATCGGTCAACGGCAGCTTGAGCATCTTGCCGACCAGGTGGATATAACGCTCGTCAGTCGGATCGACCGCAACAGCAACGTCGCCCAGCATGGTTTCCGGGCGCGTGGTGGCAACCGTCAGATGACCGCTGCCGTCGGCAAACGGATAATGGATGTGCCACATCGAACCGTCTTCCTCTTCCGAGGCCACTTCCAATTCCGAGATTGCGGTACCCAGCACCGGATCCCAGTTCACCAGCCGTTTGCCGCGATAGATCAGGCCTTGCTCAAACAAGCGCACAAAAACTTCGACCACGGTGCCGGACAGCTTGTCGTCCATCGTGAAGTATTCGCGGCTCCAGTCGGTCGAGGCGCCCATGCGGCGCATCTGGCCGGTAATGGTCGAGCCCGATTGTTCTTTCCACTCCCAGACCTTTTCCACGAATTTTTCGCGGCCCAGATCGTGGCGCGAGATTTTTTGCGCATCGAGTTGCCGTTCGACCACGATTTGCGTTGCGATGCCGGCGTGATCGGTGCCTGGAATCCAGGCAGTATTAAAACCGCGCATGCGATGGTAACGGGTCAGGCCATCCATGATGGTCTGGTTGAAAGCGTGCCCCATGTGTAGCGTGCCGGTCACGTTGGGCGGCGGCAACTGAATGCTGAAGGACGGTTTGTCGGCGTCGGTGGTGGCGGTGTAATACCCGCGTTTTTCCCACTCGGTACGCCAGAATTGTTCAATCTCGGCAGGGTCGAAAGACTTGGCTAATTCCATGATTTATTGAGGTTCTTTGCTAAAGCTATCTAAAACGATGATTATAAAGTACGCAGCCGACTGGCTCCTAACATTGCCGGCCGGGACGCAGGGTTTTTTGACGTAAAGACAATCGTGTGGACGGATTTGCCAGGGAAGCGGGGCTTTTATACTCGACCTGACATAGGGAGACCCGCATTTTTGATATACCGCAAGCCGATTGCGGGTGTAGAATCCTTTTCGCTGTCATGGAATTTATTCTGCGGCAGCACAACGCTAGGGGTCCTGGTTACTGAAATGTTAATACGCTTTCTGCGAATTGACGCTTGTAACCGGGTGAGAAATACCCTCGAACCTGATCTGGGTAATGCCAGCGAAGGGAAGCTGTCGAGATGTAATCGGCCGATTCACAAAGCAATACCGTGATCCCGCGCCACCAGACTCGAAAACTCCTTTGCTGGCTCCAAGCCATGAAATACAAGCAAAGGAGCCAAAATTGAACGCCAACCCAAAATTCCTGTCCGCCACTGCTACGGTGGATGAAGCTGCAATCCACCCCCTGCCGAATTCCCGCAAGATCTACGTCACCGGCTCGCGCCCTGATATCCGGGTACCGATGCGCCAGATCAGCCAGTCTGATACGCCGGCTTCGTTCGGTGCCGAAAAAAATCCACCGATCTATGTCTACGATACTTCCGGTCCGTACACCGATCCTGAAGTGAAGATCGATATCCGTTCCGGCCTGGCGACGCCGCGCCTGCCGTGGATCGTAGAGCGCGACGACACCGAAGAATTGCCGGGACCAAGCTCGGAATACGGCATCGAGCGTCTGAACGATCCGAAGCTGGCCGAGTTGCGCTTTAACCTGCACCGCAAGCCACGCCGCGCCAAAGCCGGCAAGAACGTTTCGCAAATGCATTACGCCCGCCAAGGCATTGTCACGCCGGAAATGGAATTCGTGGCAATTCGCGAAAACATGCGCCGCAAAGAGTATCTGGAAGAGCTGAAAGCCTCCGGCCCGATGGGCAACAAGCTGGCCGACCTGATGGGCCGCCAGCATCCCGGCCAATCGTTCGGTGCATCGCTGCCGGCCGCAGGTGATTTCGTCACACCGGAATTCGTGCGCGATGAAATCGCCCGCGGCCGTGCCATCATCCCGGCCAATATCAATCACCCGGAAATCGAACCGATGATCATCGGCCGTAATTTCCTGGTCAAGATCAACGCCAACATCGGCAATTCCGCAGTGACCTCTTCCATCGGCGAAGAAGTCGAAAAGATGACCTGGGCGATTCGCTGGGGCGGCGACAACGTGATGGATCTGTCGACTGGCAAGCACATTCACGAAACCCGCGAATGGATCATCCGCAATTCGCCGGTACCGATCGGTACCGTGCCGATTTACCAGGCGCTGGAAAAGGTCAACGGCAAAGCTGAAGATCTGACCTGGGAAATTTTCCGCGATACGCTGATCGAGCAAGCCGAGCAGGGCGTCGACTACTTCACCATCCACGCAGGCGTGCGCCTGCAATACGTGCCGATGACAGCCAAGCGCCTGACCGGCATCGTCAGCCGCGGCGGTTCCATCATGGCCAAGTGGTGCCTGGCGCATCATCGCGAATCCTTCCTGTACGACCACTTCGAAGATATTTGCGAAATCATGAAGGCCTATGACGTCAGCTTCAGTCTCGGCGACGGTCTGCGTCCGGGCTCGATCTACGACGCCAACGACGAAGCGCAACTGGGTGAGCTGAAGACCCTGGGTGAGCTGACCCAGATCGCCTGGAAGCATGACGTGCAAGTGATGATCGAAGGCCCGGGCCACGTGCCTATGCACCTGATCAAGGAAAACATGGATCTGCAACTGGAACAGTGCCACGAGGCGCCGTTCTACACGCTTGGACCGTTGACCACCGACATCGCTCCCGGCTACGACCACATCACTTCCGGCATCGGCGCCGCCACCATCGGCTGGTATGGCACCGCCATGCTGTGCTACGTCACGCCGAAGGAACATCTCGGTTTGCCAAACAAGGTCGACGTCAAGGACGGCATCATTACCTACAAGATCGCGGCGCATGCGGCCGATCTGGCCAAGGGCCATCCCGGTGCGCAGATCCGCGACAACGCCTTGTCGAAAGCACGTTTTGAATTCCGTTGGGAAGACCAGTTCAACATCGGTCTCGATCCGGACAAGGCACGCGAATTCCATGACGAAACCTTGCCGAAGGATTCCGCCAAGGTCGCGCATTTCTGCTCGATGTGCGGGCCGCATTTCTGTTCGATGAAGATCACTCAGGAAGTGCGCGAGTACGCCGCCGCGCAAGGCATTTCCGAAATCGCCGCGCTCAAGCAGGGGATGGAAGTGAAAGCCATCGAGTTCGTCAAGAACGGCGCGGAAATCTATAGCAAGCAGTGAGGCGATGATGGAAATCGTACTTAACGGCGCACCGCATCCGCTGGCTGACGGCGAGAATTTGCAACAGCTGATCGTGGCGCTGGAACTGGCCGGGAAAGCGGTGGCAGTCGCCGTCAACCGGCAGGTGGTGCCGGCCAGTTTGTGGCCGCAGCGCGTTTTGCAGCCGCAAGACAAGGTTGATGTAGTGCGCGCTATCGGCGGTGGCTGAACTAGTAGGGTGGGTACATGTGTCCACCCTGCAAAATCTTTTAAAGGATTTGTCATGAATCTGAACTCAACCCCTGAAACGGGACAACAGGATACCGGCCTGACCATCGCCGGCAAGACCTACAGCTCACGGCTACTGGTAGGTAGCGGCAAGTATCGTGACCTGGAGCAAACGCGCGCCGCAACCGAAGCCAGCGGCGCCGAGATCATCACGGTGGCGATCCGGCGCGTCAACATCGGCCAGGACCCGAACGCGCCGAATTTGCTGGATGTAGTGCCACCGTCGCGTTACACCATACTGCCCAATACGGCAGGTTGTTATACCGCGGCCGATGCGGTTTATACGCTGCAACTCGGGCGTGAATTGTTGAACGGGCACAAGCTGGCCAAGCTGGAAGTGCTGGGCGATGAGCGTACGCTTTTCCCCAATATGCCGGAGACCTTGAAAGCGGCCGAGGCTCTGGTCAAGGATGGTTTCGACGTCATGGTGTATTGCAGCGACGATCCGATCCAGGCACGGATTCTGGAAGAAATCGGCTGCGTTGCGGTGATGCCGCTGGCGTCGCTGATCGGTTCCGGCATGGGTATCTTGAACCCGTGGAATCTGTCGCTGATCATCGAGCAGGCTAAAGTGCCGGTGCTGGTCGACGCCGGCGTCGGCACTGCATCCGACGCGGCGATTGCGATGGAACTGGGTTGCGACGGCGTGTTGATGAATACCGCGATTGCCGGCGCCCAGGACCCGATCCGCATGGCAAGGGCGATGCGGCTGGCGATCGAAGCCGGGCGCGAAGCCTTTCTTGCCGGCCGGATTCCGAAGCGCTTTGCAGCATCGCCATCTTCACCGATGGCAGGAAGAGTCAAATGAGCGTCTCGGTAAACGTCGACACGGCCGGCGCCAAAGCGCCAGCCTGTGTGCTGGTGTTTTCCGGATCGGACCCGAGCGGCGGCGCCGGCATGCAAGCCGACATCAGCGCGATTGCCGCACTCGGGGCGCACCCGCTGTCGGTCATGACGGTATTGACGGTGCAGGACAACCAACGGGTGTTTGGCGTCTATCCCGTCGCTGCGGATCTGGTGCGGCAGCAGGCGCAAGCGCTTGTCGATCGTATCGATATCTCAGCGGTCAAGCTAGGCATCGTTGGCAATCGCGCTAACGCCGAAGCGATTGCCGCCGTTATTCGCGACCTGCGTTCACGGCAACCGGCATTGCCGGTGGTGTTTGATCCGGTACTGGCGAACGGCCGTGGCGACAGCCTGGCCAGCGAAGATCCGATTGCGGCACTCGCTCCCTTGTTTGAACTTGCCACCGTGATTACGCCGAACCGGGTCGAAGCCGATCGTTTGTGCGGCGCTCAGGCAAGTCCAGAGCAGCAAGCGGCGATGCTGTTGGAGCGCGGTTGCGGGCATGTGTTGTTGAAGGGCGGTCACGGTCCGGAACAGCATGAAGTACTGAACCGATGGATCAGCAGGACGCAGCAACGCAACTGGAGCTGGCCACGCTTGCGGGGCGAGTTTCACGGCAGCGGCTGCACCTTGGCGGCAGCGCTTTCAGCTCTGCTGGCGCAAGGGCTGGAGATGGAGCAGGCGATCGATGCGGCGCAAATCTATTGCCAGCAAACCTTGGCTGAGTCCTATGCGATCGCTGCTGGCCAGCGCATTCCTAGCCGTGTTCTGCCGTTTCTGAAATTACGAGGATAAAGCGATGAAGGGTCTATACATCGTCACACCCGATTGGGATGATACCGACAAACTGTTGCAGGTTACCGAGCAAGCCTTGCAAGGTGGCGCGGCGCTGCTGCAATATCGCCATAAGACTGCTGATGCGGCTTTGCGGCAGCTGCAGGCTGAAGCTTTGCTGGCCTTGTGCCGACGTTATCAGCGGCCATTCATCATCAACGATTATGTGGATTTGTGCCTGGCGCTGGACGCCGACGGCATTCACGTCGGCGGCACCGATGCCAGCGTGGCCGAAGTGCGGGCCAAGGTGGGGGCGGACAAGATTGTCGGCGCTTCCTGCTACGGCGATCTGGAGCTGGCGCATACGGCGTATCGTGCCGGCGCTAGTTATGTCGCGTTCGGCGGATTTTATCCATCGCGCGTCAAGAAGTATCCGGTCACCACGCCGCCCGATATCGTCACGCGAGCTAAAGCCGAAATCGCTTTGCCGAACGTGGTGATCGGTGGCATGACGCAAGAGAATGCGCTGCCTTTGATTGCTGCCGGCGCCGATATGGTGGCCGCCATCAGCAGTGTTTACCTGGCTGAGGATCCGACCGCTGCGGCACGCAGTTTCGTTGCCTTGTTTGATAACAGATAGCTATCCATGAACGTGGTTCCGATCCGACCCGATCCGATCGCAACCACGTTCACTCGTTTGGCTGGCAAGCTGTCAGGTTTCCAACAAACTGCGCAGCATCCACGCATTTTTTTCATGCAGTTGCATGCGTTGCGTCAGCAAATCTGCGGTCGGTTCATCTGCCGCTGCATCAACCGCCGGGAAAATCGAACGCGCGGTGCGGGTGACGGCTTCTTGTCCTTGCACCAGTTGCTGGATCATGGCGGTCGCGCTCGGTACGCCTTCCTCTTCCGAAATCGAGGTCAGCTTGGCGAAGGCCTTGTAGGTCGCCGGCGCCGGATAACCGAGTGCGCGAATCCGTTCGGCAATCAGGTCTACCGCCAGCCACAGTTCGTTGTACTGGGCTTCGAACATCAGGTGCAATGTGTTGAACATCGGCCCGGTCACGTTCCAGTGGAAATTGTGGGTTTTCAGATACAGGGTGTAGGTGTCGGCCAGCAGCTTGCTGAGGCCGTCGGCAATCTTCTTGCGATCCTTGTCGCTGATGCCGATATCGATGACTGAGACGCTTTTCCTTGCCATTGTGCTTACTCCTTCTAACAGTGATGTATGAAGACTTGCAGCTCGATTTTATGTCAATTTGCCAGCGGCAAAGAAAGGCGCGTATTTTTTGTCGCTGCCTCTAGGGCCTGTTAACATTTGATTTGGGAGATGCGTTCCAACCAAAACGTGTGGTGGCAAGGCGCGTGGCGCAGCTGGGGCTGGCGCCCCAGCAAGCCATGCAACGCGGCCAGCGCACGTTTTGATTGGAACCCTCCGGAACGGCTGCAGGCGTCGCATGCCGTTGTTGCAGCTCCTTGCCGTAGCACCGCTACGTCGCGTCGCTGCGCCTAGGCACGCAACGCCTGCCGCGCGTTCGCACTCCCAAATCAAATGTTAACAGGCCCTAGCCAGCGGCGGGCGAGGTCAGCCGTGAGCGGCGATACATGCTGACGGTCAACGCCACCGCAGCCAGCGACGCCATGGCGGCAAACAGGAATACCTCGGCATAACCGAATTTGCTGACGATCAATCCTGCCAGCGGGCCGGTGACGCCGAGCGCCAGATCCAGGAACACCGAATAAGCGCCCAGAGCGCTGCCGCGGTTATGCGCCGGGACCAGATTCACTGCCTCCACCCCGAGTGCCGGGAAGATCAGGGCAAAACCGAAACCGGTGAGCGCCGCGCCGATTAGCGCCAGCGAGGGCGAACCGGCCTGCCACAGCAGCAACAGGCCGAGCGCCTCGACTGAGAAACAGATGATCGCCACGCGGAAACCGCCGAAGCGCGAGATGGTGTGGGCAAACAGCAGGCGCGCACCGACAAAGAAGGTGCCGAACATGGTTAGTGAAAACGCTGCGTTCGGCCACTGGTGGCTGGCATAAAACAGAGTAATGAAGGTAGCGATAGAGCCGAACCCTATCGAGCCCAAGGCCAGCCCCATGCCGTGCGGGAGTACCTTGCGCAATACGTGTTGAAACGGTAAATGCTCGCCGCGTACCACCGCTGTCGCGGCCTTCAAACGCGCCAGGAAGAAGCCGGCTAACGACAGCACTGTCACCGTAACGCCCACTGCCGCCAGACCCCAGGTGTGGGCGATCACCACACCAAGCGGTGCGCCGATGGCCAGCGCGCCATAGGTGGCGATGCCGTTCCAGGAAATCATGCGCGCCGTGTGCTGGGCGCCGACCCGGCCTATGCCCCAGGTAATCGCACCGGTTCCGACCATGCTCTCGCCACAGCCGAGCACCAGGCGGCCTGTCAACAGAATGGCGAGGCTTAGCGCCGGCATGTGTGTGAAGAACGCGGCGACCAGCAGGAAAGCGCCGCTGATGCTGCAACCGATCAGGCCGCGCAGGACGGCGGTCTTGGGGCCGACCGAATCAGCCATGCGGCCGGCAAACGGCCGGCTCAGCAAGGTTGCCAGATATTGCATGCTGATCGCCAGGCCTGCCAGCACCGAGCTGTAGCCCAGGTCGATATGGACGTAGCCGGGCAGCACTGCCAGCGGTATGCCGATTGCCAGATAGCAAATGAAAGTGAAAAATGCGGTGGAAACAATGTGGAAAGTAACTGCGGTCCCGGACAACGGCTGGTTGGCGCGGTCAGGACTAACTTCTTCGGGCATGGTGGGCGACGGCTTGGTTGATTGTTACGAAGGGAATTGGTGCAACGCGGTATTTTACCCTTCTGGCCTGGAAGCTGCTGGTGGCGGCCAATAGCCGCCAGCGGAGCGAGAGAGGCAACTCGACAGCGATCGTGATCGCTTGCATCAGCTGTGCCGCCGCACAGCTTATAATGCGAGGATGCAAAATCTTCTTCATAACCTCAATCCAGAACAGCTCGCCGCAGTCACCTTGCCGGCGCAATCCGCACTTATCCTGGCTGGCGCCGGCTCCGGCAAGACGCGTGTGCTGACCACCCGCATCGCCTGGCTGATCCAGACCGGCCAGGTATCGCCGGCCGGCGTGCTGGCGGTGACGTTTACCAATAAAGCTTCGAAGGAAATGATGACGCGTTTGTCGGCAATGCTGCCGATCAATACGCGCGGTATGTGGATCGGGACTTTCCATGGCTTGTGCAACCGCTTGTTGCGCGCGCATTATCGCGACGCCGGTTTGCCGCAGACTTTCCAGATCCTGGATTCGCAGGACCAGTTGTCGGCCATTAAGCGCCTGCTGAAATCGCTCAATGTCGACGATGAAAAATATCCGCCGCGTAATCTGATGTATTTCATCAATGGCGCCAAGGACCAGGGTTTACGCGCCAACGAGGTTGAGGCGAATGACGATTACAACCGGAAATTCGTCGAATTGTACGATTTGTACGATCAGCAATGCCAGCGTGAAGGCGTGGTCGATTTTGCCGAACTTTTGCTGCGTACTTATGAGCTGCTGAGCCGTAACCAGCCGCTGCGCGAGCATTATCAGTCACGCTTCCAGCACATCCTGGTGGACGAGTTCCAGGATACCAACGATCTGCAATACAAATGGCTGAAGCTGATGGCGGGCCAGCGCGGCGCGGTGTTTGCGGTCGGCGATGACGACCAGAGCATTTACGCTTTCCGTGGCGCCAATGTCGGCAACATGAGCGCTTTCGAGCACGAGTTCCGGGTCGAGAACCTGATCAAGCTGGAGCAGAATTATCGTTCGCACGGCCATATCCTGGATAGCGCCAATACCCTGATTGCCAACAACAGCAAACGTCTCGGCAAGAACCTGCGTACCGACGCCGGCCATGGCGAGCCGGTAAGAATCTATGAAGCCACCAGCGATTTGCAGGAAGCGCAATGGATTATCGAAGAGACCAAGAGCCTGATCAACGACGGCGCCACGCGTAGCGAAATCGCCGTACTGTATCGCTCCAATGCGCAATCGCGAGTGATCGAGCATGCCTTGTTTTCTGCCGGCATACCGTATCGCGTGTATGGCGGCCAGCGCTATTTCGAACGCGCCGAAGTCAAGCATGCGATTGCCTATCTGCAGTTGATGGACAATCCGCACAATGACTCGGCGTTCTTGCGCGTGGTGAATTTTCCGACGCGCGGCATAGGTGCGAGAGCATTGGAGCAATTGCAGGATGCCGCTAAACAATATGGCGTCTCACTCTACGCTGCGGTGCCGTATGTGGCCGGCAAAGCCGGCGCCACGCTGGGCGCATTCCTGAAACTGATCGAAGGCGGGCGCTTTGAAACCCAGCAGCTGCCGTTGCCGGAAATGGTGCAGATCGTGCTCGACATGAGCGGCTTGATGCAGCACTACCGCAATGAAAAAGAAGGCGCTGACCGTATCGAGAATCTGGAGCAACTGGTTAATGCTGCGACCCTGTTTGTCTCGGAAGAAGGGTTTGGCATCGATGCCCCGGCCCTGCTGGGACCGAAGGCGCAGGCTGCGGCCGGGACGTCGATCACGACCGCCGACGGCATCGAGATATTCGACGCCGATGCGCCGCTGGCGGCGGTGATGTCGCCTTTGTCGGCCTTCCTCTCGCATGCATCGCTGGAAGCGGGCGACAATCAAGCCCAGGCCGGACAAGATGCCTTGCAACTGATGACGGTGCACTCCGCCAAGGGCCTGGAGTTTGACGCGGTGTTCATTACCGGTCTGGAAGAAGGTTTGTTCCCGCACGAGAATTCACAGAAAGAAGACGCCGGCGTGGAAGAAGAGCGGCGCCTGATGTATGTCGCCATCACCCGCGCCAGGAATCGTCTTTACATGAGCTTTTCGCAAACCCGCATGTTGCACGGCCAGACCCGTTACAACATGCGTTCGCGCTTTTTTGACGAGTTGCCGGAAGACGCGCTGAAGTGGCTGTCGCCAAAGGTGCAGCAGCACAGCTGGTTTGCCAATACCAAGTCAGCCTGGGACGAAGCGCCCGAGAAAGCTGCCAACAATATCTCGAAGAACTTCGGTCGGCGCGACATCGGCTGGCGCATCGGCGAGAACGTCGCCCACCTGAAGTTTGGCGAAGGCGTGATCGTCAATATCGAAGGCAGCGGCGGCAATGCTCGCGCCCATATCAATTTCGGCAAGCACGGCATGAAGCTGTTGGATTTGAGCGTGGCGAAGCTGGAGAAGCTAGCGTAGGAGAGTGGGCGGGCGGTTTTGTATTTCGTTACCCGCCCTACGCTTATTCGGTGGTCGTCGTTGCTTGAGGTTGGGGCGGCGGCAAATCGGCCTCCGGTTTGCCGAAGATGTGGGTGTAGGTCGGATAGAAAGAGCAGTACATCACCACCGTCAATGCAATCGATAGCGGCAGCAGGATCATGATCGTGACCGATGCGTTGCCGATCAATACCGCGATCACCACGCTGATGAGCGCCGGCAGCAAAACACCGATGGCGGCCCAGGCCAGCCCATATACGGCAAACGCTTTCATTTCACGCGATACTGCAAAGAAGCTGTAGAAAATGGCTTTCGATACACTCATATTTTTCCACATGATGAGCGGCGCCGCATACCAGAACGCCATCGCTGCCGGCGTGTAGACCGCGGCGGAAAACAGCATCGCCAGCGACATGCTGGAGTCTTGTATTTCTTTGGCGTCGAGGGCGCTCTGGCCGGTCACCGTCATCCAGAATACGCCACCGTCGATCAGGACTGAGGCCGCGACGGCGATGACTGCCGCTACCAGGTACAGGCTGCCCAGGATCAGCAGATTTTTCAGTGCCGGCGAACGAAAGCCGATCAGCAACAGGTTGGGATAGACGCGCTTGCCTTGTTCAATATTCACGCAAGCCTGCATGAAGGACATGGCAAATACCGGAACCAGAATCAGCGGCAGCAATTGTCCCAGCAGCGGGATGATATTGAGCGCCAGCATCAAGAACATATAAGCCAGGAATAAAGTGGATATTTCGGCAGGCTGTTTGCGGAACAACGCAAAGCCTTCCTTGATCCATATCCATCCGGTTTTTGCAGGCAGTTTTTCCATTGTTTCAATCAAGAATTTCGCTTAGTAGTTTTGCCTAATACAGGGCTGGGGCCGGATGGGCCACACGTTGCCGCAGAATCCGTTCGAAATGACCGGGATCGTGCGGCGTCAACATTTCTGCAGCGCGCGGTAAATAAAAATCATAGAGTCGCGACAGCCAGAAACGCAGGGCGCCGGCGCGCAGCATTGCCGGCCAGGCAATTTGCTCGGCTGCGCTGAACGGCCGCACCGCATGATATGCATCCAGCATCGCTCTTACCCTGAGAATGTCAAGTGCGCCGCTGTTCAGATCGATGCACCAGTCGTTGACTGTGACCGCCAGGTCAAACAGCCAGGTATCGCAACCGGCGAAATAGAAATCAAAGAATCCCGTCAGTCGGTCGCCGTCGAACATCACGTTATTGCGGAATAGATCGGCGTGCACCGGCCCGTTAGGCAACTGGCGATAAGTTTCCGAGGCGGCGAAGCTTTCCTGGAACGCCATCTCGCTGCGCAGCAACTGTTGGCGGTCGTCCGGCAGATACGGCAATACCACCGGGGTGGTTTCGCGCCACCACGGCAGGCCGCGCAAATTCGGTTGTCGAATTGGAAAGTCTTGTGCCGCCAGATGCATTTTTGCCAGCATCGCGCCCACTTCAGCGCAATGTACCGCTGCCGGCGCCAGTTGGCAATCGCCCTCCAGCTTGGTGACGATGGCAGCCGGCTTGCCATGCAAGGAATTGAGAATCTGGCCTTGCTGATTGGCGATAGGCTCGGGCACCAGTACGCCGCGCTGTGCCAGATGGCGCATCAGTTCGAGATAAAACGGCAATTGTTCGAAACTGAGCTTTTCAAACACCGTCAGCACATATTCTCCGCGCTCGGTGTTGATGAAAAAATTACTGTTTTCGATGCCGGATGAGATACCCCTGATTGCCAGTGCCTTGCCTAAGGAAAAGGGGGGGATCCACTGTGTGAGATCGTCTAGCGTGACGGGGGTAAATACTGCCATGGGAAAAATCGGGGAAAGGACAAGCTTCAAGCCATGTCGGAATAAAGATGCGGCGAACACGCGGTGGATTTCCGCGTATCAGCCGCACGGCTACTTAATAGGGCAATAGGGGCTGCCGTGGACTATTTCTTGTCCGGCGATACTGTCGGTGGCGGCAATCCTGCTTCGCTGTCGGTCTGAACCGCCTCACCTGGCTTGTGCGCTTTTTGACCCAGGTCGAATTCCTTGATCTGCCATTGCGCCCCGCGTGGCAGTGATTCCCCTGGCAGCAAGGTGCCGGCTTGTGAAGCCGGCTTCACGTAATACGTGCTGCCGCCGCTGGTAACCTTGACTTCAGTAACCCGGCCTTGCTCACGTTTTTGCGTGATTTCGCCAGGTCCTTCACCGGGTTTGCGGATGGTGACTGCCGGCGCTTCGCCTTCTTCCAGCTTTTGCAGCTCAGGCGGTGGCGGCGCGGAGCTCTTGGCTGGTAGTTGGGAGGTTTGTTGTGCGTTTACTAACAAAGGTGTTGCAAGCGAGGCAATGCCTACTGCCAACAACTGCCAGACTTTAGATTTATGCATGAGAATTTGGCTACCTTGAAATAAAACAAGATGGAAGGCTTCATTGTAACAAACCGCCGGCCCCTATAGGCGATAAGGGGGCCGGTAATCTGGCTGGCGGCTTGTCAGGAGGCGTTGTTTACAACAACACTACAACAACACGCTGGCATGGCTGTCGGATTCCGCCATGACGGTTTCGCCCGTCTCGTAGAATTTCACTACGGCAGCGAGAATCTCGGCCGGGTCGTCCAGCACCTGGATCAGGTCCATGTCCTTGGCCGCGATCATGCCGTCGCCCACCAGCTGGGTGCGAAACCAGTCCAGCAAACCGCTCCAGAAGCTGCTGCCGACCAGGATGATAGGGATATGACGGCACTTGCCGGTCTGGATCAACGTCAATACTTCGGTCAGCTCATCCATGGTGCCGAAGCCGCCAGGCAGCACGATGTAGGCGTCGGCGTAACGCACGAAGGCGACTTTGCGGGCAAAGAAATGACGGAAGCTGAGCGAGATATCCTGCCATTTATTTCCGCTTTGCTCATGCGGCAATTCGATATTCAAACCGACCGAGGGTGATTTACCTTCGAATGCGCCCTTGTTGGCGGCTTCCATCAAGCCCGGGCCACCGCCTGAAATCACGGCAAAACCTTCATCGGAAAAGCGCCGTGCGATATCCATGCACAGCGGGTAATAAGGATTGCTGGCCTTGATTCGCGCCGAGCCGAAGATCGATACCGCGGGATGCAACTCGGAAAGGCGTTCGGTCGACTCGATAAATTCTGCCATAATCGTGAACATATGCCACGATTCGCGCGCCTTCTTGGAAGTTGCGCGTTCGACGTCCGTCACTTGCCGCAAACGCGGCACATTTTTTCCGTTCAATTCCATATGCAAAAAACCCTGCTGTTAGTTGATGGTTCCAGTTATCTTTATCGAGCCTTCCACGCCTTGCCCGATATGCGCAATGCAGCCAATGAACCGACCGGCGCGCTGTATGGCATCATAAATATGCTGCGCCGCTTGCGTATCGATTACCCCGCAGCTTACCTCGCCTGCGTGTTCGATGCAAAAGGTAAAACTTTCCGCGACGACATGTACGCCGACTACAAGGCCACCCGCGCATCGATGCCGGAAGACCTAGTTAAACAGATTACGCCTATTCACGCCGCCGTGCGTGCCATGGGTTGGCCGATCCTGATGGTTGAAGGAGTGGAAGCCGACGACGTGATCGGCACCTTGACCGTGCAAGCGGTGAGCCACGGCATGCAAGCCGTGGTCTCGACCGGCGACAAGGACCTGGCGCAACTGGTCAACGATGATGTGACCCTGATCAACACCATGAGCAACGAGACGCTGGATCGTGCCGGCGTGATCGCCAAATTCGGCGTGCCGCCCGAGCGCATCGTCGATTATCTGACATTGATCGGCGACACCGTCGATAACATCCCCGGCGTCGCCAAGGTCGGACCGAAGACTGCGGTCAAGTGGCTGGCGCAATATGACACTGTCGATCAAGTGATCGCCAATGCCGCCAGCATCGGCGGTGCCGTCGGCGAGAACCTGCGGCAAGTGCTGGACTGGCTGCCCAAGGCCAAGGAGCTGGTGACGGTGAAAACCGATTGCGACCTGAGTGCGCACATGGTGTCGATTCCGGAATCCTTGAAGGCGCCGGAGCAGGACAAGGAGACGCTGATCGAGTTATTCACGCGCTATAACTTCAAGACCTGGCTGCGTGATTTAAGCGGGCCCGGAAGTGTTGCCGGTGCAGCCGACAGCGCAGGGAAAAGCGGCGCAGCCGAAGTCGCCGCCGACAGCAAGCCAGGTGCCGCCGAGCCGGCGCAGAGCAGTCTGTTTGCCGCGGTGGAGCGGCATTATGAAACCGTGTTGACTGAAGCCCAGCTGGATCAGTGGCTGCAACGCGTCGACCAGGCGAGCTTGACTGCAGTCGATACCGAGACCACCTCGCTTGATCCGATGACGGCGCAACTGGTCGGGATTTCTCTGTGCTGCGAGGTCGGTGTTGCTGCCTATATTCCGGTCGCTCATCGTTATCAGGACGTGCCGGCGCAGTTGTCGCGTGAGTTCGTGCTGGAAAAAATGCGGGCTTGGCTAGAAGACGAAAGCAAGCCTAAGGTCGGCCAGAATATGAAATACGACAGTCATATTTTCGCCAACCAGGGCGTCAGCTTGCGCGGCATCGTGCATGACACTTTGCTTGAATCCTATGTGTTCGAATCGCATCGCAGCCACGATATGGACAGCCTGGCCTTGCGTCATTTGAATCACCAGACCATCACCTTCCAGGAAGTATGCGGCAAAGGGGCTTCGCAAATCGGTTTCGACGAAGTCGAGATCGGCCGCGCCACCGAATACGCGGCCGAGGACGCTGACATCACGCTGCAGCTGCATCTGACCATGTGGCCGCATATTGTTGACGACGCCAAGCTCAGGTTCATCTACGAAAAAATCGAAGTGCCGACTTCGGTAGTGCTGCAAAAGATTGAACGCAATGGCGTGCTGATCGACGCCAGCCTGCTGGCGACGCAATCGAATGAACTGGGCAAGCGCATGCTGGAAATCGAGCAGCAGGCCTATGAACTGGCGGGGCAGCCTTTCAACCTGAGTTCGCCCAAGCAGCTAGGCGAAATCCTGTTCGATAAACTCAAACTGCCGGTGGTCAAGAAAACGCCATCCGGATCGCCTTCGACCGATGAAGAAGTACTGCAGAAGCTGGCGGAAGATTATCCCTTGCCGAAGGTGCTGCTCGACTACCGCAGCTTGTCCAAACTGAAATCGACCTACACCGACAAATTGCCGAAGATGGTCAATCCGAATACCGGCCGGGTGCATACCAATTACGCCCAGGCGGTTGCGGTTACCGGACGGCTGGCGTCGAACGATCCGAACCTGCAAAACATCCCGATTCGCACCGCCGAAGGCCGCCGTATCCGCGAAGCGTTTGTTGCGCCGGCAGGCAGTGTGATTGTCTCCGCCGACTATTCGCAAATCGAATTGCGCATCATGGCCCACATCTCCGGCGATGAAAACATGTTGCGCGCATTTGCCGAAGGCGTCGACATCCACCGCGCCACCGCCGCAGAAATTTTTGGCACTACCGCAGCGGAAGTCAGCAGCGAGCAGCGTCGTTATGCCAAGGTGATCAACTTCGGCTTGATTTACGGCATGAGCGCTTTCGGCCTGGCCGGTAATCTCGGTATAGAGCGCGCCGCTGCACAGATGTATATCGAAAAATATTTCATGCGCTTTGCCGGTGTCAAGCAGTTCATGGATATGACGCGCGTGCAAGCCAAGGCGCAAGGCTATGTTGAGACCGTGTTCGGGCGTCGTTTGTGGCTGCCGGAAATCAATTCGCCTAACGGCCAGCGCCGTCAGGGCGCCGAGCGGGCGGCGATCAATGCGCCTATGCAGGGTACGGCTGCCGACTTGATCAAATTGTCGATGATCGCGGTGCAAAACTGGATTGAAACAGAACGGTTAAAATCCAAGATGGTCATGCAGGTGCACGATGAGCTGGTACTCGAAGTGCCGCAAGACGAGCTGGCGCTGGTGCGGGAAAAGCTGCCGCAGCTGATGGCCGGTGTAGCTGAATTAAAAGTGCCGCTGATTGCTGAAGTCGGAGTTGGCAAGAATTGGGACGAGGCGCATTAAGCGGTGCTCCGTGATTTGCTTTGGTCGACGCAAATCGATATTGATGGTCTACCTTGAAGGAGAGCTTTAATGCCGAATTTGAAAGAGGATTTCGATAGCCTGGTAGCAAAAACCGGCTTGTCAGACGATGTTGATCGCCGTACTTTTCTGAAAACGACTTTAGGTACCGGGTTTGCCGCAGCGGTGCTGCCGGTGTCGGCGCAAACTATCACGACCGATACTGCCGGCCTTACTGCGGGAGCGCTGGAGGTCCAGGCCAACGGCTTGAGCGTGCCGATTTACCGGGCCCAGCCTGAAGGCAAAACCAATCTGCCGGTGGTGCTGGTGATCTCGGAAATTTTTGGCGTGCACGAGCACATCGCCGATATCGCGCGGCGTTTTGCCAAGCTGGGTTATCTGGCGATTGCACCGGATCTGTTCATTCGCCAGGGCAATCCGGCCGCTTTCGCGTCGATTGCAGAGCTGCAAAAAAATGTGATTTCAAAGGTGCCGGATGATCAGGTGCTGGGCGATATCGATGCCTGTGTCGCTTGGGCCAAGGAGAATGGCGGCAACGTCAATAAGCTGGCGATCACCGGCTTTTGCTGGGGCGGCCGCATTACCTGGCTGTATGCCGGCCACAATCCCAAGGTAAAGGCCGCTGCCGCCTGGTATGGCCGCCTGGTAGGAGACAAGAGCGAGCTGATGCCTAAGCAACCGGTCGACATCGCGCCGACGCTGAAAGTGCCGGTGCTGGGTTTGTATGGCGGCAAGGATGACGGCATCCCGCAAGATACCCTGGCGCAGATGAAGGCGGCGCTGGCCAAAGGCAGCAGCAAGTCGGAATTCGTGGTGTACCCGAATTCCGGCCACGCGTTTAACGCCGATTATCGTCCTAGTTACGTTGAGGCGGACGCCAAGGACGGCTGGAAGCGTACTTTGGCCTGGTTCAAAGCGCATGGCGTGAGTTGAAGGAATGTAAGGTAAGTTCTTGAAATTTGCTCTGAAAGCTGTCCAAGTTATTTGACACTTTTATCTGGTCAGTTGGGGACAGAGTAAGTCGTCGCAAGGTTCACCCAGGCGACTCTTAAACTCTGTCCCGCAATAAGTAAAATTGCGTAATTTCGGTAGCTGTGTTTTAATTTGCAACCATGTTGCATTTAATCTCTGTCTGCCGGGGCTAAAAATTAATTCCACACTCGTTTCAATCATCCTGGCGACCACGATCGCCGGTGTCTTCAGTATTACCGCCGCCGCTATTTTTTCGTTCGCGCTGCTATCCAAGATGGTAGAGCGCATGGTCAGCCTGTCGGTCGGCATCATGCTGGCGACTTCCTTGTTGCACGCATTGCCGGAAGCTTTTGAGTCGCAGGCTGACAGCCATACGCTGTTCGCGGTGTTGCTGGGCGGCTTGCTGGCTTTTTTTGTGCTGGAAAAATTTGCCATCCTGCGCCACTCGCATCATCATGAAGACGACGGCCACGGGCATCATCACGGCCATGACAAGAAAGAGGCAGGCAAAGCCGGCTGGATGATCCTGGTTGGCGACGGCTTGCACAATTTTACCGACGGCATCCTGATTGCCGCCGCTTTCCTGGCCGATCCGCATCTGGGCCTGATCACCGGCCTGGCCATCATCGTGCATGAGATCCCGCAGGAAATCGGCGATTTCATCGTGCTGCTCAACGCCGGCTTTTCGCGCACCCGCGCTTACGTATATAACCTGATCTGCAGCTTGATGGCAGTGATTGGCGGCTTGCTGGGCTACTTTACCCTTGAGCGTGGCATGGAGTGGATTCCTTACGTGCTGGTATTTGCCTCGTCGGGATTTATCTACATCGCCGTCAGCGATCTGATGCCGCAGATGCAGCGCCGCGCCACCTTGCGTGAAACGATTCCGCAGATTTTGCTGATTGGCGCGGGCGTCGCCATCGTGTTGTTCCTGACTCGCCACGCTCACCAACATTAAAACCCTGAGGGGGGTGCGATCTGGCGCAACTCCCCACCGTGGTTATTGTGCGTTTTTGCTCATGCCTTGCTCATACACCCTTGGCCACCGGCCGCGTCGGGTCTGAGCACCACTCACTCCACGATCCCGGATACAAGGCCGCGCCGTGCAAGCCGGCGATTTCCAGCGCCAGCAGGTTATGGCAGGCGGTGATGCCTGAACCGCATTGCATGACAGCGGTTTGCGGTTCACTGATCAGGGCGCCGAATTCCTCATGCAATTGATGGCCCGGCTTGAAACGGCCATCGGTTTGCAGATTGTCTTTGAAGAAACGATTCTTGGCGCCAGGGATATGACCGCCGACCGGATCTATCGTTTCATTTTCCCCGCGGAAACGATCCGGTGCGCGCGCATCGATGATGGTTCGCCTTGGATTGGTCAGGTTGATCAGCACGTCGTGCGCGTTGACACTGCTGGTCAGCGGCGTTTTCAGGCTGATGCTGCCGGGCGCAGGCGACGCTGGCACTGCCGTCGACAAACCTTGTCCGGTCGCCTGCCAGGCTGCCAGGCCGCCGTCCAGCACTGCTACCGAAGCATGGCCGATGGAGCGCAGCAGCCACCACAGGCGCGCTGCATACATGCTGCCCTGGCCGTCATAGGCAACAACCTGGGTGTCATCGTTAATGCCCCATTGCCGCAGCGTCGCGATCAGGGCGTCTTTTTCAGGTAACGGATGGCGGCCTTTGAACTTGCCGTCGGCAGCTAGCTTGGCGCCGGACAGGTCGCGGTCGACGTGGGCAAACAGGGCTCCAGGAATATGGCCGGCATCGTAGGCCGTCTGGCCTGTCAGCGGGTCTGCCAGGTCATGCCGGCAATCGATAATCACCCATGCCGGGTTATGCGCATTCTGCTGCAGGTTCGCGGCAGAAATCAGCGTCTGGTAGGGATGTGCTTGGGACATGGCATTCCTTCTATGTGAGTGTGTGCTGTGCTGCAAGCTTCATAAGCTGCGGCTCTGGTTGGCAAGTGCGGGTTCGGGCCCGACTTGACTGAGCGGACGCGCTCTCCTTTGATTATAAAACGTTGCCAGCAAACCGCCGATAAGGATGACGGCAGTGCCGATCCAGCCGCGCCAGCCGAGCTGATCCTGCCAGATCACGATGCCCCAGATGCTGGAAAAGACGATGCCGGTGTACTGCAGGTTGGCCGTCAACAGCGGATTGCCAAGGCGGTAGGCACGTGTCATCGCCATTTGGGCGACGGTCGCCGACAAACTCAGCGCTATCAGCAAACCTATGCCGTACGCACTCTGAGCATGCCAGAATGGCATGCCGCCGCCTGGCAGCAGCAGGCTGCCAGCCAGGCCGACAATGGCGCTGGTGGTAGAAAAATAAAACACCACGCGATATTCCGGTTCGCCCAGCTTGCCCAAGTGGCGCACCTGCAGGTAAGCGACGGCCGAGATCAGGCCTGACGCCAGTGCAATCATCGCGCCCAGGGTTTGGCTGGCGTTGAACGATGGTTTCAACAGCAGCATCACGCCGATGAAACTGAGCATGATGGTGAACGCCATGCCCCATTCAAAACGGCTGTTGCCGCGCCACCAGGCGGCGCCGAACAGGATGGCGGCGAGCCAGATGGAGGAGGTGTAATTGAGGGTGGTTGCGGTGGCCACCGGCAACAGGCTGAAGGAATAGAACCACATGGACAAGGCGATCACGCCGATCACGCCGCGCCACACGTGCTGGCGCGGCATGGGTGTTTTGAGGGTGCCGCCCTTGAACCGGATCAGGATGATGATGAATAGCATGCCGATCAGGCCTCGGCTCAGCATGATTTCCGGAATCGAGTAATGATCGGACGCAAGCTTGACGCATACCCCCATGATGGAAAACATGAGGCTGGCGAAGAGCATCCAAAGTGATTGCATGGGGCGGGATTCAGGTGAGGATAGGGTGGCTTAGTGGTATTTTGACTGATTCCAGCCATGCTGTATGTCTGACGCAAAAAAATAAAAAGCCGGAGTCATTCGCAAGCGAACAAACTCCGGCCGTTGGCCTGGCTTCAAGGGCAAGCGCTTAGAGCAGGCCGGCCTGGCTCCGATACCACTCATGAAAATGCTGCATGCCGTCTTCCATCGGCGACTGGTAAGGCCCGGTTTCATTGACGCCGCGCTCCATCAGGATCCGCCGTCCGGCGTCCATGCGCAATGCAATTTCGTCATCTTCGACGCAGGTTTCCATGTAGGCCGCACGTTCTGCCTCGACCATTTCGCGCTCGAACAGCGCGATTTCCTCGGGGTAGTAGAACTCCACCACATTAGTGGTTTTTTGCGGGCCGCGCGGCCACAACGTTGACACCACCAGGACATGGGGGTACCACTCGACCATGATGTTGGGATACAAAGTCAGCCAGATTGCACCGAATTTTGGTGGCTGGCCATTGCTGAACTTGAGAACCTGTTCCTGCCATTTCTTGTAGGCTGGTGAGCCGGATTTCGCCAGTCCGTGATTGACGCCCACGGTTTGCACGCTGTAATCCTTGCCGAATTGCCACTCCAGATCATCGCAGCTGACAAAACTGCCGAGGCCGGGATGGAACGGTTCGACGTGGTAATCCTCCAGGTAGACCTCGATAAAGGTTTTCCAGTTGTAATCGCACTCGTGGACTTCGACATGATCGAACAGGTAGCCGCTGAAATCGAGATCCTTGGCGACACCCAGTTGCGCCAGCTTTTCTCCGACATGAAATGCATTTTGCTCGAACAGCAAGCCGTTCCAGTTTTGCAAGGGTGTTCTAGACAAGTTCATGCATGGCGTCTCACCGAAATGCGGTGCGCCAATCAGTTCGCCTTTAAGGTCGTAAGTCCAGCGATGCAGCGGGCAGACGATGTTGCGGGCATTGCCGCGGCCATCGAACATTTTTGCCTGCCGATGACGGCAGACGTTGGACATCAGCTCAATCCCTTGGGGATTGCGCACCAGCATGCGGCCTTCGCTTTCAGAAGCCAGCGTGGCGTAATCGCCGACGTTGGGCACCATCAGTTCATGGCCGACGTAACGCGGGCCATTCTGAAAGAGCTGCTGGATTTCGCGCTTTAACAGCGCCTCGTCAAAATAGACGTTGACCGGAAGTTGCGCATCGGAGCGCGCGAGCTTGGTAATAGAAGCCAGATCGGACATCCCTCCACCCCCAAATGTGTTGTATCAACCTAAGAGAGAAAGAATCCGCAAAAACCTGTGTTCAAGTAATATGAAACGGAAATTTTGGACAGAACCGAGGATTATCCCATAAAAATGCAAGATCTGGCGGCGTTTTACACTGTTTATCCAGAAGTTAGGGCTCGAACTCCTCGAAATTCAACGAGTTAACCATGTTTGCACTAAAATAGCGGACTAAACTTTAACCTAGAAAAGGCAGTAGACCACTCGCTTGTACTTAGGAGGGCGCCGAGACATTGAGAATATGAGGAATTTATTGATTCACCAACGAGGATGCAGCGTTACGCACTCGATTGCACTTTTGCCGGCGCGCCTGGCCGCGTTGCTCCTCCTTGCAGGGACTACCCTGCCGCGTCGTCGCGCCTTGCCATGCACTCCGGCAAAAGCGCACTCGAGCGCGTTCTACTACCGTTTCTAGGTTTATCGCTACTATGCCAAAAAATCCGATTTCTACCGGCAGCCCGGCCACGTTCGAACAAGCAATGGCCGAACTGGAGCAGCTGGTTGCCCAAATGGAAGCTGGCGAGTTGCCGCTGGAAGCATCAGTTGCCGCCTATAAACGAGGATCGGAGCTGGTCAAATTTTGTGCTGTGCAACTCGGAAAGGTCGATAGCCAGGTCAAAGTGCTGGAAGGCGACATGCTCAAGCCGTTTGCCGGCGAAGCCCTCAACGACCACAGCAGCGGGGCAGACGAATGACTGCCGTCGCCCAATTTTCCAGCCGGGCGGCAGAACCAGCGCCAGCCTTCGATATCTGGATGCGCCATGTGCAGGCCGAAATGGAGACCGCTCTGGAGCAGTTCTTGCCGGCCGCAGCCAGCATCCCGACCAAACTCCACCAAGCCATGCGCTACGCCGTGCTGGATGGCGGCAAGCGGGTCCGGCCTTTGCTCGTATTTGCTGCAGGGGAATTGTTTGCAGCCCCGGCCGGCAGCGTGCAGCGGGCCGCCGCCGCGGTCGAAATGATTCACGCCTATTCGCTGGTGCACGACGATATGCCCTGCATGGACGATGACGCCTTGCGTCGCGGCAAGCCGACTGTCCATGTGCAATACGATCAAGCGACCGCCCTGCTGGTAGGGGACGCCTTGCAGGCGCAAGCCTTTATAGTGCTGGCCGAGGCCGGCGAAGTCGGCAAGGGTGTCGACGCGGCACGCCAGATTGTCATGTTGCGTTTGCTGGCGCAAGCCTCCGGTTCGCTCGGCATGTGCGGCGGCCAGGCGATTGACCTGGCTAGCGTCGGCCTGAATCTGTCGCTGGCAGAGCTGGAACAGATGCACAAGTTGAAAACCGGCGCCCTGTTGCGTGCTTCGGTATTGCTGGGGGCATGGGCAGGCAAGACCCTGGCGCAAAATGAAATTCAGGCACTGGAAGCCTATGGCGCCGCCATCGGCCTGGCGTTTCAAGTGGTGGACGATATCCTCGACGCCACCGCTGATTCCGCGACGCTCGGTAAAACCGCCGGCAAGGACGCCGCAGACAACAAGCCGACTTATGTCTCGATTCTGGGTTTGTCCGAATCGCAGGCACTGGCAGAAAAATTACGCAACGACGCCCATCAGGCGCTTGCGATCTTTGGGGATAGGGCACGTCGCCTGCGCGAGCTGGCGGATCTGATCGTGCAACGGAAGGCTTAGGGTTTAGGGCATATGGAAATACTCAACACAATCGACAGCCCGGCAGACCTGCGCAAACTGACGCGGGCGCAGCTCAAGCCGCTGGCCGATGAATTGCGCGAATTCGTCATCGAGTCGGTGGCGCAGACCGGCGGCCATCTGTCGTCCAACCTGGGTACGGTCGAATTGACGATCGCCTTGCATTACGTCTTCAATACGCCAGAGGACCGGATCGTCTGGGACGTCGGCCATCAAACCTATCCGCATAAAATCCTGACTGGCCGCCGCGAGCGCATGCACACGCTGCGCCAGATGAACGGCATCTCCGGTTTCCCGCGCCGTAGCGAAAGCGAATACGACACTTTCGGCACCGCCCATTCATCGACCTCGATTTCAGCTGCACTCGGCATGGCGCTGGCTGCCAAGACCAAGGGCGAGACCGAGCGCCACGCGATTGCCGTGATCGGCGACGGCGCCATGACCGCCGGCATGGTATTCGAAGCGATGAATAACGCTGGTGTGTACGACGACATCAACATGCTGGTGATCTTGAACGATAACGACATGTCGATCTCGCCGCCGGTAGGGGCCTTGAATCGCTATCTGGCACGCTTGATGTCGGGGCAGTTTTATGCGCAAGCGAAGAATGTCGGCAAGTCGATCCTGCCGGCGCCGATGCGGCAATTGGCCAAGCGTTTCGAAGAACACGCCAAAGGCATGGTGGTGCCGGCCACCATGTTTGAAGAATTCGGTTTCAATTACATCGGCCCGATCGACGGCCATGACCTGGAATCGCTGATTCCGACCTTGCAAAACCTGAAGCACCTGAAGGGCCCGCAATTCCTGCACGTGGTGACCAAAAAAGGCCAGGGCTACAAGCTGGCGGAAGCCGACCCGGTGCTGTATCACGGTCCCGGCAAGTTCAATCCGGCTGAAGGCATCAAGCCGGCTGCGGTCAGCAAGATAACCTACACTCAGGTCTTCGGCGATTGGCTGTGCGACATGGCGGCGCAAGACGACAAGCTGATCGGCATCACCCCGGCCATGTCGGGCGGCTCCGGCCTGGATACTTTCGCCCAGCGTTTTCCGCAACGCTTCTATGACGTTGGCATCGCTGAACAACATGCGGTCACTTTCGCCGCCGGCCTGGCCTGCGAAGGCTTGAAGCCGGTGGTAGCGATTTATTCGACTTTCCTGCAGCGCGCCTACGATCAATTGATCCATGACGTCGCTTTGCAGAATCTGGACGTGACGTTTGCGCTGGACCGTTCCGGCCTGGTCGGCGCCGATGGCGCGACCCACGCCGGCAACTACGACATGGCGTATTTGCGTTGCATCCCCAACATGGTGGTGATGGCCGCATCCGATGAAAACGAATGCCGCCAGATGTTGTCCACCGCCTACCACTACAACGGCCCGGCAGCGGTGCGTTATCCGCGCGGCGCCGGTATTGGCGCGGCCATCGCCAAGGAGCTGACTACACTGCCCCTCGGTAAAGGCGAAATCAAGCGCCAGGGCCGGAACGTAGCGATTCTGGCGTTCGGTTCGATGCTGGCGCCGAGCTTGGCGGCCGGCGAGTTGCTGGACGCCAGCGTCGCCAATATGCGTTTCATCAAGCCGCTGGACATCGATCTGGTGCTGGAACTGGCCAAAACCCACGATGCGCTGGTCACCGTGGAAGAGGGCTGCATCATGGGCGGCGCCGGCGCCGCCGTGGCGGAAGCGTTGACGGCGGCAGGATGTGTCAAGCCGCTCTTGCATCTGGGCTTGCCGGACCGGTTTATAGACCACGGCGATGCGAACCAGTTGTTGGCGCAGTGCGGCTTGAATGCGGAAGGTATCGCCGCATCGATACGCCAGCGGTTTGGCAAGGATCAGCCACGTTTGGTCGTCAATCAAAATTAACAGAGTAGGGTGGGCATGGAATGTCCACACGCGGTACAGCGCAATTGCGCTGAGATCCGCGTGGGCAGCTTGTGCCCGCCCTACGTTCATTCAAAGGTAAGCATCAATGAATACTCGTGACCACAATCTGACGATTCCTGACGTGCAAAGCAGCGTCGACACCCGCCGTCTGGCGATTCAACGCGTTGGCGTAAAAGGCGTGCGTTATCCGGTGACGGTGCGTACCGCCACAGCCGGTGCTGCTGGTGGTGCTTTAGCCCAGCCGACCATCGGCACCTGGAATATGTATGTGCATCTGCCGGAACAGCAAAAGGGCACCCACATGTCGCGTTTCATCGCGCTGCTGGAAGGCCTGGAAGGGCCGCTAGATGTCGCCTCGTTTGGCGAACTGATGCGCAAGATGGTCAGCCTGCTGGATGCCGAACGCGGCCGCATCGAGCTGACTTTCCCGTATTTCATCAACAAGACGGCGCCGGTTTCGGGTGTGCAGAGTTTGATGGATTACGAAGTCGGTCTGACTGGCGAGATCAATCAGGGTGTGCTGGAAGTGAGCTTGAAAGTGCTGGTGCCGGTGACCAGTCTGTGCCCTTGCTCGAAACAGATTTCAGCCTACGGTGCGCATAACCAGCGTTCGCACATTACCGTCAATGCGGTGCTGGACGGCGAGATCATGGTGGACGAACTGATTGCTCGCATCGAGGCGCAGGCATCGTGTGAATTGTTTGGCTTGCTGAAGCGTCCGGATGAAAAATACGTTACCGAACGTGCTTACGAAAATCCGAAGTTTGTCGAAGATCTGGTGCGCGATGTGGCGGTGGCTCTGAACAATGAGCCGCGCGTACTTGCCTATGTGCTGGAAGCTGAAAATTTCGAGTCGATCCACAATCATTCAGCGTATGCGTTGATCGAACACGACAAACGCAAAAAATAAAACGCAGCAAGCTTGATTAGTCCAAAACGGGCCGGATCATGTCGCCATCCATATGGCGACATGATCCGGCCCGTTTGGTTTTACGCATCCCGCAATCTATCCTTCTGCCACAATACATCGCTGCCGCCATCCGCCCGGTTCAACACCCGCGACAGCACGAACAGCAAATCCGACAAGCGGTTCACATACTGCCGCAGCGCCTCACTTACCGTTTCGTTCTTGCCCAAGCTGACGATGCTGCGTTCCGCCCGCCGGCAAACGGTGCGGCAAACATGCGCGAGTGCGGCGGCATGGCTGCCGCCCGGCAGGATGAAATCGCGCAATGGCGGCAAGTCGGCATTATATTTTTCCAGCAAGCGGTCGAGCCGCGCTACCTGCGCCTCGCTGATCAAGGCATAGCCGGGAATGCATAGTTCGCCGCCCAGATCGAACAGATCGTGTTGTATCGACAGCAATGTTTCACGCAACGCCGCATCCAGTTTGTCGCACAGTAAAAGGCCCAGTTGCGAATTGAGCTCGTCGATATCGCCGATAGCCTGGATCCGCAGACTGTCCTTATCCGTGCGGCTGCCGTCGCCGAGGCCGGTGCTGCCGTTATCGCCGGTGCGCGTGGCGATCTTTGAAAGTCGATTTCCCATAATTTTCTGCTATTTTTGCGTGGTGTAGGAGTGCTTGTACTTTACACCAGCACGCCCTAGCCCCGCAGAGTAAAATCCATAGAAAAAGGAGACTGCCAATGAATCACCCAAGCGACCTCGCTGCCATGAAGAAACCGTTGCCGGATGCTTTGCTGGCTACCCTTGGCGCCCTGTTTGGCGAACGTTTCTCGACCACCATAGCGATGCGCGAACATCATGGCCGCGACGCCTCTTCGTATGACCCGATGCTGCCGGACGCCGTGGTGTTTGCCGAATCCACCGAAGAGGTCGCGGCGCTAGTCAAACTGTGTAGCGAATACCAGGTTCCGGTAATCCCCTTCGGCAGCGGCACTTCGCTGGAAGGCCATGTGCTGGCGCTGCACGGCGGGATCAGTATCGACTTGTCGCGCATGAACCACCTGCTGGCAATCCATGCCGAAGACCTGACGGCGACGGTGCAGACCGGCGTCACCCGCAAGCAGTTGAATCACGAGATCAAGGACAGCGGCCTGTTCTTTCCCATCGATCCCGGCGCCGACGCCACGATCGGCGGCATGGCGGCAACCCGCGCTTCCGGCACCAATGCCGTGCGTTACGGCAGCATGCGCGAAAACACACTGGCCCTGACGGTAGTGACCGCCGACGGCCGCATCATCAAGACCGGCACCCGCGCCAAGAAATCAGCCGCAGGCTACGACCTGACGCGTATTTTTGTCGGCAGCGAAGGCACGCTCGGCGTGATTACCGAAGTGACCGTCAAGCTCTATCCGCAACCGGAAGCCATCTCGGCCGCGGTCTGTTCGTTTCAAAACATCGCCGACGCCGTCAACGCCGTGATCCAGACCATACAGCTTGGGGTGCCAGTGGCAAGAGTAGAGCTGCTGGATGAAAACGGCGTCAGAGCGATCAACGCCCATTCCAAGCTGGCGTTGCCGGAACAGCCGTTGCTGCTGTTTGAATTTCATGGCAGCGAGAACGGCGTCAAGGAACAGGCAGAGCTGGTGCAGGCAGTGGTGGCCGAGCATCACGCCAGCGGCTTCGAATGGGCGACCCGCCCGGAAGATCGTTCGCGTTTATGGACAGCGCGCCACAACGCCTATTTCGCCTTGCTGCAACTGCGTCCCGGCAGCCGCGCCATTTCAACCGATTGCTGCGTACCGATTTCGCGCCTGGCGGAATGCATTCTCGACACCAAGGCCGATTGCGAAGCCAACGGTATGGTGTATTCGATTATCGGCCACGTCGGCGACGGCAATTTCCATGTGCAGATGCTGGTAGACCCGAACGATGCCGCCGATATCGCGCGCGCCGAGGGCGTCAATGCACGGATGGTGAGCCGCGCCATCGGCATGGATGGCACTTGCACCGGCGAGCATGGCGTCGGCCTGCACAAGATCGATTTCCTGATCGAAGAACATGGCGTGGAAGCGATTGCCACCATGCGTGCCTTGAAGCATGCTTTCGATCCGAAGAACATCATGAATCCGGGAAAGATAATCCGGTGGTAAGCCCAGCCCATCTCCTCAATTTGCCGAAAAAGATGTCGAGCAAAACTCCCTTGGTCAATCGCCTGCCGCCGGTGCACGCCTTGTCGGCGTTCGAAGCTGCGGCGCGCCATCGCTCGTTCGCGCTGGCGGCGGATGAGTTATGCATTACGCCGTCGGCGTTATCGCACCGGATTCGTTTGCTGGAAGACTTTGTCGGCGAACGATTGTTTTCGCGCGAGGGCAGGGTGGTGGCCTTGTCGGAATTCGGCCACCGTTATCTGGAGGTGGTGTGCAGCGCCCTGCGCACCTTGACCGAATTCCCGCTGCCGCAGCGTAACGCTCAGGTGCAGCCACGCGTCAAGATCACCGCGCCGCCGACTTTTGCCCGTCAATTACTGATTCCCCATCTGCACGAGTTTGCCAGCCAGCACCCTGAGATCGTGGTCGAGATTTTTCTGTCGGTGCCGCTGTATGACTTGAGTTTGACCGAGAGCGATCTCGAAGTGCGTTTCGGCGCCGGTAAATATCCGAATACCACCACTGAGAAATTATTCGAAGAGCCGACCTTCGCCGTCGTCAGCCCTGAATATTTGAAACAGATCGGTCCGCTGAAACAGCCGGCCGATTTGCGCAAGGCCAGCTTGTTGCGCTCGGCGCTGGAGCCCTGG
Organism: Collimonas sp.; assembly: GCF_035566375.1. Classification (GTDB taxonomy): domain Bacteria; phylum Pseudomonadota; class Gammaproteobacteria; order Burkholderiales; family Burkholderiaceae_D; genus Collimonas. The sequence continues at coordinate 35,241 of NZ_DATMRK010000022.1, forward strand.
CAACCCTGGTTCCAGGCTGCCGGCCTGGACTGGCCTGAACCTTCCTCGGGCTTGCGCGCCGACGATCTCGGCTTGTTGCTGGAACTGGTGCGATATGGCCATGGCGTCGGCCTGACCCGCAAGCATTTTGCTCAGCAAATGATTGCGCAGGGAGAGGTGGTGCAATTGTTCGATATCAGCCTGACCTCGCCGCCGCATGCCTATTATCTGGTGTATCAACAAAAGCAGCAGGAGCGGCCGGAAGTGACGACGTTTATCGAGTGGATGAAAGATACTTTCAGCCGCATTTGAGCAGGACGCAAGCCGGATTGCCGGATAGCGGCTCGTAGCCTGAAAACATTTCATCTGCACGGTGCAAGCTTTTCAAGCAGAAGCCAGAGGAAATCATTCTGTAAAAAACGCAATATCGTTATACTCGACCACAGAAATCATCCAGTCGCGTACTCAGTTCGATAGCAATCGGTTATGGGAAAACAGCATGAGTTCGCTTACTTCAGCGCCTACTTCAGCGCTTGCTTCAGCCGCCGCTGAATCCGCCTTTAGCCCGGCTCGTCAACAGCAGGTTGTCAGTGCACTGCGCAAGCTGCTGCCGGAACACGCCTTGTTGTCCAACCTCGAAGATACCCGGCCCTACGAATGCGATGGCCTTGCCGCGTATCGGCAGACGCCGATGGTGGTGGCGCTGCCGGAGAACGAGGCGCAAGTGGTTGCCATCCTCAAGACCTGCCGCGATCTCAAGGTGCCTATCGTGCCGCGCGGCGCCGGCACCGGCTTGTCTGGCGGCGCCCTGCCGATCGCCGACGGTGTGGTTTTGTCCACCGCAAAATTTACCCGCATCGTCAAACTCGACCCGTATGCAAGGACTGCCGTGGTGCAGCCGGGTGTACGCAACCTGGCCATTTCGGAGGCCGCAGCCGCGCATGATCTGTATTACGCGCCGGACCCGTCATCGCAGATCGCTTGCACCATAGGCGGTAACGTGGCCGAGAATTCCGGCGGCGTGCATTGCCTGAAATACGGCCTCACCGTGCACAACGTGCTGCGGGTGAGGATGGTGACCATCGACGGTGAGGTGGTCGAACTCGGCAGCGGCGCGCTGGATGCGCCAGGTTTCGATCTGCTGGCGGTGTTCATCGGCTCGGAAGGCATGCTGGGCGTCGTCACCGAGGTCACTGTCAAGCTGATTCCCAAACCGCAAGCAGCGCGCGTCATCATGGCTTCCTTCGACGATGTCGTGAAGAGCGGCAATGCGGTCGCCAATGTGATTGCTGCCGGCATCATTCCGGCCGGCCTGGAGATGATGGACCGCACCAGTTCGCGCATGGTGGAGCCCTTCGTCAAGGCTGGTTACGATATCGACGCCGCCGCCATCTTGTTATGCGAATCGGACGGCACCATTGAAGAGGTGGAAGAAGAGATCGGCCGCATGAGCGCAGTACTGAACGCCAGCGGAGCCACCCGCATCGAAGTCTCGACGTCGGAAGCGGAGCGCCTGCGCTTCTGGTCCGGCCGCAAGAATGCCTTCCCCGCTGCCGGCCGCATTTCACCCGATTATTACTGCATGGATGGCACTATTCCACGCAAGAATCTGGCGCAGGTGTTGCTTGGCATCGAGCAGATGGAAAAAAAATACGGGCTGCGTTGCGCCAATGTGTTTCACGCTGGCGACGGTAATCTGCATCCCTTGATTCTGTTCGACGCTAATGTGGCGGGTGAATTTCATCGGGCCGAGGAGTTCGGCGCCGAGATTCTTGAATTGTGTGTTGCCGTCGGCGGCACCATCACCGGCGAACACGGCGTCGGCATCGAAAAAATAAATTCGATGTGCGTGCAATTTTCACCGCTGGAGCGCGAAGCGTTCTTCAGCGTCAAACGTGCTTTCGATACCGCGTTCTTGCTGAATCCGAACAAAGCAATCCCCACTTTGCAGCGCTGTGCCGAGTACGGCAAGATGCATGTGCAGCGCGGCCAGTTAAAATTTGCGGAACTCCCGCGCTTCTGATTCAGACCAAAAAATATGGATGCAGAGTTATTCAAGCAGCAGGTAAAACAGCAGATTCTGGCGGCCGCTGCAGAGGCCCGTCCGCTGGAAATTCGCGGCGGCGGCAGCAAACGCTGGTACGGTCAGCAAGTGCAAGGCGAGTTGCTGGATGCGCGCGCCTATAGCGGCGTCATCGATTATGAACCGACCGAGCTGGTGATTACTGCGCGTTGCGGCACACCGCTGGCCGAGATCGAGGCACTGCTGGCGCAGCATAACCAGATGCTGCCGTTTGAAGCGCCGCACTTTGGCAGTGCCGCGACGCTAGGCGGCATGGTCGCCAGCGGGTTATCCGGCCCGTCGCGACAAGCCGTCGGCGCCTTGCGCGACTTTGTGCTGGGCGCGGTGCTGATGGACGGCAAAGGGGATATCTTGCATTTTGGCGGCCAGGTCATGAAGAATGTCGCTGGCTACGATGTGTCGCGTTTGCTGGCTGGTTCGCTCGGTACTCTGGGTTTGATTCTTGAAGTGTCGCTGAAAGTATTGCCGCGCCCGTTTGCCAGCAGCAGCCGGCGCTTTGCAATGAGCGAAGCCGACGCGCTGCGTTGTCTCAACCAATGGGGCGGTTTACCCTTGCCGATTTCAGCCAGTTGCTGGCAGGACGGTCTGCTGACCCTGCGCCTGTCCGGCGCGCAGGCAGCGGTATCTGCTGCCGAACAAAATCTCGGTGGCGAAGCAGTCGCCGATGCCGGCGATTTTTGGCAAGCGCTGCGTGAGCAGACACATGCATTTTTTGCGCCAACAGCCACCCAGAAATCTTTGTGGCGACTGTCGCTGCCGTCGGCCGCAGCACCGCTGGCATTGCCTGGCGAAATACTGATCGAATGGGGCGGGGCGCAACGCTGGCTATTCACCGCAGCCGACGCTCAGGCCATCCGCAGCGCGGCGGCCGCGGCCGGCGGCCACGCGACCCTGTATCGTGGCGGCGACAAAGGTGTCGGCGTGTTTCATCCGCTGGCTCCTGAGGTGGCGCAAATTCATCGACGTTTGAAAGCCAGCTTTGATCCGTCGGCGATATTCAATATCGGCCGCATGTATCCGGACTTCTAATTAATTAATCGCGAAGCAAGCCATGCAAACCAATCTAGCCGACTTCATCAAAGATACCCGTGCCGGCAAGGAGGCCGATGCGATCCTGCGCGCCTGTGTGCATTGCGGATTTTGCACTGCCACCTGCCCGACTTATCAATTGCTGGGCGATGAATTGGATGGTCCGCGCGGCCGTATTTATCTGATCAAACAGGTATTGGAAGGAGCGCCGGCAACAGCCAAGACGCAATTGCATCTGGATCGCTGTCTGACCTGCCGCAATTGCGAATCGACTTGCCCGTCCGGCGTCGAATACGGCCGTCTGCTCGATATCGGCCGTAAAGTGGTGGAAGATCAAGTGCCGCGGCCTGTTGCGCAGCAGCTGACGCGCAAGCTGTTGAAGGAATTCCTGCCGCGTCCGTGGTTGTTCAAACCGGCCATGGCGGCGGGGCAAATGCTGCGGCCTTGGCTGCCGCAAAAACTGAAAAACAAGATTCCGGAAAAACAGGACGCCGGTCTTTTTCCGAGCCGCCAGCATGCACGCAAAATGCTGTTGCTGGACGGCTGCGTACAGCCTGCCATGGCGCCCAATATCAATCACGCTGCGGCACGGGTTTTCGATGCGCTCGGCGTGCAGTTGCTGGTGGCGCCCAAGGCTGGTTGCTGCGGCGCGATTCGTTATCACCTGAACGATCAGGCTGGCGGCCTGGACGATATGCGCCGCAATATCGACGCCTGGTGGCCGTATGTGATCGGCAGCAATGGGCAAGGCGTGGAAGCGATTGTCATGACCGCATCCGGTTGTGGCGTCACGGTCAAGGAATACGGGCACCTGCTGGCTGCCGATCCGGCATATGCGGTAAAGGCCAAGGCGATTTCGGCGCTGACCAAAGACCTGTGTGAAATCTTGCCAGCGTTCGAGGCGGAGTTGCAGCAAAAATTGCAGGGTAAATTTCATCAGCGCGTGGTTTATCATCCGCCATGCACATTGCAGCACGGTCAGCAGATTCGCGGCAAGGTGGAGGGTTTGTTGCGTAGCGTCGGCGTCGACGTGCAACTGTGCGCCGACAGTCATTTGTGTTGCGGTTCCGCCGGCACCTATTCGGTATTACAGCCGGAGTTGTCCTATCGTCTACGCGATAACAAGCTGAACAATTTGCAGGCGAGCCAGCCGGATATGATCGTTTCGGCCAACGTCGGTTGCCTGACACATCTGCAATCAGGCACGCAGACTCCAGTCAAACATTGGATAGAGTTGCTGGATCAAGCCCTGTCCTGAACACTTTGTTCGAGCTCAACGCCAAGTGTGGGTCAAGTGTGATTCAGGCCCGAAGATGATTCATAATAAAAGTCTTTTATAAAAATCAGCGCGGGACAGGTTCATGCCAGAGATATCAACGCTAAAGCTAAATACGCGGCAGCAAGAGTTGTTGAGTTATGTGCAACGCGACGGTTTTGTCACGGTGGACCATCTGGCTACACGTTTCCAGATCACCCCGCAGACCATCCGGCGCGACATCAATTTGCTGGCGGAGATGAACCTGTTGCAGCGCTATCATGGCGGCGTCGGCTTGCCGTCCAGCGCCGAGAATATCGCTTACGGTGCAAGACAAGGTTTGTATTCAGAAGAAAAGCGCCGCATCGCTGCGCTGGTGGTTGAACATATCCCGGACCAGGCGACGCTCTTCATCAATCTCGGCACTACCAATGAGGAAGTGGCCAAGGCCTTGAGCCGGCGCCGCAATCTGCGGGTCATCACCAATAACCTGAACGTGGCCGCCATCATGAGCGGTTATCCGGGTTGCGAGGTGATCATTACCGGCGGCGTAGTCCGCGCCCGCGACCTGGGAATCACCGGCGAAGAAACCATCGATTTCATCCGCCGTTTCAAAGTCGATTTCGGCATCATCGGCATCTCCAGCATCGAAGCCGACGGCACTTTGCGCGATTTCGATTATCGCGAGGTGCGGGTTTCAGAAGCGATCATTGAGCATTCGCGTACCGTGTTCCTGGTCGCCGATCATTCGAAATTCTGGCGGCCTGCGCTGGTGCGGCTCGGCGATATTTCGAAAATCAACGCGCTGTTTACCGACAGGCCAGTGCCGGCAGCGATGACCAGCATTTTCGAAGAAGCGAAAATCGATGTGTTTGTAACTGATAACGGCGAATCAACCAGCTGATTCGCATTTATTTGATTCTGGCTGCGATTTTGGCTGCGACTCCGGCTGTGATTTCGGCCGCAAAAAGCTAAAAAATACGCTTGCTTCAGGTCTGCGGGGCTCCTGCCCACTTGTGCGCCATTCGTGCGCCGCAGAGCGCTCCCTCGTCACTCTCTCCATCCCTTCGCCAAAGCAGCGGCTGCTGCCGCCTCTACTCTCGATCGCCATTCTCAAACTACCCAACCTAAACGTGGGGCATAGAGTGTATCTATAAGCAATTAAGTTAATTCCTATTGAGTAATTGCTTTTAATAAATATAAACGATTATCAATGTTCGAATTCGAACAATATACTTTCGAATATAAATATTTTATGATGTGTGGTGACATTGCAGGCGAACTATTTTGCTATTTAGCAATAGTGGAATTTGCCCGATGAGCGAGTTACCGACACAAGGAGATGGCTGTGGCATCAAGTGAAATTGTTGATTTGTTGGTGGTGGGCGGCGGCGTTAACGGCGCTGGGATCGCACGCGACGCTGCCGGGCGCGGCTTGAGCGTGTTGCTTTGCGAACAGGACGACCTGGCCTCGCACACCTCATCGGCCAGCACCAAATTGATTCACGGCGGCTTGCGTTATCTGGAGCATTACGAATTCGGCCTGGTCCGCAAGGCCTTGCAAGAGCGCGAACTGCTGCTGCGCCTGGCACCGCATATCATTGCGCCGCTGCGCTTCGTGATGCCGCATGTATCGAGCTTGCGGCCGGCCTGGATGATACGCGCCGGCTTGTTTTTATACGACCACTTGAGCAAGCGCGAATTGCTGCCAGGTTCGCGATCCATCGATTTCCGCAAGCATCCGGCCGGCGCGCCGCTGAAAAAAAACTTAAGCAAAGGTTTTGTGTATTCCGACGCCTCGGTGCAAGACGCGCGTCTGGTGGTGCTCAATGCGATGGACGCCAAGGAGCGCGGCGCCACCATCCTCACCAAAACCCGTTTGATCGAAGCCAGGCAAGGCGCGCAATACTGGGACGCCACTTTGCTGTCGACCTTGAGCGGCGGGGTCAGCAAAGTCAGGGCGCGTTGTATCGTCAACGCTGCCGGGCCGTGGGTCGCCAGCCTGTTGAATAGCGCCTTGAATACGCCGGCGCAGCATCAGATTCGCCTGGTCAAAGGCAGCCATATCGTCACCAAGCGTTTGTTCGATCACGATCACGCCTATATCTTCCAGAATCCCGACAAGCGCATCGTATTTGCGATTCCGTATGAAACCGACTTCACGCTGATCGGCACTACCGACGTTGAATACAGCGGCAATCCGAGCAGCGTCGAGATTTCCGACGAGGAAACCGCGTATCTGTGCGAATCGGTGAGCCGCTATTTCGAGGTCGCCGTGACGCCGCAGCAGGTGGTCTGGTCATACGCCGGCGTGCGGCCGCTGCTGGAAGAAGAAATCGCCAATCCATCCGCGGTGACCCGCGACTACCGTCTCGAGCTGCGGGCCGAGCAAGGACTGGCTCCGGTGCTGTCCGTATTCGGCGGAAAAATCACGACTTATCGGCGCCTGGCGGAAGAAGCCATGGAGCATTTGCAACCGCTGTTCGGTTACATGAAAACGCATTGGACGGCGCATGAAGCGCTGCCGGGCGGCGATATCCCCAACGCCGATTTCGCAGAATTCCTGCGTATTTTCCAGCAACGTCACGCCTGGCTGCCAGCCACCCTGGCGGCGCGTTACGCGCACGCCTATGGCACGCGCACTGCACGGCTGCTGGATAGTATTCACGACGTCGCCGGGCTGGGAGAATTGTTCGGCGCAGATCTATATGAAGCCGAAGTACGCTACCTGATGCGCAACGAATGGGCGCTGACCGCGGAAGACATTCTGTGGCGTCGTTCCAAGCTGGGCTTGCGTCTTGACGCCGCAGCCGTTGGTCGTTTGCGGGCTTGGCTGGATGCGCAGCAGGTACAGCCGCCGGCTGCTATGTTCGCCTGAAGTTTTGCCCGATGAAGCAGTTAGTGTAGTGATTCGCCGTATTAAATCGGAAGATACAGCGGAAGATAAAAAAGACGGATCCGGGATTCACCCCGAATCAAAGTCACCCCGGTCCGCGCAAGCGGATTCACCAACCTTGGAGTAGACAAGTTGAAAGATAAATACATTCTAGCCCTGGATCAAGGGACTACCAGCTCACGTGCGATTCTGTTCGATCGTCAAGGCAATATCGTTTCTTCCGCGCAGAAAGAATTCCGCCAGATCTATCCGCAGCCGGGCTGGGTCGAACATGATCCGCAGGAAATCTGGTCGACCCAGGTTGGGGTGGCGGCCGAGGCCTCGACCAACATCGGTTTGAACGGCACTTCGATTGCCGCCATCGGTATCACCAACCAGCGTGAAACCACCGTGGTCTGGGATCGCGAAACCGGCAAGGCGGTGTACAACGCCATCGTCTGGCAAGATCGTCGCACGGCGGCATTTTGCGATCAGTTGAAAGCCGACGGCCTGGGCGAAATTATCCGTGAAAAGACCGGTTTGCTGGTCGACTCTTATTTCTCCGCCACTAAAATCCGCTGGATACTGAACAATGTCGAAGGCGCGCAACAGCTGGCTGATCAAGGACGCCTGGCGTTCGGCACCATCGACACCTGGCTGGTGTGGAACATGACGCGCGGCAAACTGCATCTGACCGATGTCTCGAATGCCTCGCGCACCATGCTATTCAATATCCACACCATGCAGTGGGATGACGAGCTGCTCAAGATCATGGGCGTGCCGCGCAGCATGCTGCCGGAAGTGCGTTCCTCCAGCGAAGTCTATGGCCACACCGAGATTTCCGGTTTTGGTTCTGAAATCCCATTGGCCGGGATTGCCGGCGATCAGCAGGCGGCCTTGTTCGGCCAGATGTGCACCCAACCCGGCATGGTCAAGAATACTTACGGCACCGGTTGCTTCATGGTGATGAACACCGGCACCAAGCCGATCATCTCGAAAAACAATTTGCTGACCACGGTCGCCTGGAAAATCGGTGATCAGGTTAACTACGCATTGGAAGGCAGCATCTTTATCGGCGGCGCCGTGGTCCAGTGGTTGCGCGACGGCCTCGGCATCATCAAGACTTCCACTGAAATCGAAGCGCTGGCGCGCAGCGTCAAGAGCAGCGACGGAGTGTATCTGGTGCCGGCGTTTGCCGGCCTCGGCGCGCCGCATTGGAATCCGCATGCACGCGGCACTATCTTCGGCATCACCCGCGGTACAACCTCGGCCCACTATGCGCGTGCTGCGCTGGACAGTATCGCTTATCAAACCATGGATGTCTTGAAGGCCATGGAAGCGGACGCCGGCATCGTGATTCCGGAACTGCGCGTCGACGGCGGCGCCACTGCGAATAATCTGTTGATGCAATTCCAGTCGGACATTCTGGGAGTGGATGTGGTGCGGCCGAAAGTAACCGAAACCACTGCATTGGGCGCGGCCTATCTGGCTGGCCTGGCGGTCGGCTACTGGAGCAGCACTGACGACGTGCAAGGACAATGGCAACTCGACCAGCGCTTCAAACCGGCGCTGCCGGCTGAAGAAGTGCAGACCAGTATCAAAGGTTGGCAGCGGGCGATTGCTGCGGCGGTGGTTTGGGCAGACTCCTGAGCATTCACTAGTAGCACACGCTGTTAGATAAAAAACAGAATGGAACGCAGATCAGAATCTGCGTTCCTCTCACTTCCTATTTCCGAAAGAGTTCATCATGACTCCCTTTTTAGCTGAATTCGTGGGCACCGCCCTGATTGTCTTACTTGGCAACGGTGTGGTTGCCAACGTTCTTTTAAGTAAAACCCATGGCAACGGCAGCGGCCTGATTGTGATCACCGTCGGCTGGGCGATGGCAGTGTTCGTCGGCGTTTTTGTGGCGGCCTCGTCCAGCGGCGCGCATTTGAATCCGGCTGTCACCTTGGCGCTGGCGGTAGCCGGCAAGTTTGCCTGGAGTGGTGTGCCCGGCTATATCCTGTCGCAAATGCTGGGCGGCATGATGGGCGCTTTCCTGGTGTGGCTGGTGTATCGCAATCACTTTGCTGAAACCTCGGACGGCAATCTCAAACTGGCGGCGTTTTGCACCGCTCCTGCAATCCGCAACACCTTCGGCAACCTGGTTTCCGAAGTGGTCGGCACCTTCGTGCTGGTTTACTGTGTACTGAATATCGCTTCGCCGAAAATGGGACTGGGCGCGTTGGATGCTTTGCCGGTGGCCTTGCTGGTGATGAGCATCGGCGTCTCTCTGGGCGGTACTACCGGTTACGCAATCAACCCGGCGCGCGATCTGGGGCCACGCTTGATGCACGCTTTGTTGCCGATCCCTGGCAAGCGCGACAGCGATTGGGGTTATGCACTGGTGCCGGTGGTGGGTTCGATCTGCGGCGGTGTGCTGGCAGCGCTGGTGTACGGCCTGCAAATGGCGCATTGATGAAGTCTTCGATGCCACCACGGTGGCGGCATCGATTTGATGTATCCGGTTCGGCTGCCTGGAAAACCAGGATGCAAAACAGGACGTGATACGGATTGTTCCGGTCTTATTTCCCCAGCAATTTCTCGATATCCGCGGTCAAGGCTTCCGGCTTGGTCTGCGGTGCAAAGCGGTCGACCACGCTGCCATCTTTATTCACCAGGAACTTGGTGAAATTCCATTTGATGCCTTCGCTGCCAAGCAAGCCCGGCGCCGCGTTTTTCAAGTACTGGTAGAGCGGCGCTGCGTGATCGCCGTTGACGTCGATTTTTTCAAACAAGGGAAACGTGACGCCGAAATTCTTCTCGCAGAAATCGCCGATTTCCTCGGCCGTTCCCGGTTCCTGGGCGCCAAACTGATTGCATGGAAAGCCCAGCACTTCGAAGCCTTGATCATGGTATTTCTGGTAAATCTCTTCCAACCCCTTGTACTGCGGCGTAAAACCGCACTTGCTCGCGGTGTTGACGATCAGCAGTACCTTGCCGCGAAACGAAGCCAGTGAATCAGGTGTGCCGTCGAGCTGATTGACGGTGAAATCATAGATGCTGGTGTGGCTAGTGTCGTTACTCATACAATCCCCAGATGTTCGGTGCCGGCTGCCAGGTCGCGGTCTTTTGCATCCTTGCCGCGCAGCTTGATGGAAAGGCGCAAATCGTTGACTGAATCGGCGTTGCGCAACGCGTCTTCGTAACTGATTTTATCCTCTTCATACAAATCGAACAGGGCCTGGTCAAAAGTCTGCATGCCGAGCTCGCGCGACTTCTTCATGATTTCCTTGATCTCATGCACATCGCCCTTGAAAATCAAGTCGGAAATCAAGGGTGAATTCAACAGGATTTCCACCGCTACGCAGCGTCCTTTGACAGTTTTCAGCGGGACCAGGCGTTGCGAGACTATGCTTTTCAGATTCAGTGACAGATCCATCAGCAATTGCGGCCGCCGTTCTTCCGGGAAAAAGTTGATGATGCGGTCCAGCGCCTGGTTGGCGCTGTTGGCGTGCAGGGTAGCCAGGCACAGATGGCCGGTTTCGGCAAAGGCGATGGCGTAATCCATGGTTTCGCGGTCACGGATTTCGCCGATCAGGATCACGTCCGGCGCCTGGCGCAAGGTGTTTTTCAGCGCCACGCCCCAGCTGTCGGTATCGACCCCGACTTCACGCTGGGTCACGATGCAGTTCTTGTGCGGATGGATGTATTCGACCGGATCTTCGATGGTGATGATATGGCCATAGCTGTTTTCATTACGATAACCAACCATCGCCGCCAGAGTAGTCGATTTGCCGGAGCCGGTAGCGCCAACCATGATCACCAGGCCGCGCTTGGTCATGGCAACCTCTTTCAGTGTAGGCGGCAGGCCCAGATCTTCGAATTTCGGGATGTCGGTGGTAATCGTACGCAATACCATGCCGACCCGGCCCTGCTGGATAAACGCCGAGGCTCGGAAGCGCCCCAGTCCGGCCGGACTGATGGCGAAATTGCATTCCTTGGTTTCTTCGAAATCGGCGGCCTGCTTGTCGCTCATGATGGCCCGCGCCAGTTCCAGGGTGTGGACGGAAGTCAGCGCCTGGTTCGATACCGGCGTGATCTTGCCGTCGATCTTGAACGCCGGCGGGAAGTCTGCGGTGATGAACAAATCGGAGCCGCGCTTGCTGACCATCAGGCGTAGCAAGTCGTGCATGAATTTGGTCGCTTGATCTCTTTCCATATCTTCTTATCCTAGTTATTGATTTACAGCTCAGTACAGCCCAGCACAGCTTAGCCCGGGAAATTGTCCGGCGTTTTGGCCGCCGCACGGGCGCTGGCCAGCGAGATCACATTGCGTTTGACCAGCTCGGTCAGGTTGCTGTCGAGGGTTTGCATGCCCATGTTGCTGCCGGTCTGGATCGCCGAGTACATCTGCGCAATCTTGCTCTCGCGGATCAGGTTGCGGATCGCCGGCGTGCCCAGCATGATTTCATGGGCGGCTACGCGGCCGGAACCGTCCTTGGTTTTGAGCAGGCTTTGGGAAATCACCGCTTGCAGCGATTCTGACAACATGGCGCGCACCATTTCTTTTTCTTCGCCCGGGAACACGTCGACAATACGGTCTATGGTTTTGGCGGCGGAAGAGGTATGCAGCGTGCCGAATACCAAGTGGCCGGTTTCGGCGGCAGTCAGCGCCAGGCGAATGGTTTCCAGGTCGCGTAATTCGCCGACCAGGATGACGTCAGGATCCTCCCGCAACGCTGAGCGCAGCGCATTGCTGAACGAATGGGTATGCGGTCCGACTTCGCGCTGGTTGATCAGACACTTATTCGGCTGATGGACGAACTCGATCGGATCTTCGATGGTCAGGATGTGCGCGTATTCATTTTCATTGACGTGATTCACCATCGCCGCCAGCGTGGTCGATTTACCCGAACCGGTGGGGCCGGTGACGAGCACCAGGCCGCGCGGCTTCAACGCCAATTCGGCAAATATGCGCGGCGCGTTGAGTTGTTCGAGTGTCAGGACGGTTGACGGGATGGTCCGCAATACGGCGGCAGCGCCGCGATCCTGATTGAAGGCGTTCACCCGAAACCGCGCCAGGCCGGGGATTTCAAACGAAAAATCGCATTCCAGATGCTCTTCGTATGCCTTGCGCTGGCCGTCATTCATGATGTCATAGATCATCGAATGCACATCTTTGTGCTCCAGCGGCGGCAAGTTGATACGGCGCACATCGCCGTGAACCCGGATCATCGGCGGCAAGCCTGCGGATAAATGCAAATCGGATGCCTTGTTCTTCACCGAAAAAGCCAGAAGTTCGGAAATGTCCATTTATAATCCCTGTGCTGTATTTTGTTTATTGAAAGGCATTCTTGCCCGTGCACTGCCTGCCGGAACAACTCTGCAGCGCAGATTGGTAGTTCCTTGCGGCAATTTTCCAAGTCTCCGATTATGTCCTTAATGTCTCACAAGTTGCAAGCCGTCCATACGAGTATTCAGGCCGCGGCGGCTGCGGTGTCGCGCCGACCTGACAGTGTTGCATTGCTGGCGGTGTCCAAAACCTTCGGCCCTGAAATGGTGCTAGAGGCGATTGCTGCCGGCCAGCGCGCCTTCGGTGAAAATTATCTGCAAGAAGCATTGGCCAAAATGGCAGCAGTCGAGCAGGCGTTGCAGTCAACGCCGGGCGCTGGCGCCGGCGTCTTGCTCGAATGGCATTTTATCGGCCCGATTCAAAGCAACAAGACGCGCGCGATTGCCGAGCATTTCGATTGGGTGCATACGGTCGATCGCGAAAAAATCGCTCAGCGCTTGTCGCAGCAACGCCCGCCGCAACTGGCGCCGCTGAATATCTGCCTGCAGGTGAATATCAGCGGCGAGGCGAGCAAAAGCGGCATGGCGCCGGCGGAAGTGCTGGATGTGGCGCGCGCCATTGCAGAATTGCCAGGGCTGAGATTACGCGGCTTGATGGCGATACCGGAGCCAACCGACGATCAACAGAAACAACACGCCGCATTCCGCCAGACCAGGGAATTGCTGGTGCAGCTGCAATCGGCATTGACGCAACAGCGGGCGGGGCTGCAACTGGATACTTTGTCGATGGGAATGTCGGCAGACATGGTAGCGGCGATTGAAGAAGGCGCTACCATCGTGCGTGTGGGCAGCGCAATTTTTGGGCAACGGGAACGGATCAGTAAATCATGAAAAATAAATTAAATATCAGTTTCATCGGCGGCGGCAATATGGCGGCGGCTCTGATCGGCGGCTTGGCCGGCAAGGTCACCGAGGGCGCCAACATCCATGTGGTCGATCTGAATCCTGAGGCCTTGCAGCATCTGGCGCAACGTTTTGGCGTCAGCACTGCAACCGCAATCGACGCTGCGATCGAATCCAGCGAAGTAATCGTGCTGGCGGTCAAACCTCAGCAAATGAAGCAGGTGGTGGCCCAATTGCGGCCGCATGTGACGACGCAACTGGTGTTGTCGATTGCCGCCGGGATTCGCGCCGTCGATCTGGCGCGCTGGTTGGGCGGCCACGATAGCATCGTGCGCTGCATGCCGAATACGCCGGCGCTGATCGGCCAGGGAATTACCGGGATGGTCGCCACTGCGGGGGTGTCGGCGGCACAACGCGAGACTGCCGATCTGATCTTGCGCGCGGTGGGCAGCACGGTGTGGCTGGATGACGAAGCAAAGATCGATGCGGTGACGGCGGTCTCCGGCAGCGGCCCGGCGTATGTATTTTATTTTATCGAGGCGATGCAGCAGGCGGCCCAGGAACTAGGGCTGACTGCACAGCAGGGTATCGAACTGGCCAAGGCAACCTTCGTCGGCGCAGCACAACTTGCGGCGCAATCGTCAGAGCCGGTGTCTTTATTGCGCGAGCGCGTCACTTCCAAGGGCGGCACCACTTATGCTGCGTTAAGCAGCATGGAGGCCGCTGATGTGAAAGGGGCGGTCATCAGCGCCATCAAGTCTGCTGCTGCTCGCGGACAGGAATTGGGCGATGAGTTCGGGCGCGACTAGTATCCGTCAGCAGCGCGGCGCGCCATAAAAAAACAGCGGCAATCGCATCGCGACTGCCGCTGTTTCTTTTTTGTTGCTGTCGATAAGCCGCATTTCAGTTTGTTTCAGCAGCTTGCATCAGCAGCTCGTCTCAGATTCTATTTGCTGCGGCCAATCACCAGGCCCGCCAGCAAACCGATGGCGGCTGCCACGCTGACGGCTTTCCACGGATTGTCACCGACATATTCATCGGTCACGTGGGCTGCGTGCTTGGTGTGCTCCACCGCTTTTTTTGTGGCTTTCGGCAGTTCTGTTTTGGCCGTATCCAGCGCTGCTTTCAGTTTTTCACGTGCCGAGTTGTATTTTTTTTCAGCATGATCGTGGGTATCGTCGAGCAGGGTTTCTGCTTCTTTGATCACGGATTTAAGTTCGCCAGCCAGATTGTCGCGCATCTCTTTTACGTTGTCGGTAGTAGCCATGTTTGCCTCTTCAATGTGGATTGCGGGGGGAAAGAAGTTGCTTAATATACCATGATAAATCCTGTTGTATTGCTAGTATTGCTACGGTCTTGCTACCTGAGCGCGTAGTCCAGGGCGATCCCGCCAAATACCGCCGCCCCCAGCCAGTTATTGTGGCGAAAAGCGGCAAAGCAGCCGGCCCGTTCACGGGTGCGGATCAAACGGTAGTGATACGCGGCGCAACCGGCTGCCAGCAGCATGCCGGCGCTGAACCAGCCACGCAAGCCGAATTGCCAGCCTACTGCAAATACTAATCCCAAACTGAGCGCGTAACAAATCATGATTGCCAGCACGTCGTAGCGGCCGAAGGTAATCGCCGAAGTGCGGATGCCGATCTTGAGGTCGTCGTCACGGTCGACCATCGCGTATTCGGTGTCGTAGGCGACGGCCCAGAATACATTGGCCAGCAATAGCAGCCAGGCGGCCGCCGGCACCGCTCCCTGTATGGCGGCGAAACCCATCGGAATGCCAAAACCAAAGGCGATGCCGAGATAGGCTTGCGGAATCGCGAAGAAACGCTTGAAGTAGGGATAGCTGCCGGCCACCAGCACCGCGAGCACGGACAATTCCTTGGTCAGCGCATTCAGCGGCAGGATCAATAGCAAGGACAGCAGCGTCAGCACCACGGCAACCATCACCGCTTCCCAGGCGGCGATTTTGCCGCTGGTCAGCGGCCGTTCGGCGGTGCGTTTGACATGCTTGTCGAAATCCCTGTCGGCGAAATCGTTGATCGCGCAGCCGGCGGAACGCATCAGAGCGGTGCCGATGCCGAAAATCGCCACCAGTGACCAACCCGGTTTACCTGCGGCAGCCAGCCACAAGGCGGCCAGCGTCGGCCAGAGCAGCAGCAGGATGCCGATGGGTTTGTCCATCCGGATCAGCTGGAAGTAGAGTTTGAGACGATTCATTGCGGTTTATGGGATGAGCGTTAGCGCCGGACGGCAGCGGGTAAAACTTGAGCGGATAAAACTTGAGTAAGGACAACCGGAGTATAGAAGAATATCGACGGGCGGAAACGCTGTTCCGCCCAAGGCGTCAGACGCTTAAATCAAGGCCTCAGCCCTCGACGGCAAGCGCGTCATGCAGCAAGGTCACGCCTCTCAGGCCGCAATCCAGGACTGCTTTTTGCACCGCTTCGATGGCGGCATGGCGGGTGAAGCTTTTGCGCCAGACAATCACCACTCGGCGCGACGGCTCTGGCGCGGTAAACGGCACATAACGCAGCATGCCGTCCTTGGCGTCGATATCCGGCACCGAGGCCAGCGGCAGCACCGTAATGCCGATGCCGGACGCCACCATGTGGCGTATGGTTTCCAGCGACGAACCTTCAAAGGTGCGGGCAATGCCGTCGCCGGCGGTCGAGAAGCGTGACATTTCGGGACACACTTCCAGCACCTGGTCGCGGAAACAATGGCCGTTGCCAAGCAACAGCATGGTTTCCGATTTGAGATCCTGGGCGCTGATGCTGGCGCGATCGGCCCACGGATGATGCTTGGGCAACGCCACTACGAACGGTTCGTCGTACAGCGGTTGCACCATCAGCCCATGCTCGGGAAACGGCAGGGCGATGATGGCGGCGTCCAGTTCGCCTTGGCGCAGCAGTTCCAGCAGGCGCACGGTAAAATTTTCCTGCAAGACCAGCGGCATCTGCGGCACTTGCTCGATCATGGTTTTCACCAGCGGCGGCAGCAGGTAAGGGCCGACCGTATAGATGATGCCCAGCCGCAGCGGGCCGGCCAGCGGATCTTTGTTTTGATTGGCGATTTCGCGGATGGTGGCGGTTTGCTCCAGCACCCGTTCGGCCTGGGCCACAATCTGCGAGCCCAGCGGCGTTACCGAAATTTCAGTGCCGCCGCGTTCGAAGATGACGACGCCTAATTCATCTTCCAGCTTCTTGATCGCCACGGAGAGAGTCGGCTGCGCCACGAAACAGGCTTCCGCGGCATGGCCAAAATGCTTGACGCGGGCTACCGCGACGATGTATTTGAGTTCGGTCAGAGTCATGTTGTTATCTTCGCATATTTTTCGATGGAGATTGTATCTCCGTGTTTCGGCGTCATTCTTGCCTGCCTGACGTCATTCCCAGTTGCTGCCGCTCAAACCTTCAGAAAATCTTCCCGTCCGCCCAGCCAGCGCGCCAGATGGGCGCTGACGGTGGCTTGGTTGGCCGGCGTCGGATCCTGCAGCAGCGTCTGCGCCAGATCGCGGGCACGGTCCACCAGCCACTGGTCGGTAGTCAGGTCGGCAAAGCGCAACATGGCCTGGCCGGACTGGCGCGCTCCCAGAAATTCGCCGGGGCCGCGGATTTCCAGATCGCGCCGGGCAATTTCAAAGCCATCCGTGGTTTCGCGCATAGTCATCAAGCGTTGCTTGGCGATATAACCGAGCGGGCTTTGGTATAACAACAAGCATACGCTGGCCGCAGAACCGCGTCCAACCCGCCCGCGCAACTGGTGCAACTGCGATAACCCGAAGCGCTCGGCATGCTCGATCACCATCAGCGAAGCGTTAGGGACGTCGACCCCGACTTCAATCACGGTGGTGGCGACCAGTACATGGCAGGCGCCAGCGCTGAAGGCGTCCATCACTTCCTGTTTTTCTGCTTGCTTGAGACGGCCATGGACCAGGCCCACGCGCAGGTCTGGCAGCGCCTCCACCAGCATCGCATAGGTTTCGGTCGCGGTTTGCAATTGCAAGGCTTCCGATTCTTCGATCAACGGGCAGACCCAATAAGCCTGACGGCCATCCTGCACTGCTGCATGGACCCGGGCGATGACTTCGTCGCGCCGCATCTGGTCGACCGCGCGGGTGACGATCGGCGTGCGGCCGGGGGGCAATTCATCGATGACCGAGATTTCCAGGTCGGCGTAATAGGTCATTGCCAGGGTGCGCGGGATGGGGGTGGCGCTCATCATCAACTGATGCGGCACTACCGGCGCCGTGTTTTTGATATCCTGCACGGTCTCGTTGCCGCCGTTTTCAGAGATGGTTTTATTGCGCAGCGCCAGCCGCTGGCCGACGCCGAAACGATGCTGTTCGTCGACAATCACCAGCCCCAGCTTGGCAAATTGCACGCTGTCCTGGATCAAGGCATGGGTGCCGATGACGAGTTGTGCCTGGCCCGATTCGATCATGCTCAGGGCGGCCAGTTTCTCTTTCTTTTTCAGGCTGCCGGTGAGCCAGGCGACGCGTACGCCCAGCGGCTCCATCCAGGCCGCAATCTTGCGGAAATGCTGGTCCGCCAGGATTTCGGTGGGCGCCATCAACACGGCCTGATAGCCGCTGTCGATGGCTTGCGCCGCAGCCAATGCGGCGACCACGGTTTTGCCGCTGCCGACATCGCCTTGCAGCAAACGCTGCATGGGGAAGGAGGCGCGCAGGTCGGTGCTGATTTCGGCTACCACCCGTTGTTGCGCCTTGGTCAAGGTGAATGGCAGCGTGTTCAGAAAGGCTGCAGACAATTGTCCCACCAGCGGCAGCGCCCGGGCGTTCTTGGCGCGGCGTGCGACCTGAGCGCGTTTCAATGACAACTGCTGGGCCAGCAACTCGTCGAATTTCATACGCACCCAGGCCGGATGGGAACGATCTTCCAGCGCATGCTCGTCGACATCCGGCGGCGGGTTGTGCAGCAGCCGCACCGCGCTTTCGAATGGCGTCAGTTGCTGGGCTGCCAGTTGCGCCGGCGACAAGGTGTCACGCCATTCGATGTGTTGCATGGCGTCGGCAATCGCCTTGCGCAGGAAAATCTGCGACAGTCCCTCGCCGGCGGGGTAGACCGGAGTCAGGGCATCCGGCAAGGGCGCGCCTTCCAGTACCACTTTATAATTTGGATGGACCACCTCGGCGCCGAAAAAACCGTGACGGATTTCGCCACGTGCGCGCACCCGGGTGCCGACCGCCAGTTGCTTGGTCTGGCTGCCGTAGAAATTCAGGAAGCGCATCACCAGCTGGCCGCTGTCGTCGGCAATGGTCACAATCAATTGCCGCCGCGGCCGGTACTGGATATCGCAAGCTGTGACGATCCCCTCGACTTGCGCTACGCTAGTACCCATCATGCCGGCTTGCTGGATGGTGACGATCTGAGTTTCATCCTCATAGCGCAGCGGCAGATGCAAAACCAGGTCCATATCCGAGCGCAGCCCCAGCTTTTCCAGCTTACTGGCGCGGGTGTTCGCGGCCGGAGCAGAGGGGGCGGCAGCGGCAGGTTTTCGCTTCGGAGCAGGCATATCGGCTATTAATGGGTGATCGGGGGCGGCAGGGCGTAAAATAACGGGTTTGCTCATAAAAAGGCATGGCGTTGCTGCATCCCTGTTTTGCACGGATTTCAGCGTTTGCCATTGTAAAGCCTATAGCTGTATTGGCAAGTTGAGCCTAATTTCATTATTTATTCGAGCATGCATTCTCTTTCCGATTACGATTTCGAGCTGCCTCCCGAGCTGATCGCGCAAACCCCGTTGCCGCAGCGTAGCGCCTCGCGCCTGCTGCATATAGACGGCGCACGATTCATCGACCGCCAGTTCGCCGACATTGTCGATCTGTTGAACCCCGGCGATTTGCTGGTGTTTAACGATACCCGGGTACTCAAGGCGCGTTTCTTCGGTATCAAGGAAACCGGCGGCAAGGTTGAAGTGCTGGTCGAGCGGGTGGTCGACAGCCGTACTGTACACGCCCAGGTGCGCGCCTCGAAATCGCCGCCGGCCGGCGCCAGGATTCGTCTGGCAGAGGCGTTTGATGTGGTTGTCGGCGAGCGCGTCGGCGAGTTTTACACATTGACCTTCCCGGCCGATGTGTTCGAACTGATCGAGGCCCACGGCCGCTTGCCTTTGCCGCCGTATATCGAGCACGACGCTGACGCCTTCGACGAAACCCGTTATCAAACCGTCTACGCCAAACATGCGGGCGCGGTGGCTGCGCCTACCGCCGGCTTGCATTTCGACCAGGCCTTGCTGGAACGCTTGCAGCAAAAGGGCATTGGTTTTGCCTATGTCACGCTGCATGTCGGCGCCGGCACTTTCCAGCCGGTACGCAGCGAGAACCTGGCTGAGCACAAGATGCACAGCGAGTGGTACACGATCACTGAGGCCACGGTTGAGGCCGTACGCGCGACCAAGGCTGCCGGCGGTAAGGTGGTGGCGGTCGGCACCACCAGCTTGCGGGCGCTGGAATCGGCTTCGCAGTCCGGTGCTTTGCAGGCGGGCAGCGCGGATACCGCCTTGTTCATCACGCCTGGCTACACCTTCAAAACCGTGGATCGTTTGATCACTAACTTCCACTTGCCGAAATCGACCTTGCTGATGCTGGTGTCGGCCTTTGCCGGTTACGACTGCATCCGCGCCGCCTACACCCATGCCATCGCCCAGCGTTATCGCTTCTTCAGCTATGGCGATGCGATGCTGCTTACCTATAACGTTTGATTCTGATTATTTATTGAAAATCTTATTCCATGCTTGAATTCACGCTGTTAAAAACCGAAGGCAAGGCCCGTCGCGGCCGTCTGAAACTCAACCACGGCATGGTTGAAACGCCGATTTTCATGCCCGTCGGCACCTATGGCTCGGTGAAGGCGATGTCGCCGCTGGAACTGGTGGAGATCGAGGCCCAGATCATCCTCGGCAATACTTTCCATCTGTGGCTGCGGCCGGGCATGGACGTCATCGAGAAATTCGGCGGCCTGCATAAGTTCATGGGCTGGGACAAGCCGATCCTGACCGATTCAGGCGGTTTCCAGGTATTTTCTCTGGGCGCCATGCGCAAGATCACCGAGGAGGGCGTCAAGTTTTCTTCGCCGATCAATGGCGATAAATTATTCCTCTCGCCTGAAGTGTCGATGCAGATCCAGAAAGTCTTGAATTCCGACATCGTGATGCAGTTCGACGAATGCACGCCGTATGAAATCGACGGCCGCCCGGCGACCAGCGACGAGGCGGCGCAATCGATGCGGATGTCGCTGCGTTGGGCCAAGCGTTCCAAGAATGAGTTCGACCATCTGGAAAATCCAAATGCGCTGTTTGGCATCGTCCAGGGCGGCATGTACGAACATTTACGGGATGAATCGCTGGCAGGCCTGCAGGACGTGGGTTTCCACGGCATCGCCATCGGTGGCCTGTCGGTGGGGGAGCCGAAAGAAGAAATGATGCGCGTGCTGGAACACATCGGGCCGCGTCTGCCGGCCGACAAACCGCACTATCTGATGGGCGTCGGCACCCCGGAAGATCTGGTGGCCGGGGTCGCGAACGGGGTCGATATGTTCGACTGCGTGATGCCGACCCGCAACGCGCGCAATGGCTGGCTATTCACCCGTTTTGGTGACCTGAAGATCAAGAATGCGCGTTACAAGGATGATGAAAAACCATTGGATGAAACCTGCGGCTGCTACGCTTGCCGCAATTTCTCCCGTGCTTACTTGCATCATTTGCATCGCACCGGCGAAATCCTTGGCGCGCGGCTGAATACGATACACAATTTGCATTACTACCTGGATCTGATGAAAAATATCAGGGCAGCGCTGGATGTCGGACAGTTCAACGTGTTTGTGAAGCAATTTCACGTGGAGCGGGCGCGCGGCGTGTAAAAGTTGTCTGCCGCACATCTGAAAAAAATGTATTTTTGCAACTATTTTTAAGTAAGACTATCTATGACAGCGGGTTCCAGCTGCTGCGGCAGAGATGGCTGCGGCAGGCTGAGCTGGTTTTTCTGGCAATAAATGGCAATGGGCGATATGGCGGCGGTTGTATGCCGCCGCCCAATGCTAGAATGCTGGGCTATTTTCAAACTACTACTTGGAGCAACTCGTGTTCATTATTTCCAATGCATATGCGCAAGCTGCGCCTGCAGCTACCGCTGCTACCGGCCCACTGGGCCTGAGCGGCAACCTGACCAGCTTCTTGCCGATCATCCTGATGTTCGTGGTGCTGTACTTCTTGATGATCCGTCCGCAAATGAAGCGTCAGAAAGAACAAAAAGCCATGATGGAAGCACTCGCCAAGGGCGACGAAGTCGTCACCGCCGGCGGCATGCTGGGCAAGATCACTAAAGTTGCCGACGGCTACATCACCCTGGAAATCGCCAGCGGTACTGAAGTCGTGGTGCAAAAGGGCTCGGTCACCACCTTGCTGCCAAAGGGCACAATCAAGACGGCACTGTAATAACGGACCCTGCTTGATGGAACGAGAGCATCCGTAGCGGATGCTCTTTTGTACTTATTTTGTATTTATCCAGTACAGAAAAGAGCCCCGCAGTGCAACGCGCTCCGGGCGGACTCACACAAGCAAGAGACTCACCTGACCTTGAGACTCGCACAGAACGCTGAATTACTATGAATCGCTATCCTCTCTGGAAATATATTCTGATCGTCATCGCGCTGCTGTTTGGCGTGCTGTACACCTTGCCGAATTTCTTTGGCGAATCGCCTGCGGTACAGGTAAGCAGCGGCAAATCGACGCTGAAGATCGACAGCTCACTGGCTGACAAGGTCTCGCAAGTTCTGCAGCAAGGCAATTTGCCGGCAGACGGCGTGGCGTTTGAAAACGCCGGCGCGCAAGGTACGGTACGTGCACGTTTTCACGATACAGACACACAGTTCAAGGCTAAAGCCTTGCTGGAACAGAATCTGAATACCGACCCCACCGATCCGACCTATGCGGTCGCTTTCAACCTGGTGCCGAATACGCCGCACTGGCTGCAAACGCTGCATGCGTTCCCTATGTATCTCGGCCTCGATTTGCGCGGCGGTGTGCATTTCCTGATGCAAGTTGATACCAAGGCAGTCATCAGCAAGCGCCTGCAAGGCTTGCAAGCCAGCGCCCGTAGCGCCCTGCGCGACAAGGACATCCGTTACAGCGGCATCAACCGCAACGGCGACGCCATCGAAATCAGTTTCCGCGATCAGGACACGCTCAACAAGGCGCGCGACCTGCTGACGCCGCAATTGTCGGAAATGCTGATCCAGGTTGCGCCGGCAGTCGCCGGCAGCGATCCGACGCTCACCGCATCGCTGAAACCAGAGGCACTGAAGCAAATCATCGATAACGGCGTCACGCAAAACATCACTACCTTGTCGAAACGGGTCAATGAACTGGGCGTGGCCGAACCGATCATCCAGCGCCAGGGCGCTGACCGCATCGTGGTGCAACTGCCCGGCGTGCAAGACGTCTCGCGCGCCAAGGACATCATCGGCCGTACCGCGACGTTGGAAGTACGGATGGTGGATGAATCGGTGACCCGCGGCACGGAAGCTACCGCTGCGGTACCGTTCGGTTCCGAACTGTTCAAGGTCGGCAAAAATGCACCGGTTGTGCTGTACAAGGAGCCGGTGCTGACTGGTGATTACATCTCGAACGCGGCTGTCAGCTTTGATCAGAATCAGCAACCCGCGGTAAGTATCGACCTCAACGGCGATGGCGGCCGCAAGATGCGCGAAGCCACTCGCGGCAAGGTCGGCAAGGCGATGGCTATCGTGCTGTTTGAAAAAGGCAAGGGCGAAGTCCTGACGGTAGCAACCATCCAGAGCGAACTGGGCTCACGCTTCCAGATCACTGGCATGGGTTCGCCGGAAGCCGCTGCCGATTTGTCGCTGCTGCTGCGCGCCGGCTCGCTGGCGGCGCCGATGGAAATCATCGAAGAACGCACCATCGGCCCGCAATTGGGTGCAGAAAATATCAAGAAGGGTTTCGATTCCACCATGTACGGGTTTGCCGTGATTGCCGTATTCATGGTGATCTACTACATGTTGTTTGGCTTGTTCAGCGTGCTGGCGCTGTCGGTCAACCTGCTGTTGCTGATCGCCGTGTTGTCGACGCTGCAAGCAACGCTGACCTTGCCTGGTATCGCTGCGATCGCCCTGACCCTGGGGATTGCGATCGACGCCAACGTGCTGGTAAATGAACGTATTCGCGAAGAACTGCGTAACGGCAATTCGCCGCAAGCAGCGATTTCCATCGGTTTCGACCGTGCCTGGGCCACCATTCTCGACTCTAACGTGACGACACTGATCGCCGGCCTGGCGTTGCTGATTTTCGGTTCCGGTGCGATTCGCGGTTTTGCAGTGGTGCATTGCCTCGGCATCCTGACTTCGATTTTTTCAGCGGTCTTCGTCTCGCGTGGTTTCGCCAATCTGTGGTACGGACGCAAGAAGAAGCTGACCAGCTTGTCGATCGGTCAGATCTGGAAGCCGAACGCTTGAGTTGCAACTGCGCTGTAGTTCTGCAGATATTGAAATAAGGTAGCGGCCGCGCATCCTTGGATGCGCGGCCACACAGATAAGAATCATTGGTGTGAACCAAAAGGAATGTGATGGAACTTTTCCGTATCAAAAAAGATATTCCGTTCATGCGCCACGCATTGATATTCAATGTGATATCGGCGCTGACGTTTGTATTTGCCGTATTCTTCCTGTTCTCGAAAGGTCTGCATCTGTCAATCGAGTTTACCGGCGGTACTGTAATCGAAGTCGCGTATAGCAAGCCGGCCAATATCGAGGGTATCCGCAAGGTGGTTGAAGGTCTCGGTTATACCGACAACCAGGTGACCAATTTCGGTACCGCGCAGGATGTGATGATTCGCCTGCCGGCTAAAAAGGGCGTGAATTCAAACCAGCAAAGTGCTACCGTGCTGGAGGCCTTGAAGCAGCAGGACGCCGACGTGGCATTGAAACGCACCGAGTTTGTCGGACCGCAGGTGGGCGATGAACTGGCGCATGACGGCTTGATGGCGCTGCTGTTTGTGATCATCGGCATTGTGATCTACCTGGCCATCCGCTTCGAATGGAAATATGCGGTGGCGGCGATTATCGCCAACTTGCATGACGTCGTCATCATTCTCGGTTTCTTCGCATTTTTCCAATGGGAGTTCTCGCTGACCGTACTGGCGGCGGTCCTGGCGGTATTGGGTTATTCGGTGAATGAATCGGTGGTGGTGTTTGACCGGGTGCGCGAAACTTTCCGTGATCGCCGCTTTGGCAAACTGGCGGTCGCCGATGTCATGAACCATGCGATCACCAGCACGATTTCCCGTACCATCATCACCCACGGCAGTACTGAAATCATGGTGTTGTCGATGTTCGTCTTCGGTGGCCCGGCGTTGCATTACTTCGCGCTGGCGCTGACCATCGGTATTCTGTTCGGTATCTATTCTTCGGTGTTCGTGGCGGCGGCAGTGGCAATGTGGCTGGGTGTGAAACGCGAAGACATGATCAAGCCGATCAAGGAAAAAGATGAGACTGACGGCGCGGTAGTGTAAGGCGCTACATTGTCGGGTTATAAAAAAACCAGCCTTCCGGCTGGTTTTTTTTGGTCTGGCAGTATGCTGAGCCTTAGATTTTTTTTGCCAGCATTGCAGCATGTCCAATGTAGTTGGACGGCGTCATGGCCAGCAAGTGGTCTTTAGCTTCTTGCGGAATTTCCAGCTTGAGGATGAACTCGCGCAATGCATCTTTGGAGATGCCTTTGCCGCGCGTCAGTTCTTTCAATTGCTCGTACGGATTTTCAATGCCGTAGCGGCGCATCACGGTTTGCACCGGCTCTGCCAGCACTTCCCAGGTGGCGTCGAGGTCTTCCGCCAGACGGCCAGGATTGACTTCCAGCTTGTTCAAGCCGCGCAGGCAGCTGTCGTAAGCCAGGATCGCGTAACCGAGGCCGACGCCGATATTGCGCAACACGGTTGAATCGGTCAGGTCGCGCTGCCAGCGCGACAGCGGCAGCTTTTCCGACATGTGCTTGAGCACCGCGTTGGCCATGCCCAGGTTGCCTTCGGAGTTTTCAAAATCGATAGGGTTGACCTTGTGCGGCATGGTTGAGGAACCGATTTCGCCAGCCTTGGTGCGCTGCTTGAAATAACCGAGCGAGATGTAGCCCCAGATATCGCGATTCAGATCGAGCAGAATGGTGTTGCTGCGGCTGATCGCATCGAACAGCTCGGCCATGTAATCGTGCGGCTCGATCTGGATCGTGTACGGATTGAAACTCAGGCCCAGGCGCTGTTCGATCACGTTCTTGGAGAAAGTTTCCCAATCGAAGCCGGGATAGGCTGACAGGTGGGCATTGTAATTGCCGACTGCGCCGTTCATCTTGCCCAGGATTTCCACTGCGGCGATACGCTTGACCGCACGTTGCAGGCGCGCCACGACGTTGGCGATTTCCTTGCCGAGCGTGGTCGGGCTGGCCGGCTGGCCATGGGTGCGCGACATCATCGGCAAATCGGCATTGGTGTGCGCCAGCTCGGTCAGCTTGGCGATCACTTGCTGCAAGGCCGGCAGCAGCACGGTATCGCGCGCGGCTTTCAGCATCATGCCGTGCGAGGTGTTGTTGATGTCTTCCGAGGTGCAGGCGAAGTGGATGAATTCCGAAGCCGCTACCAGTTCCGGCACATCCTTGACTTGCTCCTTGAGCCAGTATTCGACCGCTTTGACATCGTGATTGGTGACCGCTTCGATAGCCTTGATACGTTCCGCATCGGTCTCGCTGAAATCACTTGCCAGCTTGTCGAGCAGCGCGCTGGCGCTGGCGGAGAAGGGTTTGATCTCGGCGAAGCCGGCATTCGACAACGCTTGCAACCAGGCAATTTCAACCTTGACCCGGTGGTGCATGAAACCGGCCTCGGACAGGATTGGGCGCAGTTTGTCGGTTTTGGCGGCATAGCGGCCATCCAGCGGAGACAGGGCGGAAAGCGTGGAAAGAGACATGATAATGATGGCTATAGAGGTGAATGAAGATAAGGCCAGTTCGGCGGGCCGCTTGTTTCTATTTTGCAAAGCACGGCGTTGCCGTATGAGCACAAGAAAACTGCTGCATAACTGTAACCAGGCGCAACTAAGTAAGCGTTGAGTTCAGGCAACAATGCAAGGCAAAAACAAGCCAAACCGAATTTTACCATTTGCACCGTGGTAAATATGCCGCTTTGCGTGCGGACGGGGGCGTCGACGAACAAAGTCGCTGGAGGCGAATGCTATAATCAGCCAACATTTTTTTACCATAAGTGACATATGAAGCTGATCGGTTCCCTTGCTAGTCCCTTTGTCCGCAAAGTACGCGTAGTGATGGCGGAAAAGAAGCTGGACTACGAGTTCTTGCTGGAAGACGTTTGGGCTGCCGACACCAAGATTCACATTTCGAATCCTTTGGGTAAGGTGCCTTGCCTGGTGATGGAAGACGGCGGCGCCATGTTCGATTCGCATGTGATCGTCGAATATCTCGATACCCTGACACCGGTTGGCAAATTAATTCCGATTAACAGTCGCGAGCGTTCCGAAGTGAAATGCTGGGAAGCGCTGGCCGACGGCGTGCTGGACGCCGGCGTATTGATCCGTCTGGAAGGCACCCAGCGCCACGAGGGCGAGCGCAGCCAGGCTTGGATCGATCGCCAGCAACGCAAGATCGACGCCGGCCTGAAAGCGATGGCGGCGGGTTTAGCAGAAAAGCCATTCTGCTCCGGTACTCACTATTCGCTGGCCGATGTGGCAGTCGGTTGCGCCTTGGGCTGGCTCAGCTTCCGTTTTCCAGAGATTACCTGGCGCGAAGATTATCCGACGCTGGCCAGACTGTTTGAGAAATTGTCTGAACGCCAGTCGTTCAAGGATACCGTTCCTCACTAAGCGGCGCGCCGCGTAGTCAAGCAAAAAACAGCAGCTCATCTGACCAATGCTTGCTGTCCCGTCAGATGGGCGACGGCACAGCAGGCTCTCGCGTCAACTCTCCCGCACCCAGTTCCTTCACGCTTACGCATGATCTGCGGCAGCGCGATTTCCGCATCGCTTGCTTATGCTAAGCGGCAGCTTGATTGGATTTTTTTGGTGCGAAGAAAGTCGATGGCGATTGGCCGAAGGTTTTCCTGAACATGGCGGAAAAGGCCGACTGGCTGGCATACCCCAGTTCGGCAGCGACCAGCGATAGTGGCATGCCGCGCGCGATCATCGACGCCGCATGCGCCAGCCTGATCTGCTGCCGCCACTGGCCGAAAGTCATGCCCAGATCGCGTTCAAACAAACGCGCCAGGGTTCTTTCCGAGGCGCCAACCTGTTCGGCCCAGCCGGCCAGCGTCATGCTTGAGTCAGGTGTTTCAATCAAGGCTTGGCAAATTGCGTGCAGGCGTTTTTCGGTCGGCAGCGAGATGCGTATGCCCGGAGTTTTTGCCGCGCCCAGTTCGTTCAGTATCAATTGGCCGAGCAAGGATTCACGCCGGCTGCCATCGTCGGTTTGTGTGAGAGCTGCGATCAATTCACGCAACAAGGTCGAGACTTCCAGCACGATGCAATCCTGGCCGTCGAACGGCGCCGCATCGGTGTCGATGTACAAGGCGCGCAACTGCGATTTCTCCATGGTCGCGATTTCATGCTCCACCAGCGGTGGAATCCAGATGGCCCTAAGCGGCGGCACGATCCAGGTACTGTTGCCGACGCTGACGCGCAACACGCCCTCCGGCGCATAGGTAACCTGGCCCCAGGGATGTGAGTGCGCCCTGAGCAGCTCGGCGGCGGCAAGATCGCGTGCACGCAGGCGTACCGGGTGCAGGGCGTCTGGCACCACGTCCAGCAAGCCGATCTTGGTATGGGTAAGTATTTGTGCTGGCATAGATAGATAATCGCAGAATGGCAGAAATGCGACAAATTATGTCTTTCTATCTTAAAACAGTCTCCGGTTTTTTGCTTACACTGCTGTTTTGCAAATGACAAAAATCCGTTTCCTGTTTTATTTGCGCCTTATTCCAACTCGCC
The DNA here is from genome assembly GCF_035566375.1 of Collimonas sp. Classification (GTDB taxonomy): domain Bacteria; phylum Pseudomonadota; class Gammaproteobacteria; order Burkholderiales; family Burkholderiaceae_D; genus Collimonas. Next base: position 63,653 of record NZ_DATMRK010000022.1, read on the forward strand.
TTATTCCATCTATATATCTCACCACCATGCAAACCGCTGCCAAGCCGATTTCCCCCTTGCTGGAATCGCACGACGCCGAAAAAACCGGTTTTCGGGTATTGGGCGCCATCAGTTTTGCCCACTTCCTGAATGACATGATCCAGTCGCTGATCTTGTCGATTTATCCGCTGCTGAAGGGAAATTTCAATCTCAGCTTTGCGCAGATCGGCTTGATTACCCTGACTTATCAAATTACCGCGTCGATCTTGCAGCCGCTGGTAGGCTTCTACACCGACAAACATCCCAAGCCGTATTCGCTGGCGTTGGGTATGGGCTTTACCCTGGTTGGCTTGCTGATGTTGTCGGTCGCACCTAACTACGGCATGTTGCTGTTCGCCGCAGCCTTGGTCGGCACCGGCTCATCCATCTTCCATCCCGAGTCGTCACGCGTGGCGCGCATGGCTTCCGGCGGCCGTCACGGCCTGGCGCAATCGATTTTCCAGGTGGGCGGCAATGCCGGCAGTTCCATGGGGCCGTTGTTGGCGGCATGGATTGTGATCCCGCACGGGCAGACCAGCATCGCCTGGTTTTCAGCGGCGGCGCTGCTGGCGATCGCGGTGTTGTGGCAGATCGGTAACTGGTACAAGCGCAAGCGCCTGGAGGCGAAAGGCAAGCCATCCAAGGCCAAACAGCATTACGTGGCGCTGCCGCGCAAGAAACTCATCTTTTCGATCGGCATCTTGCTGACGCTGATTTTCTCGAAGTACTTTTACATGGCCAGCCTGAGCAGCTACTTCACGTTTTACCTGATCGATAAATTCCAGCTGTCGGTGCAGTCGGCACAGTTGCATTTGTTCGTGTTCTTGTTTGCGGTGGCTGCCGGTACCGTGCTGGGCGGCCCGATCGGCGACAAGGTCGGCCGCAAGCTGGTGATCTGGGTATCGATCCTCGGCGTCGCTCCGTTTACCTTGATGCTGCCGTATGCCAATCTGTTCTGGACCGGCGTGCTGACGGTGGTGATCGGGGTGATCCTGGCTTCCGCATTTTCCGCGATTCTGGTTTTCGCACAAGAACTGGTGCCGGGCAAGGTTGGCACCGTATCAGGTCTGTTTTTCGGTTTTGCCTTTGGCATGGGCGGTATCGGTGCTGCGGCCTTGGGCAAGCTGGCCGACATGACGAGTATCAGTTTCGTCTATCAGGTTTGTTCTTTCCTGCCGCTGATCGGTTTGCTGGCGGCATTCTTGCCGAATCTAGAGGCCCATCGGCGCAAGGCCGTGAGCTGACTCACCGAGCTAAATAAGTCGATCGAAAAAAAGCGCGCCGTCATCGGCGCGCTTTTTTATTTCTCTCTTGATGCATTACTTCTTTTGCTTGGCGCTCCACTGTTCCAGCGCTTGCAGAGTATTGGCGACATGCTTGTCCGGGTCCATGCTGCTGTATTCGTAAATGATGCTGCCATTCGGAGCGATCACATACGATACCCGGTCGGCGTAGTTGGTTTTGTAGAGCAGCACCGAATCGTAGGATTTCATGATGTGCTGGTCCTGGTCGGCGGCAACCGGGAATTTGCTGCGGCATTCGCTGACGGAAAATTTGTTGAGGGTATCGATGTTGTCGGCGGAAACGCCAATCACAGAAGCGCCCAGTGTCTTGTATTTATCGATCGCATCGGCAAACAAATGGGCTTCGATGGTGCAACCTTTGGTGAAGGCCGCGGGATAAAAGTAGAGCACTACCGGGCCTTTTTTCAGTTCATCGGCCAACGAGTAGCTATACACCTTGCCGCCGATAGATGCTTGCGTGGTAAAAGGGGGCGCTTGCTCGCCGGCCTTGAGCGCGGCAAAGGCCGGTGCTGCAACAGAACTGCAAACCAATAAAGCGGCAATCAGTCGTTTCATGAGGGCTCCTGGATAAAGATAAGCAGCATCATGCGTCGAGATCGCAGAGTTGTCCAATCACTTGTTCAAGCTGCGCCAGCGATAAGCCAGCGAAGCGCCATCTACGCTGTACCGCCGCCAAGATCAGGCAAGTTGCTTAGTGGCCGCATTAATGGCCGCCGTGCCAGCCGCCGCCGCCCCAACCACGGCCACCCCAGCCACGCGAGTAGCTTAAACCGATGCCCACGCTTGGAGCTACATAGACAGGCGCAGGGGCATAGTAGCCGCTGTAATAACCGCCGCCGTAGTATGGGTCACCGCCGTACGCGCCGGGGTAGGCAGGATAGGCAACACAACCGCCCAGCAGCAGACTTGCGCCAAGCAGTGTCACGCCAATTAAAATTCGCTTTTTCATAAGGCTCTCCGTCCTTGATTCTGGTAGAAATTGGATGTAAGCCTAGCAGATAAGTTCAGCTTGAGAAGAGCGTTATGTATCACGCCGGAATCGGTACTTTGGGGAGTATGTTTAAACAGCCATGCAAACATGGCTGAAATTAATTGATTTCTTCCTATACCCTACCCAGTATCTGTGTCGGGCATAGGATTTGATGTACTACTTTTACAATCGGTAACCAAATTCACGATGGAATCGCTTATCGATCTCGGCACGGCTAGGCGCGTGGTTCTGCGGCCCTTGATGGGCAATCTTAATGCTGCCCATCAAACTGGATAGGCGGCCGGTGGTGGCCCAGTCCATGCCATTGCTCAGGCCGTGCAGCATGCCGGCGCGGAAGGCGTCGCCGCAGCCGGTCGGATCGAGTACCTGTTCGGCTTTGACGCAAGGAATGTCGATCTTGCCGCCGGCGGTGAAGATCTCCGCGCCCAGTTCACCGCGCGTGACCACCAGCGCCGAAACCCGCTCGGCAATTTGCGGCAGCGATAAACCGGTACGTGAAGCCAGCATTTCAGCTTCGTAATCATTCATGGCGATATAGGTCGCGAGTTCGATGAACTGCTTCAGTTCGTCGCCGTTGAACATCGGCATGCCCTGGCCCGGATCGAAGATCAGCGGAATGCCAAGCGCCACGCAGTCGGCCGCGTGCTGCAGCATGCCGTCGCGGCCGTCCGGAGCGACAATCGCCAGCTTGACCGGACCGGCATCGGCCACCTTGTTCTCGTGCGAGTGATTCATTGCGCCGGGATGGAAGGCGTTGATCTGGTTATTGTCGGCATCGGTGGTGATGAAGCATTGCGCGGTATAGGCCGAGTCTATGGTGCGCACGGTTTTGCGCGAAATACCTTGTCGATCCAGCCGCTCAAGATAGTCGCCGCCATCCTGACCGATGGTCGCCATGATTTGCGGATCACCGCCTAGCAACTTCAGGTTGTAGGCGATATTGCCGGCGCAGCCGCCAAAATCGCGACGCATGGTAGGCACCAGGAACGAGACACTGATCTTGTGCAATTGATCCGCCAACAGCGAATCCGAAAAACGTCCCGGAAATTGCATGATGACGTCGAAAGCCAATGAACCGCAGATGAGGGAAGTCATAAATAAATAGGGTGGAAAATGTTCTGGTTAGCGCAGATGGTCAACGCAAATAAAATAATTACGGGATAGAGTTTAAGCGCAACCGGCAAACTTTGCGCGGATCAATTCTAGTTACGGGTAGTACAGATACACGCGGTAACCGGAAGCCTTCAACTGCAACAATTCGAAGCTCAGTTTCACCGGCTGTTCCTGGTCACTGGCGAAGCCCAGGGCCGGATTGGCCGATGGATTCAAATAGTCGCGCGCTGTAAATACCCGTCGCACTATCGCCTTGTCATTCGCATCGTTCAAGGTCAGCTCGATGTTGGGCCAGGCTTGCACGGTGTCGCTGCGGTTGCGCAGCAGCAGATTGAGCGAAAACAGATTGCGGGCCGGGTCTAGCGCTTGTAGTTCATTGGCTTCTATCGAAATACTGTCGATTTTCATCGGCAGGCCAACGCTGCAGCCGATCTTCGCGCAGGCGCTGACGAGCACGGGTTTGAGCTGCGGCATGCGCGCTGCCAGCTGGTCGCGGAAAAAATAAGTCGATTGTCCGATCAGCCCGATCAGCAATAAGCCGCCGATACCCCACGTGGCCCAGCGCAAGGCGCCGCCGATGCGTTGTTTGCGTCTTGCGCTGAGGACGAAATCGGGTTCGTCGGCGGCGGCTGACTCCGGCTCGGAGATTTTCTCGCGGCCTTTCTTTCTGCTGCTGCTGCTGCCGTCACCGCTGCTGTCGGTTGCGTTCAGCGCTGCCGCTGCAACTGCAGCGGCATTCTTTTCACCGCGCCACGGTTTGCGCTGCAACTCATCGATGATGCGATCCAGCTCGTCGTCATCGCCGGCTGCAGTTGTGCCGGATTCGGCCTTTGCCGCTTGTGTGTAATCGTCTTGTCCGGCAACCTGCATCAAAGTCATGCGCGCCATCTGATTGTCTTCGACCTCGTCGTCGACATGACGATGCCAGACATTCGGCGCCGGCGCGCTGCTTCCTGTGTTGCCAGAGTCGGTGGAAGCAGAGGGTTTGATCAAGCCGAAAGGCGTGTGGTGCACATCGGCCGGTGCCGACTGGCTGGTCTCTTCAGCGATGCGCAAATCTTCTTCGAGGCCGTCAATCGCAGCTTCTACCCGATCTGAAGCCGTGGTTTTCGTTTCAGGTGCGACGGCCGGCGCATTGCTGCCAGCCGCAGGCAGCGGGTGGTCGCTAGCGACCACGGTGGCAACCGCGACTACCGGCTTGGCGTCCTGTACCGGTTCCGGCGCGATGTGCGCCGGCGGCGGCGCCTGGTCTGGAATATTGTGCGGTTCTGTTACGGCAGCTTGGTCAGCGACTATGGCATGGGTTTGAGCAGCGCCAGCTTCCTTCTCTGGTGCAGGTTCGGGTGCAGGCGCGGGTGTTGCGACCGGTGTCGCCACCGGTGTTGCCACATCGGGCCGCACCAGGTGTTCGATGCCGTTAAATACTTCGCGGCAGCTGCCGCAACGCACCAGGCCGCCGCGCAGTTTCAGCTGGTCATTAGCGACCCGGAAGGTGGTTTGACAATGCGGACATTGGGTCGCGAGCGCCATGATGTGCTGCTTACTTCAGGGTTCCGGACAGCGCTACCCAGCCGTCCTGTTCTGCCCAAACGGTCAATGGCAGCCACTGCGCATAGGCGGCGATGACGTCTGCCGCCTGTTCCGCCAGCACGCCGGACAAGGTCAGGCTGCCGCCGGCAGCGATACGGTTGCACAGCATGGGCGCCATCAGCTTGAGCGGGCCGGACAGGATGTTGGCGACCACGATATCGAATACTTGCAGCGCGGACTGGCTGCTGAAATCTTCCGGCAGATAATAGGCGACGTCGCAATGATTACGTTCGCTGTTGTAGCGCGCCGCATCGATCGCGTGCGGGTCGATATCGACGCCGATGACGGTGCTGCGGTTGTCGAGTTTCTTGGCGACCATGGCCAGGATGCCCGAGCCGCAGCCGTAATCGAGTACCGACAACGGCTTTTGCGCCGGCACATTAATTTCCAGCCACTCCATGCAGAGGCGAGTGGTGGGATGGCTGCCGGTACCGAAGGCCAGGCCTGGATCAAGTTCCAGGATCAGGCCGTTGGCGTCGGGCGCATCGTGCCAGCTGGGCACTACCCAGATGTTCTTGCCGATATGGATCGGTTCAAATTGCGATTGCGTCAATCGCACCCAATCCTGCGCCGCGACCGGCCGCAGGGAGTAGGGCGGGACCGTAACGCCGCAAGCTTTGGCGGCGTTGCTGACGATGGCCGCATGATCGGCGTCGACCTCGGCCAGCACCACCACCCGGCTGCGTTGCCAGGCGGCTTCCTTGGGCTCCATGCCCGGTTCGCCGAACAAGGGTTGCTCAGCCGCGGTGCCCAGATCAGCATCCTCTACCGAGACCGACAAGGCGCCAGCATCCATCAACGCATCAGACAGCGTCTCAGCGTCGCTCAGTGCAACTTCAATAACAATTTCGGTCCAGCTCATCAGATGCCTTACTGTGCGTTATGACTAATCACCCGCAGGTGAATAGTCTTTTATTTCTTTACCGCTTTATCCGTTTCCTTGGCCACCACCGGCCGTTCCGCCAGTTTGTGTTCCAGATAATGGATGTTGGTGCCGCCCTCGATAAAACGAGCGTCAATCATCAACTCACGGTGCAATTGGATGTTGGTTTGTATGCCTTCCACCACCATCTCCGACAGCGCAATCTGCATCCGTCTGATCGCTTGCTCGCGGGTGGAACCATAGGAAATCACCTTGCCCACCATCGAATCATAATGCGGCGGCACGAAATAACCGGCGTAAGCATGTGAATCAACCCGGATGCCAGGACCGCCAGGCGCATGCCATGACAGGATCTTGCCCGGCGATGGCGTGAATTTAAACGGATCCTCGGCGTTGATGCGGCATTCGATGGCATGGCCCGAGAGTTGGATATCGCGCTGGCGGAAACGCAGTTTTTCACCGGCTGCGATACGAATCTGTTCCTGCACGATATCGATGCCGGTGATCATTTCGGTGATCGGATGTTCAACCTGGACCCGGGTATTCATTTCGATGAAATAGAACTCGCCGTTTTCATACAGGAATTCAAAAGTGCCGGCGCCGCGATAATCCATCTTGCGGCAAGCTTCGGCGCAGCGGTCGCCGATTTTTTCGATGACCTTGCGCGGGATGCCTGGAGCCGGCGCTTCTTCAATCACCTTCTGGTGGCGGCGCTGCATCGAGCAATCGCGCTCGCCCAGCCAGACCGCGTTCTTGAACTGGTCGGCCAGGATCTGGATTTCCACGTGACGCGGATTTTCCAGATATTTTTCCATATACACTTCCGGATTGCCGAATGCAGCTCCGGCTTCGGTCTTGGTCATGGTCACCGCATTGGCCAGCGCTGCTTCAGTATGCACCACGCGCATGCCGCGTCCACCGCCGCCGCCGGCCGCCTTGATGATGACCGGATAGCCGATCTTGCGCGCTATCTTGATGATTTCCTTCGGATCTTCCGGCAATGCGCCTTCCGAACCAGGCACGCATGGCACGCCGGCGCGTATCATGGCTTGTTTGGCCGATACTTTATCGCCCATCAGACGGATATTCGCCGGCCGCGGGCCGATGAAGACAAAGCCTGACTGTTCAACCCGCTCAGCGAAATCGGCATTTTCGGACAAGAAGCCGTAGCCTGGGTGAATTGCCTCGGCGTCGGTGACTTCTGCAGCGCTGATAATGGCCGGCATGTTGAGGTAACTCAGGCTCGACGGCGCCGGGCCGATACAGACCGATTCATCCGCCAGTTTCACATACTTGGCGTCACGATCAGCCTCGGAATGGACCATCACGGTTTTGATGCCCATTTCACGGCAGGCGCGTTGGATGCGCAAGGCGATTTCGCCGCGGTTGGCGATAAGGATTTTTTCAAACATAGTAATTGGTATATGCGTCGCTAAAAGTTAAGCGTTATCAAGCATTGGGCTGGCAATACGGGCCTTGCAGCGTACTGCCTGCATTGACAGCCAGAACGGCTAGATCCGGATGAAACGGATGCTGCCGTACAGACTACTCAGAGTGGAACTATCAACCAATGATAAATAATGGCTGGCCGAATTCGACCGGTTGGCCGTTTTCCACCAGGATCTTCTTCACTATGCCGGAAGCGTCGGCTTCGATTTCATTCAGCAATTTCATTGCTTCGATAATGCACAAGGTGCCGCCTTCTTTGATTTCCGAGCCGACTTCGACAAATGCCGGCGAGCCGGGAGCCGATGAACGGTAGAAGGTGCCAACCATAGGCGATTTAACCACATGGCCTTCCGGTACCGCCGCCGCTGCCTCAACCGGCGCGGCGACAGCCGCGGGTGCTGGCGCCGCGACCTGGTACTGGGCCGGGTGTTGCTGTTGCGGTTGCATCATGACAACCTGGCTGTGCTGGGATGCAGACGACTTGACGATACGGACCTTGCTTTCGCCTTCAGTCACTTCCAGCTCTTCGATGTCTGATTCAGCGACCAGGTCGATCAGCGTTTTGAGTTTTCTCAAATCCATATGCAATCCTTCAGAATATATAAATAGTGAAAAGCTATTTTCGTTTTTTTGACACGCAACTCAGCGCTGTTGCAAAGAATCTGCAAGAACGCGGTAGTTACGGCGAGATTATCTACTAGAGTTTCTTAATGGCAAAATCAATTGCGGCGCGGTAACCATCCACGCCCAAACCGCAGATGACACCCACTGCGACATCCGATAAATAAGAATGATGTCGAAATGCTTCGCGCTGGTGGATATTCGAGATGTGGATCTCGACAAAACGGATTGCCACTCCGGTTAGCGCATCGCGCAAGGCGACGCTGGTATGCGTGAGCCCGCCGGGGTTGATCACAATGGCGTCGACGCCTTCTGCCTTGGCCGCGTGGATGCGGTCTATCAGCGCGCCTTCGTGATTGCTTTGGAAGTGCTCAAGCCGGGCGCCAGCGGCAGTTGCCTGGACCCGAGCTGCTTGTTCGACATCGCTGAGCGAGGTCGAACCGTAGACTTCTGGCTCTCTTGTACCCAGTAAATTCAGGTTGGGTCCGTTGAGTAGAAGTATATTTTTTGCCATGGAGATGGTGCTCCGTTTGACGACGATGGCCGCATTTTGCCGTCAAATGACGTTGACTGGCAAGGGAAAATTTGTTTCTGTGAAATTTCTGCGGGGAATTGTTAAATCTTTCCTCGGTAAATTTTACGCTTACAACGATGCCAGATCTTTTCGTAAATCATCAAATTTAATGCTGCCTAAAACCATTTTTTTTACCTGGCCGTCGCTGCCGATCAAGACCGTGAAGGGCAGGCCGCCGCTTTGGTTGCCAAACTGCCGCAGCAGCGCAGTAGCGCCGCTTCCCGCCACATACAGTGGATAAGAAATTTTATACTTGTCGGCAAATTTTGCGATGTTATCTGCAGAATCGATACCGATGCCGACGATTTGAATGTTCTTTGCGGCTATTTCTGCTTGCAAGGCATTCAGTTCCGGCATTTCTTCTACGCAGGGTGCGCACCAGGTTGCCCAGAAATTGACAAGCAAGGGTTTGCCTTTCCACTGTGTCAATGAGCTGACCTTACCGCTGGCGTCAGGCATCTCCTGGCTCAGCAGATTGGCAACCGCCAGATTTTCCGGAGATGCAGGCGTATGGCGTTGCACACCGAAATAAACGCCGATCACGCAAAATAAGATGGCAATCGGCACAAATATGAATATATTTCTTTTCATTAATCTTCTTCTGTGTTGATCAGGGCGCAATCAGAGCAAGTACCGCATCGAGGTCTGCCCGTTCTGCGCGCTTGCCGGATGCGGCCCTGATACTACCGCGCAAATCGTCAGTTTCATATAGGGTCAGATGCAAGCCTTCTTTTTTATACATGAAACTCAGGGTTTCCACCGGCTCGTTATTACCCCCGGTTTTAAGGGGAGGGCTGGTAGATAGCTCGAATTGCACGTTTTTATTAAAAAGGAAAATTTCTACGTCTTTGGGGCTGTCGACAAACAAATGCAAATAAATGTCTGAATGCTCTCCGGCAGTGCCGTTGAGGACCGCGCCGGTAAGGTAAGGCTTGAATTGCGCAAGCTCGGCCATGATTTCTGCCGCGATCTGGCGTAAATGCAAAAGCCGTGCCGGCTGGGTGTCGGCAAAGAACAGTTCGTTGTATATACGTACTTCGTCTTCGATCTGGGCGTTATCGGGAAGGAATTCGCCACGAATTTTTCCGCCGCCCCGTTTGCTGCCCACGCACAATTCCACCGCTTTACGCTTCGCGGTGCCATAGTCGGCGCCGTCCTCGGCAATCATGCGGGCTGCCGCGGCCGCAATTTCTGCGCGCAGCTGTTCTAGTTCAGGTGAAAGATTGGATGCCATGACCGGCATGATAAAACGATTTGCCTGCGCGCGTCGTGCCGCGCCATGTATATACCTAATTACGGTAGGCAACTAACGCAGGCAAGCAAGCCGACTCTGAAACCGCTCCCGATTTCCCGCATTTCACTTTTTCCATGCCCGGCTACCGGGTGCAGCGGCCGCTCAGGTAAAATCACGGTATTCATCTTTTCAGCATAGTGAAACTCAAGAATGCATATTCATATCCTTGGCATCTGCGGCACCTTTATGGGCGGTTTGGCGGTATTGGCCAAACAGGCCGGACATAAAGTCACCGGCTGCGACGCCAATGTGTACCCACCGATGAGCACCCAGCTGGAGGCACAGGGAATCAGCTTGATCCAGGGTTTCGGCGTCGAACAGACAGCCTTGCAGCCGGATTTGTATGTGATCGGCAATGTCGTGGTGCGCGGTAACCCGTTGATGGAAGAAATCCTGAATCGCGGCCTGCCTTATATTTCCGGGCCGCAATGGATAGGCGAGCATATCCTGCGCGACAAGTGGGTACTGGCGGTGGCCGGCACTCACGGCAAGACCACCACCTCGGCGATGCTGGCCTGGATTCTGGAAGACGCCGGCTACGATCCGGGTTTTCTGATTGGCGGCGTGCCGATGAATTTCGGCATATCGGCGCGCTTGTCGGGTAAAACCGGCGCTGATACTGCGCCATCGTCGTTCTTTGTCATCGAAGCCGACGAATACGACACGGCATTTTTCGATAAGCGCAGTAAATTTGTGCACTACCACGCCAAGACCGCGATTCTGAATAACCTGGAATACGATCATGCCGATATTTTCCCCGATCTGGCTGCGATCGAAACGCAATTCCATCATCTGGTCCGTACTATCCCAGGCGTCGGCCGGCTGATCGTCAATGCCCGTGAACCGGCATTGCAACGTGTGCTGGAGCGCGGTTGCTGGAGCGAAAAAGAATTTTTCGGCGACGATCAACAAGGCTGGGCGCTGCGCACGCAAGATAATGGCCACTTTGAAGTCGGTTTCAACGGCGAACCGCAGGGCATCGTGCAGTGGGAGTTGAGCGGTGAGCATAACCGCATGAATGCCTTGGCCGCGATTGCCGCCGCCCGTCATGTCGGCGTGCCGCCGGCGCAAGCCATCAGCGCCTTGTCCAGTTTCGAAAATGTCAAACGCCGCATGGAGTTGCGTGGCAGCGTCCGCCAAATCGCGGTGTACGACGATTTTGCCCACCATCCAACCGCCATCGCCACCACAGTTGCCGGTTTGCGAAAAAAAGTAGGCGAGGCCCGTATCCTGGCAGTGCTGGAGCCGCGGTCGAACACCATGAAACTGGGCGCTATGAAACAGGCGTTGCCGGGTAGCCTGAGCGAGGCCGATCTGGTGTTCGGTTATGGCGCCAAAGGCAACGGCAAGGATGCCCTGGATTGGGATCTTGCGGCAGCGTTGCAGCCGCTGGGCGATAAAGCAAGTACTTACAACGAGCTCGATCAGTTGGTGGCGGCCATCGTCAAGGCAGCCAAGCCGGGCGATCAGGTACTGGTGATGAGCAATGGCGGTTTCGGCGGCGTCCATCAAAAGATTCTGAGCGCACTAGCTTTACCCTCGTCTGGATTGCAATGATCCTGTATCTGCACGGCTTTCGCTCTTCGCCGCAATCGTTCAAGGCGCGTCTGCTGGCCGAGCGCATGCAGCAGTTGGGAAGAGCGGCCGAATACCTGTGCCCGCAGCTGCCAGCCTCGCCCGCTGCTGCAATCGCTATCGCGCAGAATTGTATTCAAGCTTGCGATCCTGCCGAGTTGACGCTGATAGGCTCCTCGCTGGGCGGTTATTACGCCACCTGGCTGGCCGAGCAGCTCGGTTGCCGAACCCGAGCCGTGCTGCTGAATCCGGCAGTCAAGCCGCCGCGCGACCTGGAACAATATATCGGCGTCAGCACCCAATATCATTCCGACCAGCCGTTTGAATTCAAGCGTGAATACATTGCCGAGTTGCAGACCTTGCAGATCGATCGGATCACCAGGCCGGAGCGCTATTTCCTGATGGCCGCCACCGGCGATGAAGTGCTGGACTGGCAAGAAATGATCGGCCATTACCCGCAAGCCAGGCAGCTGGTCATACAAGGCAGCGATCACGGCATCAGCGAGTTTGCCGAGTACGTCGATGCGGTGCTGGCATTTTGCGGAATTGCAAGCGACCGTGCGTCGACATCGGCGGCGGGAACCTGATGTCACGTTCCCGCACCTACGCCAAATGGCATGACCATGTCAACGGCGTTCACCCCTCCGACAATTTGCGCGACTGGCTCACCGATCGCGTCTCGCTGACCTACAAGCTGATGGCGCACTGCCAGCAGTTCCGGGTCCAGCGTCTGCGCCAGCAGCGGGCCATGTGCCTGGCCGACGAATGGCAAGAGATCGGATTGCCGCGCCGTCTTCAGGTGCAGGAACGGGATGTCTTGCTGCGCTGTGACGGCCGCCCCATGGTATTCGGGCACACCGTGCTGGCGCTGGCGGCAACCACCACGGAATGGCCGTTCTTCAGCTCACTGGGTGAGCGCTCACTTGGCAGCACCCTGTTCGGCGACCCGCTGGTGGCGCGCGGACAACTGCAGTTCGCCCGCCTGTATCGCAGCCATCCGCTGGTGCAGCGCATGTGTGCTGCGACCGGCAACGACGATTTCGCTTATCCTCTGTGGGCCAGGCGCTCTACCTTTCGGCGCAAAACCGGCGTGATGCTGGTGACAGAAGTATTTTTTCCGGAGATTGAGCAATTGCGGCGGGCGCGGCCGGACCAAAAGAAGATGGCAGTAGCAACCTTGCACGCTGCCAGCCTCGGCCCCGACCCCGACCCCGGTCATTCACGGCTGCAGCCTGCGGCCCATCAACCAGACTCCATCGACGCTGCAACACAGCAAACACTGCTGGCAGCGGTATCATCAGCAATTCACAAGTAAAGCATGCAATGAATCTATTTTTTGAAGAGTCCGGCGACTTTAAAGCAGGTGTTGTACTGTCGCAGCAAGGCGAGGCCTATCAGGTCGAACTGCCGTCGGGCAAACGCAGCAAAGTCAAATCCAAGGACGTGTTGTTACAGTTCACCACGCCGACGCCGCAACAGTTGCTGGAAGAAGCGCAACAAATCGCGCAAGGGATCGAACTCGATTTCCTATGGGAAGTCGCCGGCCAGGAAGAGTTTGGTTTTGCCGAACTGGGAGCGGAATATTTCGGCCATGCGCCGTTGCCGACGGAAGCCGCCGGCCTGTTGTTAAGCCTGCACACCGCACCGATTTATTTTTATAAAAAGGGCAAGGGCCGTTATAAGGCCGCGCCGGAAGCCTCGCTGAAAGCAGCCCAGGCCGGCATCGAAAAGAAAAAGCAGCAAGCGTTGATTCAGGCCGAATATGTGGCCCAGCTGAAGGCCGGGCAACTGCCTGAGGTAATGAAGCCGCTGGCGCTGCAATTGTTGTTCAAGCCAGACAAGAACAGCATCGAATACAAGGCGCTGGAGGCCGCTTGCAATGAACTGCAAACTTCGCCGCAGCGCTTGATGCTGACGGTCGGCGGCATCGCCTCGCCGCAGCAGTTGCACCTCTCCAGATTTCTGCTGGAATTTTTCCCGAAAGGCTCGGGCTTCCCCAAAATCGTGATTCCTGCGGTGGCCGATCTGCCGCTGGCGCCGGTGCAGGCATTCTCCATCGACGATGTGACCACTACCGAAATCGACGATGCCTTGTCGGTGCAGACGCTGGCCGACGGCAAGGTGCGGGTCGGGATTCATATCGCCGCCCCAGGTTTGGGCATCAAGCGCGGTGATGCCCTGGATGCGATTGCGCGCCAGCGCATGTCGACGGTATATATGCCGGGCGACAAAATCACCATGCTGCCGGACGAGCTGGTAGAAGCCTTCACCCTGGCCGAGGGAAAAAACTGCCCGGCGCTGTCGCTCTACGCCACCCTCGATCCCGCAGACTGGGGTGTCATCAGTACTGAAACCAAGGCCGAGCTGGTGCCGATTTCAGCCAATCTGCGCCATAACACGCTGGACGATCTGGTGACCGAAGAAAATCTCGCCAACGACGGCGGCGAGTATCCGCACAAGGCCGACATTGCCTTGTTGTGGAAATGGATACAGGTATTGGAGCAGGGCCGCATGGCCAAGCGCGAAAGCTTTGGTTTGCGGCCTGAACAAAACAACCGCGTCGATTTCAATTTCTATGTAGAAGACGATGTAGTCACCATCGCCCGCCGCAAGCGCGGCGCGCCGCTGGATAAGATCGTGGCGGAACTGATGATCTTTGCCAACAGCACCTGGGGCAAGCTGATGGCCGATCATGGCGTGCCGGGCATCTACCGCGCGCAGGGCGGCGGCAGCGGCGGCTGGGCGGCCAAGATGCAGGTGCGCATGGTCACGCACGCAGCGCCGCATCAAGGGCTGGGAGTCGATCAATACGCCTGGAGCACCTCGCCTCTGCGGCGTTATCCCGACCTGGTCAACCAGTGGCAGATCCTGGCCTGCGTCGAAGGCGGCGTCGCCGCGCCGCTGGTGGCGCCATTCAAGCCGCGTGACGCCGATTTGTTTGCGATCGTCTCCGGCTTTGACGCCGCTTATTCCGGTTATGGCGATTTCCAATCGAACATGGAACGCTACTGGTGCTTGCGCTGGCTAGGCCAGGAACAGGCCCGGCAGGTCGAGGCGGCGGTGCTGAAAGATGAAATCCTGCGGCTGGCCGAGATTCCTTTGATTATCAAATTGCCAGGCATGCAGCAATTGGCGCGTGGCACCCAGGTCAAGCTGGATATCCTGCGCTGGGATGAGATCGACCTGACGGTTGAGGCACGCTTGCTGGAAGTATGCGCAGCGCCAAGTGCCGACGCCCAGCAGCTGGAGCCGCAAGAGGAGGATGAAATCTCCGAAGAACTGGATGCTGCGATGGATATGCCACATGAGGCGGTTGAAGCGCCGCCGGCCGATCTTGAGGGTGGACCGGCGGATGGTCAGGTTATTGAGCCCGACAGCGTCATTCAGGAGATCAAGCCACTAACGGAATGAACTCTCGGGACAAGCAAGAAAGCGGCGGTAAATTTCCCGTAGGCATCTCGCTTTGTCGTAGAATCCCTCTCTTTTATAGCGACTTTTAGCCTACGCGTGAAATCCTTTTTCCAAAATCGTATTCTGGTCGGCGCCATCGTGGCGTCGGTATTGGCGCACGCGGCGTTGCTGGCGGTACGGTTCGCGGCGCCGGAAGCCTTCAAACTGAAGCCCACCGATCCGGCGCTGGAAGTGATTCTGGTGAACGCCAAACACAATACCAAACCGGTCAAGGCGGAGGCGCTGGCGCAAGCCAACCTGGATGGCGGCGGCAATGCCGACGCCGGCCGCGCCAAGTCGCCGCTGCCGGACATGCGCAAATCGGAAGACGGCGACAACATCCAGGCCACCAAGCGCCGCATCGAGCAGCTGGAACAGCAGCAGCAACAGATGCTGGCGCAAATGCGCAAGGAAACGCCGCTGAAAATGCCTGCCATGGATTTGCAGGAGAAGACCAGCGACAACATGCCCCAGCCTAGCGGCAGCGATTTGGTGGAGAGCGCCAAGGCGATCGCCCGCAAGGAAGCGGAAATCGCCAAGAATATCGACGATTACAACAAGCGGCCGAAAAAGACGCAGATCACGCCGAGCACCCGCGCAGTGGGTTATGCCGCCTATTACAAATCGTTCCAGGACAAGGTCGAAAAGCTGGGCACCCTGAATTTCCCGAAAAAGAATGGCAGGAATTTGTACGGCAGGCTGGTGGTGTACATCCCGATCTATCAAGACGGCTCGCTTTACACCAAAGAGGGCGGGCCAAGAATCGAGCGCGGCTCAGGTAATCCTGAGCTGGATAAAGCAACCCTGAAAATCATTGAACGCTCGGCGCCGTTCGGGCGCTTCCCGGAAAATATGCGCAGCAGTGGCAAGGACGATGTGTGGGAAGTGATCTCGACTTTCGAATTTACCCGTGAAGGCTTGCTCGAAGCGCAATTGATGGGAGCAGTCAACCAATGACCGCAGCGACAACTACGGCGCCATTCGCTGAGTACGTGGTGATCGGCAACCCGATTGCGCACAGCAAGTCGCCCGACATCCATGCGCGTTTTGCTGCCGAGACCGCACAAGACATGCGCTACGCACGCTTGCTGGCGCCGCTCGACGGCTTTGCGGCGGCTGTGCAGGAATTCGTAGCGCAAGGCGGCCTGGGCGCCAACGTTACCGTGCCGTTCAAGCTGGAAGCGTATGCGCTGGCAAGCACGCTAACCGCCAGAGCCAAGGCCGCCGGCGCGGTGAACACATTGAAATTCGATGGCAAGGAAATACTGGGCGATAACACCGATGGAGTTGGCTTGGTCACCGATATCGTGCGCAACGCCGGCTTTGATCTGGCGCAAAAGAAAATCCTGCTGCTGGGAGCCGGCGGTGCGGCGCGTGGCGTTTTGCTGCCATTGCTGGAATCGCGGCCGGCCCAATTGACGATTGCCAATCGCACCGTGGCCAAGGCGCAGGAATTGGTGGAACAGTTTCAATCTTATGGCGGCGCGCATTGCCAACTCAACGCCTGCGGTTTTGCCGAAGTGCAGCAGCAGTATGACCTTGTGATCAACGCCACCTCTGCCAGTTTGCAGGCGCAACTGCCGCCGCTGGCCTCCAGCGTATTCGGCCCGGCGACGCTGGCCTACGACATGATGTATGGCCGCCAGCCGACCGTATTCATGCAGTTCGCGGCAAGCCACGGCGCCCAGGTGCGCGACGGTTTGGGCATGCTGGTGGAGCAGGCGGCGGAATCGTTTTTCGTCTGGCGCGGCGTGCGGCCGAATACCGAGGCGGTATTTACTGCCTTGCGCGCGCAGCTTTAATTTTTTGCAGGGAATCGGAATGAAGTCAGTCGGCAAGATTTTCTTGCGCCTATGTATGCTGCTGATCGCCGCAGTGCTGTTGTTGCAAGTTTATTTTTTCGTGCAGATCTGGTGGTGGGTCGATCATAATCCCGGCTCCACCAGTTTCATGCGGCATCGCTTGTCAGAGCTGCAGGAAACCGTGCCCGATGCACAGTTGCAATTCAAATGGGTGCCGTACGCACGCATCTCTAACAATCTGAAGCGCGCCATCATCGCCTCCGAAGACGCTAATTTTTCAGAGCATGACGGGGTCGATTGGGATGCCCTGCAACAGGCTTACGAAAAAAATACCAAGAAGGGCAAGGTGGTGCGCGGCGGCTCCACCATCACCCAGCAACTGGCGAAAAATCTATTCTTGTCCGGCGAGCGCAGTTATTTGCGCAAGGGACAGGAGCTGATCATCACCTACATGCTGGAATTCTGGATGGATAAGGAACGCATCTTCGAAATTTACCTGAACGTGGTGGAGTGGGGCAACGGCGTGTTCGGCGCCGAGGCGGCGGCTCAGCATTACTTTAAAACCTCTGCCAGCAACCTTGGCGCCAGCCAGGCCGCACGGCTCGCAGTGATGCTGCCGAAGCCGCGCTTTTACGACAAGAATCGCGGCTCGGCTTATCTGTCGCAACGCACCGGCCTGATTTTACGGCGTATGGGGTCGGCTGAATTGCCTTAATATACGGGCCTGTCGGAAGTTGTTTAAATTGCAGCACGCATTCATTGTCGGCACGCAAGAAACTGCAAAACAACTTCTCTGAATATCAGCCAGCGGGATAAGCATGATCAACGTATTTGTATTGCAAAACGGCCGCCTCAACCAGGTCAACATCGAGAGCCATAGCGATCTTGAAAAAGTACAGCCGGTATGGGTCGATCTGACCGAGCCGAATGATCAGGAGCGGGCCTGGGTCAAGAGCATTTACGGCGTGACCTTGCCAGGTGAAGACGAGGTCAAGGATATCGAGGCCTCAGCCCGTTATTACGAAGCGGAAAACGGCGACCTGCATCTACGCACCGATTTTTTATTCGAAGAAGACGACGGCCCTTCGTCGACCGTCACTGTGGCTTTTATCCTGGCGCGCGATATATTGTTTTCGGTACATGGCGAAGACTTGCCGGTGTTCCGCCTGGTGCGCATGCGAGCGCGCTCACGGCCGGGCTCGATCGGCGATTACAAGGACGTGTTGCTGGATCTGTACCAGACCGATGCCGAGTACTCCGCCGACGCTCTGGAGGGCGTGTACCAGAAGCTGGATGAGGTCAGCCGGCGCGTGCTGCAAAAGAAACTCACCGACCAGGCCGCGGCTGAAGCCTTGAATGCGATGGCGCATGAAGAAGACTTGAACGGCCGGATCCGGCGCAACATGATGGATACCCGTCGCGCGGTGAGTTTCTTGATGCGCGGCCGTTTATTGAGCGTGGATCAGTTTGAAGATGCACGGCAGATTCTGCGCGATATCGAATCGCTGGATGGCCACACCGCTTTCCTGTTCGACAAGATCAACTTCCTGATGGATGCGACAGTCGGTTTCATCAACATCAATCAAAACAAGATCATCAAGATTTTCTCGGTCGCTTCGGTGGCGTTTTTACCGCCGACGCTGATTGCCAGTATCTACGGCATGAATTTTCATTTCATGCCGGAGTTCGACTGGGCGCTCGGCTATCCGTTTGCGCTGGTCTTGATGGTGTGCTCGGCGATCACGCCGTTCTGGTATTTTCGCAGGCGCGGCTGGTTGAATTAAGCGGCAGGGCAGGGCGGATTGCGGTCCACCCTGCATCCATGCTTAAACTAATTGGGCAAATGCGCCGCGCGCGGCCTCGATGGTGGCCTCAATCACGGCATCGTCATGCTGCGCCGAAACAAAACCCGCCTCGAATGCCGACGGCGCCAGATATACGCCGGCGTCCAGCATCGCATGGAAAAATTTGTTGAATAGCTCCTTGTTGGACGCCATCACCGTCGCGTAGCTGTCAGGCACCGCTGCCGCAAAATACAAACCGAACATGCCGCCGATCGCATCGCCGCTGAAAGTGACGCCGGCTTCCTTGGCTGCCAGGCTCAGGCCGTCGACCAGCTTGCGGGTTTGCGCTGTCAGATTGGCGTAAAAGCCAGGTTCCTGGATCAGCTTGAGGGTGCTCATGCCAGCCGCTACCGCCACCGGATTGCCGGACAGCGTGCCGGCTTGATACACCGAACCCAGCGGCGCCATATGACCCATCAAATCGGCACGGCCGCCGAACGCCGCTACCGGCAAGCCGCCGCCTATCACCTTGCCCAGGGCGGTGATGTCGGGCTTGATGTCGTACAGCGCTTGCGCACCACCCAGCGCTACCCGGAAGCCGCACATGACTTCATCGAAAATCAGTACCGCGCCGTATTGCGTGCACAGGCGACGCATGGTTTGCAGGAATTCCGGTGTGGCCCGCACCAGGTTCATATTGCCGGCAACCGGCTCGACGATCACGCAGGCGATCTGGTCGCCCATGTCCTTGAAAGCGTCTTCCAGTTGCTGGGTATTGTTGTAATCGAGCACCAGTGTGTGCTTGACGAAATCTTCCGGTACTCCGGCCGAAGTCGGATTGCCGAAGGTCAGTAAGCCGCTGCCGGCCTTGACCAATAGCGAATCGGCGTGACCGTGGTAGCAGCCTTCGAACTTGACGATCTTGTCGCGGCCGGTGGCGCCGCGCGCCAGGCGCAGCGCGCTCATGGTGGCTTCGGTGCCGCTGGAGACCAGGCGCACCTGTTCGATCGACGGCACCAGCTTGCAGATCTCTTCGGCGATTTCGATTTCACCCTGGGTCGGTGCGCCAAAACTCAGGCCGCGGGCGGCGGCGTCTTGCACTGCCTTGATCACGGTCGGGTGAGCGTGGCCGACAATCGCCGGGCCCCAGGAGCCGATGTAATCGATGTAGCGGCGGTCGTCGGCATCCCAGAAATACGGGCCTTCGGCGCGGGTGATAAAGCGCGGTGTACCGCCAACCGAACGGAAGGCGCGCACCGGCGAATTGACGCCGCCGGGTGTGGTCAGCTGGGCGCGGGCAAACAAGGTGTCGTTATTTGAAGTCATGTACGTGATCGCCGAAAAATAAGTGTGGAAAGATGCTGTAGCGCGCTGCGCACAGAGAAATCAAGTGGCCTCGCCGGCATCCTCGTCATGCCGCTCCAAGCCTTCTTCGCGGGCCCAGAAATAGCGGTCCGGGATCAGCTTTCCCATCCCCAGCCGTTGCGCCGCGGTGACTGCCGCCAGAGTGAATTCCTGCGCTTCGGAAACCGCTTCCGGCACGTCCAGGCCGTTTGCCAGCATCGCCGCGATCGCCGCCGACAAAGTGGTGCCGGCGCCGCTGAACGAGCCGGAAATACGCGGCCAGCTGTCTTGCCGGACCACGCCCGATTCATTGAACAGGGTGTTGCCGATTTCTGCGGCAGGGGTTGGGGTGCCGGTCACGAACAAGTATTCGCAGCCGAGTTCGATGATACGCATGGCGTCGATGCTCATCATGTCTTCGGACGAGGGTTCGCGCCAGGTTTCCGCCAGGCGCGCCAATTCGACCGCTGATAGCAGCATCACCGTGGTTTGCGGAATCAGCAGTTCGCGGATGGCGGTCAGCAGGTCTTCGCTATCTTGCCCCTGATCCGGCATGGCCGATAAAAAAGGGTCTAGAATCAGCGGGATTTCAGGGTAATCGGAGACGATTTCGGCGATCACCGATACGCTTTCGATGCTGCCCACCGAGCCGACCTTGAAGGCGGCTACCGGCATGTCTTCCAGCAGCACGCGGGCCTGGTCGGCCACCCAGTCAGCGTCGATCTGCTGGGTATCTTCGATACGGGCGGTGTCGCCGATCAGGATCGACGTGATGACAGACAGGCCGTGGCAGCCCATCGCGGAAAAGGTGGCCAGGTCTGCCTGGATTCCGGCTGCGCCGACAGGGTCGGCAACGCCGAAGGTCAATATAAGAGGAGAAGTTTGGTTTTGCACGGCGGGTAGATTAAGATATCCGACTTTGCATTTTACTTGATTGAAGGGTCGCCGCTGTGAGCAATAACGAAACTATCAAAACTGAGTTCAAAACCTGGATGTGTCTGATTTGCGGCTGGGTCTATGACGAAGAGGCCGGTTTGCCGGAGGAAGGAATTGCTCCTGGTACTTTATGGGACGATGTGCCGATGAACTGGACTTGTCCGGAATGCGGCGCACGCAAAGAAGACTTTGAGATGGTTGCCATTTAAGTCAAATTCGGCCAAATACCACACTTTCATTATAGGAATATTAAGTTATCGCCCAAAGTTACAAAAAAAATTGAACTTTATCGACTCCCCTTAGGAAACATTGTTCTAAGGCATGCCTTTATTTGTTACAGTGACGCCGTAGATTTATTTGGATTGAATGAGACGATTTCATGACAACATCACTTGGCGGCGTCAACCTGAAGGTAATGGTTATTGACGATAGCAGCACAATCCGGCGTTCAGCGGAGATTTTCCTGACCCAGGCCGGTTATCAGGTCGTACTCGCTGAAGACGGCTTCGATGCCTTGGCGAAAGTTAACGATCACAAGCCGGCGTTGATTTTCTGCGACATCCTGATGCCTCGCCTGGATGGTTATCAAACCTGCGCCCTGATTAAAAAGAGCGCCAAATTCCATGCTACGCCGGTGGTCATGCTGTCGTCCAAGGACGGCTTGTTTGACCGCGCGCGCGGCGCCATGGTCGGCTCCGACGAATATCTCACCAAACCGTTTACTAAAGACAGCCTGCTGAAGGCGGTGCGTCAGCACACCCAGGCGGCGGAAGCTGCTACCCCGGTCACTGCATAGTGCAGGCGGCTGATTTACATAATTTGAAGTACGAAGCAAATAAAGGTTGAACATGGCCATACAAAAGATTCTCATCGTCGACGACTCGCCAACCGAGCGTTATTTCCTGACCGATATCCTGGCCAAGGCCGGTTACTCGGTGTCGACCTCTGAAAACGGCGAAGGCATCCTCGACAAGATCAAGGCGGACAAACCGCAATTGATTCTGATGGATGTGGTGATGCCTGGCCAAAACGGCTTTCAGGTGACGCGTTCGATTACGCGCGATGAAGACACCAAGGATATTCCTATCATCATCTGCAGCAGCAAGGGCCTGGAAACCGACCGTATCTGGGGCTTGCGCCAAGGTGCGCGCGATTATCTGGTGAAACCTATCGATCCCAAGGAATTGCTGGCAAAAATCGCAGCGCTTGGTTAATCAATCGAGCGCGCGAGCACCGGATTTAATGTTGCTGAATTCACGCCAAATGAGCGCCCAATCAATATGACCCAATCAAGCTCGCATCTGACGGCAGAAGCATCGCCCTCGTCGCTACCCGTCAACAAGGTGGCGCTTGACGCCGACTCGCGCCGCAGCCGGCTGCGTGAATTTCAATCGCACTTGCTGGAACGGATGCAAGCCGCGCGTAGTGGCACAGAGGCGCAGGAAAGCCAGCTCGGCCTGTTGATCGGACAGACCCGGTGGTTGCTGAATTTGCAGGAGGCGGGAGAAATCGTCGCCGTCGACCAGATTTCGCGGGTGCCGCTGACCCACGATTGGTATCTGGGATTGAGCAACGTGCGCGGTACGCTGATCAGCGTGATCGATTTTGCGCGTTTTCAGGGACAGGCTTTGACGCAAATTGACAAGGAATGTCGGATTGTCGCTTTTGCTCCGACATTTTCTTTCAACAGCGGCTTGCTGGTTTCCCGTGTTTTGGGCTTGCGCAACGTCGCCCAGATGACCTTGCAAGCCGCGGATTCGCTGGATCAGGCAGGCGCCAAGCGCTATCTCGATAGCGACGCGCAGCTCTGGACCGAACTGAGTATGGCCCAGATCTTGCACGACCCTCGTTTTTTACAAGTAGGTTTATGAGTCCCAGGTACTGCTGCAATAACGGCAGTATCCGGTGGCAGCGAATTTGCACACGGCGATTTTGCTGGGCACGAAGTGATGCCGGTGTGTGCATGGCGATTTCATCGAGCAATTAGGAGATTCTGTAATGGCATTCAAACTACCGTCTTTATCCAAGGCGGCCAAGGAAGAGCAGGGCGAAGCAGGCGATAGTTTCGTGCAGGAAGCATTGATGCACGATCCAGAGCAGACCGTCATGGAAGAGCGTTTCATTCCAGAGCCGCCACCCGCGCCGTTGTCGGCTCCATTATTGGCGCCATTGCCGGCGCCGATAGCTGTGCCGCAGCCGGCTCCGGCGCCTGCATTTGCCGCAGTTCCTCAAGAATCTGCCACTGCAGCCGCGGCCGCAGCAGTAACCGGCGCCAGCGCAGCTGCCAGCATCGCCAGCCCCGATTCGTCGCCGCTGCCATTCATCGGCAAGTTGCCGCAGCAAAAACAGATTCGTCTGCTGGTGACGGTGCTGGTCGGCGCTTTGCTGCTGACCATCCTGTTCCTGTGGCTGAGTGCCAAGAGCTCGGCCATGAGCTCGACCCAGACCCAGATCGCCGGCGACGCGCTGATGCACTCGCAGCGTATCGGTAAGGCGACGCCGAATGCGATTCAGGGTAATTCCGAAGCGTTTAAGCAGCTGGCCGACAGCCGCAAGGAATTCAACCAGGATCTGACCATCCTGTCGAAAGGTGGCGACTACAAGGGCCACAACATCGGCACGCCTAGCGCGCAGATGGATTCCAAGCTGAGCGAAGTCAACAAGGTCTGGTCTAATACCGACAAGGCCGCGGATACCATCCTTAAGCTGCAAAAGGAATTGACCAGCTTCGGCGTCACGCTGCAAAAACTGAACGGCATCTCGCCTAATCTGCTCGATCTGTCGGAACAGATCGCGACACTGAAAACCCAAACCGGCGCTACTCCGCGCGAAATCGCGGCGTCGTCGCAGCTGGTCATGTTGACCCAGCGTCTCGGCCGTAGCGCGAATGAATTCCTGACCTCGGAAGGTGTGAATCCGGAAACCGCGTTCTTGCTGGGTAAGGATACCAATACTTTCCGCGACATCGTCAGCGGCTTCCTGAACGGCAGCGATGTACTGCGCCTGCCAGCCAGCAAGAGCGAAGAAGAGCGCAGCAAGCTGACCGAACTGGAAAAGAGTTTTGCCGAGTATCAGGAATCGGTGGCCTCGATTCTGGGCAACATGCAGAACTTCGTTTCTGCAAAACAATCGGAACAACTGATCTTTACCGAAAACGAAAACCTCAAGCAACGCCTGGGCGCCTTGGAAGATACTTATCGTGACGCACAGGATACGCAAAGTATCTGGTTCTGGCTGATGTTGCTGGCTGCGCTGACGACTCTGTTGGCGGCGGCAGCGATTGCCTGGGTCCAGGTGCAAGACGGCCGTCATCGTACCCACGAAGCCGACGTACGCCGGATGGAAGCGGAAGAACAGCGTTTGCAAGCGATCAAGCAGGAAGAAGACGCGAGTAACGCCAACGACCAGAACCAGGCCGCGATTTTGCGCCTGATGAATGAATTGCAGGAAGTTGCGGACGGTGACTTGACGGTGCAGGCGACGGTGTCGGAAGACATTACCGGCGCGATTGCCGACTCGGTTAACTACACGGTGGAAGAGTTGCGCGGACTGGTCGGACGGGTTACCGCAACCGCCCAGCAGGTGACGATTGCGTCGGATCAGGCGCAAAGCATTTCGATCGAACTGTTGGCAGCGTCGCAAAGACAGTCGCGCGATATTCAAGAAACCACGCAAGCGGTTCTCGACATGGCGACCCAGATTACCGACGTTTCCAAATCGGCTAGTGAGTCCGCTGAAGTGGCGCGGCAGTCGGTGAGTGCGGCAGAAGAGGGCTCCAAGGCGGTGGAAAACGCGATTTCCGGCATGAACGAAATTCGCGAACACATCCAGGAAACCTCCAAGCGCATCAAGCGGCTGGGTGAATCGTCACAGGAAATTGGTGAAATCACTGAACTGATTTCCGACATTACCGAACAGACCAACGTGTTGGCGCTGAACGCGGCGATCCAGGCCGCTTCGGCCGGTGAAGCCGGTCGCGGCTTCTCGGTGGTGGCGGAAGAAGTTCAGCGGCTGGCGGAACGCTCCGGTGCGGCGACCAAGCAGATTGGCGCACTGGTGCGCACCATTCAAACCGATACGCACGATGCGGTGGTAGCGATGGAACGTTCGACGCAAGGGGTGGTCGAGGGCGCCAAGCTGTCAGATGCGGCCGGTGCGGCGTTGTCGGATATCCGACGGGTTTCGAACCGTCTGGCGGAACTGATTCAAAGTATTTCTTCCACTACCGAGCAGCAGGCCAACTCGGCCAACGGCGTGGCTACCAACATTCAAAACATTCTCTCAGTTACTGAAAAGACACGGGAAGGTACACGACAGACGGCCTTGTCAATTCGTGAACTGTCCAAGCTGGCAGAAGATTTGAAGAGCTCGGTATCGCGTTTCCGCGTGACCAATTAATGTGTAGCACCGTGCTTGCTGTCCGGTCCTTCAATCGGACCGGCAAGCGCGGCATCCTTGCCCAGGTTTTCGCTGTTGTCGCGATCCTGGGCAACGGGTATGCATCGTGGTCGATCCCGCTTGACCACTCCCTGAACCCATGAGGCAGTCATGACCACCGATTTTTCCAGTTCCGCTGCTCAGTTACCGCATTCTGCGCGGACGCACCTTGATACCGGACCATTGTCATGGGTGATGAGCGAAATTCGCGAAGCACTGAATCAGTCCGGCGCCGCCCTGGCGAAAGCCGGCGAGGTTGCCAGCGACAATCACTCGACCGCTGTCCGCCATGCCAAAACCTATCTGCACCAGGCCCATGGCGCCTTGCAGATGGTCGACATCGACGGCGTCACCATCATCACCGAAACCGTTGAAGACATACTTGAGCGCGCTGAGTCGGGCCAGGCTGAACTGAGCGCACAACATGTGCAGATCATCAACAACGCCTATCAGGCATTGATCGAATACCTGGACGAACTACTGGCCGGCGGCAGCCACCAGCCGGTGCGTTTGTTCCCCTACTATCAGGCATTGCTGGAAATTCGCGGCGCTGAACGGATTCACCCGGCCGATCTGTTTTTCCCTGACCTGACCATTCGTCCGCACTTTCCTGCGGCAGAGCAGGTAGCGCCGGTCGAAGCTGAAGTTTATCTGCCATTGCGCAAGCGTTTCGAACGCGCCCTGTTGCCATTCCTGAAAAGCGCCGACAAAGCGGTTGAACTGGAAAACGCCACAGCCATGCGGGCGGTAGTGACGGAAGTCGAGCAGATGCAACGCAACCAGCAATCGCGCGCATTCTGGTGGGTGATGCATGGTTTCGCCGAAGCGGTGGCCGATGCTCAGGTGTCCAACGAACTCTACGTCAAACAGTTGTTTGCCCGCATCAACCTGCAGTTGCGGCGCTTGAGTCAGGGTTCATCGAGCATCTCGGAACGGCTGTTGCGCGACGCCTTGTTTTTCATCGCTGGCATTGAACAGACTTCCAAGCTGGCGACTCAGATCCGCGCTGCCTATCGCCTCAACGGCCTGGTGCCGGCCGATTACAGCACACGCCACTACGGCCAGATCAGCCAGGAGGCTTTGAGCGCCGCCAAAGACCGGCTGGCGCAAGCCAAGAACATGTGGGACCGGCTGGCCAGCGGCGACGCCGGCCCGGCTTCTGCCTTCGAACAGGAAATGCATGGTTTGAGCGAAGCCGGCAGCCGGCTTAACGCGCCGTCGCTGTCCAAGCTGCTGCGCGAACTCAACGGCATTGCGCGTCACGCAGCGCATTCACGGCCAGGCGATGCGATTTGCATGGAGATTGCCACCAGCCTGCTGTTTATTGAAAACACACTGAATCACATCAGCCGCTTGCCGGAGAATTTTTCCGAACGCGCCGATGCGATGACCGCCCGTCTGTTGTCCGTAGTATCCGGCGAGACCTTGGGCAAACCGGCGCAATGGATTGACGATATCTATCGTGAAGCGCAACAGCGTCAGACTGTCAAAATGCTGGCCTCTGAAATGCTCTCGAGCTTGCGCCAGGTTGAAAAGATGCTGGACGAATTTTTCAACGATCCGGAGCGGCGCGAGGTGTTGGCCCAGATCGAACAAGTCTTGCATCAAATTCAGGGCGCGCTGGCGATCCAGGAGCAGAGCGACGCCATGCGTGTGGTTGAGCATACGCGCAGCACTCTGCAACGTTTTGCCGCAGCAGGCAGCGACGTCGTGCCGGAGCAGAAAGAGTTCGAACGGATTGCGCAAAACATCGGCGCGCTCAGCTTCTTTATCGAAACTCTGCAGCACCAGTCGGATACCCAAAACAATCATTTTACTTTCGATGAAGAAGCGGGAGTATTCCGCATCAACTTGCTGGAGCGGCGTGCCGTGGTTGCTGCTCCCCAACCGGATCCGATCGTGTCATCGTCTGCCGCCGACGGTCACGCGCCTGCTCTTTCTGCAAGCGTTGGTGCAAGCCTTGCTACCGGCGACAGCTCGGTGTCCTTGCCCGAATTGGCAACCGTAGAAGACGAGCTGTTGCAGCATCAGCAGCAATCGGCGGAACTGGCGCTGTCTTTGACCGCGCAGCCGCATGATCCGGAGCTGCAAGAACGACTGAAAGAGTCGCTGGTACAGATGCGGGTCGACGCCGCATTGAGCGACAATCCCGAGGCTACCGATCGCGCTCAGGCCGCCATCGATATTCTCGATCATCCGGATTTCTCGGCATCCCAGCAATCGCTGGCGGAAATCGTTACCACTATCGTGCCGCTGCACACTGCAGAAGCCGTAGCGCCGGTGGCGGCAGTAAGCGACGAGGAGGCCGACGCCGAACTGCGTGAGATTTTTTTGTCCGAAGCGGACGAGGTCCTGACGAATGCCAGGCAAGCTCTTCTGCAACTACACGACGCCCCGCATAAACAAGAACCTCTGACCGTATTACGGCGTGCCTTTCATACGCTCAAGGGCAGCGGCCGCATGATCGGCTTGAATGCTTTCGGCGAAGCAGCCTGGAGCATTGAGCAGGTACTGAATCTGTGGCTGTCGGAATCACGCGCGGTAAGCGCCGATCTGGACGCCTTGCTGGATCACGCGGTGGTTCAGCTGGATGGCTGGGTAAAAGAGATTCAGCAGCACGGGCAGTCGCATCAGACGCCTTACGCACTGGCTGAAATTGCCGCAAGAGTTCGCGATGGCGGATCATTTGCAGAATCCGCGCCGGCTGCTTTGGCCGATGCGGAAGAAATGATAGAGCTCAGCGATTTGCCGGACCTGCCGGTTCAGGCCGAGGAAATCCAGCTGAGCGATGACGATCTGGCTTTGTTTGGCGCAGAGCACGTTGCAAATTCCGCTGCAGATTCCGCTGCAGATTCAATTCCGGTTGAAGAACCGCAGCTGTCTGAAGTTCAGTTTGAAATGCAGTCAGAGGATCAAGCCGAAACAATCGCGCCGCCTGCAGCTATCGAAGCAGCGTCTGCCGCGCCGGCGTCGCTGGCCAGCGCTGAAGTGATCGCCTTTCCCGGCATGCAGGAAATTCGCCATGACGACAGCACCAAACAAATCGGCGATCTGACTATCAGCCTGCCGCTTTACAACATCTATCTGGCCGAGACCGACCAGTTGGTACGCCATCTGTCGCACGATTTTGCCG
Organism: Collimonas sp.; assembly: GCF_035566375.1. Lineage (GTDB taxonomy): Bacteria > Pseudomonadota > Gammaproteobacteria > Burkholderiales > Burkholderiaceae_D > Collimonas. Next base: position 91,951 of record NZ_DATMRK010000022.1, read on the forward strand.
AATGGCGGCATGAGCCTGAGCGGCCGGTAATGACGCAATCGGTGCACGCTGCTCATTCGCTGGCGGGAAGTTCCGCCACGGTCGGCTTCAAGCCATTGCAAGAAGTGGCGCATGCACTGGAGATGGCGTTGCAGCGGATGGCGTTGCAACCCGGCTGCTTGCATGGGCCGGATTACGACACGCTGCAGCTTAGCGTCGAACGGGCCAGGTGGATGCTGCAGCAGTTTTCGCAGGGCGAGATGCCGTATTACGAGCCGACGCTGGTTAGCAACCTGGATAGTTTGTGGCAAGGACAAGGACCAGCACCAGCGCATGGGCATGGACCAGAAGCGCGCAACGCCGAAACCGAAACGCAGCCAAAATATATAGTCGAAGATCTTGTCGAAGATATTGTCGAGACAAGCGCTGCTATCGAGGCGGCGCAAGCGCCACAAGTAATTGCCGCGCCTGAGTTTGAGCAGGTCGCTGAAGATATTGGCGCGCAGCCGCATGAGCGCCATTTGCATTCGGTTACTGCGCCGGTCACCGCGGTTGCGGCGGACGCAAGCGTCGCGGCTGCGCCAGATCATGTGCAAGCGATAGCGCAGGCATCAGCTGCGCCGCTGGCGGCAGTACCACAGTTTTTCGATACGGCGAAGGAAGAGATCGATCCTTCGCTGGTGGTCCGGGATGAGCTGGACGCCGATTTGCTGCCGGTGTTTCTGGAAGAGGGCAGCGACATGTTGCCGCAAATCGGCAGCGCCTTGCGTAGCTGGCAGGAGAACCCGTCGGATGTCAAACCGTCGCAGGCAATCCTGCGTCATTTGCATACCATCAAAGGTAGTGCCCGCATGGCCGGCGCGATGGTGCTGGGCCAGCACATGCACGAGATGGAAAGCCATATCGAAGTGATCCTGCAATCGGGCGCGTCTGCAATTTCACGGCATACCATTGACGAGTTGCTGGCGCATTATGACCGCGGCGCGCAGATGTTTGAGAACTTGCGCAATCCGCAAGCGCAACAGCCGGCAGCGGCAGCGGCAGTGGCAACGGCCCCAGCCCTGGCGGCGGAAGCGCATGCCGCCGTCAACCTGCCGAGCTTGACGCCGTCATTGGCTGCAGGGGGCGTGACGTCAGCGCCGGCGCCGGCGGTAGCTGCCGCCAGCGGCCTGGTGTCGCAGGTGCGGGTCAATGCCGAAGTGCTGGACCGGTTGGTGAATCAGGCCGGTGAAGTATCGATTACACGTTCACGGCTGGAATCCGGCATCGGCACCTTGCAGATCTCTTTGTCGGAACTGACTGAAAACGTCGACCGCCTGCGCAGCCAGTTGCGGGAAATCGAAATTCAAGCGGAAGCGCAGATCAGCTCACGCATGACATTGGCCGGCGAGCGCGAATTCGATCCGCTCGAGTTCGACCGCTTTACCCGGTTGCAGGAATTGACACGGATGATGGCGGAGAGTGTCAATGACGTCGCCTCGCTGCAAAAGAATCTGACCAGTACGGTGGACGGCGCCAACGCCGACTTGCTGACCCAACGCCGCCTGACGCGCGACTTGCAACAGGATCTGATGCATGTACGCATGGTGCAGTTTGCCAGTATTGGCGAGCGTTTGTATCGGCTCACACGCCAGGTCGCCAAGGAACTGGATAAACGTGTCAACCTGGATATCCGTGGCGGTAACGTTGAAATCGATCGCAGCGTCCTGGAAAAAATGATCGGCCCGTTCGAGCATTTGTTGCGTAATGCGATCGTCCACGGGATTGAATCGCGTGAAGCGCGGCGCGCTGCAGGCAAGAGCGAAACCGGCGAACTGAAGATCGAAATCCGGCAGGACGGCAACGAAATCCTGATCCAGTTATCGGATGACGGCCAGGGCTTGAATCTGCAGCGTATTCGCGACAAGGCGCGCACCGTTGGCTTGCTGGAAAGCGATGAGCAGATATCCGACGTCGAAACCACTGAGCTGATTTTCCGTCCCGGCTTTTCTACCGCGGCGGACGTTACGGAACTGGCCGGGCGCGGTGTCGGCATGGATGTGGTGCGTTCGGAGGCGGCGTCTCTGGGCGGCCGGGTCGCCGTCAGCAGCGATGCTGGCCAAGGCACCCATTTCACGATTCACTTGCCGTTGACGCTGGCTGTTACCCAAGTGGTTCTGTTGAGCACCGGCGGCCATACCTATGCCGTGCCGTCAGCGCTGGTCGAGCAGGTGCAGCAATTGAAGGCGAAGGCGCTGGCCGCGGCCTACAACGATGGCTCGCTGATCTGGCAAGGGCATAAAGTGCCGTTGCAATATCTGTCGACGTTGCTGGGCGATGCCGATATGGTACCGGTGGCGCAGCAATATTCGCCTATCATCATTTTGCGTAGCGGTAACGACCGGGTGGCGCTGCACGTGGATGAAATCGTCGGTAACCGTGAAGTCGTGGTCAAGAATATCGGCCCGCAATTGTCGCGCATGATCGGGATTGCCGGTGCTACGGTGCTGGGCTCTGGCGATATCGTGCTGATCTTGAATCCGGTGCCGCTGGCGCAGCGCTTCTTGCACGAGCCACGGGCGCCGCAGCAATCGCACCTGGCGACCCACGATGTGATGGGCGCGGTGGCGGAAATGCGCACCAGTGTGGTTGACTCCGGTTTGCCGCAGGCAGCCCAGCCGGTGCAGGGTTTGCGCAGCCAGAGTGTGGTGATGGTGGTCGACGATTCGTTGACCGTGCGCCGGGTTACCCAGCGTTTGCTGTCGCGTGAAGGTTATCAGGTGGTGTTGGCCAAAGACGGTGTCGATGCGCTGGAACAGTTGCAAGCAATTACACCTGATGTGATGCTGGTGGATATTGAAATGCCGCGTATGGATGGTTTCGATCTGAGCCGGAATATCCGCAACGACGAACGCACCCGTCATATTCCTATCATCATGATTACGTCACGCACCGCCGCCAAACATCGCAGCTACGCGATGGAACTAGGTGTCAACGAGTATCTGGGCAAGCCGTATCAGGAAGATGAGTTGATCAGCACCATCAAGTCATTCATCCGCAAAGAAGTAAACACTCTGCAATAACACTTTATGCGCGTGTGCCGGAAACAAGTGTTCCGCACACGCGCATAAACTTTCCTTACCCCCGCGGTCTCTCTCCCCCTCGTGTAACGTTTTAGCGATAATTTTGCCAGGCAGGAAACACTATCCGAGGCGGCTTTAGCGCATTCAAAACTGATAAAATGCGAGCTATGGCTAAGCTCGATACAACTCCGGACGATTCTCCTGCGCGCAAGAGCGGCGCGGAGGGCAACGCCGATTCTCCTCCCCTGAATCTGACAAATCATTTCCTTATTGCAATGCCTTCCATGCTGGATCCTATTTTCGGCGGGACTGTGGTGTATTTGTGTGAGCATAATGCCAACGGTGCGCTTGGCGTGGTGATCAACAAGCCGACCGACATGACCATGCAGGTACTATTCGACCGCATCGATCTGAAGCTTGAGATCAGTCCCGAACTGAGCGGACTGGACTTCAGCGATCCGATCGCCGAACGGCCCGTGATGTTTGGCGGCCCGGTGCAGGTCGAGCGTGGTTTTGTGCTGCATGCGCCGGTCAAGAATTATTCGTCGACATTGAAAGTGACAGACCAGATTGCCATGACCACTTCCAAGGACGTGCTGGAAGAGGTGGCGCATGGCAACGGGCCGCCACGCATCCTGGTCAGCCTCGGTTGTTCCGGCTGGAGCGCGGGCCAGCTGGAAAGTGAGATAGTCCACAACGGCTGGCTGACCGTCGCCGCCGATCCCGCCATCATTTTTGAATTGCCGATTGCCGAGCGTTTCGCCGCCGCAGTCAATCTGCTGGGCATTTCGCCGTATATGCTGACTGCGGAATCCGGACGTGCGTGAGTCGCTGAAAGAATTTTCTTGGGGCTGGGCATGGCTGGCTTGACGGGTTTAACGGGCATGGCGGGCACCGTGCTGGGTTTCGATTTCGGCCTGAAGCGGATCGGCGTGGCGGTCGGCAATACCTTGCTGAAGCAGGCGCAACCGTTGCAAGTCATCAGTGCAGCTACCAATGACGGCAAATTTACTGAAATCGCAGTCCTGATCAAAGAGTGGCAGCCGGTACTGTGTGTGGTTGGCCTGCCCCTGCATCCGGATGGCGCAACGCACGAGATGAGCATCCGTTGCCAGCGTTTTGCCAATCAACTGCACGGCCGCTACGATGTTGCCACGGTGCTGGTAGACGAGCGCTACTCGTCTGCGGTGATCAAACAGCAGCGTGGAGCAGTGATCGACGACCAGGCTGCCGCGATTATTTTGCAGCAGTATTTTGATGATCTATCGGAATGACTTTGTTCTGACTTTGCGATGAAGATGCAATGACTACAATCACCCCCCAATTCGATGCCGAGGCACTGTATCAAGTGCTTGAGGCAAAAGTAAAAACAGCTCTGGCGCAAGTCGATAATGTTGCGGTAATCGGCATCTACTCGGGCGGCGCCTGGATCGCCGAGCGCCTGGTCGCAGCCTTGCAATTGAACCCGGGCGAGCGCCTTGGTTGCATCGATGTCTCGTTCTATCGCGACGATTTTTCCGAAAAGGGCTTGCGTACCGACATCAAGCCGACCCAGATCCCGTTCGATGTCAACGGCGCCACGATACTGCTGGTGGACGATGTGCTGTACACCGGGCGCACCACGCGGGCAGCGATCAACGAATTGTTCGACTACGGCCGCCCTGCAAAAATCATGCTGGCAGCACTGATCGATCGCGGCGAGCGCGACCTGCCGGTGGCGGCGGATTTCATCGCCGATGCAGTCACACTGCAGCCCGGCCAATCCCTACAACTTGAACGCGCCGAAGACGGCAGCTTTTCCCTGATGGTGCAATCTAATGCTTAATCCCCAACTGAATAAAAACGGCGAACTGCAACATCTGTTGACCATAGAAGGACTGCCGACTTCGGTGGTCACCCATATTCTGGACACGGCGTCTTCGTTTGTCGGCGTCAGTGACCGCGATGTAAAGAAGGTGCCGCTGATGCGCGGCAAAAGCGTTTTCAATCTGTTCTTTGAAAACTCCACCCGCACCCGTACCACTTTCGAGATAGCTTCCAAGCGCTTGTCGGCCGATGTCATCAATCTGAATATTTCCGCCTCCAGCGCCAGCAAGGGTGAATCGTTGCTGGATACGATCGACAACCTGTCGGCCATGCACGCCGACATGTTCGTGGTGCGTCACGCACAATCCGGCGCGCCGTATCTGATCGCCAAACACCTTACCGATACCAGGCAGCACCATGTCCACGTAGTGAATGCCGGCGACGGCCGTCACGCCCACCCGACCCAGGGTCTGCTGGACATGTACACGATCCGGCATTACAAAAAGGATTTCAGCAATCTGACCGTAGCGATTGTCGGCGACATCTTGCATAGCCGCGTTGCCCGCTCAGACATCCACGGCTTGACTACCTTGGGTGTGCCGGAAGTACGCGCCATCGGCCCGCGTACCTTGCTGCCGAGCGGCCTGGAGCAAATGGGCGTGCGCGTATTCACCGACATGAACGAGGGTTTGAAGGGCGTCGATGTGATCATCATGTTGCGCTTGCAGAATGAGCGCATGAGCGGGGCCTTGCTGCCCTCGGCGCAGGAATTTTTCAAGAGCTACGGTTTAACCCCGGAGCGCCTGGCGCTGGCCAAGCCGGATGCGATCGTGATGCATCCGGGGCCGATGAACCGCGGCGTGGAAATTGATTCAGCCGTTGCCGACGGCGCGCAGGCGGTGATTTTGCCGCAAGTGACGTTTGGCATCGCGGTGCGGATGGCGGTCATGAGTATCCTGGCCGGGAACTGAAGTTGCGTTGCCCCGAGCCTGAATCCAGATAATTATTTATAGAATCGCCAAAACATTTACAGATGAAACTTCACATCAAAAACGGCCGTCTGATCGACCCCGCAAACAATATCGACGCGCAACAGGATCTGTTTATTGCGGCAGGCAAGATCGTCGGCGTCGGCACCGCGCCAGCCGATTTCTCCGCCAATAAAACGATCGATGCAAGTGGCTTGGTAGTGACGCCGGGCCTGGTTGATTTAAGCGCGCGTTTGCGTGAGCCGGGCTACGAATACAAGGCTACGCTGGAATCGGAAATGCAGGCGGCCATGCAGGGGGGCGTCACCAGTTTGATATGCCCGCCGGATACCGATCCGGTGCTGGACGAGCCGGGCCTGGTGGAGATGCTGAAGCATCGCGCCAAAAGCTTGAACCAGGCGCACGTCTATCCGTTGGGTGCTTTGACGGTAGGGCTCAAGGGTAAGGAGCTGACCGAGATGGCCGAGCTGACCGACGCCGGCTGTATCGGTTTTGCCCAGGCTGAAGAACCGATTCTGGACACTAACGTGCTGCTGCGGGCCCTGCAATACGCCCGCACTTTCGACTACACCGTATGGTTGCGTCCGCAAGACCCTTATCTGGGGCACGGCGGCATTGCGCATAGCGGAGCGGTGGCGTCGCGGCTTGGCTTGTCGGGCGTGCCGACCATGTCGGAAACGATTCGCTTGCATACCATTTTCGAACTGGTGCGCGCCACCGGCGCTCGTGTGCATTTGTGTCGGATTTCGTCGGCCCCGGGTCTGGAGTTGATCAGGAACGCCAAGAAAGAAGGCCTGCCGATCAGCTGCGATGTCGGCGCCCATCACATCCACATGACCGACGTTGACATCGGTTTCTTCGATTCCAACGCCAGAATGGCGCCACCGTTCCGTTCGCAACGCGATCGCGACGCCATTCGGCAGGCGCTGCTGGACGGCACCATCGACGCCATCTGTTCGGATCATACGCCGGTCGACGATGATGAGAAATTGCTGCCTTTCGGCGAAGCTACGCCTGGCGCCACCGGTCTCGAACTGTTGTTGTCGCTGGCCTTGAAATGGGCCGAGGATTGTGTCGTTCCGGCGCAGCAAGGACTCAGCCGGGCATTGGCGAAAATCACTACCGATGCGGCGCGCGTGGCGAGTCTGGCGGCCGGCCAGCTGGCTGTAGGCAGCGTCGCCGATATTTGCATTTTCGACCCGGCCGTACGCTGGAAAGTGGAAGCCAAGGAATTGGCCAGCCAGGGCAAACACACACCGTTTCTCGGGTATGAGCTGAGCGGGCGTGTCAAAACCACGATCGTGGCCGGCCATATCGCATTTGAACGCCTATGAGCGGCTGGCGTTTGCTGCGGGTGCTGCTGCACCTGATTATTGGCTTGTGGACTTGCGCCATTGTATTTCCACTGACAGATAACGCCGGGCGGCAGCGGCGCATACGACTTTGGTCGATCCAGCTGCTAGCGATCTGCCGGGTTCAAGTTACCTTGAGCAATCCGCAGAATAGCGTGGCGGCTGCGCGTGCCTTGATCGTTGCCAATCATGTGTCGTGGCTGGATATCTTTGTCATCAACTCGATTCAAACCTGCCAATTCGTCGGCAAGTCCGATATCCGCGACTGGCCCTTGCTCGGCTGGCTGTGCGAGAAGGGTGGCACGATTTTTATCGCACGCGGCAAGCAGCGCGATGTACGACGTATCTTCCAAGGCTTGGTGACAAGTATTGAAGCCGGCGCACGGGTTGCTTTTTTCCCTGAAGGCACCACGGCGGCGCAGGGCTCCATACTGCCTTTTCACGCCAACCTGTTCGAGGCGGCGCTCGATGCGAAAGCGCCGGTCCAGCCTTATGCCTTGCGCTATCTTGATGACCAGGGAGCACTGCATCCAGCGGCAGATTTTATCGGCGACATGACTTTTGCCCAAAGCATGCTGGCGATTTTGAAGGCGCCGCCCATGAAAGCCGAGCTGATTCAGCTGACGCCTATCGATACCACAGGATCGCACCGGCGTGAACTGGCCGTCATCGCGCGCAGCGCAATTGCTGAAGCGTTGGGGCTGGCGGAAAAAGATACGGTCGAGAGCTGATCTATTCTCCAGGCCGCTGTGCCTGCGGGCAGCTGACCTGAAGCAGCAAACGATCGGCCAGCCTTACCGCAGTCAGTTTGCCGCCCCACACGCAGCCGGTATCCAGCCCAATCAGATTCGGCCTGAGCACCAGCCCCAGGGTCGACCAATGTCCGCATACCACAGTGACATCCTGGGTCTGCCGTTGCGGTACGTCGAACCATGGCAGATAGCCGGGCATGGATGTGCCAGTGCTTCCCTTAGCGGTCAGTTCCATGCTGCCGTCTTCAGTGCAAAACCGCAGGCGCGTCAAAGCGTTGACAATGCAGCGCAAGCGATCATTACCTTGCAGCGTATCGTCCCAGCGCGCAGGCTGGTTGCCATACATCTCACGCAAGAACTCAACCCATAGCGGGCTGCGCAGCACGCTTTCGACCTCTTGCGCCAACGCCACCGTTTTAGCCGCAGACCATTGCGGCAGGGCGCCGGCGTGTACAAACAAATGGTTCTCTTGCAGCAGCGCCAGCGGCCGCTGTCTCAGCCAATCAAGTAATTCTTCGCGATCGGGAGCGTCGAGAATGTCATCCAGGGTGTCGCTGCGATGCAGTTTGCGGATACCGTGTGCGGCCGCCAGCAGATGCAAATCGTGATTGCCGAGCAAGGCTTGTGCGCGATCGCCTAGTGAGCGAATCAAGCGCAATGTTGCCAGCGATTGCGGCCCGCGGTTGACCAGGTCGCCAACAAAAATCAGGCGCGCATCGGGGGTAGTCGCGTCGATGCGTTTTAGTAAGTCCAGCAGGCTTTGATGGCAGCCCTGCAAGTCGCCGATGGCGTATATATTGGAACTAGCAGGTGTCATGGGGGGCTTGTTGGATTGCATCGTTCAAATTCGCTATTGTAGATCGTGTAAGCTCTTGCGTTTAGAGTCATGTCGCAAGACGAACGGCTTCTACGTAAATTCGGCCTGCCGCAACCGACTCAGCCTCAGCCTAAAATATGAAATATGTACATACCGTTCGAACTGAGTAGTGCAGCGTACCCTTCCTTCGATACGGAGCTGCGCTCCTACTCAGAACTGTCGGGTAATACTGCTTATACTCAGCGGTCCATAGTTGGTTGCCACTTTGCAATAAAATGTTACAGTGAATGCCCTTCCGTAGTGGAGGCGAGATATTCAGTGTTTTTTCGATAATTTAATCCCAACTATAATAGTGGATAATGCGCGTATCCAAAAAATTTCGTGCGTTTGTGTAATTGATATCTCTTTGCAGTCCGCAACTCGCCATTTTATTTAAACGCATTCTGGACAATCACATGATTTTTATTACTGGCGGGGCCGGTTTTATCGGCTCCAATTTTGTACTCGACTGGCTCGCGCAAAGCGATGAGCCGGTAATCAATTTCGATAAATTGACTTACGCCGGCAATATCAATAACCTGGCCAGCGTTAATCAGGACCCACGTCATATTTTTGTGCAAGGCGATATTGGAGATGCTGCGCATGTCGCAGCGCTGCTGGCGCAACACAAGCCGCGTGCCGTCGTCCACTTCGCCGCCGAAAGCCATGTCGATCGCTCGATCCACGGTCCTGCTGCATTCATTGAAACCAACGTGAATGGCACCTTTGGCTTGCTCGAAGCTGTACGTGCATACTGGACGGGTTTGCCAAATGCCGACAAAGCCGCTTTCCGCTTTCTGCACGTCTCTACGGACGAGGTTTACGGCACGCTCGGCGCCGATGACGCACCGTTCACGGAAACCAGCCAATATGCTCCCAATAGCCCGTATTCAGCATCCAAAGCGGCGTCTGACCATCTGGTACGGTCGTATCATCATACCTACGGCCTGCCGACCCTGACCACCAATTGCTCCAACAATTATGGTCCGTATCACTTCCCGGAAAAACTGATCCCGCTGATCATCACCAACGCCCGCGCAGGCAAGCCATTGCCAATTTATGGTGATGGCCAGCAAGTGCGCGACTGGCTTTATGTGAGCGACCACTGTACTGCAATTCGTCGTGTGTTGGAAGCAGGGATGCCAGGCGAGGTCTATAACATCGGCGGCTGGAATGAGAAAGCCAACCTGGATGTGGTGCATGTCTTATGTGACATTCTGGACCAGCTAGATCCCAAGAGCGATGGTAGCTATCGCGATCAAATCACCTATGTCGCTGACCGCCCCGGACATGATCGCCGCTACGCCATTGATGCACGCAAAATAGAGCGAGAGTTGGGCTGGAAGCCCGCAGAGACTTTTGAAACAGGTATCCGCAAGACAATACAGTGGTATATGGATCATCAGGACTGGGTGAGTAGCGTCCGGTCGGGCGACTATTTGAAATGGGTAACGAAGAACTACAGCCAGCGCAATGGCACATTGGAGGCGGCGCAATGACGACAGCCGCACAAAGTCGCAAAGGCATTATCCTGGCTGGAGGTACCGGTACCCGTTTATACCCGGCTACGATGTCGGTCTCCAAGCAATTGCTACCAGTGTACGACAAGCCAATGATTTATTACCCGCTGACGACGCTTATGTTGGCCGAGATCCGCGAAATCCTGATCATTTCGACGCCACAGGACACGCCGCGCTTCAAGGAATTGCTCGGTGATGGCACACAATGGGGAATAGAACTCAGCTATGCGGTACAACCAACGCCGGATGGCCTGGCACAAGCATTTATTGTCGGTCGTGAATTTGTTGGCAATGCACCTTCAGCATTGATTCTGGGTGACAACATTTTTTACGGCAGTAACTTTGAACAGAGTTTATTGAAAGCATCCGCGAATACCGCTGGTGCGACTGTTTTTGCCTATCACGTACAGGATCCTGAGCGTTATGGAGTGGTCGAGTTTGATGCCCAAAGACAGGTCTTGTCGTTTGAAGAAAAACCGGTCGAGCCAAAATCGAATTATGCGGTCACCGGTCTCTATTTTTATGATGCCGCAGTAGTTGACATTGCCGCCAAGGTTAAACCTTCTGCCCGGGGCGAACTTGAAATCACCGACATTAATCGAGAGTATCTATCGCGGGGAACTCTGAATGTAGAGTTAATGGGACGCGGAATGGCATGGCTAGATACCGGCACACATGAATCATTATTGGATGCGTCCCAATTCATTGCGACTATTGAAAAACGGCAAGGATTAAAAATCGCGTGTCCGGAAGAAATTGCATATCGCAAAGGTTATATCGATGCGCGGCAATTGGCGGAACTCGCACAGCCGATGATAAAGAACGAATATGGGAAATATCTTTTGCGCGTGCTTTCGGAGCAGGTTTTTAAGCCATGAATGTTGTTATAACAAGCATCCCGGAAGTGCTCATTCTTGAACCTCAGGTGTTCGGTGACGCGCGCGGTTTGTTTTGGGAGAGTTTCAATGCGCGCCGATTTTTCGAGCTAACAGGGGTGCAAACTGCTTTCGTTCAAGACAATCACACCAAATCGATTAAAGGCGCTCTTCGTGGTTTGCATTATCAAATAAGTCAACCTCAAGGCAAGTTGGTGCGTGTTGCAGGTGGCGAAGTGTTCGATGTTGCGGTTGACTTGCGTAAAAGTTCGCCCACTTTTGGCCAATGGACTGGCACGATCTTGTCAGCAGAAAACAAACGGCAGATGTGGATCCCGGCTGGGTTCGCACATGGCTTTGTAGCGCTAAGCGAAAATGCCGAATTTTTGTACAAAGTGACCGATTATTACGCCCCTCAAAATGAGCGCGCCATTCTATGGAACGATCCTTCCCTAGGCATAAACTGGCCTGTTGAGTCACCACTCCTATCCGCTAAAGATCAAGCCGCAAGCTTGCTGGCCGATGCAGAGGTCTTTGAATGAAAGTACTGTTAACTGGAAAATCCGGTCAGGTCGGCTATGAGTTGGAGCGCAGCTTGCAAGGCTTGGGCGAGATCATCGCTCTTGATCGCATACAGATGGATCTAACAAATCTGGACCAGGTCCGCGCTGTCATCCGCGCTGTCCAGCCCAGCCTGATCATCAACCCGGCTGCTTACACCAACGTGGACCAGGCCGAGAGCGAGCCTGACCTCGCCATGCGCATCAATGGCGAAGCTCCTGCAGTAATGGCCGAAGAAGCCAAAAAGCTCGGCGCGGCGATGATTCACTATTCAACGGACTATGTCTTCGACGGCAGCAAGACGGCCCCCTATACCGAAGACGATGCCACCTGCCCCATCAATGTGTATGGCCGAACCAAACTGGCAGGCGAGCAAGCCATCCAAGCTGCAGACATACCGCATCTAATACTGCGCACCAGTTGGGTCTATGGCATGCGCCGAAAGAATTTCTTGCTGACTGTGCTGCGTCTGGCACAAGAGCGCGACGAGTTGCGCATCGTCAGCGATCAGCGGGGGGCGCCCACATGGTGCCGCACGATTGCGGATACCACTGCCCATATTGTCGCGCAACTACAGCCATTTCCCGCCGAAAGAAGGACTGGGGATAGGAGGGCAAGTATAATGCACGACCTATGGCAAAACCGATCTGGCCTCTATCATCTTACCGCCCAAGGGCAGACGACGTGGTACGGATTTACCAAAGCGATTCTTGAGCACCCGTCAGTTGTCAAAAAGCCGATCGTTACTCCGATCACAACTCAAGACTATCCGATGCCGGCCAAGCGTCCAGGCAACTCGGTATTGTCTTGCGAACGATTGACTAGCATGTTTTGCGGGTTGACTGCTTGGGAAAGCGCGCTCAGGCTGTGTCAAGAAAATTGATTTTTTCTTGGGATTGAAAGATTTGTCAGCTAATGATGATCGCTTGCCTAAAAGTTCAGAATCCTGGCGCTTCCCACCCTTATTTTTGCGTTATGTATTGTCTAAAAATGAATAATAAATATGAAATCTCGCTGAAAATGCTTATTTCAAAAACTGATAAACCTACAGCAATAATTGACGTCGATGCACGCAATACGTGTGAACGAGTTCACGCGCATAAGTCATGAAAGAAAAAAAAGTTGCCATTGTGCAGTCCAATTACGTTCCGTGGAAGGGCTACTTCGACATGATCGCCGCCGTGGATGAATTCATCCTGTACGACGATATGCAATATACCCGTCGCGACTGGCGCAACCGCAATCAGATCAAGACACCGCAAGGGCAGCAATGGCTCACCGTTCCAGTCAAGGTAAAGGGTAAATACCACCAGTCCATCCGCGAAACGGAAATTGACGGTACCGACTGGAACGAGGCGCATTGGAAGGCTATCGTTCAGAATTATCGTCGTGCGCCGCATTTTGAAGAGGTTGCCGGCTTTTTCGAGCCGCTCTACCGGCAATGTGAGCACACCCACTTATCCACGCTCAACCGCGCGTTAATCGAGGCCGTATGTGAATACCTAGGCATCACCACCAAAATCAGCAACTCCTGGGATTACGTTTTAATCGAAGGCAAGACCGAGCGCCTTGCTGATCTTTGTGCGCAGGCACAGGGCACGGAATATATTTCCGGCCCTGCTGCCAAGGATTACATTGAGGAGCACCTATTTACCGAATGCGGCATCAGGCTCGCCTGGTTCGACTACGCCGGCTATCCGGAATACCCGCAACTCTGGGGTAATTTCACTCACGGCGTCACCATCCTCGATTTGCTGTTCAACTGCGGCAAGGATGCGTCGTGTTATATGAGGAATGTTCGGTCGTGAAACTCTCTATCGTCGCCACCCTTTATCAGTCTGCGCAGTATCTGGAGGAGTTTTACCGCCGCGCTGGTGCTTCGGCGTCTCTGCTCGTTGACGACGACTACGAAATCGTCCTGGTCAATGACGGCTCGCCGGACAACAGTCTTGAATTGGCCGTTCACCTCTGTGAATCAGACCCGCATGTGGTCGTTGTCGACCTCTCTCGCAACTTTGGCCACCATAAGGCTATGATGACCGGGATGGAGCATGCTCGTGGTGAGCATATCTTTCTGATCGACAGCGATCTCGAAGAAGAACCCGAGTGGCTATCGACCTTCTCTGAGCAAATGGCACGAGAGCGCTGTGATGTCGTGTATGGCGTTCAGGAACAGCGCAAGGGCGGTGTTTTCGAGCGGTTGAGTGGCCAATGGTTTTACCGATTCTTCGAGGCACTCACCGGTATTTCACTTCCAGAAAACGTGGTCACCGCAAGGCTGATGACTCGCCGTTATGTCGTCGCCCTGCTGCGCCACGGCGAACGCGAGGTTTTCATGGCGGGCCTTTGGCATATCACCGGTTTCGATCAGCGCCCGCAAACCATCAAAAAACATAGCACTAGCGAAACGACTTACACCTTGCGCCGTAAGATGTCGCTCTTGGTGAACTCCGTCACGTCATTCAGCAATGCACCGCTGATCGGCATTTTCTACATCGGCGTGACCATCTCGCTCTTTGCGGGGACTTACACTGCTTACCTCCTGACTCATTGGTTGTTTCTTGCCAAACCTCTCAGTGGCTGGACCTCGGTCATGGCCTCGATCTGGCTGCTGGGCGGCTTGGTCATTTCCTTCATTGGCGTTGTTGGTATCTATCTCTCCAAGATTTTCTCGGAAACCAAACGACGTCCTTACACCATCGTGCGACAGGTATATGGAAAACAAGACAACTGATATTCTGGTCGAGGTGGCTGACTACTACTCCGCCAAACTTGCCGAGCATGGCGAGACTCCACGCGGTGTTGATTGGAACGGTGAGGGCAGCCAAGTACTGCGCTTCGAGCAACTAACGCGTTTGATCCCGCAGCCGGCCGGCTTTTCGCTCAACGATCTGGGATGTGGGTACGGCGCCCTGTTCGACTACTTGAACTTGCACTACCGGGACTTTGCCTATAACGGCAGTGACGTATCCGCCGACATGGTTCGCGCTGCTCAGGATCGCCACGCCAACAGGCTCAATGCTTGTTTTGCTGTTGCTGCCGAACCGCCGGAGATGGCGGATTACGGTATCGCTAGCGGCATCTTCAACGTCCGGCTTGGGCGTAGTGAAGCCGAATGGTATGGCTATCTGGAGGCTACGCTTGATGTGTTGGACCGCACCAGTCGGCTGGGATTCGCCTTCAACTGCCTGACCTCCTACTCGGACGCGGACAAGATGCGGGACTACCTTTACTACGCCGATCCCTGCGTTTTGTTCGATCTGTGCAAGCGGCGTTATTCACGTCATGTGGCATTACTGCACGATTATGGTCTTTACGAATTCACGATCCTGGTGAAAAAAAATCCATGAAAAAACCGCTGATCATCTTCGGTTCGGGCGATATTGCTCAACTGGCTCACTACTATTTCTCTACGGACTCGAATTGCGAAGTCGTAGCTTTCACTGTAGATGCGCCTTACATCACCGCAACCGAGTTTTGCGGACTACCCGTTGTGCCGTTTGAAGAGCTTGCAAAGCTCTATTCGCCCGATACCCACGAAATTTTCGTTGCTCTGAGTTATTCCAAACTCAATCAACTACGGAAGGAAAAATACCTTGCTTCCAAGGCATTGGGTTACCGTATCGCCAGCTATGTCAGTTCTCATGCCACGGTGCTCAACGATGGCAGAATTGGCGACAACTGCTTCATCCTTGAAGACAATACTATTCAGCCGTTCGTCAGCATCGGCAACAACGTTACGCTGTGGAGCGGTAACCATATTGGGCACCACTCGTCCATACACGATCACTGTTTCATCGCATCGCATGTTGTGATCTCGGGCGGCGTTGAAATCGGCGAATATTGCTTCATCGGTGTCAATGCGACATTGCGCGATCACATCAAGGTGGGTGAAAAATGTGTGATTGGTGCAGGGGCTCTGCTCGTTGCTGATGCTGAACCGGAAGGAGTCTATATCGGTCAGGCTGCCGAGCGTGCGAGGGTTCCAAGCAACCGGTTGAGAAAAATCTAGGGAGCAACATATTGATGCGCTGGAAAAAATTGGGACAGCTCTATCGTCCTGAATCTGTTCACCCTAAACTTGCGAGTCATGCCGCGAATCCTCTAGCCGTTTTGCTGGGTGGAGATATTTATCGTGTGTTTTTTAGCGGTCGAGACAAACAGAATCGCTCATCGGTAGGATTTGTTGATGTAGATATCATAAGACGCGAGGTTGTTTACGTTCACGACCAGCCCGTTTTCGAGCATGGGTCAGAAAGCAGCTTCTACTCCCATGGCGTCAGCATTGGTAATTGCTATGAGGCAGATGGACATCGCTACATTTTGTTCATGGGCTGGCAATGTCCTCCTAGCGGTCACTGGCGAGGGGATATTGGACGTCTGGTGCTTGAACCCGATTTGTCCCTTCGTATCGATGGTGATAAACCGTTCATGCCCACAGATGACACTGACCCGATCAGTCTTTCTTATCCATGGGTGATCGAGAGGGAAAATGGTGGTTACCAAATGTGGTACGGATCAACAGTGAATTGGGACGCAGGAAACGGCGAAATGCTGCATGTGATCAAGCATGCAGCTTCCATTGACGGTCATCGTTGGCAACGGAACGGCCTTGCTGTTCCGTACAGCCTCGGTATAGCCCAAGCGTTTTCCCGTCCATCTGTTGTCGGAAACCAGCACGACGGGTATCACATGTGGTTTTCTTATCGGAGCGGTTCTGGCGAAAAATACCGGATCGGTTACGCGTATAGTCGGAGCGGTGAAACTTGGGAGCCTCGCTTAGATGAGGCTGGAATAGATGTATCTCCAAGCGGTTGGGATTCGGAAATGATCGAATACCCATTTATTTTTGACCACAAAGACCAGCGGTTGATGTTGTACAACGGTAATGGCTATGGGCAAACGGGATTCGGTATGGCGGTGCTGACGAATGAGTGACTCGCTCGTGACCACCACCGAAATCTATAGATCGGCTAAACAGCTCCTTCGATATGGACTGGTCGGCATCGTAAGTAACTTAGCGGGGTATTTGCTCTTCTTGCTTATTACATATTGGGGTGTTGAACCCAAAATAGCAATGACCCTATTGTACGTAGTAGGTGCAACCATCGGTTTTTTTGGGAATCGGCAATGGGCCTTTGCTTACAAAGGGACTTTACTGGGGGCTGGTGCCAGATATTTTATTGCCCACATATTTGGATATCTGATCAATTTTCTTATCTTGCTGACGTTTGTCGACAGGCTTGGCTATTCCCATCGATGGGTTCAGGCTGGAGCGATAATCGTGGTGGCGGGATTTCTTTTCGTCGCTTTCAAGTATTTTGTTTTCCCAAAAGCTGAAAGTTGTATTAGAGGTAGTGAATGAAAAAATGTCTCGCCTGCAGCGCAGTCTTTCCATCGCCAGATTCTTGTTGCTTGGTCTGTGGTACTGGGCCGGAAATGCAGGAGGGCTTTCTTGCGTACGCTCCTGCATTGGCTCAAGGGGGTGGTGGATTCAAGGCAGCTTACTTTGCTGAACTAGCCCGCCTCGAAGCTGGGCATTTTTGGTTTCGCGCTCGTAACCGCTTAATCATTTGGGCGCTGGGAAAATATTGCTCTAAATTTAGCTCTTTTCTTGAGATTGGTTGTGGCACCGGATATGTGTTATCCGGCATCGCCAACGCCTTTCCCGACGCACAACTTCACGGTAGTGAAATATTTACTGCTGGACTAGTTTTCGCCGCGGCGAGGCAGCCAACAATCGATTTTATGCAAATGGACGGCAGGTATATTCCATTTGTCGATGAATTCGATTCCATCGGTGCGTTTGATGTTTTGGAGCATATTGAAGAAGACGAGCAAGTTTTGGGGCAGATGCACAGTGCATTGAAGCTAGGTGGCGTCATGTTATTGACGGTACCGCAGCACGCCTGGTTGTGGAGTCCGGTTGACGATTATGCCTGCCATATGCGTCGTTATTCTGCCAAAGAGATTCATGCAAAAGTCGAAGATGCAGGCTTTAAGATCCTGCGCAGCACGTCATTTGTATCAAGCTTGCTTCCAGCATTGTTTACCTCCCGTTTGGTGCAAAAGTTATCGACAAAAAAAAATGTGGATCCTACCGCTGAGCTTAGGATTTCCCCTTGGCTTAACCGTATATTCGAAAAATTGCTAGATGCAGAAATTGTCATGATTCAAAAAGGCATCAATTTGCCGGTGGGCGGCTCCCGACTTATCGTAGCGAGAAAAATATGATGAATATCCCCTTCAACAAACCCTACATGACTGGCAAAGAGCTGTTTTATATTGCCGAGGCGCATTTTAATCATAAGCTGGCTGGTGATGGTCCCTTCACCAAGCGTTGTCATGCTTGGCTAGAAGAACGCAGTGGTTGTGCAAAGGCATTGCTGACCCATTCCTGTACTGCAGCCTTGGAGATGGCAGCGCTGCTACTGGACATAGAAACCGGTGATGAGGTAATCATGCCATCGTATACCTTCGTTTCCACGGCCAATGCCTTCGTGCTACGCGGAGCGGTACCGGTGTTTGTGGATGTGAGGGAAGATACGCTTAATCTGGATGAGCGTCTAATCGAGTCCGCCATCACATCTCGTACACGGGCGATTGTGCCAGTGCATTACGCAGGTGTGGCGTGCGAAATGGATACGATCATGAGTATTGCCAAGCGCCATGGGCTGAAAGTAGTGGAGGATGCCGCTCAAGGAGTCATGGCGAGTTATAAGGGGCGTGCATTAGGTAGCATAGGTGACCTGGGTGCGTACAGTTTTCACGAAACTAAGAACGTAATCTCAGGTGAAGGTGGTAGCTTGCTAGTGAACGATTCTGACCTGGCATTACGCTCAGAGATCATCCGCGAGAAAGGCACTGACCGCAGCCGCTTTTTCCGCGGCGAAGTGGATAAATACACTTGGCAGGAGGTGGGTTCATCGTTTTTGCCGGGTGAAATTATTGCAGCCTTCCTGTGGGCGCAACTTGAGGAGGCGGACAGGATTACTCAACAGCGTCTAGCAAGTTGGCAGCAGTATCACAACCTCCTGGAGCCGTTGGACGCGAAAGGCCTTTTGCGCCGTCCGATTGTGCCGGAAGACTGTCAGCACAACGCGCATATGTACTACGTGCTGCTCTCTCCTGAAATTGATCGCCAAAAAATTCTCAACGAATTAAAACGCAACGATATTGGGGCGGTATTCCATTACGTGCCGCTGCATTCATCCCCAGCCGGCCAAAACTTTGGCAGAGCGCATGGTGAACTTGCGATTACCAACTCGGTGTCGGAAAGATTGATTCGTTTACCTCTATGGGCTGGCCTGGCGGTGGCCCAACAGGGCAAGGTTGCCGAGGTTTTGAGCGGTGCGCTAATCGGCGATTAGCCGCAGGGGCATCGGTTCTAGTCTAAGCAAGTATCGAATCGGCATCTATAATTTGATTTTGGGGATTTGAAAATACCGTCGCAAGTTGCCAGTGGCTTCATACCGCTTGCTGTCACGCTATCCATTCATTGTCGGTTGAGGATTGAACTCACTCCCCCAATTATGCATACGCCGAAGCAATCGGTTGGGCATTATCCGTCTGTTATCCCTAATTTGCTGGAGAGTCATTTGGAGCACATAAATATAAAACGTCCCTTCTTTTCTAAAGTTGGAAACTTCAATCTTGCAATGACTTTCGAAATCGCTGTCGCAATGGGAGTAGTACTAGCCGTACTTTTTCTGACATGGCGTCGCCTTTTTTACGGTGTGGATTTTACTGACGAAGCCTTTTACATTGCACTTCCATATCGTTTCTCACTGGGCGATATTCCATTAAAAGATGAGCAGAATCTTGCCCAGTTGGCAGGCGTGCTTGT
Source organism: Collimonas sp. (assembly GCF_035566375.1). Classification (GTDB taxonomy): domain Bacteria; phylum Pseudomonadota; class Gammaproteobacteria; order Burkholderiales; family Burkholderiaceae_D; genus Collimonas. The sequence goes on from NZ_DATMRK010000022.1 coordinate 111,549, forward strand.
CATGCCTTTCACACGGATTTTTTTGTATTTCCAGGGAAATACGGATGGCATCGTCTTATTTTCAAGGCATCTTCATTTTGTCTTTACTGTGTTGGTTGGTTCGAGTGTTTTTATTGCTACACAACGGACTTTGCGTTGGTCGGTTGCGCTTATGGTGTCCGTCATCTGTGTTGTGTTTGTCCCTTTTAATATTCATGGGCTTAGTTACAACACAATGGGCTGCGGGTTTCTAACGATGGGATGCTTTTTGGGTATGGTCGATCAAGATCGGGATTCGGTATCTCGGTGGGCCTATTTTTTTTCGGGGATGTGTCACTGTCTGGCGATTTTGGTCTATCCAACCTTGCTAGCACCCGTATGTGTATATGCGATAGTTGTCCTATTTAATAGCAACTATCTGCGAGTGCAACGGGTGAATTATGTCCGCGGAGGATTATTGGCCGCAATGATTCCGTTGGCGCTGGTATTGCGGGCTGGAGTAGGATCGCTAAGCTCTATAGTCGATTATTTCAGATCCGTGGGGGTGCAAGGAGGTGGGTGGGGAAAGTTAGTGGATGTCATTGTCAATTTTTATCTACAGTCACCGCATGTAAACATCTTATTGACAGGCATGGGAATTCTTGCGATTTGGCATTTTTTTAAGCCGCGATGGATGCGCTTTGTTCTTCCTTTACTCCCTTTCTTGCTGGTTTTCTGTGCAGTAAGCACTGATGGTACGGAGTCGCTTTACTTCGTCGTTGCTAATGGTACGGCGTCGCTTTACTTCGTCGTTGGAATAAGCTTACTCGGCCCATTTGTCTATCCTTTCGTCGCCCATGACAAGTTTGGAGGAGGAGTCTTCAGGCTTATCTGGTGGCCATCTTTTATAGGCGGTTTAGTCACTGCTTGGTCGAGTAGCAATGGTACGGCAAACGGGGCTATCGGCATGTTTCCTGCCGCGCTGGCTTCAACCATACTCATCATCCGCGCATTGCAGTTAATGCCGAGTGTTTCCAAGATCATGCATGCATCGCGAAATGTGATGATGATGGCCACGCCGGCGCTGATAATCGCACCGTTACTTATCGGAGGGTATGTTGATGTTTATGGAGAACCCGTGCCGTTGACTTCCAAGCTTCTCACGGAGCGCGTTGCCACCGGGCCTTACCGCGGTATTAAAACTACTGAGCAAAAGAATGTTTTGATAAATAAATTTTCTCAAGATCTCGCATTGCTTGTGAGACCAAATGACACGATCCTCTTTTTCAGCGATTTCCCCGCCGGTTATCTCTTCACTAATGCTCGTCCAGTTGCCAATACCATATGGCTATCGTCGCTTGGCCCCAAACCACCTGATCTGACTTCTACGATCAAGTTCTATCAAAAAAATGGGATCAAACCCAGCTTGGTTTTTTTGTTAAAAAAATCACGCGACCCTAGTGGCCTGCTTTTTAATATGGTTAAAGGGAATGGGTATCGGAAAATTTTTGACAGTGAGTCCTACGATGTTTATCGAACGCAGGAAAAGACAAAATCATGAATCTGAGTCAATTTTAACTTCCTCAATGAAGTGCGATCCAATGGATTCATCAGACTCAATTTGAATTAACTATACTCATGTCGCATAGACGCTGGCATAAATCAATGCGTCTTTGTTTTTCTCTTGTTGCCAGTGCTCGATAAAATCTATAAGCACACTGTCAAGGTTGAGTGGCATTTTTATTCACGTCCCTAATGGCGCTGAGATGGTACTGAGTAGTAATTATCGATATTGACGGAACTTTCATTCATATGCTTATTCGAAACACGTTTTACAATTTATTAGGCTTGGGACTGCCGCTGCTGGTTGCGATCGGTTCCATGCCAGTGCTTATTCACCATCTGGGAGATGCGCGTTTTGGTGTCCTCACGCTTATCTGGGCGGTAGTCAGTTACTTCGGATTGTTCGATTTGGGCCTTGGTCGCGCACTCACGCAGCAGCTATCTGTTTTGATCGCTGAGAAACGTGAGGATGATATTCCACCGTTGGCATATACCAGCCTTTTGCTCCTGACCGGATTAGGGGTGTTTGCCGGCGTGCTAATGTGGTGGGGCGCGACATGGGGGGCTCACCGTATTTCTTATAGCGGCGATATTACTGAAATCGTCGGTTCCATCCGCGTGATGGCTGTGGCTATGCCGTTCATCGTGCTTACATCAGGCTTAAGGGGCATCTTGGAAGCCAAGTTGGCCTTCGGCATCATCAATTTGATTCGCCTGCCCATGGGTATTTTTACCTTCATCGGCCCGGTAATGGTCGTGCTTTGGTATAAAAACGACCTGGTTGCGATCACGGCAGTACTGACAGTAGGTAGGATTATCGCCTGTCTGGTCCATGGCTATTATGCTGCACGTAGTTTGCCAGGAATGTTTGGAAACAGGCGCTATCGCCCGGAATTGGTCAAAACGCTACTGGTGTCCGGTGGCTGGATGACGGTCAGCAACATCGTCAGTCCTTTAATGGGGTATTTGGATCGCTTTCTGATAGGGGCAACAATTTCAGCTGCCGCAGTAGCCTATTATGTGACGCCAAACGAAATGCTCACTAAACTATGGATTATTCCTGGCGCCTTGACTGCTGTGTTGTTTCCAAGATTCGCTAGCAACCTTATCGAAAATAGTCAGGATTCGGCATTGTTGTTCAAAAAAGCAGTCTTGACATTACTTCTGGTAATTTACCCATTAACATTGTTTACCGATGTCTACGCCAAAGAGATTTTGCAAATATGGATTAATCCGACATTTGCTGAAAAAAGCTATGTTTTAATGCAAATATTTTCCTTTGGAATTTTAATCAACTGCCTCGCACATATCCCCTTTACTCTTATTCAAGGAGCGGGGAAAGCCAAAACCACCGCCTTTATTCATACAGCAGAATTGCCGTTCTTTGCGCTCGTATTATGGTTATGTGCAACGCATTTTGGATTGATTGGTGCAGCATTTGCCTGGTTGGTACGAATCCTGATTGATACCGTCATCATGTTTGTTCAGGCAGGAAAAATCATTGATGTAAGAAGAACCGTTAATCAGCCGCAAATATTAATTTTTCTTTTTGCATTCGTCACGCTGTCATTTTCTATTGGTTATATTTCATCGGAATTCATTAAGGCGGCTCTGTTTTTAGTTTCCAATGTAATATTGTTTTCATATAGCTGGCGATTTCTTGTCGATAGAAATGAACGTATATCGATTATTGCAAAAGTATCTTCCAAGCTACATTTTTATGGTGTTAAATGAATAAAATTTATCCGCTCGTGTCGATTGTAACCCCTACCTACAATCAAGCAGAATATTTGGCCGAGACTATTGAAAGTGTTCTGGCGCAAGATTACCCAAATATTGAATACATTGTGTTGGATGACGGCTCAACAGATCACACCCGCGATGTCTTGAAGAAATATGATGGAAGATTGCACTGGGAAAGCCAGGAAAACATGGGGCAGGCGAAGACTCTTAATAAAGGATGGGAAATAGGGAGCGGATTTTATATCGGCTATCTGAGTTCCGATGATATTTTATATCCCGGCGCTATTTCAAAACTGGTGAATATTTTGGAGTCGAATTCTGATGTTTCTGTTGTTTATCCTAATTGCCATTTAATAAATCCGCGTTCACAAATAATTAAAAAGAACGTGAGCCGCAAATTTGACTTTGAAAGTCTAGTCATCAGGCAGGAATGCTACATTGGGCCCGGGGCTCTGTTTCGGAAGGACTTATTTAACAAAGTAGGTGGTTGGAGATCGGATTTAAAGCTTGCACCTGACCGTGAGTTCTGGATGAGGGTTGGAATGTATGGGCATTTTGAAATGATTGACGAGCCGTTGGCGGGCTACAGAATGCACCCTAAATCTATTTCTTATTATGAAAAAAGACCAGAAATTGCGCAGGAGTATCTGGCAGTTTTGGACGATTTTTTTTCAAAAAAAGATATATCGACAAATATTTTATCGCGAAAAAATGAAGCATACTCTAACGCATTGTTAATTGTGGCTCGTTCTCACTTTCGTAGCAATGATTTTAGGGGGGGGATTAAAAAATACCGGGAGGCGATTGCAATTTATCCGGAAAATAAATCCGTCAAAACGATTATTAGCTTGATTCGAACTAGCATAAGTAAACCAGTTCGTCGCCTTCTGTGGATATTTCAATTGCTACGGATGAAAGCAAAAATATAATATGGCGATTTCAACGTCGTTTAAAAACTTGATTAAATTATTTTTGCCGATAATATTTTTCGAATTTTATTTAAATCTCTCAGTATTTTTGTTTGCATTTGGACCTTGGCCATGGCCTGTCACCAATCCGGTTGAGCTGTATGCCTATCTTTTGAGTGCGCATTTCCTGTTATTTTTAGGTTATTACTCGGGATTAAAAAAAGCAATTCGAAAACCGATAATGGTAAATAATAAAGAAATAAATTGGCTAAAAATATCGTTGATTGCCAATATATTATTATTGGTGCCAACTAGTTATTCGAGATCAGGTTCTATTATTCCGGATATTTTGTTTGGCTTAAGTTCACCTGGTGAAGCATATCAAAATGCTGTGGAAAGAAGTTTTTCAGGTGGCATATGGGTGGCAATTGAGTATCTGCGGATATTAATTTCTCCGATTCTTGCGTTTACTTTTCCATTTATCATTGCTACCTGGCGGGACAGAACAAAATTTGAAAGAATTGCTTGCGTATTTATAGTTTTTTTCAATATTGCTATATATGTTTCTATAGGTACAAATAAAGCTATAGTCGACACGGTCTTATTATTTCCCTGGTTGATCGCTCTTGCAATAATTTCCGGGAATTTGATTTTGACGAAGAGGCGGACGATTTATCTTTCATCAGCCGGTTTGGGTGGATTATTTTTGGCCTTCCTTTTTTTTGGTTATGGCCAAATCAACAGAGGTGGTGGAGTGGCAAGCGGAAGAAACTTTGGGCCGCCAATAAATATTGATGCTGATAGCACGAATTGGCTTACAGCTTCTCTCCCAGATATGTATCAAATATACGTTGAGTCGCTTATTCGTTATTTATGTCAAGGCTATTATGCTTTATCGAGAGCTTTGCTTTTGGATTTCGATACAACATTTGGTGTAGGTCATTCAATGTTTCTTGTGAGAAATGTAGAGTCACTTTTAGGTATTACAGACCTGGCTTCAAGATCATATCCGGCAAGACTGGAGCAAGCGGAAGATTGGGGAATGCTGACCTTATGGGATTCAATATATCCCTGGATTGCTTCGGATGTTGGTTTTTTTGGGGCGCTATTGATAGTATTTTTGATAGGCAGATATTTTGCCATGACTTGGATTTACTCTATTCGTGACGCAGATAAAATTTCCATTTTGTTATTTAGTTATTTTATAATAATTTTGCTGTATTTTCCTGCAAACAACCAATTGATGCAAAACGGTGAGTCCTGCATTGGTTTTTATTTCACCTTCATTATTTGGATCTTTAAAATATCCAATTTTAATATTAAAATTCCTGCAAGAACATTGATTGATGCAAAGTAAATGAACAAAAAAGTATTGATTCTAGTTGACTGGTATCTGCCTGGATATAAGGGTGGCGGTCAAATCAAGGCTGTGGAATACATTGTCTCAAATTTAAAGGAACGGTTTGATTTTTATATTTTATGTCGAGACCACGACTTCGATGGAGTGGTTTATCCTGATCTAGAGAAAAACAAATGGCTGAAATTTGACAACGTTCATATTAAATATCTTTCAAATAAAAATAAGCCCTACATCGTGAGTGTTGTTGATGAAATTCGGCTAAATATTTGGGATGTCATTTATATGAATAGTTTTTTTAGCTTTTTTTTCTCAATCCTTCCATGTGCATATCTCAATTTTCTGGGCGGCGTTGAAAGAAATATCATTCTCGCACCGCGCGGTGAGTTTTCCACCGGCGCTCTAGGTATAAAAAAAGCAAAAAAATATTTTTTTATAATTTTTTCAAGAATAATTAATCTTCATAAAGAAATAACTTGGCATGTTTCTACCGAATTGGAAAAGGACGATGTTCAAAAATGTTTTCCTCGCGCTAAAGTCCATATTGCGCGGGAACTTCTTCCAGTCGCGATTCAGTCGAATGAAATTGGCATTGAGAAACATGTGGGAACATTAAAACTCCTGTTTTTGTCAAGAGTTACAAATAAAAAAGGATTAGACTACGCGTTGAAAGTACTTGGAACAATAAAATCTGGTTGCGTTGAACTAGATATTTATGGACCGATAGAAGATAAAAAATATTGGAGCGAATGCGAAATTCTTATTGAGACGCTCCCTGAAAATATCGTTGTTAAATATTGCGGTGAATTGCCGCACAATAAAATAAAAGATGTGATTCCACGCTATCACTTGCTTTTTTTTCCGACATTAGGAGAAAATTTCGGTTATGTTATTATTGAAACATTACTTTCTTGTCGTCCAGTTTTAATTAGTGATAGAACTCCATGGCGAGATCTCGCGGAAAATAAGGTTGGGTATGATATTTCTTTAGACGAATTAAATTTATTTGCAGAAAAAATTAAAGAATTCATAGGCATGGATCAAATTGAATTTGATAAATATATTGTAAATGTAAATACTTATGCAGATAAATATGTGGAAAATCAAAGGTCTATTGTGGAGGATAATATTAGGCTGTTTTCAGAATGAATAATTTAACTGTAATTTTTATTATGCTATTTTATAGATGTCAAATCGAAAGAGAACAGTATTGAATATTCTTGTGTTTAGCCAATACTTTTGGCCGGAGAATTTTCGTATAAATGACCTGGTTAAGGCCTTGATGGCAAAAGGTGTAACTGTCGATGTCGTGACCGGACAGCCGAATTATCCGGATGGTCATGTATTTGATGGTTATCGCGCTGGAGCGTTTACCAAACATAGCTGGAGTGATGCTACGGTATACCGATTGCCTCTGATCCCCCGAGGACGGGGCTCGGCAGTGCAACTGATATGCAATTATTTGTCATTCGTGCTGAGCGGTATCTTGTTAGCGCCATTTGCGCTTCGGCGCAAGCGGGTTGATGTTGTATTTGTCTATGCGATTTCACCGATATTGCAGGCGATTCCGGCAATAGTACTGAAGTGGATCAAGGGCGCAAAGTTGGTAATCTGGGTACAGGATTTGTGGCCGGAAAGCCTGGAGGCTACCGGTTTCGTGCGCAACCGCTGGATATTGGCTATGGTGGGGGTTGTGGTACGTTGGATTTATCGCCAAGCCGATTTGATTTTAGTACAATCGGAAGCTTTTGTGGAACCGGTAGCAGCCTTGGCGGATCGTAAGAAGATCTGTTATTACCCGAATTCTGCAGACGATGTCTTCTCGTCATCATCGGTGTCCGAAAATTGTCCAATTGATGGACTTAACGATGGATTTTCTGTCGTTTTCGCAGGTAACTTGGGCTCGGCGCAATCAGTTGAAACGATTATTGAGGCGGCGGCTCTATTACAAGATGCTCCTGACATACGCATATTTCTGGTGGGTGATGGCAGTCGTGCTGACTGGGTGCACGACGAAATTCAAATGCGTGGCTTGAAAAATGTCGTAATGGCAGGACGGCATAGCCTTGAGTCGATGCCAGCCATACTGAGCGGCTCTGGCGCGCTGCTGGTAACGTTAAGAGATGAACCGATTTTTTATCACACGGTACCCAGCAAGGTCCAAGCGTACTTGGCGATGGGGCGTCCTATTATTGCCTGCGTGAACGGTGAGGGGGCACGAATTATAATGGAGGCGGATGCAGGGATTAGTTGCCCTGCCGAGGATGCAGCTTCCTTGGCTGTTGCCATTAAGCAGTTGTCAAATATGACTACTGAAGAAAGAAAGCGCCTTGGTGAAAATGGGCAGCGTTATTTCCAGACGCATTACGACAGCGGCATGCTTACACAAACCCTAATTTCTCATTTTGAGAATTTAATTGCGTCTGGTCGGGATTAAACGCGAAGTGAGTAAGGGGAGATTGATGCTCCGCCTTATGTGAACGGACAAATGGTAACAAGGAAATTTTTATGAAAATTTTGGTTTTGGGTGTGTCCGGGATGTTGGGAAATACCGTCTTTCGCTATTTTTCGGAGGACGGTAGATATCAGGTTTCCGGTTCTGCTCGAACTGGCGGCGTACGGCGATCATTTCCGCAATCGTTGGCAGAAAAAATTCTAGTGGGTGTAGATGTCGAAAATCAGGATTCCCTTGCTTTGCTATTTTCAAAAGTGAAGCCTGACGTTGTGATCAACTGTATCGGTTTGATTAAGCAGCTCGCCGAGGCAAACGATCCACTTCAGGCTATTCCGATTAATGCACTGTTACCACATCGACTAGCTCGTCTATGTGAGATTGCGGGTGCGAGACTTGTTCATGTCAGCACTGACTGCGTTTTTTCTGGTGCACAAGGCAATTACAAAGAACTTGATATTTCAGATGCAAAAGATTTATACGGACGATCAAAGTATCTGGGTGAAGTCGATTACCCACACACTATTACCCTGCGCACGTCAATCATAGGGCATGAGTTGCATAGTGCGAACGGTTTGGTTGGCTGGTTCCTGGCACAACAAGGCACAGTGAAAGGGTACACGAAAGCTATTTTTTCAGGATTGCCTACAGTTGAACTGGCACATATTATCCGCGACGTTGTGTTGCCGCGTTCCGAGTTGTCAGGTTTGTATCATGTTGCGTCACAGCCAATTTCGAAATTTGACTTGCTTGAGTTGGTTGCTGGGATATACAAGAAAGAAATTGAAATAACGCCGGACGCACAGTTTTCTATTGATCGTTCATTGAACGCCGATAAATTCCGAGCAGCCTCAGGTTACATTGCCCCAACTTGGCCTGAGCTAGTGAAAAAGATGTCTGATTTTAAATAATGGTGGAGTGTAAGATGTTTAAAAACAAAGTATTGATGATAACCGGCGGTACTGGTTCTTTTGGTAATGCGGTATTGAAACGTTTTTTGTCGACAGATGTGTCTGAAATTAGAATTTTCAGCCGCGATGAAAAAAAGCAGGAAGACATGCGGATTGCGCTGAATAATCCCAAGTTGAAATTTTATATTGGCGATGTTCGGAATTACGACAGTGTTCATGAAGCCATGAAAGGCGTGAATTATGTTTTTCATGCTGCAGCATTGAAGCAGGTTCCATCTTGTGAGTTTTACCCGATGGAAGCTGTTCGCACTAATGTACTCGGCACAGAAAATGTGTTGAATGCGACCGTGGCTAGCAATGTGGCGCGTTTAGTCGTGCTAAGTACTGACAAGGCAGTATATCCAATTAATGCTATGGGAATATCCAAGGCCATGATGGAAAAATTAATGGTGGCAAAATCAAGGATGCGATCCCCAGGTGAGACAGTAATATGCGCGACGCGATATGGCAATGTGATGGCTTCACGAGGTTCTGTTATTCCTTTATTTGTTAGTCAATTAAAGGATGGAAAGCCGCTGACAATCACGGATCCACATATGACTCGTTTCCTGATGTCCTTGGAAGACTCCGTCGATTTGGTTTTGCATGCTTTCGAACATGGGGAACAAGGCGATATTTTCATACAAAAGGCACCTGCTTCAACCGTTGAGGATCTTGCGATTGCCTTGAAGGAAGTTTTTTCTAAAGACAATCCTATTCGTGTAATAGGTACGCGACATGGTGAAAAATTATATGAATCTTTGGTGTCTCGTGAGGAAATGGCAAAGGCCGAGGACATGGGGCGCTATTTCCGAATACCTGCAGATAATCGTGATCTTAATTACAATAAATATTTTGTCGAAGGCGAAACCAAGATTTCCGAAATCGATGACTACACTTCACATAACACTGAGCGGCTTACGGTGCCTCAGGTAAAGAATATTTTATTGAATTTGGATTTTATAAAAGAGCAATTGAATGCGTAAAGTAATGACTATAGTCGGGACGCGTCCGGAACTTATTAAAATGAGCCGCGTCATCGCAGAATTGGAAAAACATACCCAGCATATATTAGTTCATACAGGTCAAAATTATGACTATGAGTTGAATCAGGTTTTTTTTGATGATCTCGAAATTCGCAAACCAGATTATTTTCTGAATGCTGCTGGGGCAAATGCTGCGCAAACAATTGCGCAGGTCATCATGAAGGCGGATGAGGTTTTTGAGATTGAGAAACCGGATGCGCTATTGCTCTATGGCGATACCAATTCCTGCTTGTCAATTATTGCTGCGAAGCGCCGTAAAATTCCGGTCTTTCATATGGAAGCAGGAAATCGCTGTTTTGATCAGCGCGTGCCTGAAGAGCTTAATCGGAAGGTATTGGATCATTTGTCCGATATCAATATGGTACTGACTGAACATGCGCGTCGTTATCTGATCGCGGAAGGAATCAGAGCGGAAACAATCATCAAAACTGGCTCACACATGCGGGAGGTGCTCGATTTTTATATGCCAAAAATTATGCAGTCTGATGTCATTTCACGCTTGTCATTAAACACCAAAGAATTCTTTTTAGTTAGTGCACATCGGGAGGAGAATGTTGATTCTCCAGAGGCGTTGCGGGATTTGCTCGATACACTCGATGCATTGGTGAATAAATACAATTATCCAGTCCTTGTTTCCACGCATCCAAGGACATTGAAGCGTTTAGAGGAAATCGGCTATGGCTCGATGGATAAAAGAATTATTTTTTCAAAACCATTTGGCTTTGTAGACTATATCAAGCTGCAGATGGAGGCATTTTGCGTACTTTCCGACAGCGGCACCATTACCGAAGAAACGTCATTGTTGAATTTGTCGGCAGTCACTATACGCAATACCCATGAACGTCCGGAAGGCATGGATGTTGGAACTTTGATCATGTGCGGCTTGAAGAAAGAACGCGTGATCGAGGCTATTGAAATAGTTACTTCCCAATATCGCAAAAACCCATCCGCTGTTCTGCCTGTCGCCGATTATGAGAATCCATACGTGTCGAAGCAAGTGCTCAGGGTTGTTGCTAGCTATATTGATTATATTAATCGTGTTACTTGGTCAAAATAATAAGCGCAGAATTCGTTTAATTCTGCACACCTTTACTATGTTTTTATTAAGACTAAAATTTTGAATGACTAAAATTCTTGTGACGGGTGCAAATGGTTTTGTAGGAAGTGCTCTTTGTGACACATTACATGCGCGGGGCATCAATTTTTTGCCGGCCGTACGCCAAGCCAGGCAGGATAGGCAATTTGCAGTTGGTGATTTAAGTGGTAGTACAAAATGGGCAGATGCCTTAGCCGGATGTGATGTCGTTATACATTTGGCTGCGCGTGTTCATGTAATGAATGATAAGTCAAATAATCCACTTGCGGCTTTTCGAGCGGTGAACGTTGATGCAACAATGAATTTGGCGAGGCAGGCAGTTCAGAGCGGCGTCAAACGTTTTATTTTCATCAGTAGCGTCAAGGTGAATGGGGAAGAAACCTCTGGCAAGCCCTTTACCGCTTTCGATAAACCCATGCCAATTGATCCTTATGGACAGTCAAAGCTTGAAGCGGAAATTGCACTTAGAGAGTTGTCGCATTTCACAGGCCTTGAGGTTGTCATCGTTCGTCCACCGCTGGTGTATGGTCCGGGGGTGCGTGCAAATTTTCGTCGATTGATGCAACTCGTCAGATTGAGTGTACCCTTGCCTTTAGGGGCTATTCACAACTATAGAAGCATGGTGTCTCTGGATAATCTTGTTGATTTGTTGGTAGTCTGCAGTCAACATCCAGATGCAGCGAATCAAACTTTTATGGTATCCGATGATTGTGATGTAAGTACTACGGTTTTGTTACGTATGTTGTCCGATGCCATGGGCAGAAGATCGTTGTTGTTACCGGTTCCATCGAAATTAATTTATGGCGCTGCTGCACTGATAGGTAAATCTGCAGTTGCCGATAGATTACTGGGATCTTTGCAAGTTGATATTACTCATACCAAGACGGCGCTACAATGGCGGCCAGCAACTACTATGCAGGAATCTTTAATAAAAACAGTTGCACATTTTCTGAATCAACATTGACCGGCGCTTGAATGAAAAGAATATTTGATTTTAGTTTGGCGTTACTGGCGACGGTAGTATTATTGGTCCCCACGGTATTAGTTGGATTGTTCGTAAGATTTACCTCCCAAGGCCCGGTAATTTATTGGTCTGACAGAGTGGGCCGGAAAAACAAAATTTTCAAGATGCCGAAATTTCGGACAATGCTGATCGATACGCCAGCGGTGGCGACCCATTTATTGCCTGATCCCGCGAAGTGTTTGACCCCAATCGGATCTTTTTTACGGAAATCTAGTCTGGATGAGTTGCCGCAATTGTGGAGTATTCTTCAAGGTGATATGAGTTTTGTAGGGCCGCGTCCGGCATTGTTCAATCAAGAGGATTTGATTGCTTTACGTACCCAACATGGCGTGCATGAGCTTGTACCTGGTTTGACTGGATGGGCGCAAATTAATGGACGTGATGAATTACCGATTCCTGAAAAAGTGAAACTTGATGTTGAATATTTGCAAAAGCAATCGTTTTTTCTCGACATTAAAATTATTTTCCTGACTTTTTTGAAAGTCATACGCAGAGATGGAATTATCCATTGATTGAAATATTCATATGAATTTATTTCTGAACTTTCCAAGGTTGCAGAAACAGCTTATTGCGGCTACTTTGGATTTGATATTTTTGCCGCTCACATTTTGCCTGGCAATCTGGTTGCGCTATGACGTTGTAAGCCATTCTTTACTATTCCAATACGCTATATTGATTGTTGCGGTGCCACTGGTTTCAATTCCAATTTTTATTAGATTGGGCCTTTACCGCGCCGTCATCCGTTTCATTGACCATAAAATTGTATATGTTGTGGTGCTCGGGGTAACGTTGTCAGTCATAACGTTGGGGGCATTGGGGACGTTTACACAAACGTCCGGCTATTCTCGTGGAGTGTTTGGTATCTACTGGATTACTGCAATTTTGTACGTGGCGGCCAGTCGCTTTATAGCTAGGGGTTTTTTGGTGCGTGTCAGCGCCGCTGCTGGGTCCGTCCGTGTGGCAATCTACGGTGCAGGGCAGGCGGGATCGCAGTTGGCCAGTGCACTACGTGCCAGCCACGAATATTTACCAATGGTATTTATCGATGACAAAAAAGAACTGCATCGGGCGACTATCGCGGGTATCAAGGTGTGTAGTCCCGATGACATAGCTGCTGCTATTGCACGATACGACATCAAGGAAGTATTGCTGGCTATGCCATCGCAGACCAAAGCCCAGCAAAAACACGTTCTTGATCGGCTGGAGCCGCTGAAGGTCAAAATTAAAGTAACGCCGCCGATCAAGAGTTTGATCACTGGTGAGTTACGCGTGCAGGATATACGTGAGATCGAGATCGAGGATCTGTTGGGGCGTGATCAGGTTGATCCGAACCCGGAGTTGATTTCTGCCTGCATCGTCGACAAATCGGTGCTGGTGACGGGGGCAGGTGGATCGATTGGGTCTGAGCTGTGCCGTCAGATTATCCGGCAACGGCCATCGCGATTGATTTTGCTTGAAATGTCGGAGTTCGGCCTGTATGCGATTGAGCAGGAATTGAGCGAGTTGCAACGAAGTCTGGGCCTCAGCATTGAATTATTGCCGTTCCTGGGGTCCGTACTGGAAACTGAGAAGTGCACGCGGATCATGCGTACCTTTTCCGTCGAAACGGTGTATCACGCCGCCGCTTACAAGCACGTGCCGCTAGTTGAGCATAACCCGATCGAGGGTATTAGGAATAATGTGTTTGGCACGCTGAGTGTAGCCAAGGCCGCGATGGCTGCTGGCGTCAAATCGTTTGTACTGATTTCGACCGACAAGGCAGTGCGACCTACTAATGTGATGGGTTCTACCAAGCGTTTCGCGGAGTTGATATTGCAGGCATTTTCCCGTATGCAAGCGAAATCACCGTCGCGCACGCGGTTCTGCATGGTACGTTTTGGGAATGTGTTGGGATCGTCGGGATCGGTGGTGCCTCTGTTTCGCAAGCAGATTATGGCAGGGGGGCCAATTACGCTGACCCACCCGGAGATTACACGTTATTTCATGACGATTCCCGAAGCGGCGCAATTGGTGTTGCAGGCTGGCGCAATGGGGGAAGGTGGCGACGTCTTTGTGCTGGATATGGGTGATCCGGTAAAGATTGTCGATCTGGCTAAGCGGATGGTGCATTTGAGCGGGCTTGAAGTGCTATCTGAAACTACGCCTGACGGTACCATCGAAATTAATCATGTCGGTTTGCGTCCCGGTGAAAAATTGTATGAAGAATTGCTGATTGGCGAGAACGTCGAAGGAACTGAGCACCCTCTTATCATGCGTGCACAGGAAGTGGAGATTCCGTGGACGGTATTGCAGGATCTGCTCGCTAAGCTGGAAGCTGCCTGTGACAGATTTGATTATGAAGAAGTGCGTGCCATGTTGTTGCGCACAGTGGCAGAATATGTGCCGCAATGCGGGATTGAGGATTTGATTTGGCGCGCCCAGGGGCAGGTGATTGAGCCGCGTGATGCGAGATTGCATTAGTGTACATCGGCCTTAATGTAGATTTATAAGTGGGCGTTGCAAATGCAGTTTTCAATGAAATTTCACTTAATGGAGGAAGTATGGATTTATCAGGTCTGACAGTTGCCCAGTTGCGCGCACTGCAAGAGCAGGTCAAGCAGGCTTTAAAGGATAGAGAGCACGAAGAGCTGTCGAAAGCGCGTGAACAGATTCTGGCAATTGCACAAAGCGCTGGTATCTCGTTGCAAGATTTGCTGGGCGGGCAATCACGTAGCAAGAGTAGCGCGACAAAAGTTAAAGTAGCGGTGCGCTATCGCCACCCTTCGGATGCGTCGTTGCAATGGACTGGCCGTGGTCGCCAGCCGAAATGGATACAAGAGTGGGTTTCGTCGGGTAAAACGCTGGATGCGTTGCGCGTATAAATAAGATACCGATTTGGTCGCGCTATTTATTCTTTGATTGCTTTTGAACTCATAACGTTGCTTAAATTGGGGGGCTGATCAAGAGCGCATGTTGAGGGGCATGCATGGCGTTCGAATTGGCTTTGCGGATTACCGGGTTTATGGAAATTAATACTTACTTACTTACTTCGTTCGGACTGAGCGATCGGTGTCCATTTCAACGCGAACCCGGGTGCGACCGGACAAGCCGGCTGAGATAAAGTCAGCGTTAACTCGACGGTATTTTGCATTGTGTACGTCACGCAGCGGCGAATCGCCAACAACAACTGAGTTCACGCTCCCTGCATTGTTCTTTTTCATCAATACGAATCACAACCGTGCTCCCACTTCAAAATTCCATATTCAAAGCTTATGACATCCGCGGCATTGTCGGCAAAACGCTGGATGCCGGCATCGCGCGTCAAATCGGTCTGGCGTTCGGCAATGCCGCACGCGCTAAAGGTGAAAACACAGTTGTCATCGGGCGCGATGGACGTTTGTCTGGCCCCGAATTGAGCGCCGCACTGGCGGCCGGAATACAAGCAGCCAGCGTGGATGTGATTGATCTGGGGATGGTCGTCACGCCGATGGTTTATTTTGCTACCCATGTGCTTGGCGCCCAATCCGGCGTGATGGTGACCGGTAGCCATAATCCACCTGACTACAACGGTTTCAAAATGGTGTTGGCTGGTGAAGCGATTCATGGCGAGACGATACAGGCGCTGTATCAGAAAATCGTCAATGCCAGCACTGGGCCAGCGCTGGCTCAGGCTGGAACTTACCGGACTCACGACATCAGGAATGCTTATCTCGAACGCATCCTGAGCGACGTCAAACTGGCGCGGCCCATGAAGATCGTGCTGGATTGCGGCAACGGCGTTGCCGGCGCCTTTGCCGGCGACTTGTATCGCGCACTTGGATGTGAGGTGCAAGAGTTGTTTTGCGAAGTCGACGGGACGTTTCCCAACCATCATCCCGACCCGGCCCATCCCGAGAATCTGCAGGATGTGATTCGCGCCCTGCAAACCGGCGATGCTGAACTTGGCCTGGCCTTCGATGGCGACGGCGATCGCCTCGGCGTGGTCACCAAAGACGGCCAGATCATTTATCCGGATCGTCAGCTGATGTTGTTTGCCGCCGACGTGCTGACCCGGCATCCCGGCCAGCAAATCCTGTACGACGTCAAATGCACGCGCCATCTGGCGCCATGGATCGCCAAACACGGCGGCAAGCCGTTGATGTGGAAGACCGGCCATTCGCTGGTGAAGGCCAAGATGCGTGAAACCGGAGCGCCGCTAGGCGGCGAGATGAGCGGACACGTGTTTTTCAAGGATCGCTGGTACGGCTTTGACGATGGCTTGTATGCAGGCGTCCGTCTGCTGGAGCTGCTGAGCCGCGAAAGCGATCCGTCGGCGCTGCTCAATGCATTACCGCAATCGATCAGTACGCCCGAATTG
>NZ_DATMRK010000023.1:0-6059 GCF_035566375.1 Collimonas sp.
CGGGAAAGTGGTGCCGGCCAGGGCGGCGGCGCCCAGCGGCAGGCGGTTGACGCGCTTGCGGCAATCCTGCATGCGTTCGGCGTCGCGGCCGAACATTTCGACATAGGCGAGTACGTGATGGCCGAAGGTGATCGGCTGCGCGACTTGCATGTGGGTGAAGCCGGGCAGGATGGTGTCGGCGTGCTGTTCGGCCAGATCCAGCAGGGCCAGGCGCAGTTCGCGCAGCAGGCCGCTGATGTCGTCGATGGCGCCGCGCAGGTAGAGGCGGATATCGGTGGCGACCTGGTCGTTGCGGGAACGGCCGGTATGCAGCCGTTTGCCGGCGTCGCCGACCAGTTCGGTCAGGCGCTTTTCAATATTCAGGTGAACGTCTTCCAGATCCAGCAGCCATTCGAACTTGCCGGCGGCGATTTCGCTTTGGATCTGGCTCATGCCTTTCTGGATCGCTGCATAGTCGTCGGCGCTGATGATTTTTTGATACGCCAGCATCTCGGCATGCGCCAGCGAGCCTTGGATGTCGACCGCGGCCAGGCGCTTGTCGAAAAATACCGAGGCAGTGTAGCGTTTGACCAGATCGGAGACCGGTTCAGAAAAACGAGCCGACCAGGCTTCGCCTTTTTTAGAGAGTTGTGCTGTCATGATTGAGTATTGAACCGGGGAGTATTGAAACGAGGATTGAATCGTGGGTTGGACATAAGTGAAAATAAGCGAAAAATTCCGTCGCTGCTGTCCGCATGCGCAGCGACGGCGAACATCCATCTACAGGAACTACAGCAGTACCTTCCGCAGAAAGTCGCGCGTGCGTTCATTGCGCGGCTCGCCCAGTACCTGCTGCGGTGGCCCTTGTTCCATGATGACGCCCTGATCGATGAAGAATACGCGGTCGGACACATCGCGCGCGAAACCCATCTCGTGCGTGACTACCACCATCGTCATTCCCTCGCCGGCCAGCGCCTTCATCACGGTCAATACTTCGCCCACCAATTCCGGATCGAGCGCCGAAGTCGGCTCGTCGAACAGCATGACCTTGGGTTCCATCGCCAGCGCCCGCGCAATAGCCACCCGCTGTTGCTGGCCGCCGGACAGCTGGTTCGGAAACGCATCGATCTTTTCCAGCAGGCCAACCTTCAGCAACAGCTTTTCCGCCACCAGCGTTGCATCCTTGCGCGACATCTTCTTGACCTGCATCGGCGCCATGATCAGATTTTCCAGCACCGACATGTGCGGAAACAGGTTGAAGCGCTGGAATACCATGCCGACGCCGGCCCGCATCGCGTTCAAGTCGATGGTGGGATCGTTGACCTTGACGCCGTCGACCAGGATTTCGCCGCCGGAAGCCTCTTCCAGGCCGTTCAGGCAACGCAGGAAGGTACTCTTGCCCGAGCCCGAGGGGCCGATCACGCACACCACTTCGCTTTCGGCGATATCGCAATCGATGCCGCGCAGGATGTGGGCGTTGCCGTAGTTTTTTTGCAGTTGTTTAACGTGTATCACCGTGCATCACCTTTGCCATATCTTTTCTCAAGATGCTCGACGAACGCCGACAGAAGCAAGGTGATGCCCCAGTAAATCAGCGAAATCGTCAAATACGGTTCCCAGTAGCGCGCATAGGCGCCGGAGACCGTGCGTGCGGCGTAAGCCAGTTCAGCCAGGCCGATCGCCGAGGCCAGCGACGAATCCTTGACGATGGCGATCGCGTTGTTGCCCAGCGGCGGCAGCATGCGCCGGAACGCCTGCGGCAGCACCACCTTGCGCAAGGTCTGCAGATAGTTCATCCCCAGCGAACGCGACGCTTCGCTTTGGCCGCGATCGATAGACTGGATGCCGGCCCGGAAGATCTCCGATACGTAGGCGCCGGAGTTGAGCGAAATCGCCAGCACCGCCGACAGGAAAGCGCCGTATTGCGAACGGATCTCGCGCGCCAGGTCGCCGCTGACGATCAAGCCGCCGCTCGGATTGATCAATAAGGGCATCAAAGCGAAGTGGATCAGCAGGATTTGCACGAACAGCGGCGTGCCACGAAAGAAGCTGACATAGAAACGCACCGGCAACTGCACTGCGTAACGCAGGAAATATTTATAGAACCCATGCCGGGCTTCGGCCAGGCGGCCAACGCCCAGCACCAGACCCAGCAAGGTGCCGGCGATCACGCAAATGACCGCGGCCTTCAGCGTCATCCAGGTACCTTCGATGAACAACGGCAGGTACTCTTCAATGATTTGCCAGTGGAATGAAGAAAACATAATGTAATCCGTGTAGAGGAATCAGATCTTGCGCGGATTATTGCAACGGCAGGGTTGGCACATTGTCGTCAAACCATTCCTTGTAGATCTTGGCGTAAGTGCCGTCGGCAACGATTTTCTTGAGGCCGGCGTTGATCTTGTCGAGCAGGACCTTGTTACCCTTTTGCACCGCCATGCCGAAATACTGGCGCGTAAACTTGTTGTCGCCGACCACCTTGAATTTCTTCTCCGGATGGCTCTTGATGTAGAACTTGATCACGCCGACATCGCCGACCGCCGCATCGACGCCGCCGCGGTACAGTTCTTCCAGCATCAGCGGTGTATTGTCGAAGCGGTGAATTGCCACGTTATTCTTGCCGATCTCCTCCGAGACGACGATGTCGCCGGTGCTGGAATTAACTACGCCGACCTGCAGTTTCTTCAAGTCCGCCAGGCCGGTCACCTTCGGTCCGTCGCCGACGATGATCACTTGATCGGCAGGGAAATAGGGCAAGGAAAAATCGACCATCTCCTTGCGCTTGTCGGTAATCGTGATGCCGGAAATCAAGATGTCGCGGTCGCCTTGGTTGACGGTGGCGAAAATCCCTTCCCAAGGCGTGCTGACCAGCTTGATGTTGAAGCCGGAAGCCTTGCTGACCGCCTTGATGATGTCGATGTCGAAGCCGACCAGTTCCTTCTTCGCTGTCTCGAATTCGAACGGGCGGTAGGTGCCGCCGGCGCCGACGACATAAGTCTGATCGGCGGCGTGGACTGCGACGGCTGGCAATGCAAAGGCCAGAACGCTGCTGGCAAGCAAGGCAAATTTCTTGAACGACATGGTGCTTCTCCCGGGTTGATGAAATGTACTAAATGTTTTAATTAGATGTGAATATCGACTGTGTAAATCGGATGGTGCATTCTTGTCTTCGGATAAGCCAGTATCGTGCCAACTCGTGCCAACCGATTCAGGCGCGGATCAGGGTCGATTTGCCGAACAGGCTTTCGACCAGTTCAACCACCAGCTCAGCGGTCTGGTTGCGCACATCGCAGGCCGGATTCAATTCCATGATGTCGAGCGACGCCAGGCGTCCGGTATCGGCGATCATTTCCATGCACAACTGGGTTTCGCGATAGGTCGGCCCGCCGGGCACTGCAGTGCCGACGCCAGGCGCAAACGATGGGTCGAGGAAATCGATGTCGAAGCTTACGTGCAGATGCGTATGTTCGTCGATCTGCGCCAGCGCCTGCTCCATCGTAGCGCGCATGCCGTACTCATCGATATAGCGCATGTCGAAAACCTTCAATCCCAGTTCGTGCATATGTTGCTTTTCTTCACGGTCGACGCTGCGTATGCCGATTTGCCGTATCACATCCGGCTGCAGCGCCGGCACTTGGCCGCCGATGCTGACCAGTTGTTGCGGGCCGCGCCCCAGCAGGCAGGCTACCGGCATGCCGTGGATGTTGCCGGTCGGGGTCGAGGCGCTGGTATTGGCGTCGCCGTGCGCATCCAGCCACAACACGATCAGCTTCTTGCCTGTCTCCCTGCAATGCTGGGCCACTGCGGCGATCGAGCCGATTGCCAGCGCGTGGTCGCCGCCCAGCAAGACCGGCAACTGGTTGTCGCGCAAGGATCCCAGTACCGCCTCATGGATGCTGCGATTCCAGGCGCTTACTTCGGCCAGATGGCGAAAGCCGTCGACCGGCGGCAGTTGCGGATTGGCCGGGCCGTCCAGGTTGCCGGCGTCGTTGACCTGCAAGCCATGCTGTTGCAGCGCCTGCTGCAGGTTCGCCACTCTCATGGCTTCCGGCCCCATCGAGGCGCCGCGCCGGCTGGCGCCGATGTCGCTTGGCGCCCCAATCAATCTGATTGTCTTCATCAAAATCCCATGCTTAATTGTTTTTATTAATATTTGTTGCTTGATACTTGTCATCTAATCAGGCGAGCACGACGGCGGCCGGCGACCGGCTTGGTTGCACCGGAATCCCTGCGATTGCCGCACCATACAAGTTTTTCGGATCGGCCAGTTGCGGGATCAGATCGATCGTTTGTACGTAGTCATCGCCCAATTGTTGGTCAAGATACCGCAATGCGGAAAAATCTTCCAGCGCAAAACCGACAGAATCGAACACGGTGACTTCCTCGGCAGAGTCACGGCCGCTAGCGACTCCGGACAGAACTTGCCAGAATTCCGTCACTGGGAAATCCGCCGGCATCTGTTGCAATTCACCCTCGATGCGCGATTGCGGCTCGAATTCGACAATCACGCGCGCCATCTTCAAGACATCCTGGTGCAACTCCGTCTTGCCCGGACAATCGCCGCCCACCGCGTTCAAATGCATGCCGGGCTCGATCATCTCCGGCGTCAGGATCACCGCATTACGCTTGTCGGCCGTCACGGTTGTGACGATATCGGCGCCGCGCACTGCCTCGGCAATGCTATTCGCGCGGACAATCCGCAAGCCGCTATCAGCATAGGCGGCAAGATTGTGGCACAGCTTTTGCGTGGCAGAAGGATCTACATCGAATACGCGCAATTCCTTGATGCCGAGCAAGCGGTGGAACGCGATTGCCTGGAATTCGCTTTGCGCGCCGTTGCCGATCAGCGCCATGGAGCGGCTGTCTTTGCGCGCCATATGACGCGCTGCCAGCAACGAGGTTGCTGCGGTGCGCAGCGCCGTGGTCAGTGTCAATTCGCTAAGCAGATGTGGATAACCGGTGTTGACGTCGGCCAGTACGCCGAAGGCGGTAACGGTCATCAAGCCATCGTTGGTGTTTTGCGGATGTCCGTTGACGTATTTGAAGGAATATAAGTTGCCGTCGGTAATCGGCATCAGTTCGATCACGCCGACCGCAGAATGGCTGGCCAGCCGCGCAGTTTTTTCAAACTGCGACCAGCGCAGATAATCCTCCTCGATATAAGCCGCTAGAGACTCGATGACGCGCTCGACAGGATTGCTGGCGAGAAAGGTTTGCAGTTCGTGGATTCCGATGTATTTGACCATGATCGATAGTGCTTGGGGTAGCCTTGGTTGATTTCGATGCAGGAAATTTTACATATAAATACTAGAAATTTGCGTTCGTTATTGTGTAGATTATGTGGGAAATACGCAGCTTTATTGCATCAAAATGGAAAACATCATGGACAAGATCGATAAAAAAATTCTCGAATTGCTGCAAGAAGACGGCCGCACCAGCAATGTCGAGCTCGGTGAAAGCATTCATCTTTCGGCGCCACAATGCTTGCGCAGAGTCAGGGCGCTGGAAGAACAAGGAGTGATTCGTCGTTATGCGGCGCTGGTGGCGCCGTCGGCAGTTGGCTTGGGCGTTGTGGCTTTCGTCGCACTGTCGCTGGATCGCGATCAGTTCAAGCAGGTGCGCGAAGTCGAGAAAGTAATCAAAGCCTTTCCGGAGATCATCGAGTGCTTCACGATTTCCGGCGACTTCGACTATATGCTCAAAGTGGTTTCACACGACCTGAAAAGCTTGTCGCATTTCTTGACCGACAGATTGATGCAGGTGCCGGGCGTGGCTGGCGTGCGTTCCATGATCTGCCTGGAGGAAGTCAAACCGTTGTCGAGTTTGCCGATTGAGATGGAGTATCTTTGATGCAAAACAGCGCTGGCGCGTGCTGATGGCTGGAAGCATTGCGCTTCCAGCCATTTTGGCGCTTGAATTGACGTTTGATTCAGCGTTCTATTCAGCCCAGTTGCTGCCGCAAATGCTGGATCGCCAGCCGCACCTGGCGCGGTGCAGTACCGCCGATATGATCGCGCGCCGCCACTGAACCTTCGAGTGTCAGCACCTGGAATATATCGTCGTCGATCAGGGACGAGAAT
>NZ_DATMRK010000024.1:0-52100 GCF_035566375.1 Collimonas sp.
CGGGAAAGTGGTGCCGGCCAGGGCGGCGGCGCCCAGCGGCAGGCGGTTGACGCGCTTGCGGCAATCCTGCATGCGTTCGGCGTCGCGGCCGAACATTTCGACATAGGCGAGTACGTGATGGCCGAAGGTGATCGGCTGCGCCACCTGCATGTGGGTGAAGCCGGGCAGGATGGTGTCGGCGTGCTGTTCGGCCAGATCCAGCAGGGCCAGGCGCAGCTCGCGTAGCAAGCCGCTGATGTCGTCGATGGCGCCGCGCAGGTAGAGGCGGATATCGGTGGCGACCTGGTCGTTGCGGGAACGGCCGGTATGCAGCCGTTTGCCGGCGTCGCCGACCAGCTCGGTCAGGCGCTTTTCAATATTCAGGTGAACGTCTTCCAGATCCAGCAGCCATTCGAACTTGCCGCCGGCGATTTCGCTTTGGATCTGGCTCATGCCTTTCTGGATCGCTGCATAGTCGTCGGCGCTGATGATTTTTTGATACGCCAGCATCTCGGCATGCGCCAGCGAGCCTTGGATATCGACGGCGGCCAGGCGTTTGTCGAAAAATACCGAAGCGGTGTAGCGTTTGACCAGATCGGAGACCGGTTCGGAAAAACGAGCCGACCAGGCTTCGCCTTTTTTGGAGAGTTGTGCTGTCATAATTGGGCTTTGGGGAGAGCAATGAATTATGCGATTATAAATCACCGCCTCTTGAAACCCACCCTGATCCACTGTTACCACTCTTAATTGTAATTACGCCAACTGATGCCAACTCCCACTCCATCCGATCAGATCACCGACAGCGCCCTGGTGCAGCAGCCCAGTGCGGTTGTGATTCCCGACGGCTGCAACCTGGGCGTGGTGTTCCGGACCCTGATTGCGGTGAATCTGGCAGTGTTGGCGGCGATTTTTCTACGCAGCGACAGTTTGATGGCGGCCGTCAACGGTTTTGTCGAGTCGGCCATGCTGATCGAACCTGCTTGTTTCCTGTCTCTGGCAATCTTGTGCGGCCTGCATCGGTATGCCCGCCTGCTGTCGTTTTTTGTTCAGCGTGTGCTTTGTGCGTTGGTGCCTGCGCTGGTGACGATTGCGGTCATCCAGTTGTTGTCCGGCTTCGACTGGTTTCTCAACGGCTTTTCTCATCTGAGCGCAGTTGGCGGCGCCTCGCTTGCGGCCTTGGTGGCGGCGCTGTTCGGCAGCGCGCTGCAACACTATTTCGAATTGCGCGCCAGGGCTTTTTCGCCGGTGCTGGTGGAAGCCAGGCTGCAAGCCTTGCAGGCGCGGATCCGGCCGCACTTCCTGTTTAACAGCCTGAACGCCGTGCTGTCGCTGATCCGCACCGAGCCGCGCCGGGCCGAGGCGGCGCTGGAGGATCTGGCGGACCTGATCCGGGTCCTGATGCGCGATGGCCGCGCCATGACCACGCTGGAAAAGGAAATCCGTTTGTGCCGGCAATATCTGTCGATAGAAAAAATACGTCTGGGCGAGCGTTTGAAAGTGCAATGGGAGCGCGCCGGGATTAGCGACGAGGTGATTTTCCGGGCGCAGATTCCAACCCTGCTGCTGCAGCCGCTGATAGAAAACGCCGTGCACTATGGCGTCGAACCCAGCACCGAGCCGGCTTTGATCCGGATTCAGCTCAGCCATTCGCTGGAGCGGATTGAAATCGTCATCACCAATCCTTACAATCCGTATAGTGGCAAGGGCGTGGCCGCGCTGCCGGAAGGGAACCAGATGGCGCTGGAGAATATTCGCGAGCGGCTGGCGCTGCTGTACGATGTCGAAGCCCAACTGACCACCACCACCAGGCTCGGCCAGTTTGAAGTGCGCGCCGTTTTTCCGTATGTCAAAGCGGCCCTGGCCAAGCCGCAGAGCAGCAGATAAAGAGCAGCAGATAAAAAACTAACAACAACAACTTATTTCCATGATCCCCCGTATCTATATCGTCGATGATGAAGCGCCGGCACGCGCCAGACTGAGCACGCTGCTGTCCGATATCGTGGCCGAGTGCCCGCATTACCTGGTGGGCGAAGCCGGCCATGCGCAGGCGGCGCTGGAAGGTATCGCGGCTACCGCGCCGGACCTGGTTTTGCTGGATGTGCAAATGCCTGGCATGAGCGGTTTGCAACTGGCTGAGCAACTGTTGAACAATGCAGGTGTAGGTTCGACCGAGCCGCCGCTGATCATTTTCGTGACCGCCTATGACGACTATGCTTTGAACGCATTCGACGTCCAGGCTTTCGATTACCTGGTCAAGCCGGTGCGCGCCACGCGGCTGGCGCAAGCCATCGCCCGCGCCAGCCGCGTGCGGCAACTTGCGCAAGCGGCGTCGCCAGCCGCAGCGGCGCCAGCTGCGGCGACAGGCTTGCCGCGCCAGCATTTCGCGGTGCAGGAGCGTGGTCGCATGTCGCTGGTGCCGATGAACGAAGTGCTGTATCTGAAGGCGGAACTGAAATACGTCACGCTGCGCACCAAGACCAAGGAATACCTGATCGAGGATTCGCTGGTCTCGATTGAGGAAGAGCTGGCGGCGTACTTTGTGCGGGTGCATCGCAATGCGCTGGTGGCGCGCCACGCCATCAGCGGCGTCGAACGCGTGATGCAAGTGCCGGCTAGCGACGGCGATGGCGAAAAACCGCAGGAAATCTGGCAAGTCATCTTGCGCGATATCGATCACCGGCTGCCGATTTCGCGGCGCCAGCTGGCGGAGATCAAGGGGCTGGTGCGCTGACGCCTGCAGTTACAACTACACCAAACTACACCAGAAAATTCAAGGCGTGCGCATTGCCCGCGCCATATTGCGGAAACAGTTTCTGCATGGCCGGATCGCCGATCCGCATATGTTTTTCGGCCAGTGTCGCCAACACCGCGCGGAAATCGGTAGTGATCGCCAGGTCGCGCCCTTCGTTGAGGGCATTGTCATCGATGCCCGGCCATTGGCCGTAGATGCTGCGGCCGCGCACATTGCCGCCTAACAGCCACATGGCGTTGCCGTGGCCGTGGTCAGTGCCGCCGTTGCCGTTTTCGCGGAAGGTGCGGCCGAATTCCGACATGACCACAATCACCGTATCGTTAAAGGCCGGCCCCAGTTCGCGCGCCAGGGTGGTCAGGCCGTCGGCCAGCGGTCGCAGGCGGTTGGCCAGCTGGCCGTTGCCGTTGCCCTGGTTGGTATGGGTATCCCAGCCGCCGACCGCGATGAAGCCGAGCCGGATGTCAGGGTTGCTGCGCATCAGACGGCCCAGGCGAGAGGTATCGATCGATAAGCCGTTCGGCAGAGGCGCGCCGTTGTTGGCCGCCTTTTGCTCGCTGCTGCTGGCGTCGGCCATCAATTCCTTGCGCGCCGAAATGCCGTCGCGATAGCTTTTGCCGAGGGCCGCATCTTGTGCATACAGCGCAGCGTAAGTCTGGTTGACTTCGGGGCGGTCGATCAGGGTCGGCCGGGTGGCGTCGCGGCCGGTCGGCATGTTGGCGACCACCGCTCTGCCGGTCAGGATGCGCGGCACCGATTCGCCCAGGGTCAGGGCTTGCATCGGCGATGAGGATGGCGCCATGACGCTTAGCATCCGGTTCATCCAGCCGTCACGTGTGTTGTGCTGACCCGGGGTGCCGGTTTCCATGTAGTCCTGCGCTTCGAAATGCGAGCGCGACATGTCGGGCGATCCGGAGGCGTGGATAAAGGCCAGCTGGCCGCCATCCCAATACGGTTGCAATGCTTGCAACGCCGGATGCAGGCCGAAGTAGCCGGTCAGGTCGATCGCGCCGTTCTGGGTGCCGGGGCGGGATACGGCAATTCCCGGCCGCGCCTTGTAATAATTGTGATCGCCATGCGGCACCACCACGTTCAAGCCATCCACCGCGCCGCGCAGAAACACCACGATCATGCGCGGTGTGCCGTCGCCTGCGGCATGGGCCCGCTGCAGCGGGCTGCCATACGATAACGGGCTGTCGCTGACGACGGCCGCGGCGATCGGAGCAGCTTTGGCTTTTGCCTGCGGCTTGCTGGCAGGAGCTACCACGCAGCCGGACAAGCCGACCGGAATCAGGATCGCGCCAGTGGTGCTCAGGCCCAGATGGCGGATGAAATCACGACGGTTCATGGCATGGCTCCTAAACTATCTCTTCATGAAATCCGGGCCGCCGAGTATCAGGCCGACCTGCAGATTGGCGGGTGCGGCGCTGACGGTGCTGAGGCTGTGCGGCGCCAGCGTCGGGGTCAGGGTTTGTATCAATTGTTGCGGATCGACTGCGACGGTGGCGGCGCTATTAGGTAAGGGAGTGGCTGGCGCTGATCCTGGCGCCGGCGGCGGCGTTTCAGCGCGCGCTATCGGCGATTTGCCGTTGCTCAGGCCGTTGACGAAATTGATGCGGCGCAGCAGGGCGTCCGGATTGAGCCAGGCTTCTTCGGAAAATTTATAACCTTCCGGTGTCAGCCAGCCATATAGCGGTTGCCCGAGCTGATTCAGGACGCCGTCGATCGGTTTGACATTGAGCACCGGCGTCGCAGTCGCGCGCAGCGAGGAGACGACGTATTGATACGGCGTCTTGAACTTGGTCTGGTAATTGCTGCGAGCCCAGAATTCAGGACTGTCGAACAGCGTATGCAGGACCGCCTTGATATCGCCATTGCTGCTCATGAAGCGGCGCGCCAGTTTCTCGCTCAGGGCCGGTTGGGGTTGGTCGGAAACGAAATACTGGACCAGTTTGGCGGCAATGAAGTGTGCGGTGGCCGGATGGCGCGCCAGGATATCAAGCGCTTGTTCGCCTTCCTGGTAGCCGCTGCCCTTGATGGTCTGGCCGAGGAATAGCTTGTCGCCGGCATCGTGGCGGCGCGGGTTGAAAATGAATGGCTGCTGAGCGCCGTCTTTCATACCTTTTTCATCGATGGTCCAGCCGCTCAGGATGCGCGCCAGGGAAATCACATCGGCCTGGGTGTAGCCGCTGTCGACGCCCATGGTATGCAGCTCCAGCAATTCACGGCCGTAGTTTTCGTTGAGCCCTTTGAAGCGGCCCTTGGCTTCCGGTGTGTTGACGCCGCTGCTGAGCCAGTTATCGAGGTAGTACAGCATCGCCGGATGATGGGCGACCGCGCCCAGCAACTGGCGGAAGTTGCCGAGCGCGTTGGGCCGCAGCACGTCCTTTTCATATTCGCCGTCCCAGTAGCGCACCCATTCCTTGCCTTCGAAGACGTTGAAATGGTTGAACCAGAATTCGGTCATTACTTCCTGCAATTGGCGCGGGCTTTCGGTGGCTAGCCATAGCCGCGCAGCATGCACCTGCGGCGTGATGTCCTTGTTGGCGCGTTGGCGCGCCATGTTCTTTTCTTCGGGGGTGGCGGTATTAGGGGGGAAGGAGGGCGGGCCGTATTGCTGGTAGAGCTGGGTCGATGTCAGTTGATAAGTCGATAAGGCGGATAGCTTGTCTGTCAGCTCGGGCGGCATTGGCAGGCTGTCGGGATTCAATTGCTGTTCTATATAGCGCTTGACGCCAATGTGCCTGACCGCATCGACGTCGCCGGGACGCGGGCCATAGGCTAGCCGGTTGAGGACATGCAGCGCTTTTTCGGCATCGTTCAGCGGTGCTTGCTCGGTTTGCGCATTGGCGTCGAGCGCAGCCACGCAAGTGAGCAGCAACGCGATCGATAGTAAACGAGGTCTGGTTGACATGTTCCGCCTTATGCAATTGGTTTGCTTACACCGCTGATTAATCGGATTAACACCTGGCGGATTAACGCTTGGTTGGCGGCATGCGCTTACAAGGCCGGTGTAACAGATTGTAAGGCGGCAATATTGGTGGCTTGGGAAGCCGGCTTATTCCTGCGCCGGCAGTGAAATCGGCCGCAATGGAATCGGTTCGGACATGACGATGGAGGTGCGCGTTTCACCGAGATGGTTAATGCTGGCAACCAGGCGTTCGAGGTGGCTGATGTCGGTGGTTCGTACCCGCAGCAGAAACGAATCCTGGCCGGTGACGTGCAAGCATTCAAGAACTTCCGGCATGGATTGCAGCAGCGTAATGAGTTTGGCTTTGTAGGTTTGCACCGTGGTCATGCCGATGATAGCCATGACACCGTAACCTACCGCCTGCGCATTCAATTCAGCGCGGTAGCCGGTGACGACCCCGGATTCTTCGAGCCGTTTGAGGCGTTCCGAGGTGGCCGGCAGCGACAAGCCGCATTCGTCAGCCAGGGCTTTCAAGGAAATACGGCCGTCGCGCTGGATCGCGGCAAGAATCTTGCAGGCTTTGGCATCTATATTCATCAGGATTAGGTGAAACAGGAAATTTCAAAAATAGTAAATGGAATTTAGCAGTTTTACCTGATTTTTCCCATTCAAGCGTTTGCCACGTCTCGGCATAATACCTCTCAGGTTGAAGCAATCACCAATGGCATAGAAGATGCATAGATGCGCGGATAAATGCGCGGGATAAAAATGGACAAGATGTTATTTTTAAAAGCAATTCTGATCGGTCTGTCGATTGCCGCGCCGGTTGGGCCGATCGGCATGTTATGCATCCAGCGCACACTGGCGCACGGAGCGCGTATCGGGTTTGTGAGCGGTCTCGGGGCGGCGGCGGCCGACGGCGTGTATGGCGCCATCGGCGCTTTCGGACTAGTCGCGGTTAGCCGAATGTTTGTGATGCTGGCGACGCCGCTAGCCATTTGCGGCGCCTTGTTTCTCAGCTGGATGGGGCTGCAAATGCTGCGTTCCAGCCCGGCCGGCAATGCGCCGGCGGCAGCGGTGATTTTGCCGCCCGGCCGCGCCTTCGTGACAGTGTTCGGGTTGACATTGACCAATCCGATGACCATTCTTTCTTTCGTCGCGGTATTCGCTTCCATCGGCGGCGCGGCGGCTAGCGCGCCCGGCGCTGCCGCTGTCATGCTGTTGGGCATATTGTCCGGTTCGGCACTTTGGTGGCTGCTGCTGGCGCTAGGAGTTGCGTTCGTGCGCCACAAGATCGATCAGCGCATCATGCGCATGATTAATCGGGTCGCGGGGCTGTTCCTGCTCGGCTTTGCCGTGTGGCAGGTGCTTGGTATTGTTCGCTGATCGAATAGAACCTGGACCTTATCCGGCGGCTTAAATCACTTTGCCTGGATTCATCAGGTTCAAAGGATCGAGCGCCTGTTTGATGGTTTTCATCAGCGCAATTTCCACCGGTGATTTGTAGCGCAGGATTTCCTCGCGCTTGAGCGCGCCCAGCCCGTGTTCGGCCGAGATCGAGCCGTGCATGCGGTCGACGCTGTCGTGCACCAGGCGATTGATGTCGGCCTGCTTTTCTATGAATTGCTCGGCGCAAGAACCGGTGGGCGGCGAGACGTTGTAGTGCAGGTTGCCGTCTCCCAGGTGGCCGAAGGTGACATTGCGGCAGCCGGGGAAATGTTGTTGCAGCAGGGTGTCGGTGACGCTGATGAATTCGGCGATACGGGAAATCGGCAGCGAGATGTCGTGCTTGATGTTCTTGCCTTCCTTGGCTTGCGCCGAGGAGATGCTTTCGCGCAGTTGCCACAGGGCGCGCGATTGTGCGGTGGAAGTGGCGAGTACGGCGTCCTGGCAGATGTCTTGTTCGAGTGCGGCGCCGATCACGGCTTCCAGCAAGCTGTTGGCGTGCTCTGCGGATTCGTGGTCGGACAGTTCCAGCAATACATAGTGCGGATGGCGCTGGTCAAACGGGAACTGCAGTTGCGGGAAATGTTTGGCGACCAGTTGCAGGCACAGGTCTGACATCAGTTCGAAGCCGGTCAGGGTGGCGCCGCAGCGCTCTTGCGCCAGGCTTAGCAGGTCTAGCGCAGCGGCTGGCGTTTGTACTGCGGCCAGTGCGGTCAGCTGGGCTTTTGGTTGTGGGAATATTTTCAGCACGGCGGCGGTGATGATGCCTAGCGTGCCTTCGGCGCCGATGAACAGGTCGCGCAGGTCGTAGCCGGTGTTGTCTTTGCGTAGTCCGCGCAGTCCGTGCAGGATTTCGCCTTGGGCTGTGACTACTTCCAGACCCAGGCAGAGTTCGCGGGTGTTGCCGTAGCGAAGGACGGCGGTGCCGCCGGCGTTGGTCGACAGGTTGCCGCCTATGGTGCAACTGCCTTCGGCTGCCAGTGACAGGGGTAGCAGGCGTTGTGCTGCTGCGGTGGCTTCCTGGATGTGTTGCAGGATGCAGCCGGCTTCTACGGTGATGGTGTGGTTGAGTGGGTCGATGGCGCGGATGCGGTTCAGGCGTTTGAGGGAGAGTACGATTGCCTGGCCGCTTTGGTCTGGGACGCTGCCTAGTACCAGGCCGGTGTTGCCGCCTTGGGGGACGATGGGGATCTGGAATTTGGCGCAGAGTTTGACGATGGCTGCGACTTCGGTGGTGTCGGCGGGTTTGATTACGGCCATTGCCTGGCCGGTGTAGCGTTGGCGTTGGTCAGTCAGATATGCGGCCGTGTCGGCTGCGTCGGTGAGAACGTGGGCAGCGCCAATAGCGCCGCGGCAAGCATCCAGAAATTCAGTGTTTTTCATGTCCCGGTTTCAACAAAGGTAGTTAAATGGGGTCAGAGTTTTTTTTCGCGTTCTTTGCGAAAATTACTCTGACCCCATTTAACGGGCCACGGAGTACGTGCCGTGGCATTCAATGAACGATCCGTCGTAGCTACTTAAAACGTCTACTACTCCGTAGATACATGCCGGGGTAGCCCGGCGGCTACTCACTTTCTTTGCTTCGCCAAAGAAAGTAAGCAAAGAAAGGCGACCGCAAAGCCGTTGCCTTCCCTTCGGTCAGGTCCCCAAATGTAGCGGCTGCCAGTCGGGTGGGGAGACCAACTCGCTGCGCTCAGACATGTCTCCCCACAATTCCCGACTGACACCCGCTACATTTGGCAACGTCCCAATGCGGAATTCACGTCAACTGCAACCGCAACAGCAACTTCAACTACCAATTCCTACTATTGCGACGCCTTCTTGATCGCCTGCTTGGCTACTTCCTTGGCCGCCTTCTTGTAAGGCCGCAGGTAAAGGATGGTGCATAGGAAAAAGATGGTGCTGAGGGCGACTTCCAGCCAGCCGAGTCTGGCTGACAGCAGGTTGCTGTCGCTGGTGGCGCGGACTATGCCTTCGGCGAAGTAGATCAGGATCAGCATCGAGGCCCATTGCATGGTGTAGACGTCGCGCTTGAGGACGCCGCGTAGCGGGAATAATAGCGGCAGTACTTTTAATACCATCCAGGAACCGCCGGGGCGTAGCGGCGCCAGTGCCAGTTCCCAGGCCAGGCCGAGTGCGATCAGGGCTAGCAGGCTGCCGACGGCGCCGAAATAGAAGAAGCGTGGCTGGCGTGCGGCGTGTGGCAGCGGGTGGGTCGACGTGCTGCCTGGTTTCAGTTTGGTGGTCATCATGTCCCCGCTGTGCTGAGTTTGGCATTCAACTTCAAGGCGGTTTCTGCCAGACGCCGGCCTTGGGCAATCGCCAGGGTGCGGCTGTCGGTGGAAATCGGATGCGTGCCGTTCATGCCGGACCAGTGGCTGGCGCCGTACGGGGTGCCGCCGCTGGCGGTTGTCATTAATTCTGGCAGCGTGTAGGGTAGGCCCATTACCAGCATGCCGTGGTGCAATAAGGGTGTCATCATCGACATCAGGGTCGATTCCTGGCCACCGTGCAGGCTGCCGGTGGAGGTGAATACGCAAGCCGGTTTGCCGGCCAGGGTGCCGGCCAGCCATTCGGTGCTGGTGCCGTCCCAGAAATATTTCATGGCGGCGGCCATATTGCCGAAGCGGGTGGGCGAGCCCAGCGCCAGGCCGGCGCATTCGTGCAGATCGGCCAGTTCGACATAGGGCGCGCCTTCCGCCGGGATATCCGGGGCGCTGGCTTCGACTACGGTGGATACTGCCGGCACCGTGCGCAAACGTGCTTCGCAACCGCTGACCGAGTCGATCCCCTGGCCGATCAATTCGGCCAGTTTACGGGTCGAGCCATGGCGCGAATAGTACAAAACCAGAAGCGGCATGTTACCGGCAATTTTTTTGGTGATTTTGGATGAGTTCATTTTGGTATTATAGGGCGCTTTGGCGCGGGCTCATGGAGCAAAATGCGGGTTGAATCGCTAACTTCAGCAGTAGCGCCAGCTGGCAAAATTAGGTAAAGCATGAAGTCAATAAAATTTTCCGGATTACGCGGCTTGTCCTGGTCGGAATTGCGTGATCTGTTTCGTTTCGCCGCGCGCCGCCTGGATGAAGAACGCCTGCCGCAGGTGGCTGGCAGCCTGACCTTCACCACCATCCTGGCGCTGGTGCCGATGCTGACCATCGCGCTGGCGATCTTTACTGTTTTCCCGCTGTTCAGCACCTTCCGCACTTCGCTTGAAGCATATTTCGTGCATTCCCTGATGCCCCGGGGGGTGGCCGACACCATCCTCAATTATCTCAGTCAGTTTGCCGCCAAATCGGCGCGTTTGTCGGCGGTTGGCGGGGTGGCGCTGATTGCCACTGCGGTGTTGACGATGTCGACCGTCGACCATGTGTTTAACCGCATCTGGCGCGTCAAGACCCAGCGGCCATGGATCCAGCGGGTGTTTGTGTATTGGGCGATCATGACGCTGGGGCCGTTGCTGATCGGCATTTCGATCACGGTCACTTCCAATCTGTCTGCCGCTGCCAATGGCTTGGTCATAAGCTGGGTTGGCGCCTGGTTCTATACCTTGGTATCGATATCGTTGACTACCGGCGCCTTCACTCTGCTATACGTGGCGGTGCCGAACCAACGGGTGGACTGGCGCGACGCCGTCTGGGGCGGCTTGCTGGCGGGTATCGCTTTCGAAATCGCCAAGCGGGTGTTCGCCGCCTATGTGATCAAGTTCCCGACCTATAC
Source organism: Collimonas sp. (assembly GCF_035566375.1). Classification (GTDB taxonomy): domain Bacteria; phylum Pseudomonadota; class Gammaproteobacteria; order Burkholderiales; family Burkholderiaceae_D; genus Collimonas. The sequence continues at coordinate 10,806 of NZ_DATMRK010000024.1, forward strand.
GATGATCTACGGCGCCCTGGCGGCCTTGCCGATTTTCTTGTTGTGGATCTACATGCTGTGGATGATCACGCTGTTTGGCGCCTTGCTGGTGGCGGCGTTGCCAGTGGTGAAGTACGAGCGTTGGTGGCATGTGCCGACCCCGGGCAGCGCTTTTGTCGACGCGATGGCAGTATTAGGCGTGTTGTATCAGGCTCGCACCGAGGGCAATTCAGCCGCGGTGGACGCGGCCCAGATACGCCGCGCGACCAGGCTCGGTTTCGACGAATCGGAAAACTTGTTGCAACAGATGCTGGAAATCGGCTGGGTCGGTTGCGTACAGACCGAGATGCCGACCAGGACTCAGTGGGGGCGTAAAAAGCTGGTCAGCATCGATGGCTGGATTTTGCTGGTCAATCCTGAAGTGTTGAAACTGGCCGACATCTACCGTTTGTTCGTCTGCAATCTGGTGGCGCACAAGGTCACCGAGTCGGCGCTGGCGTGGCAGGTTGAAGCGGCCATTGAACAGGGGCTGGAGCAGACGCTGGCGGCGTATTTTGAGCAGGGATTAGAACATCCGCACTTTGATAGTTCTACCACTCGGCAATCTTGAGTTCCAGAAATAGCTGATTTTCACAGTATCCTTGTAAGCCGGCCGCGAATAGTTCATTAAAAACAATGGGTTTTTTACCGCGGCGGCAGTCGATTTCCGGCCTGTCGGCTGCTTTGAATCCTGTTGCGCTGGCGCAATATCAGTGGTTTGCATGAATCTCCCGTTTTCTAGCTGGCGGCTTAGCGCCTCAGCATCCGATTACCGCTTGTCGTGATGTCTAAATATAAAGCAAACGCTATTCTAAGGGAGAAACGGTTCACATTGCTGTGAACCGTTTCCATTTGCTTAATTAAAAAGAAACCTGGCCGGTCAACATCTGCCAGTACATGACCCAGTCGCCGATGAACGAATAGAGCGGTTGTTTAAATGTGGCGGGGCGATTTTTCTCGAATACGTAATGGCCGACCCAGGCAAAGCCGTAGCCGCACACCAGCGCTACCGGCAGCCAGTACAGGGAGCCGGTCAATACCAGCGCGACCAGCGCCAGCAAAGCCAGCGTCGAGCCGACGAAATGCAACTGGCGGCAAGTGCGGTTGCTGTGCTGGCTCAGATAATCCGGATAGAACTCGGCAAACGACTGGTATTTCTTTTCAAGCACGGTAGGCATGACGTCTCCTCGCTGTTGCTGTTCTTTCAGCTTAGTCCTCGCTGGCGGCAGGTGCAACTTATGACGCCGCGCGGATTGCCTTGGCGGCAAATGCAAACAGATGATCGAGCACCGCATCCGGTTGCTCCGCCATCAATGCGTGGCCGCTGGCTTCGATTTGCACTACCTTGGCATGTTTGATGGCGGCGATCAGGCCGGCTGCCGCCTTGGCGGGTGTCATGATGTCGCGTTGGCCGAGCAGGAACAAGGTGGGGCAAGTCACTGCTTGCGACGCCTGTTCGCCGTTTGCGTAGCTGTTGCAGGCGGAAAAATCGGTATAGAACACGGTTGGTTTGTCGTCCGACTGCCGCGCAATGCGCTGCATCAGACGCTGGCTCGCGCCTTGCACGTAAAATCCAGGGCCGGGCGCCGAGGGTTTGGGCGAAATGGTTGAGTGCGACCAGATATTCACCATGTCGATCGCGCTTTGCTGGGCATTATTGGCGGCGTCGAGCAGCGCATCGGCGACTTTCATCGGATAGGCGGTGCCGACCAGGGCAATGCCGGCGATACGCGTCGAACCCGCAGAACCAGCCGAACTCGCGGTCCGGCCGGCGCTCTCCAGTGCGATCAGCGAGCCCATGCTGTGGCCAATCAGGATGGCCTTGCTGACGCCGGCGGCGTCGAGCAAGCAAGACAGCCAGTCAGATAATTCTTCAATGGTGGCCAGGGCCGGACCCTGGCTGCGCCCGTGTCCCGGCAAATCCACCGCCAGCACACCGAAACCGTGATGCGCAAAATAGCGGGTTTGCAAGATCCAGACTGAGTGATCGTTTTGGCCGCCGTGTATAAATACCGCGGTCGGCAATTCGGCATTGAAGGTTTTGCCGCCGGTATAGCAATAAGTGTCACATTCGACGCCGCGCACCTGGGTTTTCAATAACATCCTATTTCTCCTTCCGCTCTGCGCGTTGCGACATCTTGAGGCCGTAGGCCAGGTCTTCGATCAGATCTTCGACGTTCTCCAGCCCGATCGATAGGCGTAAGGTGCCCTCGGTGATGCCGGAGGCCGCCAACTGTTCGCTGGGGACGCGGAAATGGGTGGTCGAGGCGGGGTGGATGACCAGCGATTTGGCGTCGCCGACATTGGCCAGGTGAGAAAATATCTTGAGCGATTCCACCATGCGGCGGCCGGCGGCGCGGTCACCCTTGAGGTTGAAAGAAAATACGGCGCCGCAGCCTTTGGGCAGCAGCGTCTTGCTCAGCGCATAGCCGGGATGCGAAGGCAACTCGGGATAGGCGACCGCTTCAACCGCAGCGTGCGCCGCCAGGAACTCGACCACCTTGCGGGTGTTGGCGACATGTTTTTCCATGCGCAGCGCCAGCGTCTCTATCCCTTGCAGGATGGCGAAAGCATTGTGCGGACTCATCACCGCGCCGAAATCGCGCAATCCTTCGCGCCGCGCGCGCAAGGCAAACGGCGCCACCGTCGATTCCTCGGAAAACACCATGCCGTGGAAGCCGTCGTACGGTTCGCACAACTCGCTGAAACGGCCGGTTTTGTCGTAGGCTTGCTGCCAATCGAAAGTGCCGCCATCCACCAGCAAGCCGCCGACCGCAGTGCCGTGGCCGCACAGGAATTTGGTGGCGGAGTGAAACACCAGGTCGGCGCCATGTTCGAAGGGTTTTAGCAAGTAGGGCGTGGTAAACGTGGCGTCGACCATCAGCGGCAGATAGTTTTCATGCGCCAGGGCGGCGATGCGCGGGATGTCCAGCACATCCAGTCCCGGATTGCCCAGGGTTTCACCGAACAGCGCTTTGGTATTCGGCCGGATCGCTGCGCGCCAGGCGTCCAGGTCGCTTGGATCGACAAAGGTGGTCTCGATGCCGAAGCGTTTCATGGTGTAGGACAGCAGATTGTGCGAACCGCCGTACAAGGCGCGCGACGCCACAATGTGGGAACCGGCGCCGGCGATGGTGGCCAGCCCCAGATGCATGGCGGCCTGGCCGCTGGCGACCGCAATCCCGGCGACGCCGCCTTCCAGCGCCGCGATACGTTCTTCCAGCACGGCGTTGGTGGGATTCGAAATGCGTGAATAGACGTGGCCGGCGCGTTCCATATTGAACAGCGAGGCGGCGTGGTCGGAATCCTTGAAGACAAAGGCCGAAGTCAGGTAAATCGGCGTGGCGCGGGCGCCGGTGGCCGGATCGGGGGCGCTGCCGGCGTGCAGCGACAGGGTGTCGAAACCGGGATAGTGAGGGGTGCTCATGGTGTTGGCTGTCTCCTTTAATTCTTGAAATATGAGAATGCACTCTACCCATGCTGCGCTGCGCGGTAGATTTTTAGCGCCGCTTAGGCTACATTCTGGATACCAGCAAGCATAACCCAAGCAAAGGCAGGATGGCCCCATGAAAGTTTCTGAGATCCTCAAAGTCAAAGGCAATATTCTTTACACCGTGACGCCGGAAACGCCGTTGATCGAAGCGGTCAATACGATGGCGGAAAAAGATATCGGTTCGCTGGTGGTGATGGAGTTTGGTACGCTGGTGGGGATGCTGACTTTCCGCGAAGTGATGAATGCGATTCACCAGAACGGCGGTGCGGTCGGCAGCAACACGGTACGCAAGCACATGGACGACAGCCCGATTACCGTCACCCCGGATACCGAAGTCAACGAAGTACGCCGCATCATGCTGGAGCGCCATGCACGTTATGTGCCGATCATGGATGCCCGCACCTTGCTCGGCGTGATGTCGTTTTATGACGTCGCCAAGGCGGTCCTGGACGCCCAGGGTTTTGAAAACAAGATGCTGAAAGCCTATATCCGCGACTGGCCGTCAACCAGCGAAGAGTAGGACTGTTTCTGTTTTGTGAAAAACCGTTTGTGGCATAAGATGCCGCAAACGGTTTTTTTGTATAAGTATTAGTTTTAAAGAATATTAAAACTATAAATATTAAAATTGTAATTCTGTCGTTGCTGTCATAGCGCGCAACTTTCCCATTCGCTTACTCATGTCCAAATCCAGTCAATTTTCTCTGTTGCGCCAGCGACGTTTCGCGCCTTTCTTCTGGACCCAGTTTTTTGGCGCCTTCAACGACAATGTATTCAAGACGGCGCTGCTGACGATCCTGACCTACGAAGCCTTGAGCTGGACCAGCATGAACGTCAGTCTGCTGAATAACCTGATTCCAGGCTTGTTCATCTTGCCGTTCGTGGTGTTTTCGGCGACCGCCGGCCAACTCGCCGACAAGTTCGAGAAATCGCGCCTGGCGCGCTATGTCAAGGTTCTGGAAATCATCATCATGGCGGTCGCCGCCGCTGGCTGGATGACGCACACGCTGTGGCTGCTGATCCTGGCCATAGTCGGCATGGGCGTCCATTCGACCATCTTCGGGCCGGTCAAATACGCCTATCTGCCGCAGCAGTTGCGCCAGGACGAACTGGTCGGCGGCAACGGCATTATCGAAATGGGAACCTTCGTCGGCATCCTGCTGGGCGAAGTGCTGGGGGCGGTGCTGGTGGTGCACAAGCCGTGGGGCACCGAGCTGGTGGCCGGCGGCACGCTGGCGATAGCGGTTATCGGCTGGCTGTTCAGCCGTGGCATTCCGCTGACGCCGGCAGCTGAGCCCGGATTGAAAATCAACTGGAATCCGATCACCGAAACCGTACGCAACCTGGGTTTCTCGCGCAAGAACCGGCCGGTGTTTCTGGCCATGCTGGCCAACTCCTGGTTCTGGTTTTATGGCGCTATCGTGCTGGCGCAGTTTCCCCTGTACGCAAAAAATTATCTGCATGGCGACCATAGTGTTTTTGTGCTGCTGCTGACGGTATTCTCGCTTGGCGTCGGTGCTGGTTCTCTGTTGTGCGAACGCTTGTCGGGCCACAAGGTGGAAATCGGGCTGGTGCCGTTTGGCGCGATCGGCCTCTCGATATTCGGCCTCGATCTGTTTCTGGCCAGCCTGGCTTATACCAATACCGCAGCGGTCGACATGGCCGGTTTTGTACAGCAGCACGGCAGCTGGCGCATCCTGTTCGACTGCGTGATGATCGGCCTGTTCGGCGGTTTATATATCGTGCCCTTGTTCGCCGTGATCCAGACCCGCTGCGACCGCCGCCATCTGTCGCGCACGATTGCCGGCATGAATATCATGAATGCGCTGTTCATGGTGGTGGCGGCGCTGGTGGCGATGGTCCTGTTGCAATCCGGTTTCACCATTCCGCAGATTTTCCTGGTCACGGCGATTCTGAACGCGCTGGTTGCGCTGTATATTTTCACGGTGGTGCCGGAATACCTGGTGCGTTTCGTGGCCTGGATACTGATTCACACCATCCATCGGGTGCATACCGTCAACCGCGACCGGATTCCTGACGAGGGCGCTGCGGTGCTGGTTTGCAATCACGTCAGTTATGTCGATGCGATCGTGATCATGGCAGTCAGTCCGCGGCCTATCCGGTTTGTGATGGACCACCGGATTTTCAAAATCCCGGTATTGGCCTGGTTGTTCAAAACCGCCAAGGCGATTCCGATTGCGCCGGCCAAGGAAAACCCGGAGTTGATGGAGCGCGCCTTTGCGCAAATCGCCGCTGCCTTGGAGGATGGCGACCTGGTCTGTATTTTCCCGGAGGGTAAATTGACCAGCACCGGCGAAATGAACGAATTCCGCGGCGGCATCAGGAAAATCGTCGAACGGACGCCGGTGCCGGTGATCCCGATGGCCTTGAGCGGCTTGTGGGGCAGCATGTGGACCCGCAGCGCCGGCAATCCCTTCCAGCGCTCGTTTAAACGCGGTCCGCTATCGGCCTTGCAATTGGCGGTGGGCGATGCCGTAGCGCCGGCTCAGGCGACGCCGGAATATTTACAGCAGCAAGTACAGACTTTGCGCGGTGCCTGGCAATAAAGCAGACCGCCTGCGATCACCGCCTGTGCCTGAACGAATCAATCACAGGCGCTTGATGAAAGAACCAAGAATGACGAAAAACCTACTGGAGGAGGGCAGCATGGCGCGCCGTAATTTCCTGACCCAAGGAAGCCGGCTGTTGACCGGCGGCCTGTTGTTAAGCGCTATGCCGATGAGTTCGGCGCTGGCGGCGTCAGCCTTGCCGACACCTTTGATTATCGATACCGATCCCGGTGCTGACGATGTGATCGCCTTGCTGCTGGCACTGTCCGCGCGCGACCAACTGGACGTGCGAGCGCTGACCACGGTAGCCGGCAATGTCCAGCTGCGCTACACCTCGCGCAACGCGCGCATGGTGCGGGAATGGGCCAATCGTCCCGATGTGCCGGTGTATGCCGGCTGCGACCGGCCAATGCTGAGGACGCCGATTTATGCCGCTGAAGTGCATGGCGCTGAAGGCGTTACCGGCGTCAAGATATTCGAGCCGAAGCAGGCGCTGGCCAAAGGCGATGCGGTGCAATACCTGATCGACACCTTGTTGGCGGCAAAACCGCAAAGCATGACGATCGTGACGCTGGGGCCGCAAACCAACCTGGCTATGGCGCTGATCGAAAATCCCGGGATCAGGCAGGGCGTCAAGGAAATCGTGATGATGGGCGGCGCGCATTTCAACGGCGGCAATATCACGCCGGCGGCGGAATTCAATGTGTTCGCCGATCCGCACGCCAGCGACGTCGTGTTCAAGAGCGGCTTGCCGATCACCGTGATTCCGCTGGACGTGACGCACAAGATGCTGACCAGTCCCGAGCGCATAGAGCGCTTGCGCAAGATCGGCAACCAGGCCGGCAAGATCGCCGCCGACATCCTCGACGCCTATGTCGAGCATGACATCAAGCAATACGGCCTGCCCGGCGGCCCGGTGCATGACGCCACCACCATCGGCTATCTGCTGCGGCCGGAGCTGTTCAAGGGGCGCATGGTCAACGTCGAGGTCGATACCCGGGAAGGGCTGACTTTCGGCCAAACCATGGCAGATTATTATCATGCGGCTAAACGTCCGGAGAATGCACGCTGGATCACGGAAGGTGATACCCAGGGCTTTTTCGACTTGCTGACGGTGCAACTGGCAAAACTGCCTTGAGTCCGGTTTGAGTCCGGTCGCGGGCCGGGTTGAATCCCGGAATGGCAAAAAAGCAATGATTGCAGCGCCCGACTTACTGGTCGACTTACTATCAAGGCTGTGGCGCTGGTAAAATCACACTTTTCAGCCTCTTTACCTGGATCATCATCATGCCCGGCAATACCTTCGGCAGTCTGTTTAGCGTCACCAATTTCGGCGAATCCCACGGTCCGGCCATCGGCTGCGTAGTGGATGGCTGCCCGCCGGGCCTGGAGTTGTCCGAAGCCGATATCCAGCCCGACCTGGATCGCCGCAAGCCCGGCACTTCGCGCCATGTGACCCAACGGCAGGAGCCGGACACGGTGGAAATCCTGTCCGGCGTCTATGAAGGCAAGACCACCGGCACCCCGATTGCGCTGCTGATCCGCAACCAGGACCAGCGCAGCAAGGATTACGGCAATATCGTCGATACCTTCCGCCCCGGCCACGCTGATTTTACCTACTGGCAAAAATACGGCATCCGCGATCCACGCGGCGGCGGCCGTTCTTCGGCGCGGCTGACCGCGCCCATCGTCGGCGCTGCCGCCATCGCCAAGAAGTGGCTGCTGCAACAATACGGCACCACGTTCAAGGGCTGCATGAGCCAGTTGGGGGAAATCCCTATCGCTTTCGAATCCTGGGAGCACGTGCCAAACAATCCGTTTTTTGCCGCCAACAGCAGCCAGATCGCCGAGCTTGAGGCGTATATGGACGCCTTGCGCAAGGATGGCGATTCCTGCGGCGCGCGCATCGATATCGTCGCCTCCAAGGTGCCGGTCGGCCTGGGCGAGCCTTTGTACGACAAGCTGGACGCCGAGATCGGCTACGCCATGATGGGTATCAACGCCGTCAAAGGCGTGGAAATCGGCGCCGGTTTTGCCTCGGTGGCGCAAAAGGGCTCGCAGCATGGCGATGAAATCACCCGCCACGGTTTCCTGACCAACAACGCCGGCGGCATCCTGGGCGGCATTTCGAGCGGCCAGGACATCACCGTATCGATTGCCATCAAGCCGACTTCCAGCATCCGCACGCCGCGCCAGTCGATCGACAAGCAGGGCAATCCAGCCACGGTGGAAACTTTCGGCCGCCACGATCCTTGCGTCGGCATCCGGGCGACGCCGATTGCCGAGGCGATGCTGGCTTTGGTGCTGATGGACCATGCCCTGCGGCATCGCGCCCAATGCGGCGATGTGCGGGTTGCGCCGCTGGTCGAATCCAAGTAATCCCGAAGTAAATCCACACCACGCCGCCGTTTTTCGGCGGCGCCCTTTTTCCTTCTCCTTGGACTGTTGGATTCCGCTGCCGATTTTGGCGGCGGGACGACTAATCTTGCGCGGCTGATGCAGGTTTACGTTACGCTAGCAACAGTGTGCTGAAATCTGAAAAACAGACCGCATCCGCCGAGAGGGGACATCATGATCGATACACTATCTAGCGCCGCGCTTGCCGGTGGCTTATCGTGGGCCAGCGGCATCCGCCTGTACATGGCGCTGTTCATCGCCGGCTGGTTCGGCCGCGCCGGCTGGATCGATCTGCCGCAGGCGTTGCAAGTACTTGAATCACCATGGGTGATCGGCGTTACCGGCTTGCTGGCGGCCATCGAGTTTCTGGTGGATAAGATTCCCGGGCTCGATTCGGTCTGGGACGCGCTCCATACCTTTATCCGGATTCCCGCCGGCGCGATCCTGGCGGTTGCCGCCATGGGCCACATGGATCCAGCCTGGACTACGGTGGCGGCGCTGATAGGCGGCACTTTCGCTTTGGGCGCGCACGCCACCAAGGCCGGCAGCCGGGCCATGATCAACACCACGCCGGAACCGTTGAGCAACTGGACTGCCTCGTTCTCCGAAGATGCAACCGTGCTGGGTGCTTTGTGGGCGGCGTTTTTCCATCCCTGGTTATTGTTTGCGTTTTTATTCCTGTTTTTCCTGTTCGCGATCTGGCTGCTGCCTAAACTATGGCGCGGCCTACGCTGGGTATTTCATAGGCTCGCCACATGATATTTTTGCAGTCCCTACGCATGACCCGGCGCGATTGGCGCGCAGGCGAATTACGTTTCTTGCTGATCGCTTTGATCGTAGCCGTTGCCTCCTTGTCGGCAGTCGGCTTTTTCGTGGACCGGATGCGCGCCGGCCTGAACCGCGATGCACATCAGTTGCTGGGCGCCGATTTGCTGATTTCCGCCGACCAGCGCATCACCCCGGCGTGGCGCAGCGAGGCCGAACGCCGCCAGCTGACTCTGGCCGATACGGTAGTGTTCCCCAGCATGGCCATCGCCGGCGATGGCGACGGCGCCAGATCGCAGCTGGCTTCCCTGAAAGCTGTCAGCGCCGGCTATCCCTTGCGCGGCAGCCTGGTAGTCGCCGACCGGCTGGGCGGAACTGACGAAAGCACCCGGCAAATCCCCGTAGCAGGAACGGTATGGTTGGACCCCAATATGCTGACCGCGTTGAACCTGGCGGTGGGCGATCCGCTCAAGCTCGGCGACCGCACTTTCAAGATCGCCAAAGTGCTGGTGGTCGAACCCGATCGCGGCAGCGGTTTCATCAACTTTGCGCCACGCGTGATGTTGTCCATGGCCGATCTGGCCTCCACCAACCTGATCCAGGACGGCTCACGGGTTACCTATCGTTTGCTGCTGGCCGGCGCGCCGCAGCAAGTGCAGGATTTCCAGAAATGGGTAGAGAGCGATATCAGCCGCGAAAATCTCAGAGGCGTGCGCATCGAAGGTCTGGAAAACGGTCGCCCTGAAATGCGTGCGACGCTGGATCGCGGCCAGCAATTCCTGTCGCTGGTGGGCCTGTTGTCGGCGCTGCTGGCGGCGGTTGCGGTGGCGATGGCGGCGCGCCGTTTCATGCTGCGTCACCTGGATGCTTGCGCCATGTTGCGCTGCCTGGGTTTGACGCAGAATCAGGTGACGCAATTGTATTTACTGGAATTCCTGCTGGTCGGTCTGGCTGGCAGCTTGATTGGCGTAGGGCTGGGTTTCGGCGCCCATTTCATGTTGCTCGATCTGCTGGGTAAATTTGTCGCCAGCGATTTACCCAGCGCCAGTGTGATGCCAGCCCTGCAAGGCTTGATTACCGGCCTGCTATTGCTGATCGGCTTTGCCTTGCCGCCTATCCTGCAACTGCGCAACGTGCCGCATAACCGCGTGATCCGGCGCGAACAGGATGCGCCGCAAGCGTTGGTGCTGCTGACCTACCTGCTCGGTACGCTGACATTTGTCGGCTTGCTGTTATGGCAGGCGGGCGATGTGAAACTGGGTTTGCTGACGGCGCTCGGCTTTTTGGGCGGCTTCGGTCTGTTCGCCTTGCTGGGCTGGCTGGCGCTGAAAGGCTCGCGTCATGTGCGGAGTTTGTCGCGCCATCCGAGCTGGCGCTTTGCGCTGACCGCGCTGCAGCGGCGGCCGGTGGCAACCATTGTGCAGATTGTCGCCTTGTCGCTGGGTTTGATGGCCTTGCTGTTGCTGACGGTGATCCGTGGCGATCTGGTCGGCGCCTGGCGCCAGGCGACGCCGGCTGACGCACCTAATCGCTTCGTGATCAATATCCAGGACGATCAGCGGGCCGAGATCGCGCATCGTTTGCAGGCAATCGGGATCGCCCAGCCACAATTATTTCCCATGATTCGCGGCCGCCTGACCCAGGTCAACGGTAAGCCGATCACCGCCGACACCTATCCCGACGACCGAGCCAAGCGGTTGGTCGACCGCGAGTTCAACCTGTCCACCATGCACCAGCTGCCGCCGCAGAATACGCTGACTGCCGGCCGCTGGCTTGACGATAGCCAGGCCGCCGCCTCGGTCGAGGAGGGCCTGGCCAAGACCTTGAACCTGAAGCTTGGCGACCAGCTGCAATTCGACATCGCCGGCCAATTGGTGAGTGCGCCGATCACCAGCTTGCGCAAGCTCGAGTGGGGCTCGATGCGCGTGAATTTCTTCGTGATCCTCAATCCCAAGTTGATGGCCAACATGCCGCAAACCTGGATCACCGCTTTCAATCTGCCGGACGCCCGCGCCAATTTCGGCAATGCATTGACACGCGATTTTCCTAATTTGACGGTGGTCGATATCGGCAGCGTCATCAAGCAGATCCAGGGCGTGATCGATCAGGTGGTGGCGGCGGTCGAATTCCTTTTCCTGTTCACCCTGTTATCCGGCGCACTGGTGCTATATGCGGCCCTGGTCGGCTCGCAAGATGAGCGCACCCGCGAAGCCGGCCTGCTGCGGGCGCTGGGCGCCACCCGTAAGCAGTTGTCGCAATCGCAATGGATAGAGTTCGGTTTGATTGGCAGCCTCGCCGGTTTCCTGGCGGCCACTGGCGCTGCGGCAACCGGCTGGGCGCTGGCGCATTATGTTTTCAGTTTTACCTGGACCTTCAGCCCGCTGGTATGGCTGGCCGGGATGGCGATTGGCGCGATCTGCACGTTTGTCGGCGGCTGGGTCGGCTTGCGCCATGTGCTGAACCAGCCACCGTTGCAGACCCTACGCGAGGCCTGACGCCGCGCTCTCTTGCGCCATTTCGGGGATAATGCCGGCTTACGCTATCATTCTTCCCCATGACTACAGAACACACTACCTCTGCCGATACGGCCGGAGAACAGGCACAAGCCACCCTCTACGAACTGATCGGCGGCGCCGACAAGTTGCGCCAACTGGTTGACCGCTTTTACGATCTGATGGACCTGGAGCCGCAATTTGCCGTGCTCCGGGCCTTGCATCCGACTACGCTCGAAGGTTCACGCGACAAGTTCTACTGGTTTTTAACCGGCTGGAGCGGCGGCCCCGATTTGTATATAGAACGCTTTGGCCATCCGCGCCTGCGCGCCCGCCATCTGCCGTATGCGATTGCAACGCCCGAGCGCGACCAGTGGCTGCGCTGCATGGCGCTGGCGATGCAGGATGTCGGCATGGACGAGGGGCTGCAGGAACGTTTGCTGACTTCTTTCTTCCAGACCGCAGACTGGATGCGTAATAAAGCCGATGCCCCACAATAATCACTAGTTTTTAAAAGATAAACAAAACACATGGCTTCATCAGAATTGCTTGTTTTACTTCTCGTTGCTGCGCTCATCATCGTGCTGCAGATTGTCGCCATCGTGCGCAGCGCACGCGGCGCAGATCCGGCGCAGCAGCTGCAGCAATTGCAAAACGATTTGCAACGCCATCAACAGGATATCGGCGAGCGCCAGCAGCGCGAACTGCGCAGCGAGGTGCAGACCAGCGCACAAGGCATGCGGCAGGAGCTGGGCAGCAATTTCGGCCAGTTGCAGCAAACTTTGGCGGCGCAGATGACCAGCGTCGCCACTTTGCAAAACAACCAGATCGACGCCTTCGCCCAGCAACTGGTCAAGCTCAACCAAACCAACGCCCAGCAACTCGACAGCATGCGGCTGGCGATGAACCAGCAGGCGCAGACCAATCGCGAAGAACAGGCGCAATCGCTAAAGCGTTTCGGCGACACCCTGAACCAGAGCCTGGCGGCGCTCACCGAATCGAATGCGCAACGGATGGCCGAGGTGCGCGCCACGCTGGAAGCGAAGATCAAGGATCTGCAAAACGACAATGGCTTGCGCCTGGAAGAAATGCGCAAGACCGTGGACGAAAAATTGCACGCGACGCTGGAGCAGCGTCTGGGCGAATCGTTCAAGATCGTGTCCGACCGCCTGGAAAAAGTCCATCAGGGCTTGGGCGAGATGCAGCAGCTGGCGATCGGCGTTGGCGATCTGAAACGGGTGCTGACCAACGTCAAGACGCGCGGCACCTGGGGCGAAGTGCAGCTTGAGATGCTGCTGGAGCAAGTGTTGACGCCGGAGCAATATGCCAAGAATGTGGAAACCGTTCCTGGCAGCGGCGAGCGGGTCGAGTTCGCCATCAAGCTGCCCGGCAACGATGACGGCGGCACCCCGGTATGGATGCCGATCGACGCCAAGTTCCCGAAAGAACAATACGAACGCCTGGCCGATGCTGCAGATCGTGCCGATGTTGAAGGCGTGGCGCTGGCTTCGCGCGAGCTGGAGCGTGCGGTGCGCGGCGAAGCCAAGACGATTGCCGAGAAATATCTGTCGCCGCCGCTGACCACCGATTTCGCCATCCTGTTCTTGCCGACCGAAGGTTTGTATGCTGAAGTCATGCGCCGTCCCGGCCTAGCCGATGAATTGCAACGCGTGCATCGCATCAGCATCGCCGGCCCCTCGACCTTGTCGGCCTTGCTGAACAGCCTGCAAATGGGATTCCGCACGCTGGCGCTGGAGAAGCGTTCGTCGGAAGTATGGCAAGTGCTGGGGGCGGTGAAGACCGAATTCGGTAAGTTCGGCGATGTGTTGGCGGCCACCAAGCTGACGCTTGAGCGGGCCGCCAAGAATATCGATCAGGCGGAAGTGCGCAGCCGCCAGATGGCGCGCAAGTTGAAATCGGTAGAAGCTTTGCCGAGCGAGGCTGCGCAGCGCTTGCTGGGCAAAGAGCCGGAACCGGAACTGGCGCCCGACGACGAAGCTTGAGCGCGGGCTCGGCCGGATCCTAGTCTGCGGACAGTTCCTCCAAAGCCATGCCGCGTGTTTCAATCCCCAGGAAAAATACCAGCGCAGCGGCCATCACGAAACATAAGGCGCCGACCGTAAACACGCCGCCCTGGCCCCAGCTCGGCAATACCACGCCGACAATATAGGGCCCCAGCAAGGAGCCGATACGGCCGACAGCGGAAGCGAAACCGGAGCCGGTGGCGCGGACGCCGGTCGCATACAGTTCCGGCGTGTAGGTGTAGAGCACGGCCCACATGCCGAACAGGAAGAACTGCATGCACAGGCCGCTCGCGATCAAGGCGTTTTCATGGCCGCTCATCGCGCTTTTTCCATACAGGTAAGCCATCAGCGCGCCACCCAGGAGTGCGGCTATGCAAGTTGGCTTGCGTCCCCATTTTTCGACCAGCCAGGCAGCAGTCAAAAAGCCTGGAATGCCGCCCAGGGAAATCAGAACCGTGTACAGCACCGATTTGGTTACCGCAAAACCGGCCTGCTGCAACAAGGTGCCGAGCCAGGTGGTCAGGCCATAGAATCCCAACAGAGCAAAGAACCACAAACCCCAGATCATGATGGTCCGGCTGCGGTGCTGCGGCGACCACAGGGCCATGAAGGAGTTGCTGCGCGGCGCCAGCGGCGTCAGCAATGAGGATGAGGACCAGAGCGGCTCGGGCAGGCTGTTTAGCTTAAGGCTGCGCATCACCTTGCTTTCGAATTTATGCAATACCGCTTCCGCTTCCTGCTGGCGTCCGGCATGTTCCAGCCAGCGCGGCGATTCCGGAATGAAGCGGCGTACTACCAGCAAGAACAACGCCGGTACCGCCAGTACTGCAAACACCGTGCGCCAGTTGTAAGAGGACAGCACAAAGTAAGAAACCAGCCCGGCGCAGATAAAGCCCAGGGGCCAAAAACCATCCATCAGCGCCACATACCTGCCGCGCGCTTTTGCTGGAATGAATTCCGACATCAGGGTTTGCGCCACCGGGAATTCCATTCCCATGCCCACGCCCAGCAGGAAGCGATACACGCCGAGCGTGGTGACGTCCGGCGCGGTCGAGCACAAGTAGCTGGATATGCCCCAGATAATCATGCTGACCTGGAATACCGATTTGCGGCCGAAGCGGTCGGCCAGCAGGCCCGACATCGCCGCTCCCAGAACCATGCCGACGAAACTCATGCTGGCCAGTGCGCCAGCGGCCTGGGTAGACAGGCCGAATTCGGTTTTGATCGAACCCAGCACAAAGGTCATCATGCCCAGGTCTATCGAATCAAAGAAAAATGCCAGCGCGATGATGAAAAAAATCATCCTGTGATAGCCGCTTACCGGCAGACGCTCAAGCCGCGCTGCCGCCTGTGAACCGCGCGCTGCATCAAATTTTGTGTCGAATGGCGTTGCCGTTCCGTCCATATTGTTTCCCCCGATGAAGAATATCCTCCCGGGATTCTGTTGCAATCGGGCTGACGGGGGACTGCGTGGAACGACACTTACTAGCGTATATGCGTCGTATATGCGTTGGAAAATAAAAAAAATAAACAAGACCGGGAAGTCTGCAGTCTGTCGTCAAACCATGCTGGGTATCGCGAACGGCGGTTTGCCGGCTTGCCGGATCACCTCGACATCTATCCCAAGGCAAGTCCTGACCACATGCGGCGTCATGCTCCGCGTGGGGGTGTCCTGCACCAGCAAAGTACCGTCCGCCAGCCAGGCCAGTTGATCGGCATAGCGCGCCGCGAGATTGGGATCGTGCATGATCGCCAGCACGCCGATATTCCATTCTTTGGACAACTGGCGCAGGGTACTGAGCAAGTGATGCTGGTGTGCCAGATCCAGCGCTGCGGTTGGTTCGTCGAGCAGCAGATAACGTGCGCCAGGCAGTGACCCGCCGTTGACATGTGGCGGCCGCAATTGCGCCAGAACCCGGGCGAATTGCACGCGTGCCAGTTCGCCGCCGGAGAGCGTCGTAACGTCGCGTTCAGCCAAGGTGGCGGCGCCGGCCAGCGCCAGTGCTTCCATCGCGATCAGGCGGTCGTTAAGAGTACGGCCGCCGCCGTGCGGATAGCGGCCCAGCAAGGCGATCTCCATGGCCGTGAACGGAAAGGAAAACTGCACGCTTTGCGGCAGCACTGCGCGGGTAGTAGCGAGTTGCTGCGGCGTCAGCTGCGCCAGCGGCGTCTCGTTAAGCGAGATATGCCCGGTCAGCTGCGCTTCGTTATTTTGCAGATTGCCGTGAAACTCGCCGGACATGGCTTTCAGCAGAGTGCTTTTACCCGCACCGTTACGGCCCAGCAGGGCGACGATTTCGCCGGGACGGATACGCAGGCTGAGATTACGCAGGACGGTTTTGCTGCCGCGTCGCAGGGTAAGATCGAAGGTCGTTAACATGATTTTTTCCGGGTAGGTTGATTGTCAAAGGCCCAACTGCCCGCGCCGACGCCATAACAGCACCAAGAAGAACGGCCCGCCCAACAATGCGGTGAGGATCCCCAGCGGCATTTCTGCCGGAGCGGCAACGGTGCGCGCGATCAGGTCTGCGGCCAGGGTCAGCACAGCGCCGAACAGCAGCGCGCCGGGCAACACCACACGTTGATCCGGGCCGCATGCCAGGCGGATGCAATGCGGCGCCACCAGGCCGATGAAACCGATCGTGCCGGTGCAGGCCACCAGCGCGCCGACGCACAGCGCACTGGCGATCAGCACCTGGCGCTTGATGGCTTGCACCGGTACGCCCAGATGCATGGCTTCCGCTTCGCCCAGTAGCATGGCGTTCAGCGCCGCCGAGTGGCGTGCCAGGGCGGCGATGCTCAGCACCACCACCGGAGTTGCCGCTGCCAGCAAGGACCATTGCGCGCCGGCCAGGCTGCCCAGGTTCCAGAAGGTGAGGGTGCGCAACTGGTCGTCGCTGGCGATGTAGATCAACAGACCGATGGCGGCGCCGACGATGGCGTTGATGGCGATCCCGGCCAGCAGTAGCAAGGGCAGCGCCAGGCGGCCGCGGGCGGCGCCGATGCGATACACCAGCATGGCCACCGCCAGGGCGCCGATGAAAGCGGCTAGCATAGGCGCATAAATACCGACGACGCGTAGTGCATTTGGCCACAGCGTGGCGCCGAGCACGATGGTCAGTGCAGCACCGAGAGCGGCGCCGCTGGAGACGCCGATCAAACCGGGATCGGCCAGCGGATTACGGAACAAGGCTTGCATGGCGCTGCCGGCGGCGCCGAAGCCGCAGCCGACCAGGATCGCCAGCAGCACGCGCGGCAAACGGATATCGAGCAATACCGCCCGCGTTTGCGTATCTGCCATGTCGAGCTGAGTGCCTGGCCATAGCAGCGGCGGAATGCGCCAAGGGTCGATTTGATAAGCGCCCAGCGCGGCACATAACAGTGTAGTGACGATCAACAGCAGCAACAGGCCGGCCAGCACCGTGCGTTGCCGGCCTTTGCGTGGCAGCTCGGGCGTATGCGTAGCGGCGCCTGGCGCAGCGCCGGGGAGGGCGGCAGGAAAGGAAAATGAGGAAGATGACATCGCTGTAGTGCTCAATGATCAGGCGTATAGCTGGGTCGATAGCTGCGTCAGCGCTTGCGGCAGGCGCGGCCCGAAACCCAGCAGCAACAGCGAGTCCATGTTAGCTACCACGCGGCGGTTTTTGGCTGCCGGTGTCAGCGACAGGCCGGGGCTGGCCAGCAAGCGGTCGACGCCGCCGATCGCCGCCAGGCTTTCGCTGGCAATCAGCAGGATGTCTGGGGCGCTGGCAACTGCGCTTTCGGCGGTCAGGGGCTTGTAGCCTTTGAAACTTTTGCCGTCTGAGGTAGCGTTGATTGCGCCGGCATAACGGATCATGGCGTCGGCCGCGGTTTCCTGGCCGGCGACCATGGCTTGCGTGCCGCTATTGCTGAGGATGAACAGGACGCGCGGCGGTTTGGCTGGCCGCTGTTGTTGAACCGCCGCCACTGCAGTTTGCCAGTCGCTATCGAAGCGTTGCAGCAGCAACTTGCCACGTGCAGCCAACGCAAGTGCGGAGGCGACACCGCTGATTTTTTCACGCACGGTATTCACATCATGCCGTTCGCCCAGACGGATCACGCGCACCCCGGCGGCGGCAATCTGCTGCAGCGTAGCCGGCGGGCCGGCGTCGGCCGAGGCCAGCAGCAGATCGGGATGCAGTGACAGCACACCTTCGGCTGACAGGGCGCGCTGGTAGCCCATCTTCGGCAGCGCCAGCGCTGCCGCCGGATAGGTGCTGGTGGTGTCGGCGCCGATCAGGACTGCGCCGGCGTCCAGCGCATACACCACCTCGGTGATCGCGCCGCCGGCCACCACCACCCGGCGCGGCTGTTTTACCGATACGGTTTGCGCTGTCGCCAGAGCGGGCAGGGCGCTCAATAGCAACCCGGCCGCGCTGCCGCCCAACAGTAAGCGCCGTTGTTTACTGATGTGCGTATCGATGTGCGATTTCACGCTTGCGCCTCCGCCAGACTGGCCGCCAGCGGCAGATCCAGGACCGCTGCGCGCCATGCGGCCAGCTCGGGCTGGCCCGGGTTGCGGACGCCGAACAGCATCGCGATAGTGTTGCCTTCGTGGTCGAACAGTTCGAGCGAAGTGACTGCGCCGTCGCTGGTCGGCTTGCTCACCACCCAGCTGGAAGCAATCAGGTCTTGCCGCAAGTGCAGGTTGAAGCCCGGATCGAGTATGTTCAGCCAGGGACCCATCACCTTGACATTGCTCACCGCGCCGGAGTGAATCTGGATCATGCCGCGGTTGCCAACGAAAACCATGATCGGCAAAGCGCTGGCGGCGGCCTGTTCCAGTATGGTGCGGGTAGCGCTGTTGTCGACCTGGCGCACAAACTGCGGCGGCGCCAGTCGCAGCGCCTGGGTCCGGCTGAGGCCGAAATCGCGCAGCAGGCCGAAGAACTGATGGGTGTCGCTCATGCCTTTCCAGGCAGCGCGGAAGCCGTCGCCGTCGATCTCGGAATCAGGCGTGGCTATGGCCGCTGGCGGCGCCGGCTCAACCGTCATGCCGGGCTGCTGATCCGGATCGCGCCAGCGCGCCACCAGCGCGTCGAAGGCGTCGTGATTGCTATGTTCGCGCAAGAACACCTTGTGTACCGCCGCGCCGTGCAGGTCGTAGAACTGCAGGCTTTTTTGCAGCGTCTTTTCAGTGCCGCGCGTGATCTCTTCAATCACGGCGCAAGCGAAGCGCCATTGTTTGTAGAAAATCCGCAAATCGATGGCTTCACCCAACGCCAGGCCGACCTGTTCGTTGTGACTCATTTTTTGATACACGCCGTCTTTTTCGTGCACCGCGCTGTCGTTGCGGGTCAGCGCCATGACTGGGCCGAGCAGCGGGACTTCTTCAAACAGTTCGACAAAGTTCGGCTGCAAGCGAATTGATTCGGCGCCGACGCAGGCGGCGAGAGCCTCACCTTCAGAGACGCCGACCGCGGCGGCGGCGTCGCGATTGCGCAGCTTTTTCTCGTGTTTGGCGTTCAGGAATTCCAAGCGCAATTGTTGCTGGCTGCGCTGTTTGTTGTAACTGGTGATAGGCATGATTTTCTCCTGGTCCGGGAAATGAGATTGATGCACGGATTAATACTGGAATTAATATTGAAACTTCAAACCGACGTTAAAGCTGCGGCCAGGGGCGCTATATGCATCCTTGACTGTCGAGCTGTCAGCCAGGCCGCGCACGTCCGACCAGTTCCAGTACTGGCGATTGAACAGGTTGCGGATGCCGGCAAACAGCGCGACGTTCTTGCTGATGTTGTAGCCGCCGCGCAGATCCATGACGAAGGCGGCCGGCGGCGCGAAATCGGTCTGCTTGCTCATGTCGCTGCGGCGTTTGGCGCTTTGGTAGATGAAATCCGTCTGGCCGTACCAGCGTTCGCTGGGTTCGTAGCGCACGCCGAATACCGCCATGAAGGGATTGACGGTGTCGAGCGGCTTGCTGCTGCCATCCGCACCTTCGGTATGCCCTTTGGTATAAGCCATGCCGGCCTTGAAACCAAGGCCGTTGGCCAGTTGCCAGTCGATTCTCGCTTCGGCGCCGCTGATGCGGGCGCGGGCGCGATTGACGTATTGATAAATGAATGGATCGACAAACGGCCGCCCGCTGCCGCTCACTATTTCTTGCGAAATGAAGTTGCTGTAGCGACCGGTGAATGCCGCCATGCTATAGCGCAAGGTGTCTTTACTGCCGCTCAATTTGCCGCGCAAGCCGAGCTCAAAGGTGTTGCTGGTTTCCGGTTTCAGATCCGGATTGCCGATAGTGGCGTAGCCGTAGATCGGATTGCCGAAACTATTGTTGACCTGGTCCGGCGTCGGTGTGCGGAAGCCGCGTGCGTACTGGATGTAGGGCAGCAGCGCCGGGCTGATTTCGTACATTAAGGCCAGCCGTGGCGATACCGCATTGCCGCTGGATTTGGTGGCCTTGCCGGTGAAGGACGGATCGTTCTGGTCTGGCGTCAGGCGATAGCCGTCGAAGCGTAAGCCAGGCATGATGCTGAGCGCGCCGTGTTGCGACAAGCGGATTTCATCCTGGATGAAAGCGCCGAACAGCGAGTAATCGGTATTCGGGAAAGCCTTGTTAGGGAACGGCGATTCGCCGGTACCGGGAATGGTGCCGTTGCGCAGGCCGCTGATGCGCGCCGTGCTGAGGTCGAAGCCGTAGATCAGCTTGTGTTGCATGCCGCCAGTGGCAAAGCCGCTTTCCGCCTGCGCTGAGCCGCCATAGGTGTGCTCCTGGTAAGTGTTGTCGCGGCTGCGGCCGACTGCCGGGAACCGGTCTTCAAAAGAGAACTGGTGATTTTTGGCGTCCTGGTAGTAGATCTGCGCATGGGCGTTCTGGAAGTATGGATTACTGCCGTCCTTGAAGTTGTAGGCCAGGCTGTAGCGATTGCGTTCCAGTTTGTCGTTAGCGCGCAGCGCCAGCGTACTGGCGGTGACGGCTGACAGCACGTTGGAGTCGGTTTTCTGTTCCTGATGGTCGATGGCGGCGGTGAAAGTGTCTTGTGTGCTGGCCTTGAACAGCAGCTTGCCGAGCAGTGCATTGCCATGCACGTTTTGCGGATTGGCGGTGTCGCGGTTGGGGCCGAGGATATTCCGCGTGCCCTTGGTGTCGACCTCATGGCCATCGCGCTTGTTGGCAATCAGCAAGCCCTCGAAACGCTCGCCGCCAAAGGCAGCGACGGCGGTGGTCGAGGTGCTGCCGTCGGTGGAGTCGTAAGTTGGCTTGATCGAGAAATAAGTCGGCTTGTTGAAAATTTTCAGGAAATCGGAGGGATCTTTGGTGATGAAGTTGACTGCGCCGGTCAGGCCATCGCTGCCATACATGGCCGACGCCGGCCCGCGCAGGATTTCCACCCGCTTGTACATATCCATCTGCACATAGTCGCCGCGGCCCGCCTCCAGCGGTCCGAACGAAAACGCGCCGGGCAGGCGGATGCCGTCTTCCATCAGCAAGATGCGGTTGCCTTCCAGCCCGCGGATATTGATGCCCTCGTTGCCGCCGCGGCCGCCGGCGGTAGCTGCTGACGACGGGCGGTAGGGGCCGCGCCGCACGGTTACGCCGGGCTCGTAACGCAGCAAATCCTTGACGTCTCTCGGCTGCTGCTCTTCGATAGTCTCGGCATTGATGACAGAGATGCTGCTTGGCGTCTGCGCCACTGCGGTCTCGCTGCGGGTGGCGGTCACCGATATTTCATCGAATGTGCGGTTAGCGGTGTAGCTGCTGCTGGCCAATTGCGTCTGGCTGCCGTTGGCCTGCGCAAAGACTGGCATCGAGGCTGCGGCGAAAGTGGCGAAGGTGGCGGAAATGGCAAAGTTCGCGGCCGCGGGAAATCCCGGCAGCGAAAAGCGGATCGAATATAAGTTGTACAAAAGCGTACTCCAAGGTCAATAAAAACTACTTATTGGCTGGCGACGCGGAACAGGCGGCTGGCTGGAAAGGTGGGATGCTTTGTGATCGCGGGGTGATGTTGAGGTGCCACCGAGGGCTTATTATAAATGAGAATTATTATTATTTACAATGGTGA
Source organism: Collimonas sp. (assembly GCF_035566375.1). Lineage (GTDB taxonomy): Bacteria > Pseudomonadota > Gammaproteobacteria > Burkholderiales > Burkholderiaceae_D > Collimonas. Next base: position 32,592 of record NZ_DATMRK010000024.1, read on the forward strand.
AATGAATAAGCTTTATCTGCATTCTTCAATGTAAAAGCAGCAGTGAGATTTTTCAAGCTGATCCTGGAGTGCACTTGCCAGCCGGAACCAGCCGTTCGCTAGTTACATCTGGTAGCAACTAAGCATGCTGGGAAATAGTGAAGTAACAAGCTCTTGCCTATACTGTGGGAGTACAGCAATGGTGCGCGAGCGACGTTGACTGCTTATGTATTTGCTTGCAACAAATAGAAAACCGGGGTTCACCGAAGTTCGCTGAACGGAACAGAAAGGAAGGAGCTTATTATGCGTACGCTCATGTTTTTGGCTGCGATCGCCATGCTGGCCGGTTGCGCGACGGATGCCGAACGTGCCGCACAGGCGCAGCGCGATGTCGACCAGATGATGCGGGTTTATGGCCCTGCCTGTCAGAAGCTCGGGTATAAAAGTGATTCAGACCAGTGGCGCAATTGCGTGCTGCGCCTGGACACAAAAGACAATACCGAACGTTATCCGATGACGACGACTTGTTTTGGCCATCCGGGCTTATTTCAGTGCTCGACCTTCTGACGCCAGCGTCTATCCTTGTTTTTTTGCAGTTTCGCCGAGCCGGGCTCTAAGCCGCCGCATCGTGACAACAAACGCAGATCTTGTTGCCGTCGGCGTCGCGGAAATAGGCGCCGTAATAATCGGGATGATATTCCAGGCGCAAGCCAGGCGGCCCTTCGCACAACCCGCCGTTGCTTAAAGCGGTAGCATAGGCATTGTCGACGGCAGTCCTGGCAGGGGCGAGCAGAGCGATCATCTGGCCGTTGCCGGCGGCAGCAGTTTCACCATTGTAGGGTGCGCCGATGATGAACAGAGGGCGTGCCTTGCCGCTTGCCATCCATGCCGCCCACGGTTTGCCGGCATCGCAGAATTTGAGTTGGAGACCCAGTTTTTCCATGACAGCGGAATAAAAACCGAATGCGTGCTGAAAGTCGGTGACGCCGACAAAGACATGCGAAATCATGGGTTTTCCTTTTCGATATGGGGGGAGACGTGAACGATCAATACAATCTGCAACGCTTCGTGGCCGCTCAGCAATCGGCCTTCGATATCGTACGCGAAGAACTGAGCAAGGGCCGCAAGCGCAGTCATTGGATGTGGTTCATTTTCCCTCAGATTGAGGGACTCGGCCACAGCGCCATGGCGCGCAAGTACGCCATTTCCTCGCTGGCGGAAGCCCGGGCGTATCTGCAGCATCCGCTGCTTGGGCCGCGGCTGCGAGAGTGCTGCCAGCTGGTTGCTGCTGTGGACGGGCGCTCGATAGAAGAGATTTTCGGTTTTCCGGACTATCTGAAATTTCAGTCATCGATGACCTTGTTTGCCCAGGCCGGGATCGACAATCAGATCTTCAACGAGTGTTTGCGAAAATATTTTGATGGAGCGTTTGACGTGTCCACGCTTTCTCGTTTGTGAACATCCAATTCGATACGCGCTAGGTGAGAGCTAGACGCATAGGCACAAAGCATATGCCATGCATTTCAACTCGCGGGCCGGTTTTGACAAAGCCGAAGCGTTCGTACACAGGCAATGCGAATGGGGAAGAATTCACTGTAAAAAATTCGAGATCTGGAGCAGCTGCTAATGCTGCTTGCCATAGGCGGGCAGCCAAACCTTGACGCTGGAACTCGGGCGCTACGAACAGATGGAAGATGTGGCTGCGATCACGGATGGCAATGAAGCCTGCCAGCACATCGCCTGCAAGTGCGGCGATGTAGCGGTAGCGCGAATCCGCGATGTAACCGGCTTCAGCTTCGGCAGAGACGGACGCGAAGAATTGCTCGGCGCCGCTGCCATCTGCGTTGACTGTGAATGCATGCGCATGCAATCGGACCAAGGCGCTGATGGCGGCGCTATCGTCGTGACTGGCCGGGCGAAAAACAAAGTCGCTGATACTGGTAGCTGGCATCGCAGGTTTAGATCAGGCCGTCAAACAGGATAATTTCAACCGCATCGCCGCTGGCCACATCGCCCTGCTCATGCGCCAGCACGATCATGCAATTGGCTTCCGCCATCGAACGCAAAATGCCCGAGCCTTGTGCTGCGGTCGGGCGTACGCTCCATTGACCATCGCTCATGCCGAGAATGCCGCGCTGATATTCGGTGCGCCCCGGCCGCTTACGGATGGCGACCGCTGCGGTGGCGCGCATCAGCGGCAACGGTGCGACTTGTGCGCCCATCATTTGCAGCAGAGCGTCGCGCGCAAAAAAATAAAACGACACCATGACCGCCACCGGATTGCCGGGCAGGCCGAAGAACAGGGCTTGCTTGCCGCCCGACGCGATGCTGCCGAACGCCAGCGGGCGGCCCGGGCGCATACCGATCTTCCAGAAGGCGACGTCGCCTAATTGCGCCATCATTTGCTTAGTATGATCGGCGTCGCCGACCGAGACGCCGCCGGAGGTGATGATGGCGTCGGCATTTTCGCAGGCGCTGCGGAAAGCGCTTTCCAGCGCCTGCGGATCGTCGCCAACCACGCCCATGTCGATGATGTCGCAGCCCAGCCGTTGCAGCATGCCGTATAGGGTGTAGCGATTGGAGTCGTAGACGCAGCCAGGGTCCAGCACTTCGCCGACCGAACGCAGTTCATCGCCGGTCGAGAAAAATGCTACGCGCAGCCGGCGTCTTACCGGGATCTCAGCGATGCCCAGCGAGGCTAGCAAACCGAGATCGGCAGGGCGCAGGATGCGGCCTTGGCTGATGGCTGCTGTGCCGGCTTGCAAATCTTCGCCGGCCAGGCGGCAATTGGCGCCGGGTTTGACGGCTGCTGCCGGGATGGTGATGGCCGGACTGCCGGGCGGGATGCTCACGAATTCCTGCGGGATCACGGTGTCGGCGCCGTCCGGCATCAGGGCGCCGGTCATGATCCGTATCGCCTGGCCGCTGCTCAGTGTTCCCTGATAGGCGCGGCCGGCGTGGGCAGTGCCGACCACGGTCAGCGCGGTGTCGGCATCGTGGCGCAGGTCGGCGGAATTGAAGGCATAACCATCCATGGCCGAGTTGTCATGCGCCGGGACGTCGATCGGCGAGATGATGTCGCTGGCCAGCACCCGATCGAGGGCGCTGCGCAACGCCACTTTTTCGATGGCGCCGACTGGCGTGATGCAAGCGCGAATGATGGCCTGCGCCTGCTTGACCGGCATCGCTTGCGGATCGTAGTCCGACATGCAACTGGTCAGTGCGGACAAAGATGGCTTGGCTGGACGGGCATTCGAATTGGTCATTGCGCTCATTGCGTTATTGTTGTTGCAGCTGTTCTTGGGTATTGATGTTACGGAAGGCGCCGGCATCGGTAAACAAGGTTTCGCAATAATTCAGGCGGCGATACCATGTCTCCATCTTACGTCCGCCACCTTGCAGGTAGTCATTGAGGTCAGTCAACAAACTGATTTTCAGTAGCATGAATACCGGTTGCGGCTGGATTGTCTGATAGTGGTCTTCGCTAGTGCTGGCCACCGCCAGGTCGGTGTCTGCGCTGACCAAGGCTTGCGCCAGGTGTTGCACCAGATCGTGCGGTAGATAGGGTGAATCGCAGGGTGCCGTGACCAGGTAGGGGTTGCTGCAGTGGTGCAGGCCGGCCTGCAAGCCGGCTAGCGGGCCGGCAAAGTCTGGCTGCAGATCGGACCAGACCGGATGCCCGAACGCCGCGTAGCTCTCCTGATTACGGTTGGCGTTGATGATCAAGCTGTTGACCTGCGGCGCCAGGCGCGCGATGACATGCGCCACCATCGGTCGGTCGTCGAGCAAGAGCAGACCTTTGTCGACGCCGCCCATGCGTGTGCCGCGGCCGCCTGCCAGTATCAGACCGGTGATATTTAGTGCAGTGGGAGCGGGATGGGTTTGCATGGCGTGGCTTGTCTGCAATTTTATCAGCCGCCTATGTAGGACATTTCCACTTTCTTCCTGGTCGGCGTCAGACCTTCGGTATTTTGCGTACGCAGTTCGGAGTAACGATCATTGCGTGCGCGCCATAGCTGGCCAATCACGCTGGAAATTTCGCGGTCGCTGCATTCGCTGCGCAGCAGGGCGCGCAGATCGTGGCCGGCGCTGGCGAACAGGCAGGTGTATAGCTTGCCTTCGGTCGACAGGCGGGCGCGTGAACAGTCATGACAAAAGGCCTGGGTGACGCTGGAGATCAGGCCGATTTCGCCAACGCCGTCGGCATAGCGCCAGCGCTGCGCGGTTTCGCCCAGGTAGTTGGCCGCCAGCGGCTGCATCGGCAATTCTGTTTGAATTCGTTGTGCGACTTCGGCGGAGGGCACCACTTCATCCATCTTCCAGCCGTTGGAGGCGCCGACATCCATGTATTCGATAAAGCGCAGGATATACGGCGTGTTCTTGAAATGGCGCGCCATTGGCAGGATTTCCTGATCGTTGACGCCGCGCTTGACTACCATGTTGACCTTGATTGGACCGAGTCCGACCTGATGCGCGACTTCCATTCCATGCAAGACATCGGCAACCGGGAAATCGGCGTCGTTCATGCGTTGGAAAATGTTTTCGTCGAGTGCATCGAGCGAGACGGTGACGCGTTTCAGGCCGGCATCTTTCAGCGCCTGAGCTTTTTTCGCTAGCAGCGAACCGTTGGTGGTCAGGGTCAGGTCGAGCTCCTGGCCATCCGGCGTCTTCAGCGCGCTCAGCATGGCGATCAGCTTTTCGATGTGCTTGCGCAGCAAAGGCTCGCCACCGGTCAGGCGGATTTTATGGACGCCGTGGGCGACGAATAAACTGGCCAGGCGGGTAATTTCCTCAAACGACAGCAAAGCGGTGTGCGGCAAAAACGCATAGTCCTTGTCGAACACCGCGCGCGGCATGCAGTAGATGCAACGGAAATTGCAGCGGTCTGTGACTGAGATGCGCAAGTCGTGCAGCGGCCGCCCCAGTTCATCGGCGATCAGGCCGGTCGGCGTTTCGAGGATGGAGGGCAAGGTCGGCGGCAACGATGGCGGCAAAAAACTGCGGCTATCGATCAGCGGGATGACTTTTTTAGTCATGATGTGAGTCTGGAAAAATGTGCAATGCCTTGCATCTATATGTATGAGGTAACGACTTCTAGAAGATACCATGAGCGTCATTTTTTAGCTCAAGAAGTCTGCTGCTTACCCAGCAAGCGCGGCAGTTCTCGCAATTTTGAACATATCGCCGGCGTCAGACGTGACAAAGGGAGTCTGGGACTCCCTTTGTTGTATTGCTCCTGATTACTACGCCACGTAGTGGCAGCCGATCAGCTTACGATTGCGAGTGCTGGGTTTCGACCTGCACCAGCGGTTCGCTGGATTGCGCTGGCAAAGGCTTGCGTTCGCGCGGTACACGTGGCGCCGCGACGATGTTTGCCGTTGCTTCTTGTGCAGCGCGCAGTTTGCTTGGGTCGGTCGCCGCCAGGGTCAAACCTGCTGCAGCGAGTACGCTTTGCAGATCTTCTACCTTAGGCGACGCGCTTGGCACGGCTGTCTTGATGACGGCCGGCGCCTCTGCTGCAGGAGCCGGTGCCGGCGCGTGTACAACTGCGGCTGCCTGCTCAACCACCGGAGTAGTTACAGGTGCAACCGAAACAACAGCCACCGGCGTTGCTGTTTCGATTTGCGGCTCTGCGACCGGTTGGCTGCTAGCGATTGCGGCCACTTCAGGCAGTACCAGTTGAGCCGGTGCGGCTGTTGCCGGGATGGCGACTGGTTCAGGCTCGGTTACAACCGGGGCTGTAACAACCGGCGCTGCAATAACTGGCGCTGGAGCTGATGCAGGCGTCACTTCAACTGCAGCCGGAGCGGCTTCAGGTTGCGGTGCAACTTGCTGTGGCGCCAACGGTGCTGCGATTGCGTTCGACAGAACGGTCGGCGCTGGCGTCGCTTCAACTGCCGGAGCGGCGGCTTCTTGCTCCACTGCAACTGTCGAAGCCATCATCGGCAGGCTATTGCTGACGGGGGTAGCTGGTTCCACTTGAACCGGAGCGCTGACTGGCGTTGCTACGGGAGTTACTGCAGGAGCAACTGCATCGCTGCCGACTGCCGCCACGTCTGCTACTTCGCCAGTTTCGATCTCGTCACTTGTGCCTTCGGTCGTGCCTTCGGCGCTATCACGGTCGCGACGATTGCGGTTACGGCCACCGCGACGACGACGGCGACGCGGTTCTTCGTCTTCGCCGGCTTTGATTTCAACCCGTCCGCTATCGATTTGCGTTGCTTCTGCGGTTTCAGTCACGCTGGCTACAGCAACACCGGCAGCAGCTACTACGCCACCCGTGAGCAAGGTTTCGTCAACTTTGACTTCGCTCAGATTTTCCTTGCGCTCTTCGCGTGGCGGACGTGGCGGGCGTTCGCTGCGTTCGCGCCGGCCTTCATTGCGGTTTTCCGATTTGTTTTCGGCGGTGTCGCGTGGTTCTCTCTGCTCTTTAGGCTCGCGTGGAGGACGTGGCGGACGCGCTTGCTGGGTTTTTGCTTCTACGGCTTCAACCAGCGGTTTCTTGGCGCTGTCTTCGCGTCCTTCCTGGGCGCTGCCATCGCGATTGCGGCCACCGCGATTACGGCCGCGCTGGCCACGGTTGTTGCGATCGCCACGGTCGCCGCGTTGTTGCGGGCCCTTGGCTTCTGCCGTGGCGGCAGGGGTGGCCGCTGGAGCAACTGGTTTGCTGAAGAAGAAACCGAAGATCTTGCTGAGGAAACCTGCTTCTGCCGGGCCGGTGGCAGCAACTGCTGTCGGACGTGCCTCGACTGGTTTGCGCTCGACGATAGGCGCCGGCTGGTCTGGTGTGATGCCTTTGACCACGGCTTCCTGACGCGGCTTGCCTTCTTCTTTTTGGGTTTTGCTGTAACCGATGTCGGTATCGGCTTGCTCTGCCATGGCATAGCTGGCCTGGGTTTCTTCCAGGCGCGGATCGTCGTGCTTCAGGCGTTCCAGTTTGTAGTGCGGAGTTTCCAGATGCTTGTTCGGGATCAGGATGATGCCGACCCGGTGACGGGTTTCGATCTTCAGGATCTCGCCACGCTTTTCGTTGAGCAGGAAAGCAGCGACGTCGACTGGCGCCTGGACGTGGATCGCTGCCGAATTTTCTTTCATCGCCTCTTCCTGGATGATGCGCAGGACTTGCAGGGCGGACGATTCGGTATCGCGGATATGGCCGGTGCCGTTGCAACGCGGGCATGTCACATGGCTGCCTTCGGACAGCGACGGACGCAGACGCTGGCGCGACAATTCCATCAGGCCGAAGCGCGAGATCTTGCCCATCTGGACGCGCGCGCGGTCATAGCGCAGTGCATCTTTCAGGCGGGTTTCGACTTCGCGCTGGTTCTTCGAATTCTCCATATCGATGAAGTCGATCACGATCAAGCCACCCAGATCGCGCAAGCGCAATTGACGGGCGACTTCTTCGGCGGCTTCCTGATTGGTGTTGAAGGCGGTGGTTTCGATATCGCCGCCGCGGGTTGAACGCGCGGAGTTGACGTCAACCGAGACCAGCGCTTCGGTATGGTCGATCACGATGGCGCCGCCGGATGGCAGCGGCACGGTGCGCGAATACGCGGTTTCGATCTGGTGTTCGATCTGGAAGCGGGAGAACAGCGGTACATCGTCGCGGTAACGTTTTACGCGATGCACCATGTCGGGCATGACATGGGCCATGAACTGCTGGGCCTGGTCGTGGATTTCGTCGGTGTCGATCAGGATTTCGCCGATATCCGGCTGGAAATAATCGCGGATCGCGCGGATCACCAGGGATGATTCCTGGTAAATCAGGAAAGCGCCGTTGCCGGTCTGGCCAGCGCCTTCGATAGCGCGCCAGAGTTGCATCAGGTAGTTCAAATCCCATTGCAATTCGTCAACGTTGCGGCCGATGCCGGCGGTACGGGCAATTACTGACATGCCGTTCGGCAGGTCCAGCTTGTCCATGGTTTCGCGCAGTTCCTGGCGATCTTCGCCTTCGACCCGGCGCGAGACGCCACCACCGCGTGGGTTGTTCGGCATCAGGACCAGATAGCGGCCAGCCAGTGAAACGAAGGAGGTCAGGGCCGCGCCTTTATTGCCGCGCTCTTCCTTTTCGACCTGCACCATGATTTCCTGGCCTTCGCGCAGTGCATCCTTGATCGATGCGCTACGGACATCTACACCTTCTTTAAAGTAAGTGCGGGCAACTTCCTTGAACGGCAAAAAGCCATGACGCTCTTCACCGTAGTTGACGAAGCAGGCTTCCAGCGACGGTTCGATACGGGTAATCACACCTTTGTAAATGTTGGACTTGCGTTGTTCGCGTCCGGTGGTTTCGATATCGATGTCAATGAGCTTTTGCCCGTCAACAATAGCCACGCGCAGTTCTTCTTGCTGCGTGGCATTAAACAACATGCGTTTCATTTTTCGCTCCGTGACCCTTGGGTCAATGCAATGGCGCTTAAAGATTGCTGTTCTTCAGCATTTCTGTCAGCGACAAAAAGTACAAGGATGTACGCGAGAACGGAGTGTCAGGGGGGAGGGGTGCCTTGGTGTGTCAGCGCCTAATCTACAGAGTAGGGCGCTGAGCACAGGCGCGGATATAGTGCTGTCGTTCTACAGAATACTATCAGCGTGCACCGGTACAGCGTCTTGCGGTTCGCGGAACGCGAGCACGACGCCTGGCGGTGAGCAGCTTGATAGAGCCAAAGAAAGCATTGGTTTCAGTAAATATGCGACAAATTTAAAACACTACATCAACCAGCAAGCTCGTCGCGATCGTTTTGATCGCATCGGGCTCACCGGACTTTATCCTAATCATCCAGACATTCTTGTTCAGCATCCGTGCGCGTTATCCGATGACAACAACGGTGCGACCTTGATTCGCGCAGGGGTGATGCGTACACATTTCCCATCAAATTTGCAAATTGGCGAGGCTGATGGGGACGCCCCTGTGTAGAATGGTCTTTTTATTCTTACACCAGCAACTGTTTTTTAACAATTGCGGAACAATTATATATTCAAAATGAAGGACTTAGCGAGATTTTCTGGAGGACGAGCTGAGACTCGTCCCAAGGCACGGACACAGGCCGCGCCCAAGCATAAGGCCCTACTCAATGTAGCCGTGGAGCAAGAGGCGCCGGTATCTCCGCCACCGCCGCCTCTTGCCGTCCAACTGTTGACTATTGCGGAAGAGGACGCCGGTCAACGCATCGACAATTTTTTATTGCGTATTTGCAAGGGAGTGCCCAAAAGCCATATTTATCGCGTGCTGCGCTCCGGTGAGGTCAGGGTCAATAAAGGCCGTATCGATCAGACTTACCGTTTGGTGGAGGGGGACGTGATCCGGGTGCCGCCGATTCGGATTGCTGAAAAGCAAGTGCAAGTGGTGCCGGGGGCGGAATTTAAAATATTGTTGGAAGATAATCATCTGCTGGTAATCGATAAGCCGGCTGGGGTTGCCGTGCATGGCGGCTCCGGTGTCAGCTATGGTGTTATCGAGCAACTCCGGGCTGCCCGTCCACAAGCCAAATTCCTGGAACTGGTGCATAGGCTGGATCGCGATACCTCCGGCATCTTGTTGCTGGCGAAGAAGCGCTCTGCGCTGACCAATCTGCATGAACAGATGCGTGACGGCGATACCGACAAGCGTTACCTGGTGCTGGTGCACGGCGACTGGCAAAACGAGCGTCAGCATGTCAAGCTGCCATTACATAAATATACGGCGGCCGACGGTGAGCGCCGCGTGCGGGTGCAGGCTGACGGCCAGGCGTCACACACGATTTTCAACCTGATCCGTCGTTACGGCGATTACGCTTTGCTCGAAGCTGAGCTGAAAACCGGCCGTACCCATCAGATCCGGGTTCATCTGTCTTCCAGCGGATTTGCGATTGCCGGCGACGACAAATATGGCGACTTCGCCTTGAATCGGGCTTTGCAAAAAGCTGACGGCCAGCGTATCGCGTTGAAGCGGATGTTTTTGCATGCTTATCAAATTACCTTCGCTCATCCAGAAACGGGCAAGCCGGTGACCCTTAAGGCGCCGTTACCGCCGGAGTGTGAAAAATTCCTGAAGAGCCTGCCAAAAAATATCCCCGCAGCAACGACTGAAGCTGAGGGTGATTAAAATATCAGTTAGTATTTGTTTATCGGTTTGCCGATTTCCCGAGCGGCAGGCCAAACCCAACAACAGGAGCTGGCAAGGTATTGCCAGGCAATATGGCGCGAAAGAATTTTGACTTAATCGTATTTGATTGGGATGGCACCTTGATGGACAGCACCGCCATCATTGTGAAATGTATTCAAGCCGCCGCCAGGGATCTGGGGCTGGCGATTCCGGACAACAAGGCCGCCTCGCATGTGATCGGGCTTGGTTTGGCGGAAGCGATGCAGGTGGCGATGCCGGGCCTGGAGCCTAGCCAGTATCCGCGGGTGGTGGAGCGCTATCGTTATCACTATCTGGCGCAAGACCAGGATCTGACCTTGTTCGACGGCGTGCGTGAAATGCTGGCAGACTTGTCGCAACAAGGTTATTTCCTGGCGATTGCCACCGGCAAGAGCCGGGTCGGACTGAATCGCGCCTTGCACGAGACCAAGTTGCTGTCGGCATTTGACGCTACCCGCTGTGCCGACGAAACATTCTCCAAGCCGCATCCGGCCATGCTGCAGGAGTTGACGCGAGAGTTGGGACAGGACCTGAAGCGCACGGTGATGATCGGCGACACCACGCATGATCTGCAGATGGCGATCAATGCCGGCGCAGCGGGTATCGCGGTTCAGTATGGCGCGCATCCGGCCCACGAACTGAACGCACTGAAGCCGCTGTTCAATGCGACCTCGACCGTGCAACTGCATGCCTGGCTTAACGAAAATGCCTGATCCCGGACCACGCCGCCGTGAATGACGCGATGAATAAAATCCGAATTCCCATCTGTGCTTCTTCTGCGCTGGCAGAGCGCGGCAAAGGCGTGCGTTTTGCGGTTACTGCCTGGGGTGAGGATGCGGTTGCATTCGCCATACGCCACCACAATATTGTTCACGCTTACCTGAACCGTTGCGCACATATTTCACTGGAGCTGGATTGGAATGAAGGCGAGTTTTTCGAGTCCAGCGGTTTGTATCTGATGTGTGCTACGCACGGCGCGGTGTATGAGCCGGAAACCGGGAACTGCGCCGGTGGTCCATGCCGCGGTGGGCGCTTGCACAAGATTTTGGTTGAAGAAAGCAATGATCAGGTGTTCTGGATCCCTGATGAGTACGTGCGCCCGGCAGTTGCTTGAGATAGTGCCGCTGGCGTATTCAATAACGATTTCGGATAAACGAAGTGAGTGAGCACCATGAGCAATAACGAATTTGATAATGTGGAAACCGCCATGCCCGTTAAAAAAGAAGGTTGGGAGCGTGAGTTACTGGAGAAGCTGGCGTTCGCCTCATTGCGCGAACAGCGTGCGCGGCGCCGGTGGGGGATTTTCTTTAAGCTGGCGACCCTTGCTGTGATTGGCTTCGCGTTTTGGTTAGGTGTGAATTACGAAGGCTCGGACACGCAAACCGTCGGCGCGCATACTGCGTTGGTCAAGATCAATGGCGCGATCGAATCGGAAGGTAATGGTTCGGCCGCCGTAGTGGTGCCGGCGCTTGATAACGCCTTTGCCGCAGACGATTCGGTCGGCGTGATATTGCGCATCAACAGCCCCGGCGGCAGCCCGGTGCAAGCCGGCATCATCAACGATGAAATCACGCGCCTGCGCAAGGAATATCCGAACAAGCCGCTGTACGTAGTGGTCGACGAGATGTGCGCATCGGGCGGTTATTACATCGCTGCCGCGGCCGATAAAATCTATGTCAATAGAGCCAGCATCGTTGGCTCCATCGGTGTGCTGATGGATGGTTTCGGCTTCACCGGCTTGATGGATAAGGTAGGCGTTGAGCGGCGCCTGCTGACCGCCGGCGACAACAAGGGCTTCCTTGATCCGTTCAGTCCGATGAGCGCTACCCAGAAAGGTTATGCGCAAACCATGCTGGCGGAAATCCATCAGCAGTTTATCGATGTTGTGCGTAAAGGTCGCGGCGCACGCCTGAAGGAAACACCGGAAACTTTCTCAGGCCTGTTCTGGAGTGGTTCCAAGGCGGTCGAGATGGGCTTGGCAGATGGTTATGGAACGGTAGACAGCGTTGCGCGCGATGTCTTGAAGCAGGAAGACATTGTCGATTACACCAAGAGCGAAGGTTTGCCTGAGCGCGTGCTGAAAAAATTCGGTGTAGCGATGGGGGCTGGTGTGGTGCAATCGCTGGCGAATGAAGTGAAGCCAAGTTTGCGTTGAATTTTATTCATGAGTCCGCGCGCAGCACACGGCATGCGGGCTCTGAAGTAAATGCCAAAGTGGAAACCAGCAAGAAGCCGGCAAGAAACCGGCATATCGTAATACTTTAATTTGCCTTGTATCTTCGCGATCCTGTCGTATATTAAAGGTACTCGAGGAATAGCGAACAGAGGAGGCGATTATAGACATAGCAAAATCGTTGATCACCCAGATGCAATTGTTTCAGTAGCAAAAAATCACTCCATTGCAATACAACCCCTTGTTTTGGAGTTGTGCATTGGCTACTGGACAACCCCCCGCATCGATGATGCGGCACCGAGAAGTTTTCGACTTCTCAACATAATGTCTTTCGGGACAGGCAAATTCGGCGACGGCGCAACACCGTCGCCGTTTTGCGTTTTGTGTCCGATGTAAAAAAGTTATTGCGCCAGGAATAGGAACACGGTTGGCTTTTTGTGAAAGTCGGGATGTTTGCCAGCCGCCAGAGCCGTCTTCCACTTGGCTGCGGTCTGGGTCCTGATGGTCTCGGATGGCAGGGTCAGATCGGTGGCGACGCAAATCAGCGTATTGGCTTGACAGCTGCTGGCCAGCGCTTCCAGAAACGTGCCGTTGCGATATGGTGTTTCAATGAATAGTTGCGTCTGCTGCTCCTGGCGCGAACGCAATTCCAATGCCTTGATACGTTTGCTGCGTTGTTCGGCATCGGTGGGCAGATAGCCGTTAAAAGCAAAACTTTGGCCGTTAAGGCCGCTGCTCATGACGGCCAGCAGCAGTGATGACGGTCCGACCAGTGGCCGCACTTGAATCCCGTGCGCATGGGCCAGCCGTACCAGATTGGCGCCGGGGTCTGCAACCGCCGGCACGCCCGCCTCAGAGATCAGGCCGGCGTCCTGACCGGCCAGAATCGGCGCCAGCAAGGCTGGCAGGGCGGTGCTGGCAGTGTTGACATTGAGTTCTGCGATTTGAATTTCTTGTAACGGTTTGGCTAGTGGCTGGGCGGCAGCGATCAATTTTAAAAAGGCGCGCGTGGTCTTTGCATTTTCTGCAATGAAGTAATCCAGCCGGGCGGTGAGCGCCTGCACCTCGAATGGGATGACGGCCGCCAGCGGCTGTGCCGAACCGGCCTCGCTTTGGCCTAGGGTGTTGGGGATTAAATACAGGATGCCTGGCATGTCGGTTTATTTTATGAAGAATGGTAGGGCGGCGCGGCGCAGCATACCGGTCAGCGCGATTAATGGCAAACCGGTCAGGGCGGTGGGGTCGGTACTCTCGATTTTTTCCAGGATGGCGATGCCCAGCCCTTCATTTTTTGCGCTGCCGGCGCAATCATAAGGCTGTTCAATCCGCAAATAGGCATCCAGTTCGGCATCGGGCAGGTCACGAAAGGTGACAAAGGTCTGGACGTTTTCTATCTGGACCGCTTGTTCGACCTGGCTCTGCCTGCTATCCCACAGGCAAAGGGCGGTATGGAAAATGACGCGGCGGCCCCGCATTTTCTGCAGCTGCGCCAGGGCATTTTCATGATTGCCGGGCTTGCCGATCTGCTCGCCATCCAATGTGGCCACCTGATCCGAGCCGATCACCAGCGCATTTGGCGCAGTCAGCGCTACTGCGCGTGCTTTTTCCAAAGCCAGGCGCAATGCAGTGGTTTGCGGGCTTTCGCCTGGATGCGGAGTTTCGTCGATATCTGGCACGATCACCTCAAATGGGATCTGTAGCCGGGACAGCAATTCTTTGCGGTATCTGGAGCTGGAGCCAAGGATCAGGCGCGGTAGGGGTGAAGGAGCTGTGGGGGAAATCGTCTGTTGTAAAGAAGCCATGGTTTTCGTCAGTTGAACGATTGCCTAACAATAAAATGTGGGGAAAGTGCGGAAAACACGCTAACACTTTGACGAATAAGGGAAAAGGCTGTTATTATCGCAGGTTTTCCGGGTTCGGCTTGACTATGAGTGCTTTTGTAATCGACGCGTTTGAGTATGCGCGCCATAAAGAGCGCCGTGAAGGCGAAATCGCCGTGGCTGACCTGAGTCGCCTGGCCGATGAGTCGGCAGACCGCTCCGGCGCTCTGCATTGGGTTCTGGTTGGTGGCGTTGATCACTTGGGGCATCCCCAGCTGACGATGTCGGTAACCGGCTCGATCAAGATCATGTGTCAGCGCTGTTTGACGCCGTTTGCCTTCGATATTGACGCGGAATCCGCGCTGGTATTGGCAAAAGATGAGGAAAGTGCTGATGAAATCGATGCACTTCTTGATAATGACGAAATTGATGTCATCGTTGGCACTAAAACACTGAGTATCCTTGAACTGGTTGAGGATGAGGCTTTACTGGCCTTGCCGTTGTCGCCCAGGCATCCGGTTTGCCCGGACCAATCTGCATTGGATGGGCTGAAAAGCAGCAAAAAAGAATCGCCATTCGCGATGCTAAAGAATTTGAAGCAACAATAAAACTCATTGCGGGAAGAGCTTGGAAGTTACTGAAACGTGGCGAATTACTCTGTCCCCAACTGATTAGATACAGAATTGCGGTAAATTTGTCGCGCTGATTTTCACATGAATGTGATTCCGTGTGACTAAGGTGTGGCAATAGGTAGTAAAATCCGCGCACAAACGCGGCAGGAATATCCAGCCTTTCCCTGTTCTGAGGGTTGGATATGTTAAACTTTAAGATCTTAAGAAAGCAGGAGTTATCATGGCAGTTCAACAAAATAAAAAGACCCCATCCAAGCGCGGCATGCACCGTGCCCACGATTTTCTGGTTGCACCTCCGCTGGCTATCGAGCCAACGACTGGTGAAACACATTTGCGTCACCACATCAGCCCAAATGGCTTTTACCGTGGCCGTAAAGTGTTGAAGACCAAGAACGACGAGTAATACTTACTTGTTCTTGCGATGCAGGTTGAAGGCGGCGCGATGAGTTTCTCTCAGAAGCGCCGTTTTTGTATGTGGAATAATTCCTCGCGTCATTTTGAATCGCGCCCAATCTGCCTCATAATATGGCTTAGAGTAGGCACTGAATCAAAACAATGACAATCAAAATTTCTATCGACTGTATGGGTGGTGATCATGGCCCATCGGTTACCGTTCCTGCTGCTATTTCATTTGCTAATCGCGAGCCTGAGGCCGAATTGGTACTGGTTGGTCTTGAAGAAGAAATTCGAGCGCAACTGAAAAAGCACAAGGCAACCTCCCACCCGCGCTTATCGGTGCAGCATGCATCCGAAGTGGTGACGATGGATGACTCCATCGAAACTGCATTGCGCCGTAAAAAAGATTCCTCAATGCGCGTCGCCTTGCGTCTGGTCAAAGACCAGCAGGTGCAGGCGTGCGTCTCGGCGGGTAATACCGGCGCCTTGATGGCGGTTTCCCGCTACTTGCTCAAGACCTTGCATGGCGTTGACCGTCCTGCGATCTGCACCATTCTCCCCAATCAAAAAGACGGCCCCACTTATATGCTCGATCTGGGCGCCAACGTCGATTGCGAACCGTTGCACCTGCATCAGTTTGCCTTGATGGGGTCGGCGCTGGTGTCGGCCATGGAAGGCAAGCCGAGGCCGACGATCGGTTTGCTGAATGTCGGCGAAGAAGATATCAAAGGCAATGAGGTGGTCAAGCAGACAGCGGAATTGCTGCGTGCGGATCACGAAAAGGGTATCCTGAATTTCTACGGCAATGTCGAAGGCAACGATATCTTCGAGGGCACTACCGACATCGTCGTTTGCGACGGTTTTGTCGGTAATGTCACGCTCAAGGCTTCCGAGGGCCTGGGGCGTTTCGTCAAGACAGTATTGACGACAGAATTCAAAAGCGGCATTTTGAATATGCTTGGCGCGGTCATTGCCCGTGGCGCGATCAAGGCCATCTCGCGCCGCCTGAATCCCTCGCGCTATAACGGCGCCAGCCTGCTGGGCTTACGCGGACTGGTGTTCAAGAGCCATGGCGGGGCCGACGCTTATGGCTACGAATGGGCTATACAGCGGGCGTTCGATGCCGCCAAATATGATGTATTGTCTCGTATTGCAACCACGATTGCGGAGCTGATGCCGCACCCGGAGATAGCATCCAAGCCCGCCGAAACGGGTGTGGATGGCGCGTCTGGCGAAATCGTTATTACTGAATCAACCCAACAAAAGACAGCATGACTACTTTTAGCAAAATTGTCGGTACCGGCAGCTATTTGCCGCCGAAACGGGTAAGCAATCAAGAGCTCACTGCGCAACTCGCCGAAAAGGGCATTGAGACATCGCATGAATGGATTTTTTCCCGTAGCGGCATCGCGGCGCGTCACTACGCTGAAGCGGATGTGCAATCCAGCGATCTCGCCGTAGCAGCAGCCAAGCAGGCGCTGGATATGGCGCGCATGCAGGCCGACGATATCGATCTCGTGATCGTCGCCACTTCAACCCCGGACTATTTCGGCGGTTTTCCGAGCACAGCCTGCGTAGTGCAGCAAAAGCTTGGTATTGCCAACGGCGGCGCCGCTTTTGATGTGCAGGCAGTGTGCAGCGGTTTTGTATACGCAGTGTCAATTGCCGATAGTTTTATCAAATCCGGCGCGCACAAAAACGTTCTGGTAATCGGCACCGAAGTTTTTTCACGAATCCTGAATTTTGAAGATCGCACCACTTGTGTGCTGTTCGGCGATGGCGCCGGTGCAGTCGTCATGAGTGCCTCTGCCGAGCCTGGCATTCTTGCTACCAAGTTGCATGCCGATGGCCGCTATAAAGACATACTATGCGTTCCAGGTAAGATGAATGCCGGAGTGGTTGAGGGCAGCGCCTTCCTGTATATGGACGGCCAGGCAGTGTTTAAGCTGGCGGTGTCGGTATTGGAAAAAGTCGCCAACGAAACCTTGCAGATCGCCGGCATGAGCGCATCCGAAATTGACTGGCTGATTCCACATCAGGCCAATATCCGCATCATGCAAAGTACTGCGCGTAAGCTAGGCCTGGATAACGAGCGCATGGTGGTGACGGTGGATCAGCATGGCAATACCTCGGCGGCATCGATTCCGCTGGCACTGGATCAGGCTGTGCGCGACGGTCGTGTCAAGCCCGGCCAGAATGTCATGATGGAAGGTGTCGGCGGCGGTTTCACATGGGGCGCAATTTTAGCGCGCATGTAAAGGAAAGCGGAAACCTCTAAAGACCACTGCGCCCGCCAATCTCTGCTCTGCGATGCTCACTGTACTGTCGTACAACTGGGCTTCTCGAACAGACAATTGACGCAAGTCAGCGTAGCTGAGGCTACGGTCTTTAGAGGTTTTCCGAGCCTTCGATAAATCTCAAATCCTCAATTAATAAGCGGTAGGTAAGGCATGAATAAATTCGCATTTGTTTTTCCAGGCCAGGGCTCGCAAGCCATTGGCATGTTGAGCGGTTTTGCCGATAACCCGGTGGTAAGGGATACGGTTGCAGAAGCTTCAGAAGCGTTGCAGTTTGATCTGGGCAAGCTGATTGCCGAGGGGCCGAAAGAAGAGTTGGATCTGACTACCAATACGCAGCCGGTCATGTTGACCGCAGCAGTTGCTTGTTATCGGGCCTGGCTGGCGGCTGGCGGCAAAGCGCCGGCTTTGGTGGCTGGCCACAGTCTGGGCGAATATTCCGCTTTGGTCGCCGCAGGCGTGATTGCATTCAAGGACGCAGTGCCTTTGGTGCGTTTCCGTGCACAAGCCATGCAGCAAGCGGTGCCGGTCGGGCAGGGCGGCATGGCCGTCATTCTCGGTTTGTCGGATGAGGATGTGCGTGCAGTTTGTCTGGCAGCGGCTCAGGGCGAAATCGTTGAGGCGGTAAATTTCAACGCGCCGGCGCAGGTAGTGATTGCAGGCCATAAGGCGGCGATCGAGCGCGCTTGTATCGCGGCTAAAGAAAAAGGTGCGAAACGTGCCTTGCCATTGCCGGTATCGGCCCCATTTCATTCTTCGTTGTTAAAACCGGCATCGGACCGTTTGCGTGAATACATGCAAGACCTGACTTTCGCGGCGCCGCAGATTGCGCTGATCAATAACGTCGACGTTGCCATCGTCAATGATCCGGAAGCCATCAAGAATGCATTGGTGCGGCAAGCGGCCAGTCCGGTGCGCTGGGTGGAAACCGTGCAGAAAATTGCTGTCGAAGGTGTCACTCATGTGGTTGAATGCGGTCCGGGCAAGGTTCTTGCTGGTTTGACCAAGCGTATTAACGACAGCTTGATCAGCGACATGATTGTCGATCAGGTGTCGCTGGATAAAATGTTGGAGACATTCAAGTGACTTTACAAAATACAGATGTACAGAATTTAACCGGCCAGGTGGCTCTTGTCACCGGCGCATCGCGCGGCATCGGCCGGGCCATTGCGTTGCAATTGCTCCAGCGCGGCGCCAAAGTCATCGGCACCGCGACCTCCGAGGCAGGTGCGGCGGCGATTACCGAATACATGGAGGCTAGCCAGCCAGGCAACGGTCGCGGTATCGTGCTGAATGTGAATGATGCTGCCGGCTGCGCGGCGGCGGTTGAACTGGCGCAGAAGGAATTCGGCGGCTTGTCGATTCTTGTCAATAATGCAGGCATCACCCAGGATCAACTGGCCATGCGCATGAAGGATGAGGAATGGGACGCCGTCATCGCGACCAATCTGACCGCCGTGGCGCGTTTGTCGCGCGCAGTCTTGCGTGGCATGATGAAGGCCAAGCATGGTCGTATCATCAATATCACTTCGGTAGTCGGTTCGGCCGGCAATCCGGGGCAAATGAATTATGCTGCCGCCAAGGCTGGCGTGGCTGGCATGAGTCGTGCGTTGGCGCGTGAGATCGGCAGCCGCAACATTACGGTTAACTGCGTTGCGCCGGGTTTTATCGATACCGATATGACCAAGGCTCTGAGCGAGCAGCAGCATGCTTCGTTGCTGCAGCAGATCCCGCTCGGGCGGCTGGGTGCTGCCGAAGACGTGGCGGCGGCGGTAGTGTTCCTGGCGTCGTCGCAAGCCGGCTATATTACGGGCAGCACTTTGCACGTAAATGGCGGCATGTATATGAGTTGAGCCGTGAGCTGAAGCAAGTCCGCAGTTTTAGGCTTATTTCAGAGTTAAATGTAAGTAACACCGATTTAGATGCTTTTGACATAATTTTATTGAATATTAAAGACTAATGTCGAAAGTAAATTTTCAATGCGCAAACCTGCTAAAATGCGCGCACTTTCTGTAACCTAATGGAGGCATCACATGTCCGATATCGAACAACGCGTTAAAAAAATCGTCGCTGAGCAACTGGGCGTCGC
>NZ_DATMRK010000025.1:0-17341 GCF_035566375.1 Collimonas sp.
GAGTGAACTTTCTGCGCGCTTTTTTGCAGAAACTTCACTCTGACCCCACTTAGCGGGCCACGGAGTAGCTGCCTCATCGTTAAAAAGAACAAAACCACCCAGTGCGCTCTGTCTTTCTCCGAATCCGTCATGTGGGGTCAGAGTCAAGTTTCGCGATAAAGCACTGCATAAGTGACTCCGACCCCGTTGACTCCGCCCCCAGATGACTCTAGCCGGGGTGATGTCATGAATTATGAAACTCTCAATAGTTTGAAACAATTTCTATTAAATACATGCGGCGGTAAAATTTACTCGCTAAACTCATGTAATTAATTTTCAACAATTTGCTGCACGCCCTGAGCGCCAATTTCCGGCAAATTCGTAGCAAATCCATTTTTATTGCGCTTGACCACACTCTGACTGACCTCCTGCCCGCGATGACTACTACACCGACTCCCCGAATCGACCAATCTAACCAGCCTCGCCCCGCCCTTCCCAACCAGTACCAGGGCGGATTCCAGCGCGGCTGGCTGTGGCTGGCCGCAGTCGTCGTGCTGGCGCTAGCGGCTTACCTGATCTGGGGTCGCAATCATCAGGCGGCTGACCCAGCCACGGCAAGCTCGGGACAAACGCCGGGGCAAGCGTCGAATGGCGGCGGCAAAGGCGGAAAAGGTGGGAAAGGTGGAAATCGCGGTGGATTTCCCGGCGCCGGCGGCCCGCTGCCGGTTGGCGTCGCAGTCGCCAAAACCGGCGATATCAGGATCTATCTCTCGGGTCTCGGCAGCGTCACTCCGGAAGCCACGGCGACGGTCAAAAGCCGGGTTAACGGACAGTTGATGAAATTGCATTTTCAGGAAGGCCAGATAGTCAAGGCCGGCGACTTGCTGGCCGAGCTGGATCCGCGCCCTTACCAGGTGGCGGTGACGCAGGCCGAAGGCCAGCTGCTCAAAGACACCGCCCTGCTGAAGGCTGCGCAAATCGATTTGCAACGCTACCGCACATTGCTGACGCAAGACTCCATCGCCAGTCAGCAGGTCGACACCCAGGCCGCCCTGGTCAAGCAATATGAAGGCACGGTCAAATCGGATCAAGGCTCGCTCGACAGCGCCCGCCTGCAACTCACTTACTCGCGCGTCACTGCGCCGATCGGCGGCCGCCTCGGTTTGCGCCAGGTCGACCTCGGCAATATTGTGCAGAGCAGCGATACCAACGGCATCGTGGTCATCACCCAGCTGCAACCGATCACCAGCGTATTCAGTATTCCGGAAGATAATATTCCCAGCGTCATGAAACAGATCCAGGCTGGCAAAAAGCTGGCGACCGATGTCTGGGACCGCGATCAAAAAAACAAACTCGACAGCGGCGCGCTGCTGACCATCGACAACCAGGTCGACAGCAGCACCGGCACGGTCAAACTGAAGGCGGAATTCCCGAATCTCAATTACGCCCTGTTTCCGAACCAGTTCGTCAATGTCCGCATGCTGCTCGACACCCGCCGCGATGCTACCGTGATTCCGAATGCGGCGATTCAGCGCGGCGCCAAAGGTAATTTCGTGTATGTGGTGAAAGCCGATCATTCGGTCACCATCCGTGACGTCACAGCCGGCCCGGTAGAAGGTGAATCGACTGCGATTGACAAGGGTATCGCCGTCGGCGAAACCGTGGTCATCGACGGCATCGACAAACTCAAGGAAGGCGCCAAGGTGGAACCGGTGGTCCGTGGCGGTCCGGCGGCGGCTGGGGCCGGCACAACTGCGGCGGCCGGCGCTGACGCCGGCAGCGCTGCCGGCACCCATAAGGGCGGCCGCCGTCACGGCCAGGACGCCACTGGTGGCGCTGCCGCCAGCGCGCCTGCCGCATCCGCAACACCCGCCGCCCCTGCTGCCGCCAACAACCGCACCAGCCCATAAGCAACTGTGAAGATAGTATGAATCCCTCACGCCAGTTTATTCTCCGGCCGGTTGCCACATCCCTGTTGATGCTGGCCATTTTCCTGGCCGGCATCGTCGCCTACAAGCAACTGCCGCTTTCGGCCTTGCCGGAAGTCGACTATCCAACCATCCAGGTAGTGACGCTGTATCCCGGCGCCAGCCCGGATGTCATGACCTCATCCGTCACCGCGCCGCTGGAACGCCAGTTCGGCCAGATGCCTGGCCTCAACCAGATGTCGTCGACCAGCTCCGGCGGCGCCTCGGTCATCACCCTGCAATTCAGTCTCGACCTGAGCCTCGATATCGCCGAGCAGGAAGTCCAGGCAGCGATCAACGCCGGCGGCAATCTGCTGCCCTCCGATCTGCCGACGCCGCCGATCTACAACAAGGTCAACCCGGCCGATACGCCGATCATGTCCTTGGCGATCACCTCGAAAACGCTGCCGCTGCCGAAGGTGCAAGATCTGATCGACACCCGCCTGGCGCAAAAGATTTCGCAAGTGCCGGGGGTGGGCCTGGTCAGCCTGTCCGGCGGCCAGCGGCCAGCCGTGCGCCTGCAGCTGAATCCGCGTGCGGTGGCGGCGATGGGCCTGAACCTGGATGACATCCGCACCGCTATCGGCAACGCCAACGTCAACCAGGCCAAAGGCAGCTTCGACGGCCCGGCGCGCGCCTCCACCATCGACGCCAACGACCAGCTGCGCTCAGCCGATGAATACCGCAACCTGATCATCGCCTACAAGAGCGGCGCACCAATCCGCGTCTCCGATGTCGCCGATGTGATCGACGATGCCGAAAACATCCGCCTGGCGGCCTGGGCCAACACTTCGCCGGCAGTGATCCTGAATATCCAGCGGCAACCGGGCGCCAACGTCATCGGCGTGGTCGACAGCATCAAGAAGATCCTGCCGAAACTGCAGGAAACCCTACCCGGCGCGATCGATGTCCAGATCCTGACCGACCGCACCACCACCATCCGCGCCTCGGTGGCGGATGTGCAGTTCGAACTGCTGCTGTCAGTCGCCCTGGTGGTGATGGTGATCTTCATTTTCCTGCGCAGCGTACCTGCCACCATCATCCCTAGCGTGGCGGTGCCGCTGTCGCTGATCGGCACTTTCGGCGTCATGTACCTGGTTGGATTCTCGGTCAACAACCTGACCCTGATGGCGCTCACCATCGCCACCGGCTTCGTGGTCGACGATGCGATCGTGATGATCGAGAACATCTCGCGCTACATCGAAGAAGGCATGAAGCCCTTGCAGGCGGCCCTGAAAGGCGCGGAGCAAATCGGCTTTACCATCATTTCGCTGACGTTTTCACTGATTGCAGTGCTGATCCCGCTGCTGTTCATGGGCGACGTCGTCGGCCGCCTGTTCCGCGAATTCGCCATCACGCTGGCGGTGGCGATCCTGATTTCCGCCGTCATCTCGTTGACGTTGACGCCGATGATGTGCGCCCGGCTGCTGCACCATATTCCGGAACAAAAGCAAAGCTGGTTCTACCGCAAGAGCGGTGCAACCCTGGATCGGATTATCGCCCGCTACGGCGTGGCGCTGGAATGGGTGCTGCGCCACCAGTTCGCGACGCTGATCGTGGCCATCGGCACGCTGGTGCTGACCGCGGTGCTGTACATCTTTATTCCGAAAGGCTTTTTCCCTGTGCAGGACACCGGCGTCATCCAGGGCATCTCCGAGGCCAGCCAGTCGGTTTCTTTTTCCGCCATGGCGGCCCGGCAGCAAGCGCTGGCGGCGGTGGTGCTGAAAGACCCGGCAGTCGACAGCCTGTCGTCTTTCATCGGCGTCGATGGCACTAACGCCACGCTGAACAGCGGCCGCATGCTAATCAACCTGAAGCCGCACGATCAACGCAATCTGAGCGCCAGCGACGTCATCCGCCGCCTGCAACCGGAACTGGATCGCCAGGTCGGCGGCATCACGCTGTACATGCAACCGGTGCAGGATCTGACGATTGAAGATAGCGTCAGCCGCACCCAGTATCAATTCAGCGTCGAGGATGCCAACGCCGATGAACTCAGCATCTGGGTGCCGAAGCTGATCGAGCGCCTGCGCCAGATCCCGCAGCTGGCGGATATCGCCAGCAACCAGCAGGATCTCGGTTTGCAAGCCTACATCGCGATCGACCGCGATGCGGCGTCGCGGCTCGGCATCACCACGGCGGCCATCGATAACGCCCTGTACAACGCCTTCGGCCAGCGCCTGATCTCAACCATCTATACCCAATCCAACCAGTACCGGGTAGTGATGGAAGTGAAACCGGAATTCCAGAAAGGGCCGGCGGCGCTGAACAGTATTTTCCTGGTCGCTGGCAACGGCAACCAGGTGCCGCTGTCGAGCATCGCCACGGTCGAGGAACGCACTTCGCCGCTGGTGATCAACCATATCGGCCAGTTCCCTGCCACCACGATTTCATTCAACCTGGCGCCCGGCGCTTCACTGGGCGACGCGGTCAAAGCGATCGAGGCTGCGGAACAGGAGATCGGCTTGCCGGCCAGCATACAAACCAGTTTCCAGGGTGCAGCGCTGGCCTTCCAGGCATCGCTCAGCAATACGCTGATGCTGATCCTGGCGGCGATCATCACCATGTATATCGTGCTGGGCGTGCTGTATGAAAGCTACATCCACCCGATCACGATCTTGTCGACGCTGCCCTCCGCCGGCGTCGGCGCCCTGCTGTCGCTGATGATCGCCGGCACCGATCTGGGGATTATCGGCATCATCGGGATTATCCTGTTGATCGGTATCGTCAAGAAGAACGCCATCATGATGATCGACTTTGCGCTGGACGCCGAACGCAACGAAGGCAAAAGCCCGCGCGATGCGATCTACCAGGCTTGCCTGCTGCGCTTCCGGCCGATCCTGATGACCACCATGGCGGCTCTGCTGGGTGCATTGCCGCTGATGCTCGGCAGCGGTGTCGGTTCGGAATTGCGGCAGCCGCTGGGGATCACCATGGTTGGCGGCCTGCTGGTATCGCAGGTGCTGACCTTGTTCACCACCCCGGTCATCTATCTGGCGTTCGACAATCTGGCGCGCCGTGCGAAGGCACGCTTTGGCAGCAAGGAAGAGCCGCATCCGGATGATGACGACCACGATGGCGCCATCCCCCGGCAGCAGCCGCGGCTGGATGAGCCGTAAGGCAAGGGATCAGAACACAGCATGAATATCTCGCGTCCCTTTATTCAACGGCCGATTGCCACCACGCTACTGACCATCGGCGTGGCCCTGGCCGGCATGGTGGCGTTCCGGCTGCTGCCGGTATCGCCGTTGCCGCAAGTAGATTTCCCGACCATCTCGATCTCGGCGTCACTGCCGGGCGCCAGTCCGGAAACCATGGCCGCCACCGTGGCGACGCCGCTGGAGCGCGCACTGGGGTCGATCGCCGGGGTCACCGAAATGACCTCGTCGAGTTCGCTCAGCTCGACCCGCATCACCATGCAGTTCGATCTCAACCGCGACATCGACGGCGCCGCACGCGACGTCCAGGCCGCGCTCAACGCAGCGCGCAACCTGCTGCCGACCGGCTTGCCCAGCAATCCGAATTATCGCAAGGTGAATCCGGCCGATGCGCCGATCATGATTCTGGCGCTGACCTCGGACAGCATGACGCAGGGCCAGATGTACGACGCTGCCGACACCATCCTGGCGCAAAAGCTGTCGCAGGTGAAAGGCGTCGGCCAGGTCAGCGTCGGCGGCAGTTCGCAGCCGGCGGTGCGGATCGAACTGAATCCGACCGCACTTAACAAATACGGCATAGGCACGGCTGACGTCCGCACCGCGATCGCCGCCACCAACGCTAACCGCCCCAAGGGCGTGCTGGAAGACGGCGACAAGAACTGGCAGATCTACGCCAACGACCAGGCCAAGACCGCCGCCGAATACATGCCGCTGATTGTTTCCTATCGCAATGGCGCGCCGGTGCGCGTCAGCGATGTCGCCACGGTGGTCGATTCGGTTGCCAATCTGCGCAACGCCGGCTCCGCCAACGGCAAACCGTCGGTGCTGGTGATCCTGAATCGCCAGCCCGGCGCCAACATCATCGAAACGGTGGACGAAGTGCGGGCGCTGCTGCCGCAGTTGCGCGCCTCGATTCCGGCTGCCATCAACCTTGATGTCGCACTCGACCGCACGCCGACCATTCGCGCCTCTTTGAGCGGAACCGAGGACACCTTGATGATGTCGATCGCACTGGTGATCATGGTGGTGTTCCTGTTCCTGCGCAACGGCCGCGCCACGCTGATCCCGGCAGTCGCCGTGCCGGTCTCGCTGATCGGCACTTTCGGCGTCATGTATTTGCTCGGCTACAGCCTCGACAATCTATCCCTGATGGCGCTGACGATTGCCACCGGCTTCGTGGTCGACGATGCCATCGTGGTGCTGGAAAACGTCTCGCGCCACATTGAAGCAGGCATGAAACCGTTTGCCGCAGCATTGCAAGGAGCCAAGGAAGTCGGCTTTACGGTGATGTCGATGAGTCTTTCCCTGATCGCCGTGTTCATCCCGATCCTGCTGATGGGCGGCATCGTCGGCCGCCTGTTCCGCGAATTTGCCGTCACCTTGTCGGTGGCGATCCTGGTATCGCTGGTGGTCTCGCTGACCACCACCCCGATGATGTGCGCGCGCCTGCTAAAGCACGAGCCGCACCGCAAGCAAGGACGTTTCTTCACCGCCACCGAACGCGCCTTCAACGCCATGTTGCGCGGCTACGAACGGTCGCTGGCCTGGGCCCTGCGTTTTTCGCCATTGATGATACTGATCCTGTTCGGCACCATCGCCCTCAATGTGTATCTGTACACCGTCATTCCCAAAGGCTTTTTCCCGCAGCAGGATACCGGCCTGGTGATGGGCGGCATCCAGGGCGACCAGTCGATTTCCTTCCAGTCGATGAAGGTCAAGCTCAATGAGTTTGTCGAGATCGTCCGCAAGGATCCCGATGTGCAAAGCGTGATTGCCTTCACCGGCGGCGGCCAGAGCAATCGCGGCAACATGTTCATTACCCTCAAGCCGCTGACCGAACGCAAGCTCACCGCCGATCAGGTCATCGCGCGCCTGCGCGGCAAACTCAGCCATGTGCCCGGCGCCAACCTGTTCATGCAACCGGTGCAGGATATCCGCGTCGGCGGCCGCGCCAGCGACGCCCAGTACCAATACACCTTGCAGTCCGACGATCTGAATGAATTGCGCACCTGGGAACCGAAAATCCGCGAAGCCTTCAGCGCCCTGCCGCAACTGGCCGACGTCAATACCGACCAGCAGGACAAGGGCTTGCAGACCACCCTGACGATTGATCGCGAAAGCGCGATACGCAGCGGTGTCACGCCGCAGCTGATCGACTCGACCTTGAACGACCTGTTTGGCCAACGCCAGGTGTCGACCATTTACAGCGGCATGAATCAATACCACGTGGTGATGGAGGCCGCTCCGCAATATTGGCAGAGTCCGCGCATCTTGCATGACACTTACGTCAGCATCCCGGCCAGCACCGCCAATCTGTCGCCCACCACCTCTGCACTCGGCACGCCGCCGGCATTGACCGCAGGCGGCAAGCTGGCCTCCAATTCATCGCTGGCGCTGACCCTCTCGACCACGGCGGAGCAACAGATGCCGCTGGCGGCGTTCACCAGTTTCCAGCCGACCAATACCTCGCTCGGGGTCAACCACCAGAGTCAGTTCATCGCCTCCACCATTTCCTTCAATCTGCCGACCGGCGGTTCTTTATCGGATGCGACGGCGGCGATCAACGATGCGCTGGCCCGGATCGGCGTGCCGACCTCGGTGCACGGCAGCTTCCAGGGCACCGCCAATGTATTCCAGTCATCCTTGAGCAGCCAGCCGATGCTGATTCTGACGGCGTTGCTGGCGGCGTACATCGTGCTTGGCGTTTTGTATGAAAGCTATGTACATCCGATCACCATCCTCTCGACCCTGCCTTCGGCCGGTGTCGGCGCCCTGCTGGCATTGCTGGCGACCGGCACCGATTTCAGCCTGATCGCCTTGATCGGCGTGATCCTGCTGATCGGTATCGTCAAGAAGAATGCGATCATGATGATCGACTTCGCCCTCGATGTCGAACGCACGCGCGGGCTATCGCCGCGCGATTCGATTTTCGAAGCCTGCCGGTTGCGCTTCCGGCCGATCATGATGACCACCATGGCGGCCATGCTCGGCGCGGTGCCGCTGGCGCTGGGCCACGGCGACGGCGCCGAACTGCGGCGGCCGCTGGGGATCGCGATTGTCGGTGGCCTGATCATGAGCCAGTTGCTGACGTTGTACACGACGCCGGTGGTCTACCTGTATATGGATCGCTTCCGCTTGTGGAGCAAAGACAAATGGGAGCGGCGCAGCGGCAGGCCGGTGCCTGATACCAGCGAAGCTTAACAAGAACAGCAATATTATGGTCGCCGAAAACGACAATCAACGGATCTAATATGAGCCATACGCAAAAGCAGAAGCAAGCACCTATGCACAGAACCCTGTTGGCGGCAGCAGCGGCAACAACCGCAGCGCTGCTATTGAGCGCCTGCGCCGTCGGCCCGGATTACGTACGCCCGGCCGCCGTGGCGCCGGCCGCCTTCAAGGAAAACAAGGATTGGAAAACGGCGACCCCGCAAGATCAGGAACTGCATGGAAAATGGTGGGAGGTTTATCAGGATCCGCAATTGAATGCGCTGGTCGAGCAAGTCAATATCTCCAACCAGAATCTGGCGCAAGCCGAGGCCCAATTCCGGCAAGCGAAAGCCCTGGTGGAATCGGCCAGAGCGTCTTACTTTCCGACCGTAGGGGCCAGTGTTTCGTCCACCCGTTCAGGCGGACGCAGCGGTAGCGGCAGTAGCAGCCAAAGCGGTAGCAGCAGCGGCTCGGTAACAACCTCCGACTCACTCGGCCTGAACGCCAGCTGGGAACCCGATCTGTGGGGCCGCATCAGCCGTACGGTGGAAGCCAACCGGGCCTCGGCCCAGGCCAGTGCCGCCGACTTGCAGGTGGCCAGGCTCAGCGCGCAATCCTCGCTGGCGCAAAACTACCTGCAATTGCGGGTGCTCGACTTGCAGCAGAATCTGCTCGACGAGACGGTAGCGGCCTATCAGAAATCGCTGCAACTGACGCAAAACCAGTACGCCGTTGGCGTGGTTGCCCGCTCCGACGTGATTCAAGCGCAGACCCAGCTCAAAGGCGCACAAGCAAAGGCCTTGGACAATGGCGTCTCGCGTGCGCAGCTGGAACACGCGATCGCCCTGTTGACCGGACAAGCGGCTTCCAGCTTCTCGATTGCACCGGCGCCGCTGGTCGCGGTGCTGCCGGAGATTCCGGTCGGCGTGCCGTCGTCGCTGCTGGAACGGCGTCCCGATGTCAGCTCGGCGGAAAGGCTGGCAGCGGCGGCCAACGCCCAGATCGGCGTCGCCAAAGCCGCGTATTTTCCTAACCTGACCTTGTCGGCTTCCGGCGGCTTTCAAAGCAACAGTTTTGCCAACTGGCTGACGGTGCCGAACCGCATCTGGTCGCTAGGACCGGCGCTGGCCGCCACCCTGTTTGACGGCGGCGCCCGGCGCGCTCAAAGCGACAAGGCGATTGCCGCCTACGACGCCAGCGTCGCGGCATACAAACAGACGGTGCTGACCAGTTTCCAGGAAGTGGAAGACAATCTGGCGGCATTACGGATTCTGGAGCAGGAAGCTGCGGTCCAGGATGAGACTGTCAAGTTTGCACATCAAGCGGTGGACCTGATCATGAATCAGTACCGGGCCGGCACCGTCAACTACACCAGTGTGGTGACGGCGCAAACAACCGCATTTAACGCCGATCTGTCGGCGCTGAATATCCAGGATCGGCGCTTTGCTGCCAGTGTGCTGCTGATCAAGGCGCTCGGCGGCGGCTGGAATCAGACTGAGCTGCCTGATAACGCCATGTTGAACGATCGTGCAGCCACTGGAAGCAGCAAACCCGCGGCCAAATAAAAGTAGCGAGGCAAGCCACGGCAAGAGTCATGTGGGGTCAGAGTCAACGGGGTTAGTCAATTTCTGCAGTGCTTCATCGCCAACTTGACTCTGACCCCACATGACGGATTCGGAGAGAGGCAGAGCGCACTAGGTGGTCTTGTATTTCTTCAGCGATGAGGCAGCTACTCCGTGGCCCGCTAAGTGGGGTCAGAGTGAAGTTTCTGCAAAAAACGCGCAGAAAGTTCACTCTGACCCCAGTTAGCTGCGTTTGTTAAGCGCAACCGGGCAAGGGCATTGTCATGTTTTATGAAGCTTTCAAAAGCTCACATTCCATATCAGGGAGAAAAAAATGAATTTCGGTTCCAGCTGGCAGGTATTTGCTCTCGGCTCTGCATTTTTTGCTGGCCTGACGGCGATCTTCGGCAAGTTCGGCGTGGTCGGCATGAATTCCAATTTTGCCACCTTCATCCGCACCATCGTCATCCTGTTCGTGATCGCCGGCATCGTCACCTTGCGCGACGAGTGGCAAAAACCATCGCTGGTCAACCCTTCCAACTGGCTGTTCCTCGTCCTCTCGGCCATCGCTACCGGCCTGTCCTGGCTGTGCTACTACCATGCCTTGCAAATCGGCCCGATATCCAAGGTGGCGCCAATCGACAAACTGAGCGTCGCTTTTGCCATCGTGCTGGGCTTGCTGTTTGCGGGTGAGCAGCTGACTTGGCCGGTGGCGATTGGCGGCTCGTTGATTGTGGCCGGTTCGGTGGTGATTATCGCGTTTTGATCCTCGGAAGCTCGACGTCCTGCCTCGGAAGCTCGACGCCATACCGACTGGTAAAACGGATTGTGCGGATTTTATCGCTGCCTAGCGGGATTGGAGCATTCCAAGTTTCCCTTGATGTTTTAGAGTGACGATATCAGCGTGGCGCCGCATTCCGTAAGGTCATCGTGATAGGCGACGGCTTTACCGTGATGTTGGCGACTGCTATCGAGCGGCCTTATCGCAAACCGTCCCTTGCACTTTGGACAAACGGTCATATCCCCGTCCAACGCCACCGCTATACCCATCGCAATAAAGCTTTCGCTCGCAGAAACCACCTCGCCACCATGCGAGGTCTTATCGCCGAGCCGAATTACGCCCCGCCCTTCGACATCTTTCATTTTCTTGCCCTTCCATGGATCATCGATATGCGATCGACGCACTAGCCTCTTGCAACGTTTTGATCGGTGGCATCATTGCTTGCAACTCTTTCCACGCGGCTTTGATCGACAGCATCGTTACGGACAATAGTTGCCTCGCCGGTGCCACGGAATCCTTTGCGATAACGCCAATAGCCGGTTGACTCAACCAAACTCTTGGTAAAGCCAGCATAAGAGTCGTGAACAAAGTCATCGAAAAGCGTGGCAAGTGCAGCTGACGTCAGTGGCGCCTTCTGCGCAATATCCAGTATTACCGGTGCCTCTGGATCCAGCGAACTCAATTCTGACTGTTGGTACTCGTGCGCTTTCAAACTGGCGCCGGGATTACCTGTAATAAAATCCAGAAAACGCCGCGACAGACTCACATCGCCTTTGAAGGCGATCAATCCGGCATCACGCATCAATTTCTTGTTTGCGTCGACCAATAGCTTTTTATCTCCTGCGTCTGCTTTCTGAACATGACTGAGTTGCTCGTAATTTTTACATACCTGCCAACGCCAGGTCAGATAGGGTTGCAGCCAGCTATGCATCTGACGCGCGGCCATCGTCGACACAGTTAAGAAATCGCTGAATGCCTGTTCAACGCGAGGATCAATCGCGAACGGATCATAATTTTTGGCTGTATCTAACGCCCGCTTCTTGTCCAACGGCACACCCGCAGCGACCGCGCATGCCAGCATGTGGTTGAGTGGGATTTGCGCCAATTTAAGTGCATCACTTTCAATAGGAGTTTTACCGACGGAGATACCCAATTCCCCTGGGGCATATCCGCCACCGACATCGCTATGCGCTCCTGGATATGCAAACTCTTGGCAATGCGGCGGCATTACGCCGTTCACACCAAGTTCGTCGAGTGGGAAATTCTTACGGAGCTCGTGCATCGCCACCATGTGTACGCAATTTTCCACTGACTCGGGAATGCGAAGATTTTTTGGGACAGCCCAGCCCTTGTGTCCATCGGTGCTGTTCGTAATCGTTCCAAACACGCCGGACAATATACCTGCCGAGGCCACCGTGTCCATCAGACCAACAAAGCGCAAGCGGACGGTGACACCCGCGAGCTTGCCGCCCGATAGCGACTGATCCAGCCATTGACAAAACACACGAGCTTGCGCCGCCCCGCGGGAGAAACCAAATACGTCTACGAAGCATTCTTTGACATCAGGTTTGCCATGTGCCGATAATTTCTTCTCCAACAGGCTCGACTGGCGTTCAAAAAACTGCTGACGGCGGTACCCCTCCGCCATATCCGGCATAAGTAGGCCGTAATTCATTCCTAGGCCTTGCAGTGCTTTTTCATCTGACTGAAGGGGGGTACCCGGCCCATTTCGGCATAACGCTTTGACTTGCGCCTCACTAAAAAGCTTCAAATCGTCAAAGGCACGTTGATGTATTGAGTTAAATACTGCCAACAACCCAAACACAATACGACTTTCACAACCAAGGCCAAAGCCATTGCCAAAAGTGCTATGTCCCGTTTCTCCAATTTCCGTAAAAGGGGTACCGACACCTGGAACATAAATGCGATAAACGCCATCTGCGGGACTGTCTGGATAGGCATCGGACAATCTCACGATGTTGCTATGCCCAAGCTTCGGCTTATCTTCATCGCGATTATTGTTGGTGCCGTCAAAAAATACGCCGACGTGCATATTTTCTTCACAATTCCCAGCGTCAAGCTGATGCTTTGGTACCACCATCGTTACGCCGGAGACCGGCGCTTGCCGAGTTGGCGCAATTGCAAATGCAAGCTCTTCAGTCATCGCCAGTCTCCATATTTTTTTCTATTCGCATCACGCTTGCGGCTCATTTCTTCCAATTCCTCTGGCGTAAAAAGAGCGGCGATACGGGTACCAACTGTTGCGCTATCGACGGCATGTGGATCGTTACGTTGGATGGGATGAAGTTTGCTCAAAGAACCGGGGGAACTGGAAACAATTCGAATTTTTCCTCCTGCGAAAAAATGTACCCATACGTGCTCCGGCTCCTCGTATTTCTCAATCGGGACGTTGGCTTTGTAGATGCCTTCAGAGGTAACACTTTTATAGTTTCCTATAGCTGTCTCTGTTAAATTTTCTTTACTCCAGTCGCCAACTGCCCATCGCACTTCGGCTGTCAGACCTTGCCTCCATTTCTTTGGCAACGCTACACAACAGACGGTCCCGCCCCCTCCCCCCTCGCGGCCCACATTACCGCCACCAGCGCCATCCACGTAGAAATCGGAAATATTGAAGTCTCGTCCTATGTGCTGAACACCAGTCAGGCCAACAGGCGTGAAATTATCTTCATCGCCCCCAGCGTGGACGCTGGCACATCCGGTAAAGATAAATGCCAATATGGACATTGCCAGCGTATGTAGCCAGCTAAATCTGGCTTTTGAATGAGTCAGTCTCATCGCTCTTCTTCCTGATTATTAGTTGCAGTTCGAACGTAGGTACCTTTGACGATTCCACCGTCATCTTCTACGATTAATTGATTAGGCTTATTCGAGGCAACGCTTGCTGCAGCCGTTTTGAATGCTTGAGATAATTTGCCCAGCTCCAATATTGCCACAACGATTTTAGTTTTCTTGCCATCCACTTTGAACCATTTTCGTTCAAGCTCTATTGTCGGAAACGCCAAACCTATTTCAGTAACTTCAACACCTTTCCATTCCGGCGTTTGCCTGTCGGCTAAGAAGACCTTGCCTGAACTGCTGGTTTTCGCGCTTCGAATTTTCCCATTCGAGAATTTAAAATCGACCTCGACATCTTGCCATCGCATTCCGAATTTCGGAGTACCTGCTACAAGCCCCATCAGGATAGGTTCCTTAGCGTCCTTCGTAAAATCAGAATCAGGCTGATCAATTTGCTGAATTTCGCTAAAGTATGGCGGTGACTGATCTGCAATCAAATAGACTTGATTCCCTGTCACAGACCAAGTCCCATCCGCCTGTGCGTCCGTGCCGCCATACATGGCAGCATATTTAAAGTGATGATCGACTTGCAGAATAATATCTGCTGCTGCCTCACGTGCACCTTTCAGAGAGTAATGCCCTACTAGCGACGAACCGACATTCACGTCAGTTGCTTGCCCCAATACGGGCATGAACTGTGCGCATAGGGCAACAGCGAAAGTACAAGATTTAAATAATCTGGAGAGATTCATAGCGCCTTCTATTTTATTTAATATGCATTACGTGCGTGATTCGGGTAAACATCAATAACGGATTGCCGCTTGTCGCAAATCCTGGCAAATGGTGGCGGTATTTTTTTGTGCGAGTATGCCGAACAGACTGGCGTCCTTAAGCAATTCTCCATGAGAGTCAAAAATGGCGCTGGCGAGTGAGAACAACACCTCGCTGTCAAAGTGTCCCGCAGCTTGCCAAACGCGCCGCGCTTCGCTGGCCCAACGATGCTGTTCTGCCGGATTGCCGGGCAAGATCTGACCATAACGCATACTTTGTACGTTGCCAATCAACTGATCTGCTGCAGCCGACTCTCTCAAACTCTCGACTTGCTGGGTAGTTAGAACGAAGGGTGTGGCCACCACGTCTTGCTCCATGTCGGCCAGCGGCAAGGTAGTCATTGCTCCTTCTCGTTGATGGATGCACCAGCGCACCATTGGACCTGCGAAAGTAACCCATTGTGCAGGACTGAGCATCGTTGCCAGCGCAGGCAAGATGCAACAATCCGCGAAACGCAGCGTCAGCTCTTTTCCTGTTTCGGTCCGTACAAAAATGAAATGACGCAAATGCTGCGCCAATGCCTCATGCGACAACGCCGTATCGATGATGGAAACATGCAGTTGTGGTCGCTTGGCATTAACCAGCGCCATCACATATTCAAGCTGTCCGGCCAATTCAGCAGCTTCTATGTCAATTACCAACGGACTGACCGCCGCAGCGGGATCTTTGTAGACCGGTATCAGCCAGTCCGGGCGCACTTCCGGCGCCATGGGTAAGAATTTTTCTGCGCCACCCAGCATGGCGCTGTCTAGCAGAATAAAAGAGGAGATTTTAGGTAGTGTCTCAGTCATAAAGGATGCGCGAATGGATTGTTAGCTTTGGCCGCTTTCAACAGGCAAGGAATACAGATGTCATGGTCCGGCAACTGTCCCGGAAACTGAATTGGTCTGTTCTGCGGAGGAAAGGTCTGATGATTGGCTGCGTGCATTTCATGGCCGCCCGGAGTATAGCCTTTGATGCCGTCTGCGCTAATCACCAACTCACTGCCGCCGCCGTTGATGCGCACGCCTTTTTTACCTTTGAGATTGATCCAGTCGGTCGTACTGATAATATCCAACACCTTTTGCGCAAGCAGTTCCATATCATCGCTTTGCGCCTGGATCTGCACCTTGCCGCTGGCGGCAATTAGTTTGATGCCCAGCTTATGAACAAAGACAGACCATTTTTCCTTGATGCTTGCATAGAACGATTTTCCAGCAGCAAGAGACACGTGGCCGCCCGTCGTCAATGCCAGGTGTTCGCCGCTAGCGATATGGGTCGATGCTGCAGTGGTAGTTTCAATCCCGCTCGGACTCGCCAACACCAGATGCGGCTCAGCCAGCTCAGGAAACGTTCCGGCGCCGCCATCGCTGCCTTTGATCGCATCGTTTTGCGCTTTGATCGTCTTGGCGACATCACTCTGATCCACATCTTTGTCTTGCGCCTGATGTTGTTGCGCCAGACCGGCCAGCTGCTCGTGCAGGTCTCGGCTCTGCGTCAAGCGCGAAACCGTCTCGCCCATATCCGTGATATGACCTGCTGCCTTGATCCTGGCGTGGGTGCTGATCAGCATTCCCTTGGAACGGACTACGCCGACGCCATCCGATCTCAGTTCGAACCCTTCGCCTCTGGCATCCTTGCGTCCGGCGTTATCTTCGATGCGCGTGATGTAGCCGAGAGAAAGTTGACTGTGTTGATGATCGCTTTTTATCTGCGTTTGTATCTTTCCATTGGAGTCGTCAAAAACCACATGCCCGCTGCGGCCGCCTGGCGAGTTGCCGCCATTCGGTGTTAGTTCTCGGCTACGCATGCCGCTCAGAGCCTGCTGTGTCGGCAAGGCCCAGGCCGGCATGTTGATCTGGTTGACCACCGAGCCAGTAATGATCGGACGGTCGCAATTACCGTCGAGTTTTTGCACAATCACCGACTGGCCCATGCGCGGTATAGCGACAAACCCTTGTTGCGCGCCTGACCAGCCGCTGGCTACGCGAATCCAGGCAGAACAGTTTTCATCCTGCTTGCCAACCCGGTCCCAATGGAACATCACCTTCACGCGTCCATATTGGTCCACATGCAAGTTTTCACCTTTCGGGCCAGTGACCGTGGCGGTCTGGATGCTGAAATCTTTGGTGTCCTGGCTGTTGTAGCCACGCCCTGGGCGCCACGGAATTTTCTTGCGGATGCACACCAGGGAGTTGCTATAGTCGGCAATCACATCTGCGTCTTGCAGATAGTTATTGGTCGCGTGATGGGTCACGCTGACGATCAGGAATTCGTGATCCTGTTCGTCGCCACTGTGTGACTGATTTTCTGAAAAATGGCCGGTCAGACGGAACCAGCGCCCCGGCATGACGTAGCGATTGTTGCCACTGCCCTCAAAATATTTACCAGGGACTTCGATTTCCTCCATGCGTATCTTGCTGATACGCTCGCCATCCTGCTGATTGACAAAGCCGTAGGCACCAGCATATTCGTAGGACTCCACCTGCGGCACCGTACCCTGCTTGTTAATGGTCGGTGTGCTGGCTTCTTTTGTGCGCGGGTCCTTGAAATCGTAGCCGGACAGAGTGGTAGTCGACGCCGTGAATTGCCGAACCGGCGACCAGTTGCCGATAGCGTCTTCTTCAATCGCGCCGGCATGACGTTGAAATGGGATTTCTGGCCGGCCGTCAATCGGCGCGACATCGGTCGATCTGTCTGACAGCACCAGCTGATGCCCTTTGCTGCTGTGCTCGTACCAATAATGCCAGCCCAAATATTCCCAACGGCGGTGCAGATAGTTGTGTTGCGATTCGTTGCATAGAAACGCATCGGTCATGATCGGGTCGGTGTCGCGCAGCTTGCTATCCCATACGGCATAGGCGCCATAGCCTGAAAATATCTGCTCTGTCTGATCGTGAAGCGTCTTATTGTGGAAGATGTAGTTATCTTTTCGCCCCGTCAGGAAATGGAGCCACGGCCCTAACGTTGCTTCATAGAAGGCGATGCTGCCATCTGTACGTTTGAGCCGCACCGTATGGATATATCCGGTGAAGCAACGCATGGTTCCGTCACCGCGTACCAACTCCACACACAGTA
>NZ_DATMRK010000026.1:0-12586 GCF_035566375.1 Collimonas sp.
TTGGTCTTTCCACCCGACTGACCACTACCTCATTTGGGGACCTGACCGAAGGGAAGGCAACGGCTTTGCGGTCGCCTTTTCTTTGCTTACTTTCTTTTGGCGAAGCAAAAGAAAGTGAGTAGCTGCCGGGCTACCCCCGGCATGCATCCACGGAGTAGCAAACGTTTTAGTTACGCACAACCCGCCCATCGCATGCGCACGCACTCCGTAGCCCGTCAATTGGGGTCAGAGTAATTTACGACGATGAAGCTGTCGTAAAAAAACTCTGACCCCAATTGACTCAAAAAGTGAGTAGCTGCCGGGCTACCCCCGGCGTGCATCCACGAAGTAGCAAACGTTTTAGTTACGTACCAACCGTTCATCGCATGCGCACGCATGTACTCCGTGGCCCGTCAATTGGGGTCAGAGTAATTTACGACGATGAAGCTGTCGTAAAAAAACTCTGACCCCAATTGACTGCTATTGATAAACACCTAATGGTTTTGCACCGTGATGGTGAAATTTCATCAAATCTGCCCCGCTATCGCACATTGCTGCACTGCTCGGCAAGCTATGCTGATTGCACCGCCTAAAACACATGTTTCTGTTTCGTGACACCTTGAAAACGGGAGATTCACAGCATTTGCGTATGGTGTAATTATCCCGTGAACTAGAGATCGGCGAACACCAGAGCCGACCGCGCACGTCTGTTTTCGTCGCCGCCGGGCGCTGTTCCGGAAGCTATTACAACCGTTAGAGGACTATCCTAAATGACCATCTTCAAGCCAAAATTCATCACCTTCGACTGCTACGGCACCCTGACCCGTTTCCAGATGTCAAACATGGCAAAAGAAATATTCGCGGATCGGGTTTCCGCTGAAGACATGCCAATGTTTGTCCGCCAATTCGCCGCCTATCGCCTCGATGAAGTGCTCGATCAATGGAAACCGTATGAAGAGGTGGTGAAGAACGCCGTGAAACGCACTTGCGCCCGCTGGAACATACAAACCACCGACGAAGAAGCCGGCAAGTTCTACCAGGCTGTACCAACCTGGGGCCCGCACGCCGATGTGCCGGAACCGCTGGCCCGCGTAGCCAAGGAATTTCCGTTGGTGATTTTCTCGAACGCCTCCGACGACCAGATCCAGCGCAACGTCGACAAGCTCGGCGCGCCATTCCATAAAGTGTTTACCGCACAGCAGGCGCAAGCCTACAAACCGCGCCTGCGCGCCTTTGAATACATGCTGGATAACCTCAACTGCAATCCGGAAGACGTGCTGCACGTCTCATCGAGTCTGCGTTACGACTTGATGCCGGCCAGCGACATGGGCATCAAGAACAAGGTGTTTGTGGCGCGCGGCCATGAGCCGTCTACGCCGCACTACGGTTACACGGAAATCACCGACCTCGGCGGCCTGCCGGGCGTAGTCGGTCTCTAAGCCGCATTCCTGCCTACCGTCCGCTCAGGAGCCGCATGAAACTAACATCTTATTGGCTGGACACGGCGCCCCGGTTTGCCGCCGGCGCCGAGGGGGCGGTACAAGGGAAGGCCGATGTGGTCATCGTCGGCGGCGGCTTTACCGGCTTGTCGGCAGCGCTGGCGTTGCGCCGCAGGAACCTGTCGGTGGTGCTGCTGGAAGCAGGCCAGGTGGCTGGCGAAGCTTCCGGCCGCAACGGCGGCCAGTGCAACGGTGGCCTGGCGCACGATTTTTCCGAGTTGGCTGCGCGCATCGGCAGGAACCAGGCGCGAGAGTTGTATCAGTCGTTTGTGAGCGCAGTCGACACGGTGGAAAAAATTGTCGTCGATGAAAACCTGGATTGCGATTTTTACCGCTGCGGCAAGTTGAAGGTTGCAGCCAAGCCGGAACACTATGCCAAGTTGCAGCACGTCTACCGCGACCTGATCGATGAGGTCGATCCGCAACTGGCTTTGGTTGCGCCGCAAGACATGGCGCAGGAAATCGGCGGCAACGGTTTTTATGGCGGCTTGTTGCAAAAGACCAGCGCGCAACTGCATGTCGGAAAATTTGGCGTCGGCCTGGCGCATGCCGCCGCCCGGCATGGCGCGCAGATTTTCGAAGCGGCCGCAGTCACCCGGCTTGAACAATTATCCGGGCAGGCCTATCGCGTGCACAGCAGCAGAGGCACGGTGGAAGCCAGACAGGTATTTCTGGCTTGCGGCGGTTGCGGCAAGGGGCCGTTCGCTTATTTCCGGCGGCGCCTGATCCCGGTCGGCAGTTTTATTATCGTCACTGAAGTCTTGCCGCAGGCTTTGCTGGATCAGATCGTACCGGGCCGGCGCAATTATGTGACGACCAAGAACATCGGTAATTATTTTCGCATCACGCCGGATAACCGCTTGCTGTTCGGCGGCCGGGCCCGCTTTGCCATGTCCAATCCGCACTCGGACCAGAAGAGCGGGGCGCTGCTGCAGGCGGCGATGGTTGAGATGTTTCCGGCATTGCACGACACCCGCATCGACTATTGCTGGGGCGGTTCGGTAGACATGTCGGCGGATCGTTTGCCGCGCGCAGGCTTGCACAAGGATCTGTTCTATT
This sequence comes from Collimonas sp., assembly GCF_035566375.1. Taxonomy (GTDB): domain Bacteria; phylum Pseudomonadota; class Gammaproteobacteria; order Burkholderiales; family Burkholderiaceae_D; genus Collimonas. The sequence goes on from NZ_DATMRK010000026.1 coordinate 2,538, forward strand.
CGCTGGGCTATAGCGGCCACGGGGTGCAGATGGCGGTGCATATGGGCCAGGTCATGGCGGAAGTGATGACAGGAAGCCCGCAACGCAATCCGTGGCGGGAGATGCCTTGGCCACCTATCCCCGGCCATTTCGGCAAGCCCTGGTTCTTGCCGCTGGTGGGCGCGTATTACCAGTTGCGCGACAAATTAAGTTGAAGTTAATCCAATCGGACGCCGCTAGCAGCGGCATGTTAATTGCTAGTTCAGTAGTAAAAGCGATGTTGCAATCAGGCTCGGCCAGAGCTGCGGTGGCGATATTAATTTTTGATTTTTTTTGGGCGAGGCTATCATGACAACGAATAAATTCGAGAATGGCAAGGCGGGCGATCAATCCAATACCGGTGAGCAACTGGAAAGTGCTCATACCGGCTTTACGCGGCGCGACATGATGCGCACCGTATTAGCCGGCGGCATGATGATCGGCACTGCCGGCAGCATGCTGGCGGTAGCCGGCAACGCCTACGCACAGACGCCAAAGCGCGGCGGCAAGATCAAGATCGCGACCCAGTCCAGCTCTACCGCCGACACCCTCGATCCGGCCAAGACCGCACTCTCCACCGATTACACCCGGGTCCACATGTTCTATAACGGACTGACCACGCTGGATGCGAAGCTGGCGCCGCAAATGGTGCTGGCGGAAGAATTCAATACCAGCGACGCCACCCTGTGGACCATCAAGCTGCGCAGCGGCGTGCGTTTCCATGACGGCAAGCCGCTGACCCCGGCCGACGTCGTGTATTCATTGATGCGCCACAAGGATCCGGCTACCGCCTCGAAAGTCAAGGCCATCGCCGATCAGTTCGAATCGGTCAAAGCCAGCGGCCCTAACGAAGTGCAGATCAAGCTGACCGGCCCCAACGCCGACCTGCCGGTGATTTTGGCCACCGCGCAATTCCTGATCATCAAGGACGGCACCACCACCTTCACCACCGCCAACGGCACCGGCGCCTTCAAGTGCAAGGAATTCACGCCGGGCGTGCGTACTGTCGGCGTGCGCAATGAAGAATACTGGAAGTCTGGCAAGCCGTATCTGGACGAAGTCGAACTGTTCGGCATTCCGGATGAGGCGGCGCGCGTCAACGCACTGTTATCCGGCGATGTGCACTGGATCAACGAAGTCAATCCGCGTTCGACCCAACGCATCAAATCGACTGCCGGTTACACCGTACTGGAAACCAAATCCGGCCTGTACACCGATCTGGTCATCCGCCAGGACGTGGCGCCCGGCAAGAGCGCCGATTTCACGCTCGGCATGAAATACCTGATGGATCGCGAACAGATCAAGACCGCCGCTTTCCGCGGCTACGCCGTGATCGGCAACGACCAGCCTATCGATCCGACCAATCGTTTCCATTTCGACGGTTTGCCGCAACGCGCGTACGACCCGGACAAGGCCAAGTTCCATTTGCAGAAAGCCGGTGTGATCGGCAGCACGATTCCGCTGGTGGCCACGGTGGCCGCCGCCGGTTCGGTCGACATGGCGCTGCTGATGCAGCAATCGGCGCAGAAGATCGGCCTCAAGCTGGATGTGAAACGAATGCCGGCTGACGGTTACTGGTCTAATCAATGGATGAAAGTGCCGCTCGGTTTCGGCAACATCAATCCGCGTCCTAGCGCCGACATCCTGTTCACCCAGTTCTTCAAGTCGGACGCCGCATGGAACGAATCGGGCTGGAAGAACGATCAGTTCGATCAGTTGCTGGTGGCGGCGCGGGCCCAGACCGATCTCGCCAAGCGTAAACAGATGTATGCCGACATGCAGGTATTGGTGCATGAAAAATGCGGCATCGGGATTCCAGTGTTCATCGTCAACCTGGAAGGCGTCAGCAGCAAGATCAAAGGCATCCAGCCGATTCCGCTGGGCGCGTTCATGAACTACACCAGCGCCGAGTATGTCTGGCTGGAGGCTTGATATTTTGCTTTGAAAACGCGCGGGCGTGCAGGTCTGTTTTTTGCAGACATGCCTGCCGCAGATCATGTGTTAGAACAACATCCGCCCGGCTGGGTAGCGCAAGCGGGCGGATGCCAGAAAGGAAGATGTGATGAACGGCACGGTCGGACGTCTTATTATCAACCGGCTCGGCCTCGGGATATTGACATTGCTGCTGGTGTCGATCGGGGTCTTTCTGATTACCAATCTGCTGCCGGGCGATGCGGCGCAAGCGGCACTGGGCCAGGCGGCAACGCCGGAAACCGTGGCCGCATTGCGCTTGCAGTTCGGTCTGGACCAGCCGGCGCCAGTGCGTTATTTCTACTGGCTGAGCGGGCTGTTGTCCGGCAATCCGGGAATCTCGCTGGTCAACAACGTGCCGGTGGCGCAACTGATCGGCGGCCGCCTGCCTAGCTCGCTGCTGTTGGCGGCGGTGACTGCCGCAGTCTCGGTGCCGATTGCGCTGACCCTGGGGATTACCTCCGCCATGTATCGCGGCTCCCTGTTCGACCGGGTGGTCAGCGTGGGCTCGGTGGCGATGGTGTCGGTGCCGGAATTTCTGGTGGCAACCATCGCCGTGATGATATTTGCAGTCAAGCTGCGCTGGCTGTCGGCGCTTTCGCACACCGGCGATATCGCCTCCATCGGCCAATTCCTGAAAGCCTATGCGATGCCGGTGCTGACCTTGTGCTGCGTGATCGTGGCGCAGATGTCGCGCATGACACGCGCCGCAGTCATCGATCAATTGAGTTCTTCGTATGTTGAGATGGCCGGCCTCAAGGGCGCCCGGCCGACCCGCATCGTGCTGACCCATGCCTTGCCGAACGCGATCGGGCCGATTGCCAATGCGGTGGCGCTCAGTCTGTCCTACCTGCTGGGCGGCGTGATCATCGTCGAATCGATTTTCAATTATCCCGGCATCGCCAGCCTGATGATCGACGCCGTCACCACCCGCGACATGCCGCTGGTGCAGGCCTGCGCGATGATTTTCTGTTGCGCCTACCTGCTGCTGGTGCTGGCCGCAGACGTCTGTGCGATCGTCTCCAATCCACGCTTGAGGAACCGGTGAATATCATGTCTGACTCCAATGCCGTCGTCGCCGATAATTTGCCGCCGGCGCCAGCCGTCGCAAAAGCGCGCCGCTTTCCACTGTCCGTCCTCAGCTTGATCGGTCTCTGCATCGTGACCTTCTGGCTGTTGATGGCTGTGATAGGACCTACCATTTCGCCTTACGACGCCGGTCAGATCGTAGACGCCGATGTGTTCGGCGGCATCAGCCGGAAATTATGGCTGGGCAGCGATTACCTCGGCCGCGATATGCTCAGCCGGATCCTGTTCGGCACCCGTTACACCATCGGCCTGGCGCTGGCAGCGACGCTGCTGGCGTGCTCGGTCGGCACCGCACTGGCGCTGTGCGCGGCGCTGGCCGGCGGCTGGATCGACGCTGTCATGAGCCGCACGCTGGATGCGCTGATTTCGATTCCAAGCAAGATGTTTGCGCTGATGATGGTAGCCTCCTTCGGTTCTTCGGCCGAGTTGTTGATCCTTACCGCCGCCATCACTTACATGCCGGGCTCTTACCGGATTTCGCGGGCGCTGGCGGTGAACGTGCAAACCATGGAATACGTGCAGGCGGCTCGCGCCCGCGGCGAGGGCGCACTGTATATCACTTGCGTCGAGATGCTGCCGAACATGATCCGTCCGGTGCTGGCGGACGTCGGCCTGCGCTTCGTGTTTGTGGTGTTGCTGCTGAGCGGCCTGAGTTTCCTCAGTTTGGGAGTGCAGCCGCCGGACGCCGACTGGGGCTCGCTGGTGCGTGAAAACATTGCCGGCCTGGGCGAGGGCGCTCCGGCCGTCATCATGCCGGCGCTGGCGATTGCGACGCTGACCATCGGCGTCAACTTGTTGATCGATAATTTGCGTGGCAAGCGCGCCAGGAAGGACTGATATGAACAAGAACGCCAATGCCAGCGCCAACGCTCAAGATAGTGATCTGGTCAAGGTTTCCGGCTTGCGGGTGGTCGCCACCAAGGATAGCGGCGACGATGTGGTGATCGTCAAGGACGTGGATTTTTCGGTCGCGCGCGGCGAAGTGCTGGCGCTGATCGGTGAATCCGGTTCCGGCAAGACCACTATCGCGCTGTCGCTGCTGGGTTACGCCCGCGCCGGCTGCCGCATCGTCGGCGGCAGCATCCGGGTCGGCCAGCGCGAGCTGCTGAAGATGAACCCGGCCGAGTTGTCGCACATGCGCGGCCGCGACGTCGCCTATATCGCCCAGAGTGCGGCCGCTGCTTTCAATCCATCGAAAACGCTGATGGACCAAGTGATCGAAAGCGCATTGATCCACAAGACCATGTCACGCGCCCAGGCTGAAGCCAAGGCGATCGGCCTGTTCCGCTCGCTGGCGCTGCCGGATCCGGAAAACATCGGCAAGCGTTATCCGCACCAGGTATCGGGTGGCCAGTTGCAGCGCTTGATGGCAGCGATGGCGCTGATTACCGATCCCGAACTGGTGATTCTGGACGAACCGACCACGGCGCTCGATGTGACGACCCAGATCGAAGTGCTGCGCGCTTTCAAGAAGGTGGTCAAGGAACTCGGCACCACCGCCGTCTATGTCTCGCACGATCTGGCGGTGGTGGCGCAAATGGCCGACCGCATCGTGGTGCTGCGCGACGGCCAGATCCGCGAGGTCGGCAGCACCGGCCAGATCCTGACCGCGCCCGACAACGCTTATACCCAAAGCCTGTTGGCTGCCGCCGCGCCGGCAGCCCGCGAACATCTGGCCTTGCCGCCGGAGCAGGAACAGGATGTGCCGTTGCTGCGCATACGCGGCTTGGTGGCCGGCTACGGCCGGCCGGACAACAAGGGCTTGCCATCGGTGCGGATTCTGGACGACATCAACCTGACCATACGGCGCGGCACCGCCATCGGCATCATCGGTGAATCCGGCTCCGGCAAGACCACCCTGGCGCGTACGGTCGCCGGCCTGATGGCGCCGGCGCGCGGCAGCATCGCGCTGGATGGCGAGCCGCTGTCGCCAACCTTGCAAGGCCGCAGCCGCGAGCAGTTCCGGCGTGTGCAGATCGTGTTCCAGAATGCCGATACCGCACTCAATCCGGCACATACCATCGGCCGCATGCTGGCGCGGCCGCTGGTTTTTTATCACGGGCTTGACCGCAATGCGCAACGCAAGCGCATCGCCCAATTGCTGGATCTGGTGCAGCTGCCGGGTAGCGTCATCGACCGTTTGCCGAGCGAACTGTCCGGCGGCCAGAAACAGCGCGCCAACCTGGCGCGGGCGCTGGCAGCCAATCCCGATCTGATCCTGTGCGACGAAGTGACCTCGGCGCTGGATACGGTGGTGGGCGCGGCGATCCTCGATCTGCTGGCGGAACTGCGGCGCGAATTGAATGTGTCCTACATGTTCATCAGCCATGACATCAGCACCGTGCGCGCCATCTGCGACGACATCGTGGTGCTGTACGCCGGCCGCATGGTTGCCAAGCGGCCGCGTGAAGCGATGATGGCGCCGCCGTATCATCCGTATTCGCATCTGTTGCTGTCGTCGGTGCCGGCGCTCAAGCAGGGCTGGCTGGAGCAGGTGTGCGGCCGGGTGCCGCAGAATCTGCCGCCCATCGGCGAGGTTGCGCCTTCGCCCGATATCTGCGTTTTCCTGCATCGCTGTTCCATGCGCGTCGACGGCACCTGCAATGCGGTGCCGCCGCTGCGGCGCTCGCTGGAGCATGGCGGTGAAATCCTCTGCCATCGTTCCGACGCCGATCTGAAGCGTTTGCAACCGCCGCTGCTGGCGGTGGAGGGGGTGACAGTATGAACGCTAAAAATTCCCGCTTTGTGCGGCTCGGTGAGACCGGGCGCGAGAAAATCGGATTCTTGATCAACCAGCGGCCGGCCGAAGCCTTGCAAGGCGATACGCTGATGGTGGCGATCTTGAACAATACCGATCATTTGCGCCAGTCTGAATTCGGCGACGGCAAGCGCTCCGGCTTTTGCCTGATGGGCGCTTGCCAGGATTGCTGGGTCTGGACCGCTGCCGGCGGACGCCTGCGCGCCTGTTCGACGCTGGTCAGCGAAGGCATGGAGATATCAACCCGGCAACCGGAGCTGACATGGCCCAACCTCGCGTAGTGATTGTCGGCGCCGGCCCGGCTGGCGTGCGTTGTGCCGAACAGTTCGTCAAAGCCGGTTTGCGGCCGACCGTGATCGATGAGGGCCGCCGTGACGGCGGCCAGATCTATCGCCGCCAGCCGGAGAATTTCAAGCGCCCGTACAGCGCGCTGTACGGTAGCGAGGCCGAGCGCGCCGAGTCGCTGCATCGCAGTTTCGACGCCTTGCACGCGGCGGTCGACTACCGGCCGGAGACGCTGGCCTGGAATATCAGTGAGGGCCGCATCCATCTGCTCAGCGGCGGCCGCGCCAGCAGCCTGGCGTATGACATCCTGGTGCTGTGCACCGGCGCCACCGATCGCCTGATGCCGCTCAAGGGCTGGCAATTCGCCGGCACCTACAGCCTCGGCGCGGCGCAAGTGGCGCTGAAATCGCAGGCTTGTTCGGTTGGGCGAGAAGTGGTGTTTCTTGGCAGCGGGCCATTGCTGTATCTGGTTGCCAGTCAATATATCAAGGCCGGCGCCAAGGTGGCGGCGGTATTGGATACCTCAAGTTTCAAGCAGCAATTGAGCGCATTGCCGAAACTGATGGCGCGGCCTTCGTTGCTGAAAAAAGGCATGTCGCTGGTAGCTGCGATCCGACGCGCCGGCGTGCCGCTGGAAAACGGCGTGACGCCGCTGGAAATTATCGGCGATCCGGAGCGCGGTGTGCAGGCGCTCAGTTATCGCCAAGCCAATGGCGAAATCGTCAACGTATCTTGCGACGCGGTGGCGATGGGCTATCACCTGCGGGCGGAAACCCAGCTGGCCGATCTGGCGCGCTGCGAGTTCGCCTTCGATCAGACTTCGCGCCAATGGCTGCCGCAAACCGATACAGACGGCCGCAGCTCGGTGCCGGGCGTCTATCTGGCTGGCGACGGCGTGCGGATTCTGGGAGCGGATGGCGCCGAGAACGCTGGCCGGCTGGCGGCGTTGGCGGCGCTGGCCGATTATGGTCACACGGTGATGGATGCGGAACTGGCCGCCTTGCGCAAACAGCAGCTGGCGATGGAGCGTTTCCGCCGGGGTTTGCTGCAGGCGTTTCCGTGGCCGGCGCAGCAGGCCGCCAGCCTGCCTGACGAGGCGATTGTCTGCCGCTGCGAATGCATCACCGCCGGCGAATTGCGGCGCGTGGTGTGCGATATGGGCGCTATCGAAGCCAATCGCGCCAAGGCTTTCAGCCGGGTTGGCATGGGCCGTTGCCAAGGCCGCTACTGCGGTCATGCCGGGGCCGAAGTGATTGCGGCGGCGGCCGCTATCCCGATTGCCGAAGTCGGCCGCTTGCGGGCGCAGGCTCCGGTCAAGCCGCTGCCATTCAATCTTGTCGAGGATGCTTCATGAAGACTGAGCAGGCGGACGTGATTATCGTCGGTGGCGGCATCATGGGCAGCGCCACCGCATTTTTCCTGCGCCAGCGCGGACGTTCGGTGATCCTGCTGGAGCGCGGTCTGCTGGGGCAGCAAGCCAGCGGCACCAATTTCGGTAACGTGCGGCGGCAGGGGCGTTTCTTGCCACAGCTGCCGCTGGCTAATCGTTCGCTGGATATCTGGCGCCGGCTGCCGCAGTTGATCGGCGAGGATGTGGAGTTTTTGCCATCCGGCCATATTCGCGTCTGCTATGGTCAGGAGCGGGTCGGCCTGCTGGAGGAATACGCGCAGGCTGCCCGTGCCTACGGGCTTGATCTGGAGCTGTTCGCCGGTGAACGAATGCGTGCACGCTTCCCGTTCCTGGGGCCGGAAGTCGGTGCGGCATCGTATTCGCCGCTAGACGGCCATGCCAATCCACGCCTGGCGGCGCCGGCTTTCGGTCGTGCCGCTGCCAGAAATGGTGCGCAGATTTTCGAGAATACCGAAGTGGAAACCATCACCAAACAGGGCGACGATTTTCTGGTCAGCGCCAGCGATGGCCGCATCTTTAAAGCGCCGGCGCTGCTGGTGGCTGCGGGAGCCTGGGCCGACAAGCTGTGCCTGCAATTTGACGAACCGGTCGACCTGGTCGCGCGCGGCCCGCAAATGGGGGTGACCGAACCGGTGCCTTACGGTTTGAAGACTGTAGTAGGGGTGACCTCGGCGCGCGATGAAGAGATTTTGTATTTCCGTCAAATCCCGCGTGGCAATATCATCTTCGGCGGCGGCGGCCGTGGCCCGGCTTATCCGGATCTGCGGCGTGCCTACGTGATGCCGCAGAATACCTTGAACCAGCTAAGGCAGTTGCAAAGACTGGCGCCGGCGCTGGCCAATTTGAACCTGATCCGAGTCTGGAGCGGTATCGAGAGTTATATGCCGGACGATCTGCCGGTGATGGGGCCGAGCGCCCGCGTCAGCGGCCTGCATTATGCATTCGGTTTTTGCGGGCATGGCTTCCAGCTAGGCCCGGGGGTGGGCGATGTGATGGCGGAACTGATCGATACCGGCCGTACCACGACACCGATAGAACCGTTTTTGATCAGCCGCTTTGCAAAACAGAAATCCGAACGCACCAGATCGGCTCAGGCCGGCCTGGACCAGATCTTGCTCAACGTCGAAGAGTAATTCGTGCGCTGTATTACTTATTGAGAGTTTCATAATTCACGACGTCGCCACGGCAAGAGTCATCTGGGGTCGGAGTCAACGGGGTTAGTCAATTTTTGCAGTGCTTCATCGCCAACTTGACTCTGACCCCACATGACGGATTTGGAGAAAGACAGGACGTACTACGCGGTTTTGTTCTTTTTAACGATGAGGTAGCTACTCCGTGGCCCGCTAAGTGGGGTCAGAGTGAAGTTTCTGCAAAAAGCGCGCAGAAAGTTCACTCTGACCCCAGTTAGCTGCGTTTGCTAGGTGCATTGAAAAAACGGGCAAAGGCATTGTCATGTTGTTAGTCAAGGAGTTTTTATGGATTTCACGCAGGATGGGAAGAACCCTTCCAAGAATGTAGTTGGCATCGGCGTGGTTGTTCTTTTGCATGTGGTTTTGGTTTATGCATTGCTTACCGGGCTTGCCCGCAAGGTTGTGGAAGTGATTCAGCAACCGGTCGAAACCAAGATCATCCAGGAGATCAAGCCGCCGCCACCGCCGCCACCACCGGACAAGCCGGTACCGCCGCCGCCAAAATCGGTTGCGCCGCCACCACCGTTCGTACCGCCGCCAGAGGTAAAAGTAACGCCGCCGCCACAAGAGAACGTGATAGCAGCTGTAACCAATGTCAAACCGCCAACCAACGATTTGCCGACGTCTGTAGCGCAACCGTCGACTACCGGTGAAGTTGCACCACCTGCACATACCAGTGCGAGAGTTGATGGTAATTGCGAAAAGCCGGAGTATCCGAGAACCTCGTTACGTAATGAAGAAGAGGGTACTGTGGAAATCCGGATGACTATTGGTATGGATGGCAGCGTCGTAGAGTCATCCGTTGCGAAGAGCAGTGGTTTCAAGGATCTTGATAGAGCAGCATTGAAAGCGTTAAGTCTCTGCCATTTCAAACCGGCCATGGCAGACGGCAAACCGGTGCAATCGTCAACATCGATTCCGTATGTCTGGAAGCTCGAGTAGCGCGAGCCATTTACCATGTCGCGATTGCGGCAATCTACTTTCTAACATTTGGAGTATTAGTATGTCTATCACTCGTAACCGCCTATCCGCCCTGGTTGCCGCCTTGATGATTTCCGCTGCGACGCTCTCCGCACCGCTGGCAGTTGCCCAAACACCAGCCGCTGCTTCGGCTCCTGCCGATGCATCCAAGGCAGCCTCATCCGCCACCCCTGTGGCCGACACCCCAACCCCGCCGCCAGCCCCGGCCGCCAAGGAAACCGTCGACAACCCCTACGGCCTCGACGCCCTGTGGAAAGGCGGCGACTTCGTAGCCCGCGGCACCCTGATCATCCTGGTGCTGATGTCGATGGGCAGCTGGTACATCATCATCACCAAGCTGATCGAG
>NZ_DATMRK010000027.1:0-24828 GCF_035566375.1 Collimonas sp.
GATCCACCACTTCTACCCGCGGCGCCGAATAATTGCTGGCGAAAGCATTGGCGCGCAACAGCATGGTGGCGCGGCTGACTTCTTCCGAAAACGGTTCGCCGATGCCGGCGCAATGGGCCTTGATCAGCTGGGTCTGGAACAACTCGATATGCTCGACCTTGATACGCGTGTCTTTCAACAGGCCAACGCCGGTGTTGAAGCTGTACATCATCGGCGCTTCGTCGTGCATCCAGGTCGACTCGATGTAGTCGCGGCTTTCTTTCAGGGCGGCGCGTGAAGATGCGGCCAGGGCCACCGGCAGATGCGGGGCGCGGGCGACGTCGACTACTTGCTGGGCGGTCAGGTTGAAACCGTCGATGGTGATGGTGGTATTAGTCATGTTCAAATCCAAAGAAAGTAAATCAGTGTTTATCAGTGTTTAAAATTTTCGACGAAGCGGCTGAATGCCTGAGAGGCGAGGGCGGCGTCATCGGCGCTCATGATTTCGTCCGGGTGGTGGCTGATGCCGCCATTGCCGCAGCGCACGAACAGCATCGCCACATCGGTGATGGCGGCCATTGCCATGGCGTCATGACCGGCCCCGGACGGCAAATGTTTCACGGTTAATCCGCTGGTTTCAATCGCACTCGCCAATTGCTGCTGCAGCCACGGCGCGCAAGGGACGCTGGATGCTTCATGGGTCTTGCGGCTGTGAACCACGACATTGCGGCGCTGTGCAATCTGCTCGATCTGGGTCAGCACATCGGCCACCGCGGCCTGACGCACAGGGTCTTGTTCGGCCCGTATATCAATCGAAAAAATCGCCTTGCCCGGCACCACATTGGCGGCTCCATTCGGCACATTGAACTGGCCGACGGTGCCAACCAGGCCGCGCGTGCCATGACAGCGCTGCTCTATATACAGGCCGATTTCCGCCGCCGCCATGGCGGCGTCGCGCCGCATGTCCATCGGTACGGTGCCGGCATGGCCGGCCAGGCCTTCGATCTCGACCATGAAACGCGAAGCGCCGGAGATGGCGGTCACCACGCCCAGCGGCAATTCATGGTTGAGCAGCACCGGCCCTTGCTCGATATGCACTTCAACAAACGCCAGCACCGCATGCGGCGCGTAAGCAGCTTTGCCCAGGCCGGCGGCGTGAAAGCCGGAGGCGGCCATGACGTCGCGCATGCTGTGGCCGGCGTCGTCCAGGTTATCCAGCACCGCCATGTCGAAAGTGCCGGCGGCGGCGCGGCTGCCGAGCAAGGTGGCTTTGAAGCGCACCCCTTCTTCTTCGGCAAAGCCGATGATTTCGATGGCGAAAGGGAAACGTTTTCCGACTGCATGCCATTGCTGCACGCAGGCAATCGGCAGCAGGATGCCGAGATTGCCGTCGTACTTGCCGCCGTTGCGCACGGTATCGAAATGGGAGCCGGTCAGCAGCGCCGGCGCATCCGGCGTCAGGCCTTCATAGCGGCCGATAACATTGCCGGCCATGTCACGCCTTACGCTCATACCGGCGGCGCACATCCATTCCGCCAATTGCGCCGCCGCGCCGTGGTGGGCGCTGGTCAGATAGGTGCGGGTCAGCATGTCGGGCGCTTCGCTGAACTGCGCCAGCTGGTCCGCCCAAGCCATGATCTGTTGGCCGCAAGCAGCCGATGTTGCTGTATTGCACTGCATGATTGTGTCTCCTTGCCGAGTGAAATGTTGATGACGGGTTTTTTTGGGTTTTTTGAATAATACTCTTGAATTCAAATATTGCATACAATAAGTGAATGCATTATATTGAATCCGGGGCGCCGCTTTTCAAAGCTTGAATCGGGGTGGATCCAGACTTATAAATTGGTATAAACCAAACAAACAATTAGGAGACGAACGTGCGGCGCTTTTATAAATCACTGTTTGGCCAGGTGCTGATAGCACTTGTCATGGGAATCGCGGTTGGGGTGTTATTCCCGAAATTCGGAGAAAGCCTGAAGCCTTTGGGCGACGGTTTTATCAAGCTGGTCAAGATGATCATCCCGATGATCGTATTCTGCGTGGTGGTGCATGGCATCTACGGCGCGGGCGAACTGAAGAAGGTGGGCCGGGTCGGCTTGAAGGCGCTGATCTACTTTGAAGTGGTGACCACGCTGGCGCTGGTGCTGGGGTTGCTGCTGGCGTTCGTGTTCCATCCTGGCGTCGGCATGAATATCAATCCCGATACGCTGGACGCCAATGCACTGTCCAGCTATGTGGAAACCGCGAACAAGGTCAGAGGCAGCAGTTTTGCCGACTTTGTGATGAAAATCATCCCGAATACGGTGGTCAGCGCGTTTACTTCCGGCGATGTGCTGCAAGTGCTGCTGTTCTCGATCATTTTCGGTTCGGCCCTGTCGCTGATCGGTGAAAAGGCAGCGCCTATCGTCAGCATCGTGCACAGCATGTCGGAGGCATTTTTCAAATGCATGTCTTTCATCATCCGGCTGGCGCCGTTCGGCGTGTTCGGCGCGATTGCTTTCACGGTCGGTAAATATGGCGTCGGCTCGCTGCAACAGCTGAGTTTCCTGGTGTTGCTGTATTTCTTTGCGGTGGTGATTTTTGTCTTTGCAATACTCGGCACCATCTTGCGCCTCGCCGGTTTCAGCATCTTCAAGCTGATCAAATACTTGCGCGCCGAATTGCTGGTGGTGCTGGCGACCGCTTCATCGGATAGCGTCCTGCCGCAGATCATGCGCAAGCTGGAGTACATGGGCATCAAGGATTCTACCGTTGGCCTGGTGATCCCGACCGGCTACTCTTTTAATCTGGACGCCTTCTCGATTTACCTGACCCTGGCCGCCGTGTTCATTGCGCAAGCCACCAATACGCCGCTGGCGATGACCGATCTGCTGGCCATTCTGGCGGTTGCCTTGATTACGTCGAAAGGCGCGCACGGCGTGCCAGGTTCGGCGATCGTGATTCTGGCCGCCACCTTGTCCGCTATCCCGGCGATCCCGGTGGTCGGGCTGGTGCTGGTGTTGTCGGTCGACTGGTTCATGGGCATCGCCCGCGCACTTGGCAATTTGCTGGGCAACTGCGTGGCGACCGTGGTGGTGGCGGTGTGGGAAAAAGATATCGACAAGGTGCGTGCCCATGCCGTTTTGAACGGCGCCCGTCCGGCTGCGCTGGAGGATGAGTTCAAGGAGCAGGAAAACCTGGAAATGGCGGCCGACAGCCGCTCGCTGTAAGCCATCAGTAGAAAACCAGCAGACCCGACGCCGCAAGCGTCGGGCGCACCAGATTCTTATTTTTTGAAGGTATCTCATTTACCAGTACAATTTTGATCTTTAGAACATAGCACCAAGGAAATCGAGAACATGAGCCTGTCTCCCAGCCCATCCGGCGCCGACAGTTCTGACGATATTGCGGCCGATATCACGACTGCAATTGCCGAGCAGCGCCTGCCGCCCGGCACCAAATTGCGCGAAGAAGCCCTGGCGCGCCTGTATTCCGTGAGCCGCACCAAGATCCGGGCGGCGCTGGTGATGCTGGCAAAAGACAAGTTGATCGACCTGGTGCCTGACAAAGGCGCATTCGTGAGCCAGCCGACGGAAGAAGAGGCGCGCCAGATATTTTTCGTGCGGCGGGTGCTGGAAGCTGCGCTGGTGCGCGAATTCGTGGCCAAGGCCAGCGCTGCCGACTATGCGGTGCTGGAGCAGCATTTGCAGCAGGAGCGCGAGGCGCTATCCAAGGAAAATCCGCAAATCCGCTCCAGGCTGCTGAGCGATTTCCATATTCTGCTGGCGCGCACGGTGGGCAACCAGGTCTTGACCGATGTCTTGACCAAGCTGGCCGGCCGCAGTTCGCTGATCACCATGTTGTATCAGTCCACCAGAGATGCGGCATGTTCATCGGACGAGCATGTGGAATTCCTGCAGGCGGCGAAGGCGGGCGATACGGAAAGGGCAGTCGAGCTGATGCTGCACCATTTGCATCATGTGGAATCGGCCCTGCAATTCGAGATACCGCCGCCCGGCGCCAAGAAAGATTTCGTCAAGGCGCTGCTGGCTTAGTGTAGAAACTTACATCTGTTTGAACAAATGGATGAAACTGCGGCTCACTTCCAGTTTTTCTGTATGTCCCTTGACCAGTACCTGATGGCGGCCGCGCAGGTCGCGCGTGATGCCGTCGATGGCGTTGACGTTGACCAGCGTGGCGCGGTGAATCTGCCAGAACAGATCGGGATCGAGCTCTTCCGCCAGATCGCGCACCGGCTTGCGGATCAGTGCTTCGTAGCTGGCGGTCTGGACGCTGGTGTATTTTTCATCGGAGCGGAAAAACAGAATCTCTTGCACCGGAATCAGCCGCAGCTGCTGACCGATGCTGGCTTGTATCCATTGCAGATAGACCGGTTTGGTGGCGATCCCCATTTGCTTGGCAAGCTGGGTCAGCATCGTACCCATATCGGCCGGGGTCGAACTTAGCCTGGCCTTGAGCCGAGTAACGGTCAGGCGCAGGCGCTCGGCTTCGGCCGGCTTCAGGATGTAATCGACCGCGCCGCGCTCGAAAGCCTCAATCGCATATTCGTCGTAGGCGGTGATGAAGACGATATGGCTCTTGCCGCCAATTTCCTGCGCCGCCTGCAGCCCGGTTTTACCCGGCATGCGGATATCGAGAAAGGTGAAGTCGGGTTGCAGCTGATCGACCAGTTCGATCGCTTCATCGCCGTTTTTTGCTTCGCCGAGAATTTCAAGCTCCGGCCACGCCTCGCTCAGGCGCAGGCGGATCTGGTCGCGCATCAGACGTTCGTCGTCGGCAATGATAGCGGTAGGCATAGGCGGATTTTAATAAAAAGTTTAGCGTTTTTTAACTGAGCCAGAACCCATGATGCTGGAGCGCACCTGCGGGTCGCCGCTGTACGAGACGTCGCCAGAACCTGCGGTCGAGACGTTTAAATTCTTGCTGGCATAAACATGCGCATCGCCGCTGCCGACGATCGACACACTGGTGTTTTCAGCCATCAGGCCGAAACCATCGTAGTCGCCGCTGCCGGCAATCGATACCCGCAGATCGCGGGTCTTGCCTTTGACCTTGATATCACCGGAGCCGGCGATAGAGGCGCTGACCGTAGGCGTATTCAATTCACCGTTGACGCTGCCTGAGCCGGAGATGGATATCTTGATGCTGTCTTTCGAACTCAATTTGCCGACCAGCTTGAGATCACCGGAGCCGAAGACGCTCAAGCCATTCACTTCAGGCGCGGTCAGGTAAACATTGATATCGTGATGGCTGGTGAAAAATGAATTGCCCTTCAAGTGGACTTTCAATACCGAACCGCTGGTCTCCAGTTCAACCCGCGGAGCGATGCTGGCCTCGGCTTCGATCACCGCGGGTTTGGCCGGCCCCTGGGTCAGGTACACATTGACCGCATCCAGAATTTCCACTTGCTGGAAATCGCCCACCGGGCGCTCGATTTTGACGACGTCGGCTGCCGCGCTGGAGCCGCAACTGATCAGAGAGATCATGGTTGCAGCGGACAGTGTAAGGACAAAAGCAAGGCGTGAGATCGATTTCATATGCGTGTTCCCTGTTGTTACTTGTTACTTCTATGGCTTGGTCTTGCCGGCGCCGACTACCTGATACGGCACTTCAATGGTTGAACATACGCCACTCGGACTGTTGGGGGCAATCTCCAACTGTGCTGCGGCGCCGTGCAACAGTTTGAGGCGATCGCGGATACTTTGCAATCCCAACCCGGTGCCATTGCTGGGGTAGGCGCCGAAACCGAGGCCGTCGTCCGTCACGCTGACACGCAGCTTATTGTCAGCCACTTCGGCCTTGATGCGCAAGGTGCCGCCATCCGCCTTGCGTTCCAACCCGTGCTTGATGGCGTTTTCCACCAGCGATTGCAGCATCATCGGCGGGAAGGCCGCGCTGCGCAAGCCGTCGGATACTTGCAGATCGACGATCAAACGCTCTTCCATGCGCATCTTCAACAGATCCAGATAAGCCCGCACAATGTCGACTTCCCGTCCCAGCGTAGTGACAGTGGAGGTTTCCCGCATTTGCGGCAATACCGCACGCAAGTACTGGATCAGGCGTTTTTGCATGGCCGAGGCGCGCGGTGGATCGGTTTCAATCAGGTATTCGACCGAAGCCAAAGTGTTGAACAGGAAATGCGGCTCAACCTGGGCCTGGATCATTTGCATCTTGGCTTCCGATACTTCGCGCTGCAGGTTGGCGTGCTCGGCGGCGGCATTGGCCGCCTGGGCCCGCGCTTCGGCGCGTTTCTTGCCACCCATCAAAGCCTTGGTGCCAAATAAGCCGATCAGCAGCAGCAGCACAAAATTCACGAACCACTCGGAAGATTTTTTCTGGTAGCGGGCAACCTGCTGTTCCGCTTTTTCAGCCGCCGCTTCATGAATGGCTGCAACCGCATCGTTGATCGCCTGATTCACATCCTGGGTGGCGTCCGGCGGCAAGCTCAGGTGCAGGCTGGCGGCGTTGCCGGGGGCAGAGGGCGCTGGGGCTGCTGGCGCTGCCGGTGGGGCTGGCGGTGCAGCGACGGCGCCGGCTTCTGCCTCCGTTTTAGGCGGCGTCGGCGTTGCCGGTGTACTCGCGGCGTCATCGCCATCGTAGGTATAGGTGCCGGTTTTTATATGGACGCCGGTGTCGTCGATGCGGATATCGGTATTGCCGGGCTTGCTGGCTTTTGAAGATTTGCCGTTATGCTTGCTGACTTTCTCGATGATCAGTTCTTCGGAAGAAAACAGCGTTTCTTGCAAAATCCCGGCAGCCGCCAGCACCAGCGCAGCAAATAGCAGGAACTTCCACCACGAGAGCTGGGTAACCCAGCTTGCCACTTTGTCGAACCCCCGCGACAGATAGACGGTGGCGATCGATGCATTTTTCTTGAAGGTGGTGAAGGAATCAGAATTCATGGATAGGCATAGAGGGAAAGGCAGTTTGTGCGGTAACCCGGCAAAGTTGTCGTCATTCTAAACGGAACAGAGGCGACAGTCTGATCGTTTTGCCATACGGACTTAAAGAGCGGGACTCAAAGAGCGCTGAGCGCTGACATGCCTGTCTTTTCGTTTTTCTTGCGTGCCACTTTTTTCATGCCTTGGGCGTGCTGTTGCTGCGCAAAAGCCACTTTTTCTTCCACTGTCATGCGCTTGCCGATAATCACGATGGGCGGCAGCTGCGGAATTTCTTCGGCCTGCACCTGAGTTGCGGTTTTCCTGGCCGGCGCTGCGGCCATGGCCGGGCTGACGGTCATGCTTAAACTCAAGGTCGCTAACAAGGTAGCGGCGACCAATAATCGGGATGCTGGTTTCATTTGCAATCTCCTGCTGTGGAACTGCTACGGAACGGCGGCTGGCTGGCTTAGATGACAGCCCGCTTGCAGTTGGCTTGTGCCAGGACTGCCTTGTGTTCACGGTTCAGGCGTTTGCCGATGATGGTAATGGCCGGCAGGCTACCTTCCTGTTGTGCCAGAGCCAGTTTTTCCTGTGGGCTCAGACGTTTGCCGACAATCGTCACGGCTTGCATGATTTCCGGATGGCTAGGGCGCTTGCCGATAATCGTGATGGCTGGCAGTGTCGAGATTTCTGTTTGCTGCGCTGCTGCTTGTGCTGGGGCGATGCTGCCAGCCAGAGTAGCGATGGACAGGATGGCGATCAGTGCTTGGCGTGCTGTGTTCATTTTTGTTCTCCGTAAGGTGGCTGATTTAGTCGATTAACTTGTGTGGCTGACGTTGTTGCATGTCGTCACTTTAGGGAGGGGCAGGGCAAGTCGCCAGCTGCTTGCGACAATCTGCAGAAATCGCGGAGCAGAATACAAAAAAGCCCGACTGGAATGCAGCGGATTTGGCGTGCCGTTGTGGGAATGCAGGGGGACAGAACGCAGAAATGCCGGATTTGAGCCGGTCTGAGTCAGACTATTCATTGCTTTTAAGGCAAACAATCCTTGCTCAAAGCAGGGATGTAAACATTTCCCTTATGCAAATCCATTCTATACACATGCAAAAAAGTTCGTTCTCTTTATAACAAACCGGTGAGATTATCTTCGCTCTTTAGCCGTATTTGTAATAAGAGGACGATGTATGACAGCCGCCGTGCTTACCGATCAAGGCTTGATAAACAAAACCGCCACGCCGTTCCGCGTGATGCCCGGGTTTCGTCTGTCGCTAGGATTCACCCTGTTTTACCTGGCCCTGATTGTGCTGATCCCGCTGTCGGCGGTGTTTCTCAAAACCTTCACCCTGAGCTGGGACGGTTTCATTGCCGCCGTCACTTCGCCACGGGTGATGGCTTCCTATCGCCTGACCTTCGGTACTTCCTTGCTGGCGGCCTTGCTCAATGCATTTTTCGGCGGCATCGTGGCCTGGGTGCTGGTGCGCTATAAGTTTCCCGGTAAGAAGCTGATCGACGCCCTGGTCGACCTGCCGTTCGCGCTGCCGACGGCGGTGGCCGGCATCGCCTTGACCGCGCTGTATTCCGGCAATGGCTGGATCGGCAGATATCTAGAGCCGCTGGGCGTCAAGGTCGCTTTTACGCCGTTAGGCATATTAGTGGCGCTGACTTTTATCGGCTTGCCGTTCGTGGTGCGTACCGTGCAGCCGGTGCTGGAAGATGCCGAGAAAGAGTTGGAAGAAGCCGCCGCCAGTCTCGGCGCCAATCACTGGCAGATTTTTACCAGGGTGATTTTCCCCGCCATATTCCCGGCCTTGTTAACCGGTTTTGCGCTGTCCTTTGCGCGCGCCACCGGCGAATACGGCTCGGTCATTTTCATCGCCGGCAATATGCCCATGGTGTCCGAAATCACTCCCTTGTTCATCATTACCAAGCTGGAGCAGTACGACTATGCCGGCGCCACCGCGATTGCAGTGGTCATGTTGACGGTGTCGTTTCTGTTGCTATTGGCGATCAACGTATTGCAAGCCTGGACCCGCAAGCGCGGCCAGTCGGTCAAAGCCTAGGAGCCGGACGTGAGCGCTACCGCCCGTAATTTTGATTCACCCGTTGACTCACCAGTTGACTCACCCGTTGATTCACCCGTCAATCGGGCTGCCGCTGCTTCGCCTGCCGTCAAGCCGCAGCCAAGAGGCGAGCCGATCCATGTGCCCAACGCCACCCTGGAGCCTTTGTGGGTGCGCACATTGTTAATGACAGTGGCGTTATTGTTCCTCACCCTGTTCCTGGTAGTGCCGCTGCTATCGGTTTTTGCCGAAGCCTTCAAAAAGGGCTGGGAAGCCTATCTGGCGGCCATCATCGAGCCGGACGCCATCAGCGCCATCAAACTGACCCTGCTGACTGCCGCCGTCGCGGTGCCGCTCAACCTGGTGTTTGGCATCGCCGCCTCGTGGAGCATCGCCAAGTTTGAATTCCGTGGCAAAAACCTCTTGCTGACCTTGATCGACCTGCCGTTCTCAGTCTCGCCGGTGATTTCCGGCCTGATTTATGTGTTGTTGTTCGGCGCCCAAGGCTGGTTCGGCCCGTGGCTGCGCGAGCACGATATCAAGATCCTGTTCGCCGTGCCGGGCATCGTGCTGGCGACGATTTTCGTCACCTTCCCATTTGTGGCGCGTGAGCTGATTCCGCTAATGCAAGCGCAGGGCAGCGAAGAAGAAGAGGCGGCGCTGGTGCTGGGCGCCTCAGGCTGGAAGACTTTCCGCCACGTCACCTTGCCGAATATTAAGTGGGGTTTGCTGTACGGCGTGATCTTGTGCAATGCGCGCGCCATGGGCGAGTTTGGCGCGGTGTCGGTGGTGTCCGGCCATATTCGCGGTGAAACCAACACCATCCCCTTGCAGGTCGAGATTCTGTACAACGAATACAACTTCCAGGCAGCGTTTGCGGTGGCCTCGCTGCTGGCGTTCCTGGCGCTGCTGACTCTGGCGCTGAAATCGTTTATCGAATGGCGTTTGCGGGAGACGGTATTGCCGCACAACGCAGTGCATCAATCAGGACAGGAGCAGGCATGAGCATCCAGGTAAGCAACATCAACAAACGCTTCGGCGAGTTTGTCGCGCTGAATAATGTCTCGCTGGAATTTCCGACAGGCGAACTGACCGCGCTGCTGGGGCCTTCCGGCTGCGGCAAGACCACCTTGCTGCGCATCATCGCCGGCCTCGAAGCGCAGGACAGCGGCCAGGTCTTGCTGGAAGGCGAAGATGCTTCATCGCGCCACGTGCGCGAGCGCCAGGTCGGCTTCGTATTCCAGCACTACGCCTTGTTCAAGCACATGACGGTGTTTGAAAACATCGCCTTCGGCCTGCGCGTCAAGCCCCGCGCCCAACGTCCGAACGAAAGCGCAATCCGTGAAAAGGTCAGCAGCCTGCTGGAACTGGTGCAACTCGATTGGCTGGCCGACCGTTATCCGCCGCAGCTTTCGGGCGGCCAGCGCCAGCGGATTGCACTGGCGCGGGCGCTGGCAGTGGAGCCGCGCGTACTGCTGCTGGACGAACCGTTCGGCGCGCTCGACGCCAAGGTGCGCAAGGAGTTGCGGCGCTGGTTGCGGCGCCTGCACGATGAGTTGCACGTCACCAGTATTTTCGTCACCCACGATCAGGAAGAAGCGCTGGAAGTAGCAGATCAAATCGTCTTGATGAACAAGGGCAATGTCGAGCAGGTGGGCGCGCCGCAGCAAGTCTATGAACACCCGGCGTCGCCGTTCGTCTACGGTTTCCTCGGCAACGTCAACCTGTTCCACGGCCGCCTGCATGAAGGTCTGCTGGATACCGGCGGCGCCGTTTTCGACGCCCCTGAACACGCGACCGCGCAAGACGCGCAAGGCATCGGCTATGTGCGGCCGCATGATCTGGAGATCGATCGCTACAGTGCCGGCGTAGAAGGCATCGTGGTGCAACTGCGGCGCGCCCACGCCATCGGGCCGCTGGCGCAGCTGGAACTGGAGCGCAGCGACGGCGCCAATGGTGCCGATGGCGGCCTGATCGAAGCGGTGATATCCAGCGAGCGCTTCAAGCAGCTCAATTTAAAAGACGGCGAAACCCTGGTGGTGCGTCCGCGCCGCCTGCAAGTGTTCGTCGATCAACAGACAACTCGGTAAGGCAAGGAGAAAAATATGAATTTTCAACAATTACGCTCGATCCGCGAAGCAGCCCGCTGCGGTTTCAATCTGACCGAAGTAGCTAACGTTTTATTTACCTCGCAGCCAGGCGTCAGCCGCCAGATTCGCGAACTGGAAGAAGAACTCGGCGTCGATATTTTCATCCGCAACGGCAAGCGCCTGATCGGCTTGACCGATCCCGGCAAAGGCATCTTGAAGATCGTCGAACGGCTATTGCAGGAAGCAGAAAACCTGCGCCAGGCCAGCCAGGAATACTCGGGCGAAACTAGCGGCACTTTGACCGTGGCCGCCACCCACACCCAAGCGCGCTACGCCTTGCCGCGCGTGGTGCAAGGCTTCCGCGCCAGTTTCCCCGATGTCCGCATCGCCTTGCAGCAAAGCTCGCCGGAACATATCGCCGATTGGGTAATCTCTGGCAAGGCCGACGTCGGCATCGCCACCGAGGGCCTGACCCAGTTCAAGGAATTGATTTCCTTCCCATGCTATGAATGGAGCCACGTGTTGGTGGTGCCAGAGCATCACCCCTTGCTGGAGATCAGCGGGCCGCTCAGCCTGGCCGATCTGGCAGCCTACCCATTGATTACCTATGACGTTGGCTTCACTGGCCGCGGCCACATCGACGCCGCCTTCAGGACCGCCGGCATCACGCCCGATATCGTCTTGACAGCGATGGATTCGGATGTGATTCAGCAATATGTATCGCTCGGCCTGGGCGTCGGCCTGGTGGCGTCGATGGCCACCGAGCACAGCCGCCAGAACGGCTTGCGCTCGATTGAGGTATCGCATCTGCTGGCCTCCAATGTGACCCGGCTGGCGGTGCGGCGCGGCGCTTATCTGCGCTCCTATACCTATGATTTTATTTTGCAGTTTGCACCGCAGCTGAAGCGCGAAGACATCGTTGAAGCGTTGCAGGCAGAGCCGCATAGCGCCAGCAGCAGTGCGGTACACAAGGGGGATTTTGAGCAGCGTCTCTTGAAAATCGCCTGAGTCGAAATTGAGTATGACCTCTAAACCAGGATCAGTTGCAGCTCCGGTCACGGCCTTGTCATATTAAGGTATTACGATTTCGCCTTGTCTCCTCCGATCCTCTCCGGATTCGGATTTAGCCCGCTGCCGCAAGGCCAGCGGGCTTTTTCTTGCGCGCTTCTGTACCACTACGGGAAACAGGCATTAAATCAATAGCTTAGGGAGTTAGCAGGGTAGTTATCCACAGGGCTGTTCACAATTTCTGTGGGTAACTCATGCGGCATGCCGTTATCCGAGAGGCAGCGCTCATGCTATGCAAGTCGACATTCACGCTCTTTGCGCGCTTCTGTACCACTAGCAGAAAAATTCATTAAATCAATAGCTTAGCGAGTTAGTGGGGTGGTTATCCACAGGGCTACTCACAATTTCTGTGGGTAACTCACAGCGCATGCCAGCTGCTGGTACAAAAATCTATCGGCAAACAAGCGATCACAGGATAATGAGCACTAGCCATTAACTGGCATCGCGCTATCATCCCGCCTACCCAATACCCGCTTCAAACCATAGTCATGCTCATGCACAGTAAAGCCATCGCAGAAGAACCGCCCGGCCAGCCACACTCTCCGGCGACCATCTCAGAAGACAAGGGGGTGCGTTTTCTTCACCTCGGTACCAAATGGGTGCAAGGCGCGATGCGTATCCGCAAACCGGATGCGATCGAACTGGAGTACGTGCAGCAGATGATGATGTGGACGCTGTTCAACTTGCAGCCGCAGCATATTGTGCAACTCGGCCTGGGCAGCGCGGCGCTGACCAAATTCTGCTATCGCCAGTTTCCGCAAGTGCGAGTGACGGCGATCGAGCTCAATCCCGCCGTTATCGATATCTGCCGGAGCATGTTTGAACTGCCGCTGGACGACACCAGGCTCAATGTACTCAACATGGATGCAATGGCGTTTGTGACGGAGCGCGCCAACCACGGCAGCGTCGACGTGCTGCAAGTGGATCTGTACGACGCCGATGCGCGTGGACCGGTATTGGACACGCCCGAGTTTTATCATGCTTGCGCGACATGCCTGACGGCGGACGGCGTGATGACCGTCAACCTGTTCGGCGACTATCCGAACTATGCCAAGAACCTGCAGGCGATGGAACTGGCGTTTGATACCGTGCTTTGCCTGCCTGAAGTGCATGACGCCAATATCATCGTGATCGCATTCAAGCGCGCACCGCAGCTGGATTTCAGCACACTGTACGAAACGGCCGCAAGCATCCGGCGCAGCATGAACTTGCCGGCCAGGTCTTGGGTGACGGGGCTGAAGGCGGCGCTGCGAGAGAAGTAAGCCACGGTGACGGGTGCCTTGCGGTATCTCGTTGGAATCTTATCCGGAATGGCTTCGGGTCCGGCGTTGTTGGCTATAATCGCTGGCATGGATGTCGGCTGTAGTGCATGAATATTAAGCTCGTCAAGCCCAGCTCATCATTGGAGAACAATAGACTTATGGCATCATCCCCGGAAAACCTCAGCATGGCAGTATTCTGCGACTTCGAAAACGTCGCGCTCGGCGTACGCGATGCAAAATACGAGAAGTTCGACATCAAGCCAGTGCTGGAGCGCCTCCTGCTGAAGGGCAGTATCGTGGTCAAGAAGGCTTATTGCGACTGGGAGCGCTACAAGGAGTTCAAGGCCACCATGCACGAGGCCAATTTCGAGCTGATTGAAATCCCGCATGTGCGGCAGTCGGGCAAGAATTCGGCTGACATCCGCCTGGTGGTGGACGCACTCGATCTTTGCTACATGAAATCGCACGTCAATACCTTCGTCATCATCAGCGGCGACTCCGATTTCTCACCGCTGGTCTCCAAACTGCGCGAGAACGCCAAGCAAGTGATCGGCGTCGGCGTCAAGCAATCGACTTCCGATCTGCTGGTTGCCAACTGCGACGAATTTATTTTTTACGACGACCTGGTGCGTGAGAGCCGGCGCACGGCCGCCAAGCGCGGTACGCGGGAAACCCAGCCGGCCACCAAGCGTTCGCCCGATGAAGAAAAGCGGCGCAAGGCAGAGTTGGAAGCACGCAAGAACCAGGCGATCGAGATGGCGGTTGAGACTTTCGACGCCTTGGTATCCGAACGCGGCGACAGCGGCAAGATCTGGGCCTCCGTGTTGAAAGAAGCGATCAAGCGCCGCAAGCCTGATTTCAGCGAGTCGTATTACGGCTTCCGCGCCTTTGGCAACTTGCTGGAAGAAGCGCAGGCACGCGGTCTGCTCGAATTCGGCCGTGACGAGAAATCGGGGACTTATGTGTATCGCAGTAGTGGCAGTAATGGTGGCAGTAGCGGTGGCGCGAACGCCAGTGAAGCCGTGGCGGAACAGCCTGCGGCAGCACCGTCGCCAGTGCTGGAAGTATTCGAAACTGCGGCAGTTTCAGTGATAGCAGCGGCTGAGGACAGCGGCGCCAAACCGGAAGCCCGCCGCAGGGGACGCGGAGGCCGCAAGCCGGCCGAAAAGAAAATCGCAGCGGCTGTGCCGGAAGCTGTCGCTCAGGTTGTCGCTCAGGTTGTCGCTCAGGTTGTCGATACAGCGCCGGAAACGTCGGTGGCTGTCGAAACACCAGCGGCCGCCGAAGCGTCGGCTCAGCCAGCGGAAGATGCAACGGTTAAAGCAGTCAAAACGCCGCGCAAGCCCGCCGCCCGCAGCCGCCGCCCGCGCAAATCTGAAGTGAAGCCGGACGACGCTTGATGCAGTATGGCCGCGCTTGCGTCAGTTCTTCTGACGCAACGCCGCCGCGCATTCGCGCACCAGCGCCGGGCCGCGATAAATCAGGCCGCTATACAACTGCACCAGCGAGGCGCCCGCAGCAATCTTGGCGCGCGCATCGTCCCCGCTGAAAATCCCGCCGACACCGATGATAGGCAGCGCATCGCCCAACTCGCCGTGCAACTGCCGCACCACGCTGGTGGATAAAGCCAATACCGGCGCGCCGGACAAGCCGCCGGCTTCATTCTCGTGCTGCAAGCCCCGGACAGCCTCGCGGCTGATGGTGGTGTTGGTGGCGATCACGCCGTCTATCTTATGCCGCAGCAGGGCGTCGGCGATGGTCTTGATTTGTTCG
This sequence comes from Collimonas sp., assembly GCF_035566375.1. Lineage (GTDB taxonomy): Bacteria > Pseudomonadota > Gammaproteobacteria > Burkholderiales > Burkholderiaceae_D > Collimonas. Next base: position 15,114 of record NZ_DATMRK010000027.1, read on the forward strand.
GCGTCGATGTCCGGTGCGATCTTCAAGGCGATGGGAACGTAACGCTTGTGCTGGTCGGCCAGCTTTTGCTGCGCCTGCTTGAGCTGAGACAGCAGGGCGTCCAGCTCCGATGCGCCTTGCAGCTGGCGCAGGTTCTTGGTATTGGGTGAGGAAATATTGACCGTCACGTAGCTGGCGTAGGGATAGACTTTTTGCAGGCAGTGCAGATAGTCTTCGGCGGCGCGTTCGATCGGCGTATCGGCGTTCTTGCCGATATTCAGCCCCAGCACGCCTTGCCGTTCCTGGTAAAACCTGGAAGCCTGGACATTGGCGACAAAAGCGTCGACGCCGCCATTGTTGAAACCCATGCGATTGATGATGGCGTTAGCGGCCGGCAGGCGGAACATGCGCGGCTTGGGATTGCCGGGCTGAGCGCGCGGCGTCACCGTGCCGATTTCAATCGAGCCGAAGCCGAGCGCCGCCAAGCCGTCGATGTAAGCGCCGTCCTTGTCCAAGCCAGCCGCCAGACCGACCGGATTCGGGAAAGTGACGCCCATCACCGTGCGCGGATCGGCCGGCGTCTTGCCGAGGAACGAAGTGAGCCCCAGGGCGGCGGCGCGGCGCAATGCCGGCAGGGTCAGATTGTGGGCGGTTTCCGGATCGAGTGAGAACAGGGCGGGGCGGGCAAAGGCGTACAGGAGTTTGGCTGGCACGGTAGGCGGCTGGGTAAGATGGTGAAATCAGTAAGAAATAAGCGGAAAAACAGACGGAAAAACAGGCGCAGCAAAAACTGCGCCGGCTATTTTAACGCACTCCATTCTCCTTGCCGTAGCGCTTCCAGCGGCTGGAAGTTGATTTTGTACGCCATTTTCGGGCTTTCCTTGATCCAGTAGCCGAGATAGACATAGGGCATGCCGAGCTGCCTGGCCTGGCCGATTTGCCACAAGACGTTATAGGTGCCGTAGGAGGCGCCGGGCACATCGGGATCATAAAAGGTGTAGACCGATGACAAACCGTCGTTCAGGACATCGATAATGCTCACCATGCGCAAAGTGCCGTCAGCTTCCCGAAATTCGACCAGGCGCGTATTGACTTTGCTTTGCAGCAGGAACTGGGCGTACTGGTCGCGGCTGTCCTGGTCCATGCCGCCGCCGCTGTGGCGCGCGGTCTGGTAGCGCAGGTACAGATCGTAATGCTCGTGGACATACGCCAGGTTGGTCACCAGCGTGGTCAGGTGGCTGTGCCGGTCCCAGGCACGGCGCTGGCTGCGATTCGGCTTGAACGAGGCCACCAGCGTGCGTACCGGCGTGCATGCCTGGCAACCGTCGCAATACGGCCGGTAAGTGAAAATGCCGCTACGCCGGAAACCATTCTTCACCAGCTCCGAATAGACGTCGGCGTTGATCAGATGCGACGGCGTCGCTACCTGCGAGCGGGCCTGGCGATGATCCAGGTAACTGCATGGATAGGGCGCGGTGGCATAAAACTGCAGCGTCGAAAAGGGCAGATCTTTTAGGTGCGTCATGTGCATTCCGGCTGATCACATATCGATGACATATATCTGTAATTTACACCGTAATTTCAGTTTACATAAGGACCTGCAACGGCTTTTACCGCTGTTTTTAATCGGCAAACAATGGCAGCGGTCGCCAGTCGTGAATTTGCGGCTGGTTGATGGCCAGTTTCAAGTGCTGCAGAAACTCGCTGCGCGCTATCGCTTGTGCGCCCAGCGACGCCAGATGGTCGGTCTGCTGCTGGCAATCGATCATTGCCACACCGTGCTGGCGTAGGAAATGCACCAGGTAAGCCAGCGCGATCTTGGAGCCGTCGCTGACCCGGGTGAACATCGATTCGCCGTAAAACATGTGGCCGATGCTGACGCCATACGCGCCGCCCACCAGTTTACCGTCCAGCCATACTTCCGCCGAATGGGCATAACCGAGCCGGTGGAGGGCGCGGTAGCCGGCGACGATATCTTCCGAGATCCAGGTGCCGGCGGCGTCGCGGCGCGGCGCGGCGCATTCGCGCATCACTTGTTCGAAGGCGAAATCGAAACGGATCTGCCAGCGCCGGTCGGTAGCAACGCTGCGATGCACTTTGCGCAAGGTCTTGCGCAAACTGGCGGAGACAGCGAATTGGTCGGTCTTCAATACCATGCGCGGATCGGTGCTCCACCAGAGAATCGGCTGGTTTTCGGAAAACCAGGGGAAGATGCCGTGCCGATAAGCGTCCAGCAGACGCCGTGGCGACAAGTCGGCGCCGGCCGCCAGCAGGCCGGCGGCGCCATCCTCTTCAGTCAGGGCCTTGCTGACATCGGGAAACGGGCTGTCCAGTTCAAGCCAGGGAATCATCGCGGCTCCGCTGACGCTTTATTTAGCGGCTAGGCCGCGGCGCATGGGTTTGAAAATATCCTGCGTATGCAAGCTGAAATGGCCGTCTTCCTGACGGATTTTCTTGAGGTCGGCAAAGAAGGCGCGCAAGGTAATCTCGACCGTAGGGAAGGCGATGTCATCCCACGGGATCTCAGCCTCGGTGAACAAGCCGACTTCCAGGCTTTCAATGCCGGCAGCGTAATCCAGATCGAGCAAGGTGGCGCGGTAGAAAAGATGCACCTGATGCACATGGGGCACGTTCAGCAGCGAAAACAGCTCGTGCAGATCGATCCGCGCCCCGGCTTCTTCCAGTGTTTCGCGGCGGGCCGCATCGCTGGTGGTCTCATCGTTTTCCATGAAACCGGCCGGCAGCGTCCAATAGCCGTATTGCGGTTCTATCGCGCGTTTGCACAACAGCAAGCGCAACTCGCCGTCGTGCTCCCAAACCGGAATCGAGCCGATCACCATTTTCGGATTCTGATAATGAATGCTGCCGCAGTTGCTGCAGACATAACGCATGCGGTTGTCGTCCGGCGGAATTTGCAGGCTGACGGGATGCGCACATTCGGAACAAAATTTCATAGGCTGCAATAGGTAGATTGAATCGATAGTCTGAACAGGCTAGAAGCAAGTCCTGATCATGTTGACACGGAATATTTCAGGATAACAGGGTAGTTTGGAAGTTTAGCATCGCTAAATCGTTAGGGCTGTTCTTAATCCGATTGTGTGTATTGGTTGCATTGCACTGCAATACACTATATACTTTCATTCTTCAGACGCGGGGTGGAGCAGTCTGGCAGCTCGTCGGGCTCATAACCCGAAGGTCGTAGGTTCAAATCCTGCCCCCGCAACCAGTTACAGTAAGAAGGCAAGCAGTAAAGTTATTCTTACGCATCAAGCCTTAAGTGAAAGCGCTTAAGGCTTTTTATTTTCAGACGCGGGGTGGAGCAGTCTGGCAGCTCGTCGGGCTCATAACCCGAAGGTCGTAGGTTCAAATCCTGCCCCCGCAACCAACGCAGAATAAGAAATTATTCTTGCTCAAAAAGCCCCGAGTGCAACGCGCTCGGGGCTTTTTGTTTTTCCATTCCGGTTTGCTCTTACCAAATGGACCGCGTCATCGGTTGTCGGCAGTGCGTTTGCTTGCCGCACTCAACGTGCAAGATGACCCAACAATCAATCCCAAATATAGATAATAGTCACAAAAGAAATATTTCTTTTTGGGAAATATGCTAATTTAGCATCCCAAATCCTATATTGCTTTTTACCTTGAGGGAAACGACCCATGCAGTTATCGGCTTTAGCTACGCGTGTAGTTAATCAAAATTTGCTCGCAAAAATCATTTTTGTAGCGTCGTCGGCGGTCTGGCTGGTTGCTTGTGAGAGGAGCGCAGCATCATCCGCAAGCAAGGGTGATAATGGCCGCACGGTGCGCGAAATGGTGCAGATCGAGCGCACCGAGCCAGCCGGCGCGATAATCACGATGACGCGTCAAGCCGCTTATGAAGGGTGCACAGTGGCCGCCAAAATGCTCAACATTCCAGTTAAGCCATTCCCCGACACGCCAGCTGACTACGTCTCCGAGCGGACTACCGTGATTTCGGATGGAACCAACTATGTGCGCAAGGTTGAGCATCCGTACAATCTGGTTGGGGACAAGATGGTTCCAGAAAGCGGTTGCGAATTCCGGATCGAACCTAGTAAGCAGGCCGACATTTTTATTTTTAATGACGGCAAGTCGACTTCAGTCAGCCAGGATAGCGAGAATCATTGGCACGTCGAGGAAGGTGTCTCCTTGCCCGCTGAAAAAGCGGCCCAGAGCGGGGCTACATCTGCCTATTCTGAAGCACTTACCGTCAATGGTGTGAAACTGCGTTGCCTGCCCGCGTCCGACTCCGTGATGAACGCGCTCGGCGCGGAAGCGATGTGTATTGACGGAAGCGCTCAGCCTCTGACTACCGATGGCAAGCCGGTGGTACTCTATTTCCGCGGCAAGTCGCCGCTCACCGATATTACCTTCGCCTATGTCACGATCCAGGAGCCCGTTTCGCTGAAGCAGTTGGACAAGTTTGACAGCAAGATATTCGACCCGGCGACTTATACCAAATGAAGCCATCAAAAATGGCAGAAATGACGTAGCGGCGAGCAGGACATCGGGAATCTGGAGACCATAGGCACGCACTGTCTCTTATGTGCAGTGTTAACTCTCAATTAGAATAAAAATTATTCTTGCCAAAAAAGTCACAGGTGTATTGCACTTGGGGCTTTTTTTTTTGCGGATTCGGTTCGGCGTCAGTGCCGCAAGCAAAACCGTTCAAGCCAGGCAGCGCGCTCGCATTTCCCCAGAAAGCCAAAGCGCCGTTCCGCGGCGCACCATTCCGATCCTTGATCTGTTGCCGATTCTATACGGCGCCTGCACCACACACTTCATTCAAATTAATTGCATCTCGTCGGCAGCTGTAACGGGTTTTCTCGTGGCAGGGATGGTTTTGTACATTCCAGTACAGCCATCGTGCCGGGCGCTGCCTTGTTTTAAGGCAGATGTTTCTCACCACTTTAGTGCCGCGCATGCACCAAAGTGGTATTACAAAAAACTACCAATATGAACTGGTATTGGATGCCTGTTTTTCCATTTTTTAGTGATGCTGCAATGCAGGGTGTTTAGTGTTTCTGGGGTAATGCCTCTGGGTTCAAGCGTTGGTTTTTGGATTGTCTTGAGAAAAGATGGGAAAAATTCCGGGATATTCAATTTCACCCTGATTTTTGTCGAGACATGCCAAAGATTGGCGCTGCTTCGGCTGCGTAAAAAATGAGTGTTTTCATAGGGGGAATTGCGAAAAATAAGGAGTAAGTACAATGCTCCGCAGCAGCGACTTGCCTGCTTTGAAGAAGTTCCACTTCAAATCCAACAAATTCTCATTTTTGAGAAAAATAACATTCGTGCCGGTCCAATTTTGAAAAAAAGCGACCAGTCCAGTCAACTAAACAACAGCCGTGTGGCAAAGCAAAATAATGAATGTAAACAACGGTATATATAGATATACGAATTATCAATTTTGATACCAATAATTTATTTATGTAATACCAGTTGAATGCCTATTGACAGCCACTTTTGCCGTCCCTAGAGTGTCCCCAGCGCAACGTTTCCAAATGAAATTCTTGAGCTTGGTTCTTTAGCGTTGAAGTAAGGCAGATGCAGCAGCTTGGTGTGGGGCGGGTACACACGGCATCGCCCTCAGACGGTTTTTGGAGAAGGACTGACCGGGGGAGTTGTTTTACAAGCGGCGATATGCGGCGTCTTGTTGGTTGGATCTTGTTGTATTGGCGACTGTATCGAAAAAAGGTTCTCCCCTTTGCCGGCCTGAAGTGAGCTCAAGCCGCAGCGTGGAGAAGTCAATGAAAAAATGGCCTGCTTCAGGTTTGCCGGGCCGCAATCGATGGGGAGAACGGTAAGTGAATAAAAATTTAACACCAATAGCATCCGCAGTCGCGTTACTGGTCATGGCGGCAGCCATGCCCGTGTATGCGCAGCAAGCAGATGATTCAGCTCCGAAGGCTGACAGCAAGAACACCGACAAGGGGGGGCAGATCGAGCAGGTCACCATCAGCGGCATTCGCGGCTCGTTGCAGAAATCCCTGACGCAAAAGCGCAATGCCGATTCGCACGTGGAAGTCATCACCGCCGAAGATATCGGCAAGATGCCGGACAAGAACGTTGCCGATTCGCTGTCACGCGTACCTGGCGTCACCATCGGTAACGCCGGCGCCACCGAAGGCGGTTTCGACGAAGCCGACCGGGTCAGCATGCGCGGTACCAATCCAAGCTTGACGCAAACTCTGATCAACGGCCACAACGTGGCGTCCGGCGACTGGTTCGTGCTGGATCAATCCGGCCAGGTCGGGCGCAGCGTCAGCTACACGCTGCTGCCTTCCGAACTGGTTGGCTCGGTAGTGGTGCACAAGAGTTCCCAGGCTAACCTGGTGGAAGGCGGCGTCGCCGGTTCGGTCGATATCATTACCCGCAAGCCGCTCGAATTCAAGAAGCAATTTACGGCAGAGGCAACCCTGGGCGCCGTGTATGCCGACTTGCCAGGCAAGACCGATCCGCAAATCAGCGCCTTGGTGAACTGGAAAAACGAAGCGAATACCTTCGGCATCCTGGTGCAAGCTTTTTCGGAAGAGCGCCATCTGCAACGGCAAGGCCAGGAAATTCTTGGTTATACCAAGATCGCTCCGGGCAGCGCTATCGCCACTGCACATCCAGACCTGGCTGGCGTATATGCGCCTAACCTGATCAACTCGGCGCTGTTTGAACAACAGCGCAAACGCACCGGCGGTTTGATCGACGCTCAGTTCAAGGTCAGCAACGACTTCTCGTTCGACGTCAATGCCTTCACTTCGGAAATGAAGGCGGCCAACTACAATCGCAGTTATGAATTCTGGGGTGCGCAGGTGATCAACGCTGGCGCCGGCCAATCGCCGAATCCTGGTTATACGGTGAAAAACAATACGCTGACATCGGCCACTTTTGCACCGGTAGCCGGCACCAACTATGGCGTCTACGATCAGATTTCACGCCCTGACGAAAGCGCCAGCTCCAACTTTGTTGAGCTTGGCACCAAGTGGCGCGCAACCGACGCACTGACTTTCACTACCAAGCTGGGAACTTCCACCGGCGAAGGTAAAACCCCGACGCAGAACGTGGCGGAGTGGAATGTCGGTGTCGGCGCCGGCGCGGGTTATCAACTGAACGGCACGGGCACCGCCGCCAACTGGAATCTGGGAGCGACCAATAACGCCAGCCCTGCCGGTTCACAGTTCGGCTGGATCTTTGGCGACCAGAACATCAATGTCAAGGATAAGGAAAACTGGGCTCAGGCTGACGGTGAATTTTCCGCCGGCTGGGGCACACTGTCCACCATCCAGTTTGGTCTGCGTTACAACGATCACAAACGCAGTTCCGATGGCGTGATCGGCCAGGGACCACTGAACGCCGGCAATCCTGGTGCGGCAAATTCGGCCGCCAATCCAGCCAATTTCCCGCAGGGTTACTCCAACTTCCCGTCGAATTTCGGCAGCGGCCTGGGCAGCGGTTTCCCGACCAATGTCTGGTATTACTCGCCGGGTCAGCTGGCGGCTTACAACGCCTTCACCAATCGCGATCCGGTCACGCGTGAAGACTGGAATTCCGAGTTTTCGGTCAAGGAAAAAAATACCGCCGGTTACCTGCAGGGCAATTTCGAAGGTAATCACTGGAGCGGTAATCTCGGTGTGCGGGTAGTGCAGACCAAAGAGAATGTCATTTCCAACGTCGCCGCAGCAGCTTCCGCGCCTGGCGCAATCACTACTTCGGCTTTCGGTCCGTTCATCAAGCAGTACGACAACAATACCTACGTCGACGTGCTGCCAAGCATGAACCTGAAATTCGACTTGAGCAAAGATGTGATTGCCCGTTTTGCCGCATCCAAGACCATGACCCGTCCGGATTATTCCTCGCTGGCAGGCCAGGTGACATTGACGCCGCCGGCGGCGTTCGGCGCCATCGGTTCCGGTACTGGCGGCAATCCTAATCTGAAACCGATCACGTCGAACAACTTCGATGCTTCGCTGGAGTGGTATTTTGCGCCGCGTTCATTGGTGTCGGCGAGCGTCTTCAATATGAACCTGAGCAGCTATGTCGGTTTGGGCACGGTCACCAGAAGCTATGTCACCAGCACGGCAGATCATCCGGCCAACTATATGGCCGATTATGTGCTGACGGTGCCGATCAACACCAGCGGCACGGTGAACGGTATCGAACTGGGGTATGAAATGCCGCTTGGTAAAAACTTCGGTTTTGCCACTAACCTCACTTTGATCAACGCCTACGACGCCAGCAATGGCCCGTTGGTCGGCGCATCGAAGCGTACCGGCAACCTGTCCGCTTACTACGAAGATGAGCGTTTCAATGCCCGTATCTCCTACAACTACCGCAGCAGTTTCTACAGCGGCCTGGATCGCAGCACGGCCTTCTATCAAGCCGGTGTCGGTACTCTGGCGATGTCATTGGGCTACAAGTACAGCGAGCAGTTGTCCTTCACGCTGGATGGGCAGAACCTGAACAATCCGACCCTGAAGTACTTCGCATTGAATGAAGATCAGCCGCGTGCGTTCTACAAGAATGGCCGGCAGTTCTATCTGAATGCGCATCTGAAGTTCTAGCAGCAAGACTAGCAAGAAGCCGGCATGCCGTTTTTCAGTAACGGCATGTCGGTGGTTTTGGGTTTGTAGTCAACACCGGGACTACCAGAAATCAGGCGCAAAAAACAGACGCAAAAACAGGAGTCGTTGTATGGATTTCACGCAGGATGGGAAGAATCCCTCCAGGAATGTAGTTGGCATCAGCGTGGTGGTGGTTCTGCATGTCTTTATCGTTTATGCGCTGCTGACCGGATTGGCGCGCAAGGTTGTGGAAGTGATTCAGCAGCCGGTAGATACGAAGATCATCGAAGAGATCAAGCCGCCACCGCCACCGCCGCCACCGGACAAGCCGCTGCCGCCGCCGCCAAAATCGGTTGCGCCGCCACCACCGTTCGTGCCGCCGCCAGAGGTGAAAGTGCAGGCGCCGCCGCAAGACGATGTGATCGCAGCGGTGACCAATGTCAAACCGCCGACCAATGATCTGCCTACCTCCGTGGCGCAACCGTCGACCAGCGGCGTAGCAGGGCCTGCGCATACCAGCGCCAGGATTGCTGGTAATTGCGAAAAGCCGGAGTATCCGAGAACTTCGTTACGCAATGAAGAAGAAGGTACCGTGCAAGTCAAGATGACTATTGGCATAGATGGCAGCGTTGTAGAGTCATCAATTGCAAAGAGCAGTGGTTTCAAGGATCTTGATAGAGCCGCGCTGAAAGCGTTAAGTCTCTGCCATTTCAAACCCGCGATGGCGGATGGCAAACCGGTGCAATCGTCGACATCGATTCCGTATGTCTGGAAGCTTGAGTAGCGCAAGCCATTTACCACGTCGCGATTGCGGCAATCTACTTTCTAACATTTGGAGTATTCGTATGTCTATCACTCGTAATCGCTTATCCGCCCTGGTTGCCGCCCTGATGATCTCCGCCGTGACGATCTCAGCCCCACTGGCAGCCGTTGCCCAGACACCTGCAGCATCGGCCGTCGCCGAGGCGCCAAAAGCCGCATCTGCTACCCCTGTGGCCGACACTCCGACCCCGCCGCCACTGCCTGCCGCCAAGGAAACCGTCGACAACCCCTACGGCCTCGACGCCCTGTGGAAAGGCGGCGACTTCGTAGCCCGCGGCACCCTGATCATCCTGGTGCTGATGTCGATGGGCAGCTGGTACATCATCATCACCAAGCTGATCGAG
>NZ_DATMRK010000028.1:0-217889 GCF_035566375.1 Collimonas sp.
CTATCGCATGCGAAAAATATGACATCTTTTTTTAAAAAACAATTCTTTATAACGATCTCTGCCTGCCTGATACTCAGCGCGTGTGGTGGCGGCACGAGTGATGCCGGAACAGGCTCTTCCTCAACCGGCACGGCGGCCACTTCAGCTGGCACGGGCTCTACGACAGCCGGCACAGGGTCCACGCCAACCGGCACGAACGGGACACCAGCCGGCACGGGCTCTACGCCAACTAATGGATCCGGAGGCACCTCGACCGGCAGCGCGGCGGCCACCTGGACCAGCGTCAAGTGGGGCGGCGGCGGCTATGTCAGCGGCCTGATCTATCATCCGACGTCGCCTAACGTCTTGTACGCCCGGACGGACGTTGGCGGAGCCTACCGCTGGAACCAGACCACGTCGCAATGGGCGCCCATTACCGATGGCCTGGGTTTCAGCCAGGCCGACTCCGTCTTCCACTGCATCGAAAGCATCGCCCTCGATCCAACCAACGACCAGCTCGTCTACTTGGTCGGGGGTAATGGCGGCAACGGTCGGCTGTATGCTTCCAGCGACCGGGGCGCCAACTGGACGTGGGTCAGCCTGCCATTCATGGTGAACGGCAACGCTGAGGGCCGGGCGATCGGCGAGCGCCTGATGCTCGATCCGACCAATCCGTCGACGATGTTCTACGGTTCGCGCAATGCCGGCCTGTGGAAGAGCGCGGACTCGGGCCATACTTGGGCGCAGGTCACGGGATTGTCTTCCCTCAATATGAACACCGCCGCGGTCGGCGTCGAGCAGATCATCTTCGACAATGGGAACGTGGGCGGCGGCCAGACGACCTGGAATATGTGGGTCGCAGTCGCCCCCGACTACGCCAACGCGGCGGGCCTGACCTCCACCTTCTACAGGTCCAGCAACGGCGGTTTTTCATGGACGCCGGTCGCGGTGCCGGCCGCGGTCGCCGGGTATTACATCCCGCACTTCGCGCGTGCCGCCGATGGCATGTACTACGTGGTATTCAACAAGAACGCGGGCCCGGGCGGCGATGGTCCCGGCTACCTCTATAAGTTTAGCGGTAACAATGGCGGTATCTGGACCTTGCTTAGCACCACCACCGCGGGCGGCTACGGCGGCGTGTCCGTCTATGGCAGCGGCCCGACCACCCGCGTCGCGCTGGCTGTGACCAATACCTGGACCGATTTCCCCGGCCAGAAGATCACCCAGTTGTCCGACAACGCCGGCAGCACCTGGCGCGAAATCGAGTCCCAGATGCCCCACACGCAGACCACCTCCGGGTACTGGGGCTGGAATGATGACGTCGAGATCGATCCGAACAACCGCGACCACATCATGCACCTTGACGGTCCCGGCATCTGGGAGACGATGAACGCCTCGTCGGCGACACCGAGCTGGACCTTGAAGGTGAACGGCATCGAGGAGACTGTCACCCTGGCCGTCATCACCCCGCCAGCCGGTGCGACGTACAAGCTCATCAACAGCGGGGGCGACATCGGCACCTGGGTCCAGACGGACCTCGCGACGATGCCGACCAAAGGCCCCACCACGGGCTGGATTAATGGCAATTCGGCCGACATGAGCTGGTCCGATCCGCAATACATTGCCGCTGTCGCCGCCGCGAACGGGTCCGGTGGCGCAGGATACGGATACTGGTCGGGCGACGGCGGCGCCACGTGGGCGAACTTCGCCACCCTGCCTGCCGGCGCCGCGGCCGATGGGCGCGAAGCGTCCAACATCGTTGTCACCGCACGCAACAAGGCGATCTGGGCGCCGTCCAATGCGGTGCCGTCCTACACTACCGACAACGGCGCCAGCTGGACGGCGACGAATCTCCCCGCGCTGACGGTGTTCGGCGGCTGGACACGCGCCTACCGGCTCGCGGTGGACCGCAAGAACCCGAACAAGGTCTATGCCTACGATTCGGGCGGTGTATGGTGGTCGGGAACGCCAGGCAGGGTCTATGTCTCGACGGATGGCGGCCATACCTTCACCCTGAGCCAGGGCTCGGTGTCGGCGGGGCTGCGCGCCAATCCGTGGCACGCCACCTCGATGGCCGTCAATCCGAACGTCGAGGGCGACGTCTGGCTGGCTGACGGCGATACCGTGTACCACTCGGTCGACTCGGGCGCCACCTGGACCAAGCTTAACAACTTCGCGTCTATCTTCAGCAACGGCAACGGGGCGCCCGACGCGCAGGGCGCCAGCGTCGTGGCCCTGGGCAAGGCAGCCGTTGGCGCGCCGTACTCGGCCGCAATCTACGTGGTGGGCGTGATCAACGGCCAGTGGGGCGTGTGGGCTTCCGACAATGCAGGCAGCACCTGGAACCGCTTTAACGACGATGCCCACCAGTTCGGCGGCATCGGCGCGATGGCGGCTGACTGGAACATCTACGGCCGGATCTATGTCAACGGCGCGGGCCGCGGCTTGCTGTATTCCAATTAATGTCGCTTGATCGCAGGTGGACAAGGGCGGCTGCGGTCGCCCTTGTTATTTTGGGTCGCTGGATAGCGACGCTGGCGCGGTTGACGCCCTGGCGCAATCCGCCGGGCATCTTGGCCCAGATGGCGTGCTACAGCAAGACGGTCAAAAGCTGTTGGAACGGTGAGAAAAACGGGATTCTGAAATTTCCGCCGGTTTGGGCGTAGAACCTCAGTTAATGAGCCAAACTAGAGGATTGAACCGACACCATGAGCCGGCGCGCGCAGTCATCCCCCCGCCACGCCTGCCCGCTAAATTGGGCGGTTTCGACTCAAATTTTTGGAATTGATGCACATAGGGAAGTCCTGCCGTCTGAGGGCCAGAATGCGTCGAAAAAAAGTGACGCAAAATGACGCACCTGTGGAGTGAACCCCTGCCACTGGACCAAGGGAAGCAAAAAATTCAAGTCGCCTGTTGTACGTGTTTGGCCTCAAATTGGTACAGCGACGAACAGCCGAAGGTAAATTGGATGTCCGTTTAAGATAGTTAAAATTGCCGATAACGGGATCGCTTCATATAACTAACGTTTATTAGGTACGTCAATCATTCGTGTTCCTGAGGTGAGGCTAGTACTTAACCCCCACACTGCGCTAGCCCAAAGAATGATACCGGCACCAAGACATCCGACTGGATCGCTGGCACCAGCTTGAGCAAATAGTGGATAGGCGATGGCTAGCAACATCAACGAGCTTCCGGTGACATAGTGAGCTCGGTTTGAAAAGATACGGGCCAAGGGTAAGAAGTGTAGGCCAACGATAAAAATGATAGAGGGGACAATCCACGAAGTCATGCCAAAATTTGGGAAAACATTGGCAACAATAATGATGAGTGTCCATTGAACTGCATTTACTATATTAAAAACGCGCGCTGTTCGCCGTCTTTCGGGAGAATTAGCGTTTGCCGCTAATGCGTCTCGATATCTGCGATATCGCAATAGTGCGCAAGAAAATAATATGATCGTCGCAGTGACGACGCCCCCTAGGACAATAGGGGTTACCCCGAATACCGAATAACTCCACAAGATTAGCCAAGCACCACCAAAGACGCTGAAAAACATTACACCAATTGCTCGGCTGGCACGCCGAGCATCCCTGATTATTGATGGCGATGTAGTATTCATGACCGACGGCTCCCTGATTTCTAATTTCGGGTTACTTAGCCTCATCCGATGCGAGGAATTGCTTTGAGGATATATATATTACTTATATTGTTACCAATTGAGTGCCATTTTTTACAAAAATAGAGGTACAGTGAATTTCCCTCCTAGCGACCGGATTAGGAGAAGTAAAAAATTCAAGTCGCCTGTAGTGCGTATTCCGCCTCGAATTGGTTGGGTGACATGTAGGCAAGCGCCGAGTGCATACGCTTGGCATTGTAAATTTCTTCAATAAAGCGTGGCAGACGTGCCGTGACATCCGCAAACGTTTCATAGCCGGCCCAATATACCTCTTCCACCTTGAGCGTCTTCATGAAGCTCTCTGCCTGTGCATTATCGTACGGATTGCCAACAGCGCTCATCGAGCCGATCAGACCATAGGCCTGCATGGCCTGTCGGTAACGGATGCTGCTGTATTGGCTGCCCCTGTCCGTATGGTGAATGCATGTGCCGGGCGGTGGATGCCGTGCCTGCATAGCGGCCTTCAGTGCCGCCAGAGTCAGCTGTGTATCGATCTGCGGGGAAAGGCATAGCCAACTACTTTCCGGCTGAACGCATCCAGAATCGCCGCCAAGAAGACGAAACCGGCTACAACCCGGATGTAGGTAATATCTGCAACCCAGACCCTGTTGGGCATGGTCGGGATGGCATTGCAGTACAGATTGGGAAACACCGCCGGATCTTCCTCGGCCGCACCAGTACGTACGAAACGTCGGGGTGGCTTGATGTGCAGATCATGTTCACGCATGAGGCGCGCAATGCGTTTGTGATTGACGACATAACCGCGTGCACGCAATTCCAACGTGACACGCCGGTAGCCATAGCCGGCGAATTCATCCTGGATATCGCGGATTAGCGCCACCAGTTTGCCATCATCCAACGCGACTAGTGCTGCAGTTGAACGGTAATAGTAGGTGCTTCTTGGCAATTGCATCACTTGGCACCCCCGTCGGATGGAGAGGGTCGCGGGCCGCTGACGATCGAGGACGACTCGTTGTTGCTGACGATTCGTACACGGGATGTTTTTTTTAATAGATCCAGCTCCATCGTGAGCTGTCCGATCTTGCGTTCCAAATGGGCAATCTTGACTTCGCACACGGCGACGGTGACCTCTTCTGCGTCCAGCTCGCCTAGATCATATTGCCTGAGCCAGATCTGGATCAGCTGAGATGACAAATGATAAAGCCGCTCCGTTTCGCGTCGGCCATACTTGCCACTACGAATGTCGCTACAAACCTGCGCTTTGAACTGCAAGCTATGGCGCCGATTGGATGCTCTCTTTGACATGATGCTGCTCCTTTTGGTAAAGGCACAGCAAGCGTATCAAATTCTCCCCCCTACCTGGCCCAGCCGCAGGGGTTCACTCCACTGGAGGGGTAAAACGAGGCTCTTGATATGAGCGATGAAAAGCTGATTTTAGGTTTGACCTCGGGGAAAAGGTAACATTGGTAACCTCCCCCATTTCCCGCTTGCAAGTGCCTGATTTATATAGATTTAGATGGTTACCTTTGAAGGTAATCTTTGGTAACCTCAAAAGTAACTTACACCTAAGTCATTGATATATATAACTATTATTTTTAGCTATATTACCTTCTACGATGGTAACCATGTTACCCAAAGGTTACCCGGAAGTTACCTTTTATCAAAACTCGCAAAGTCTTATGCAGCAAGGCTTTGCGGCCGATTTTAAAAAAAGGTTACCAATGTTACCGTTTTCCCGAGGGGTACTTTATTTTAGAAGCAGGTTCGCTCTATAGTTGAAAAATGCGTTATTTCATGCGCAAAGTTGGCACAGCACACGTTCGCCAGAGTTACTACAAATTGCACCAGGTCAATAACACGCCAGCTAGAATACTCTCAACGGCCTTAAAAAAAACTGAATTCTCCGTCCACATGAATCACCATAAAAAATAATTGGATATGAAAATGTCAGCAGATAGAGTATTCGAATTGTCGACTTGGGTTGGCGTCGTTGCTCTCACTATTGGGGTCGTGTGTTCAGCTCTAATTGCTATTTCTGGGAAAATACGAGACGACAGCCTAAAACTTGAACTCAGCGCCTCTGCGGAAAGAGTAGCAGCGGCCGAATTGAAGACGGAGCAGCTTCGAAAACAACTAGGCCCGCGCCAGATTCAGCGGGACTTATTTCTAAAAGCGATCGAGGGGCAACCTCAAGCACATGTCGAGATAGTGTATTTGAGAGACGATCCAGAATGTTTCGATGTTGCCCAGCAAATATGGCGAGTTTTGCAGGACGCAAAATGGGAGGTCGTAGCACCTGTTCCGATTCCGCAAAACGCTTCAATTGCATCGCAGCAGAACCCGACAGCAATATCTGTTGATGGGCAGCCGTCCGGGGTGACGGTCGTAACGCACTCAGTTTCAGAGCAAGAAGCGGAAGCAGGAAGCAAACAAATGCTAGGCGTGCCATGGGAACGAACACCGTGGACAGTGCTTATGAACGCGCTTAATCAGTCATTGGGGCGAATTGGTGGAAGTGGTGGCGGCTCGAATAGTCCGCCTGAAGGAACACTTCGCGTCGTTGTAGCACCACGATAGCCATGTACACAAAATTTACACAATGACTAAAAAAACGATATAGATATTGGGCTTCAGAGTCCGGCCTCGGGCACCAATGAATATAAGGCTCTCAGCGATGAGAGCCTTTTTTTCTTGCGCTCTGTAGATCATTGGAAACAGAGAAAGCGGACCTTATTGCGGTTTGGCGTATTTTGCGACGCCTGTCACATCGAACAACACACAACGCTGGTCGCCGACTACCCAGGCATCATGCCCAGGCGGCATATAGAAAAGATCGCCCGGTCCGTATTCCGTCTCGGCCCCATCATCCATCCTCACGACCATCCGACCTTCAAGGATGATGCCGGTATGCGCGGCATGGCAGGAATCCGTCCCGGCTATCGGTTTCACATGCAGGCTCCAACGCCAGCCGGGCTCGAATTCGCCACGGCCCATTGTCTGGTTACCGAGTGTAAAGACGGCTAGCTGGCCCTTTCCTTCTTTGAATGGCCGAACTTCGTCCGGTTCACTCAAAGATTTTTTCTCTAACGTCGCACTCATCGCATTTTCCTCCGCAAGAGGTGGGTGGATATGGCATTGACGAGTCAGGATAGTAGTTCAGCGGTGACAACTATTGATCAGGCGCGCCGCTACCTACCGAATAACCGGCTTTGAAAGCAGGACTGATAGTCAATAGTTCAATATATGCCGGGGCATGGCAAGTGCAAGACGCCTCCTATTTTGCGATATTGGAAGCGGCACTATGAGCTGGCGCGCAATGCTGCCGCTTTCCCGAGGGCTACTTTATTTTAGCGATTTGCTAGTTTAATGCAGAAATATTGCTTAATATCAATATTTCCCATCCTGCGGAATATGAGATGAATTTCAATCCTGCAATTCCCATAATCGCCGCCGCAGCCGAAATGCCCGTGATCCGCCCCATGACCCGCAGGAGAGAAAACAATATGTCGATTGCAAAGACGAGTGCTATCCATATCGGATATCGCGTACCCGCAGCGGTACTCACCAGCCTTGCCCTGTTTGCCCCCCATGCCGCGCTCGCGGATGAGCCCGTAGTCACCAATCCCCCCTTGCTGAAGGCACTTACCCCGACGGTGCAGCCACCGGTGCAGGAAACCGGCAGCGAGCAACCGCGCCGCCTCAATCTGCTGAGCCTGCCACGCGCCAATGAGCTATCGCCCGGGGTGGCGCGCGAGGTGTATTTCGATCTGAACATCCAGTATGTGAATGGCTGGATTCGCAACCCGGCGCGCGAGAAACCGGGCGAAATCAAGTATGACAAGGTGCAACTGCGCAGTTATGCGCAAGGGGACGGCAGCCCGGCCAAACCGACCGAGCCGTCCACGCAATGGCCCAAGGAGGGCTCGACCGTTTATATGGCACCGGAAATCGAGGCTTATCCGGGGCAGACCATCCGCATCAATCTGAACAACAACCTGCCGCGCGACCATAGCTGCACGCCCCCTCCCCCCAAGCCCGGTGAACCCAAGCACGACATCAACAAACCGCATTGCTTCAACGGCACCAACCTGCACTCGCACGGCTTGTGGGTAAACCCGGCCGGCAATAGCGACAACGTGCTACTGTCGATCAACCCCGGCGTGGGCTTCCAGTACGAATACAACATCCCGCAGACCCATCCGGCTGGCACCTTCTGGTATCACACACACCGCCACGGCTCGACTGCCTTGCAGGTATCGAGCGGCATGGCCGGCCCCTTGATCGTGCGCGGCACCCGCTTGCCGACGCCGACCGAGAATGGCGATCTGGATACGCTGCTCAAACCCTACGGCGCGACGACCTTCCCGGAACGGGTGCTGGTGTTCCAGCAAATTCAGTACGCCTGCCGCAATGCGCAAGGCGCCGTCAAGAAGGACACCCAAGGCCGGTATGTGTGCGATGCCGGTGACGTAGGCAAGATCGACGCTTACGACCAATTCAGCTCGTGGAACGACTCAGGTCGCTATACCAGCATCAACGGTGTCGTCATGGGCACGCTCGCCAAGGCCAAGGCCGGCGAGATCGAGCGCTGGCGGATGATTCACGGCGGGGTGCGCGATACCATTTCTTTCGTGATTCGCCGTCTGGCCAGCAACGCCCCCAAACCGGCCGGTTTGCAGGCGGCGGCGACCGAGCAATATGTCAACAAATATTGCACCGGCCCCAAGCTGGACATGCCACTGGTCGCAGCCGATGGTTTGACCCTCTCCAAGGCGCTGGTCAGGCAGTCGGTCACGTTCCAGCCGGGCTATCGCTGGGACGCCCTGGTGGTCTTCCCTGAGGCTGGCGAGTATTGCGTCATCAATGATGTGAAAGTGGCGGATACCGTCGACCAGGCCGTGCCTTCTGCACGCTTGCTGGGGCTGGTGAAAGTCGAGCCGGGCGTTCATGAGCCGATCAAGAGCATCCCAGCGTATGTGGAAAGCAAACTGCTGGAAGCCGCCAAGGCCAATATGCCTGTCGACGTGCAGGCCAGGATTGGCGAAGAGCTGCGTGGCGGCCTGAAACTAAGCAGCTTCGAGCCCCATCGGACCATCGACCCGAGCGAAGTGACCGGCACGCAAACCCTGGTGTTCGATATCAAGCTCAAGACCGAGACCACGCCCACGCTCTTTCAGGTCGGCACCAATGACGCGGACGTGCATTCGTACGACCCGGCGTTGATCGACCGCAAGCTACGCTTGGGTGATGTGGATAAATGGGAAATGACATCGATGCTCGGCAGTCACCCGTTCCACATTCACGTGAACCCCGTCCAGATCGTCAGCATCATTGCCCCGGATGGGAAGACAGACCTGAGCCAGGACAGCCCGCAACCCGATCCTTTCGACGACCAGTTCCGCGGCATGAAGGGCATGTGGAAAGACACGATCTGGATACTGAATCAAAGCCAGAACAAGGAAGGCACTGTCCCGTCAGGGCGAGTGGGTAAATACACCGTGACCTTCCGTACCCGGTACGAGCGCTACATCGGTGACTTTGTCCTGCATTGCCACATCCTTGACCATGAAGACCAAGGGATGATGCAGAACGTCCGCATCGCCTTGCCGGATGGCGCGGGCGGCGTCGCAATGGCGCATCACTGATCGCATGCGTCATGCCATGACCGGAGCCGCGCAAGTGGCTCCGGTAGCAGCTGTCGGCAAACCCGCGATCATGTTGCAGCGACTGTCGTTCATGTGCTCAACTGAAAAACTGCAAAACTGCAAAACTGCCGGGATCATATTCAAAATCCGGCTATTTTCCAATCCCAATCATTGTTGAGGCATTTGCGCCGGTAGTGGTAGTCGGAAGTTTGCCGTCCCATTTCTCAATCCAGCGCGATTGATTCTTGACCTGGGCGGCCTCTGACCCATAGCGCTTCATCGCTTCACCCACAATTTCCAGCGAGCGTGCATCTCCCTCTGCTTCAGCAACCTTTGCATCTGCCTTGCCCTTGGCAATTGCGACGGCATTGGCTGCGTCCGCCTGGTTTTTGCGCAATAAGGCTTCTGACTGCAACGCCTCCTGTGTCGCCTGGATTTTTGCGTTGATGGCGCCTTGAATATTGGCCGGCAGCCTGAGTTCATTGATAAATCCGAACTGCTCGACCAGCACACCGTAAGGTCCGAGTTCATGGTTTATCTCGGTACGCACCTGCTCGGCCAGCTTGATCTTGCCGCCGGATAGCAGGCCCTCGGCGTCATAAGCTGAGCCGAAAGCGTTCAGTGAATTCCGAATGGCGTTGCGAATGATCTGCGACGTGATCTCTTCATAGCCACGTTTGTATTTTTGATACAAGGCCGGCGCTTTGCTCGGGTCGATGCCATAAGAGATGCTGACATCGGCATTGATCACGACGCCGGAAGCCACTTGAAAATTCACGGATTCGTTTTCAGCGCGTCCCTCTGTCAACGATTTTGTCCAAGCGTAGGTTTGCGTAAAAGTCGGGAAATCCACAACAGTAGTACCGAATCCGATCAGATGCCAACCACTGGTCAGCGGTGCGGGTTCGACACGGCCATCGACTCGATTAAATTCAACACCGACATGATTGGCTGGTACTGAGGCAATGAAAGTATGAGAGAACATGCCAAGCACAAGCAGAGCGCCCACGACCATAACTGCCGGTTTACCAAATGAACTACCTTGCATCTTATTTATCCCAGCGCCTGTGCCCGGCGTGCGGTGGATTCAGGCGAATCCATGCTGGGATTGTAAATCAAAGATGCCGCTCAGAAACTATGATGTCTCTGATTTTCATAGGGCAAAGTGATTTTGTTTTCTCCTGCTGTGGTGCATCGGCGGTGCGTTGAAGGTAATCCATCTTATTAACTACCGACTATCGTATGCGCGAGATCGTTTTAAAGCACCGGTTTGTCAAATTCCCCACCGCTGGCCAGCGAGCAAGGATTGCAGCACACCATGCCGTCGATTTGATCTAGAATTACCAGTTCCACCTTAGGGAGAAACGCTAATGAGCCCGTTAGCCGCTATCACAGCAATCCTTAGCGCGTTATTAATCGGGGCGATCAGTCCAGGCCCCAGTTTCGTGATTGTTGCCCGCAACGCTATCGGCCTGTCACGTCGCGATGGTTTGGCCACGGCTATCGGAATGGGGATCGGGGGAGTTTTTTTCAGTGGCGTTGCACTGGTCGGACTTTACTCGCTGCTGGCTTCGGTTGCATGGCTCTACATCGGCCTCAAAGTGGCAGGCGGGCTGTACCTGGTTTACCTTGCGGCTAAAATCTGGCGCGGAGCGCCGGCTCCGCTTACCGTTGACAGCGACCGCTCTGAAAGCGGCGGCAACCTGCAAAAATCTTTCTGGGTCGGTCTCAGCACGCAATTGAGCAATCCGAAGACCGCCATCTTTTATGGCAGCATCTTCGCAGCGCTGCTGCCCCAGCATCCGCCCCTCTGGTGCTACTTCGCCCTGCCGCCGCTGGTTTTTGCGGTCGAAGCCGGGTGGTACACGACCGTCGCCCTGTGTTTTTCCAGCCAAGGTCCGCGCGAACTTTATCTGAAAGCCAAGACATGGATCGATCGTGTCGCAGCCGGCGCAATCGCAGCGCTTGGGCTGCGCTTGATATTCACAGCGCATAAAACCGGCATTTGATATTTGAACCGGATTTATCTCTGTCGAATCAATCAGAGAAGGCCGCAGACGGCACCAACACCACGCCCTCCATCAAGCGGCGCGCGCTGCGGCTCATGACGGCTTTGGTTACCACCCAGGCGCCGTCGCGTTGCTCTGCCTCGGCGCCGACAGTCAAACTACCGGAGGGATGGCCGAAGCGGACCGCACCCGCCGCCTGGCTCGCTTGCTCAGGCATCATACGATTGACGATGGTGCCGGGAATGACGGCGGCGACAGCGATTGCTACGGCCCCGGTTCCGGTCATCGCGTGATGCAATTTTCCCATTGAAAAAATCCGGACATTGAGATCCAGCGCGGCGGGGTCGATATGCTTGCCGCTCGATGCCACGTAGGCCAACGGTTTGGCGACGAAAGCCAGTTTTGGCGTATGCGGCCGCAGTTGCGTTGCTTCCTCTGCAGTCTTTGCCAGCCCCATCCGGACTGCTGCGTGAGCGCGGATCGCCTCCACCTTTTGCAGCAATTCGGCGTTGCCATTGACGTCACGCTGCAATTCAGTTCCCGTCAGCCCGAGCGTTGCAGCATCCACAAAGATAGTCGGATTGCCGGCATTAATCATGGTCAGCGCGACCGCACCCACACCGGGTACATCGAGCATGTCGATCGGCGATCCGGTCGGAAACATGCCGCCTGCGCCGTCCTCAGCGCCATCACCGCCCGGATCCAGGAATTCGATTTTGATTTCGGCCGCCGGAAAAGTAACGCCGTCCAGCTCGAAATCGCCCTCCTCAACTACCGCACCGTCTTGCATCGGCACGTGGGCGATGATCCTGGCGTTGATGTTCGCCTGCCAGATGCGGACGCTTGCGACGCCGTCACGCGGCGCACCCACCAGGTCTTGGGCGATCGCAAACGGGCCAACCGCTGCAGTCAGATTGCCGCAATTGCCTGACCAGTCGATCATCGCCTTATCGATGGCGACCTGGCCGAACAGATAATCGACATCGCAATCTTCGCGTATGGAGCGGCTAATCAGCACAACCTTGCTGGTGCTGGAGCTCGCACCTCCCATGCCGTCAATCTGCTGGCCGTAAGGATCCGGGCTGCCAATCACGCGCAGCAATACGCGGTCGCGCAATACCGGATCGGCCGGTAGCCAATCCTTACAAAAGAACACCCCTTTGCTGCTGCCGCCACGCATATACACGGCTTGAATTTTGCGTTGTGCCAAGACTGCTCCCGAAGATACGCCCGGTCATCGGACTAGGCATTGCGCCTATTTAACTACGAACGTATCTGCAATACAAGATCAGTGCTGCACGGATGTCGAGGCATAAAGAGTTGCTGACGGCGTCGACGCGCCACTAGCCGCCCCCAGAGACAGCAGCCGCTGCGCCATGCAAAACACGAACAGCAACACACCGATGACGATTTTGGTCCACCACGAACTCAAGCTGCCGTCGAAAGCAATCAAGGTCTGGATCAGGCCCAGGATCAGCACCCCGGTCAGGGTACCGGCGACATAACCGTAACCACCGGTCAGCAAGGTGCCGCCGATCACCACAGCGGCAATCGCATCCAGCTCCGTGCCCTGCGCGTGCAAGCCATAACCGGACAACATGTAAAACGAAAACAAGACCCCGGCCAGGGCTGCGCAAAATCCGCTGAATGCGTAGACCATCACCTTGGTGCGCCCGACCGCCAACCCCATCAGCAACGCCGACTGCTCGTTACCGCCGATGGCGTACACCGCACGCCCGAAGCGCGTGTAGTGGGCAATGTAGATGGCCAGCCCAAGCATTAGCATGGCGATCGCTACGCTGGGCGAAATGAAGGCGCCAAAAATTCCTATGCGGGCCTGCGACAAGGTCACATACAGCGGCTGATCGATCGTGATGGAATTGATGCTGATCAGGTAGCACAAACCACGCGCCAGGAACATGCCGGCCAAGGTGACGATGAACGCCTGCAATTTAAAAAAATGAATCAGCGCTCCCATCAGCGCGCCGAAGCCGCTGCCGATCAGGAGCACGCAAGCAATCACCAACAGCGGCGGCCAGTGCCACATCTGCAACAGATAGGCCGAAATCATGGTGGTCAGGGCCAGCACCGAACCAACCGACAGATCGATGCCGCCGGATAAAATGACGAAAGTCATGCCAATCGCGATCACCAACAGGAAGGCATTGTCGATCAAGAGATTCAACACCACCTGCAAGGAAAAAAATCCGCTGTAGGCGAATGATCCGAGAGCGAACATCACGATCAGCAAAGCAACGGTTGCCAGCGAAGTGAAGTAAGGCGACGACAGTGAGCGGCGGAAGGATTTCATATTTTTTTACGATTCACTTTCTCACAGTGCGCGACCGTGAAGCGCCGCCAAACATCTCGCTTCCAAGACCGCGAAACTCAGGCGATTGCGACAGGCACACGGCAAACACCACCATCGATTTCACCACCATATTCACTTCCGGCGGCACGCCCATCGAATAAATCGTGTAGGTCAGCGCCTGGATAATCAATGCGCCGATGGCACTGCCGACCAGGCTGAATTTTCCGCCGGCCAAAGAAGTGCCGCCCAGCGTCACCGCCAGGATTGCATCCAGTTCCAGCAGCAGGCCGGCGTTATTCGCATCTGCGCTCTTGATATTGGAGCTGATCATCAAGCCGGCGACGCCGGCGCAGGCGCTGCAAAACATGTACACGAAAAAGATCAAGGCAGCGGTCCTGATGCCGGCCAGCCGCGCCGCCACCGGGTTGATGCCGACCGTCTGGATGAACAAACCTAGCGCGGTCTTGCGCATCAGCAGCGCCACCACAAAAAACACGCCGACGGCGATAAACAGGGAAAACGGCAGCCCGAAAAGGTAGCCGCTGCCGATATAAAAAAACGGTTTGTAATACACCGTGACGATCTGACCGTCAGTCAATAATTGCGCCAGTCCACGCCCGCCCACCATCAGGATCAAGGTCGCAATAATCGGCTGCAAACCTAGCGTGGCGACCAGAAATCCATTCCAGACACCGCATAAAATAGCTGCGCCCATAGCCGCAGCAATCGCCCACACCATCGGGATGCGGCTTGCATATTCCGGCACGCCGTTATGCATTTCCACCGTGCCGCCTATCAGCAACGCGGCAACCGTACCGGCGATGGCGACCACCGCGCCCACCGAAATATCGATGCCGCGCGTGGCAATCACCAGGGTCATGCCGAGGGCAGTCAGTATGAGCGGCGCGGCGCGGTTGACGATGTCGATCAGGCTGCCATACAGATGGCCATCCTTCCACTCGAGCCGGAAAAATCCCGGGATCATGAAAAAATCCAGCGCCAGCAGCAACCCCAGCGCCGCCAATGGCCGCAGCAGCGGATGCAGCAACAACTGACGCAAGCGCGCCGCCGATCGCAGGCCGGCGCCACTCTGCAACCCGCTATCGGAGACGGGATCGGATACTGAATCGGAATTCAACGACACGCTCATTCACACTCTCCTGCGATCACCTGTAACACCGATTCGTCGTCGAGTTCGCCATTCAGGTATTCGCCGCAAGCCTGGCGATCGCGCAGTACCAGCATGCGGTCGCTGCACCGTATTACCTCTGGAATTTCAGAGGAAATGAACAGGATCGCCATGCCCTTGCGGCACACGGCGATCATATGATCCATGATCTCTTGTTTGGCGCGCACATCGATGCCGCGTGTCGGCTCATCCAGAATCAGCATTGCGGGATCGGTGGCAAGCCAGCGCGCCAGCAAGGCTTTTTGCTGGTTGCCGCCGGACAGGGAGCTGATCGGCGTCTCGCTATCGGGAGTCTTGATGCCCAGCCATTTGATATAGTCGCTGGCGATCGCTTGCTGGCGTTTGCGCGGAATTACGCGCAGCAAACCGGCCCGCGCCTGCAGCGCCAGGATGATGTTTTCGCGCACCGACAGCGCAAGTATCGCGCCTTCTGCCTTTCTGTCTTCGGAGCAAAAACCGATACCGGCGGCGATGGCGTCGCGCGGCGAGTTGAATCTGACGGCTTTGCCCTTCACGCATAGGCTGCCGCTGTCGGCCTTGTCGGCGCCGAACAGCAAGCGCGCGGCTTCGGTGCGGCCGGATCCCAGCAAACCGCATAGCCCGAAGACCTCGCCCGCATGAAAATCCAGATCCAGCGGCGCCAGCACTCCCTTGCGCCCCAAGCCACGCGCCTGCAGCACCAGCTCGCCGCCGCCTGGCGTACGCGCCTCTTGGCCGGCGCCGACCGGCTCTCCATTTGATGGCGACTGCAGGCCGACCATTTTGTTAACCAGTTCGAAGCGGCTCAAGCCGCTGGCCGGATATTCGCCTTCGAGAACTCCGTTGCGCAAGACCGTGATGCGATCAGAAATTTCGTAGGTCTGCTCCAGAAAATGTGTCACGAACAGGATCGCCATGCCCTGCCCGCGCAATTTGCGCAAGACATCAAACAGCAAACCTACTTCGGCCTCATCCAGGCTGGAGGTCGGTTCGTCGAGAATCAGTACTTTCGCCGATACGCTCAAGGCGCGTGAAATCGCCACCATTTGCTGGATCGCCAGCGGATACCTGGCCAGAGCGGCCGTCACGTCGATATGGATCTGCAAATCGGCCAGCAAACGTTGCGCCTGCTGCTGCATGGTTTTCCAGTCTATGCCGCCATATTTCCTTGGGTAACGGCCAATGAATATGTTTTCAGCAACCGACAGATTCGGACACAGATTGACTTCCTGATACACCGTGCTGATGCCGAGGTTCTGCGCCTCCAGCGTGGAAGCCGGCTGGACGATTCTGCCGTCCAGCCGGATCTCGCCGCTGTCAGGCGTATAGACGCCGGTCAATACCTTGATGAGGGTCGATTTGCCCGCACCGTTTTGCCCCATCAATGTGTGAACCTCACCTGGGTACAAGCGCAAGGCAACGTCACTCAGCGCTTTGACGCCGCCAAATGCCTTATGTATGCCGTTTAACTCCAGCGTCGGTGCCGCCATCATCTGTACAAAACTCAGTACTTACGATTTGGGAATTCCTTGGCTGCCACTTCAGCCGGGAACACGCTTTCTTCCGTCGTAATGCGCTTCGGAACGGTCTCGCCGGCAATCACCTGTTTCGCCACTTTCATGAGTTGCGGCCCAAGCAAGGGGCTGCATTCGACCGTGACATTGAGTTTGCCAGCCATCATCGCTTCAAACGCGCCTTTAACGCCGTCGATGGAGATGACCACAATGTCGACGCCGGGTTTCAAGCCCGCTTCTTCGATGGCCTGGATTGCACCGATCGCCATGTCGTCGTTATGCGCGTATAAAACATTGATCTTCTTGCCGTCGGTTTTGAGGAAGGCCTCCATCACCTCCTTACCCTTGGCGCGGGTGAAATCGCCGGATTGCGAGCGGATAATTTTCAGATGCGGATTGGCGGCAATGGTTTGCGCAAAACCCGCCTTGCGGTCGATCGCAGGGGCGGATCCGACTGTCCCCTGCAACTCAACGATATTGATATCGCCGGCGGGCATGGTCTTGGCCCGTTCCAGCAACCAGCGGCCGGCGCGGCGGCCTTCTTCAACAAAATCGGAGCCGATGAAAGTCACATACAGGGATTTGTCGCTGGCGTCGACCGCACGATCTGTCAGGATAACCGGGATCTTGGCGGCTTTCGCTTCGCGCAAGACAGTATCCCAACCCGACTCCACCACCGGAGAAAACGCAATGACATCGACCTTTTGCGCAATGAAGGAACGAATCGCCTTCACCTGGTTTTCCTGCTTCTGCTGAGCATCGGCGAACTTGAGCGTGACGCCGGCCTGTTTTGCCGCGTCCTTGATCGACGCCGTATTCGCGGTGCGCCATTCGCTCTCGGCGCCGACCTGGGAAAAACCCAGCACCAGCGACTTTTCAGCATAGGCGCTGGCGGCAACTCCCAAGCCCAGACCGAAACAAAGGGCCGCGCTCAATACCGTTCTGCGTGTCATTTTCATTGGTAGTCTCCGTTTTTATGTTTTTGATAGATAAAACGTTTGAAGGGCGCGATCCATACTAGGAGGGAATCCGGCCGTTTTCCAATGAATTTTTTCGTGATTCAGATACAGGTTTAAGTATCTGTTTGCCGACGCTGCGTCAGCGGCCGATAAATGCTGGACAAAAAATCAGCACTGACTTTCGTTGCGGGCTGAATCCAGAGCTTATGCAATCGGCCGCAGCTCGCTGCGGCTCATGCTAAGCGATGAACATAAAAACCGTGCTAACCACCCATCTTGGACCTGTCAATATTGATAGTTACGGCTAGCCGCATATTGAAGTAGGTTATGCGATGCCCTGGCGTCCCTCCGCGGCATGCAGCCTGAAATCATCGATGACTCAACCTCACCCTGTCTACCCCGTCCGGGGAGATATGAAGGATGTTTTTTAGAGGAAATGAATATGAACAATGAAATTGTCGGCGAATACAAAATGAGCTCCAGTGACAACTATGATGCATACCTGTCCGCATTAGGAACGGGCATGATAATGCGCAAACTCCTGACAACAGCAAAACCCACCGAAACGATATCGATCGCCGGCGACACTATCGCAATAAAAATATCGACTGTGTCCAAAACCAACGAAATAAAGTTCACTCTTGGCCAGCAATTCGATGAAACGACAATCTCTGATAAACAGTTCCGAACTACGGTAACAAGTGAGGGCAACATACTCATACAGAATCAAATTGACGGCGACAGCAAAACAGGTGTCATCACCCGAGAGTTCACAACGGAGGGCATGACAAAAAAAATGGAGTTCGGTCCAGTGAAGGCTAGACAGGTTTACACAAAAGCCACATAAGGGTGCGGCTCACGACGCATTCCAGACAAAAAAAAGCCCGCTAACTTTCGTTGCGGGCTGAATCCAAACCTTATGAGGTGTTGGAGGAGACAGAGACACTATATCGCGCTGCAGCATAGCCGTCTGCTTGATTGTTGTGATATCAGATATTCACCATACAAATATTGCAGCGAGGTTGCCAGATTATTTGCGCGCCGCATCGAGAATCAAGCCGGCCAGGCGCTCATAGTTACCGTCAAAATGATGGCCGCCGCTCAGCTTGAGCAATTTGACGCGGCTGGCATCTAGGCTCGGACAGGCGGAATCGTTTTCTTCGCTGCCGTAAATGCACATCGCCAGGCCGGCCGGCAGTTTTGCGACTTCGGACGGGATAGGCAAACCGTCGTTACTGGAGCTGACCCAATTGGTCAAATGAAATTGGAAATCGGCTTTTTTACCCAGGCCCATCATCGCGATCAAGGGCACCGACGCCAGCGCCTTGCCTGACAAGCGGTTGCCGACAAAGGGCAAGACATCGGCTCCTTGCGAATAACCGATTAATACCACCTTGGTTTTTTTCCAGCGCGCCATATAGAACTGCATCAGACGCTCCACATCTTTTGCCGTCGACGCCGGGGTGCGGGCGCTCCAGAAATAGCGCAGCGAATCGATGCCGATCACCGGCACGCCGCGCTTGGACAACGCAGTGGCGACGTCACGATCGATACCGGCCCAGCCGCCATCGCCGCTGATCAGGATCACCATGGTATCGGCATCACGGCTGCGTTCGGATGACGCCAGTGCAGCGACTTCCACCACAGGTAAATCGGACACTGCGGCAGGCGGCGCTTGCACCGCTACAGGTAATTTTGCATTCAGGCTGGAGTAAGCCGTCTTCAGTTGCGCCAACCGGTCCCGCTCCGTGCCGGACGCCATGCTCAGTTCGGCTGAGCCGACGCTAGCCACAAATGCACGGGTGCGGGCTACACCACCTTCGCAATGCCGGGCCTCAGACGCTTCTGCATCCAGCAAAACCCGCCAGGCCGCCGGCAGCTTGGCAACCGGCAGCAGGTCCACTCCCTTGCTCTTTGCACGCACTTTGAAATGCACGTTCTCGCCTTTGCACAGCGGCTTGCGCAAGTTCAGCGTCGGACAAAATCCCAGCGACAAGGCGGCGCCAAAAGTATTCGCTGGCGCTTGCGCCAGCATCGCATAAGCCAGGGTTGCGCCGGATCCTTCTCCCACCAATAGCGGCGGATAATATCCGGGAAGTTTTTCGTAAGCCTGCACAAAGCGGCTCAAATTTTCCAGGTCACCGTCCGGAAACGCGCAATCGCCGCCGTCCGCGTTCAGGCTGGCGAATAGTTGCGGCGTACTGATGCCGGCCACCAAAGCGCCCTGCTGCGCCAGCGCATGGGCCTTGTCGGCGGCGCTTTTGTCCCAGCCGGCATCCCCCGAAAGCAGCAAGACGACGCCATTGACCGGCTCCGCCGGCCGGTAGATTTCAATATTTTTGAAACGCCCATGGCTTAGGCTGTGATACGCCTCATCTGCACCCGCACGGTTGCCGATGAAAGCCAGCGCGCATAAGGCCAGGCAAATTATTCTCTGCTTGCTTAGTTTTCTCAGTGTCATTTACTGATTGCTCCCTTGAGGCCGCCGCTGATCAGCGCAGCGGTATCGGTGAACGCGAACAGCGGCGCCAGGCCGCCCTTGGTCACCAGATAACGCGCCTCCCACACCGGATCGAATTTGTCTTTGAAATTGCGCAGGCCGCGGAAATTATAAAAACGTCCGCCGTGCATGAACAGCATGCGGCCAAAGCGCTGCCAGCGCGGCGCCAGCTGATGGTCTTTCATGCCCGACATCGGCGCCATGCCCAAACCGAAACGCTGGAATCCCTGCTCCTTGAAATGCAGCATCAATTGGGAAAACAGGAAATCCATGGTGCCTGGCGGCGCATCCGGCAATTGCCGCATCAAATCGATGCTGGCTTCAACCCGCAGTACGTCTGGACACATCAAACTGGCAAAGGCGATGATCTTTTGCTGGCGACGAATCACTGCGACCGGTTGACGCAAGACATAGGTCTCGTCGAAAGCACCCAGCGAAAAACTCTTTTCGCGGGTGTCCTGATCGGCCAGCCAGGCATCCGAGACGAGCTTGAGCTGCCCCAATAGCGGCGGCAATTGTTCAACCGTCAGCATCTCGAAACTTAAGCCCTCGCGCTCGGCGCGATTGACACCATGCCTCAGGTTGGCGCGGCGCGGTCCTTGCAAGCTGAATTGATCCAAGGGCACGTAAGCCTCTTCGCCCAGCTTATAAACCCGCAGACCGGCATCCAAATATAGCGGCAGGGACTGCGGCCTTACTTTATAGAACGCAGCTCGGCCGCCGTGGCCGTCAGCCAGTTCGATAAAGCGCCAGATCAGCTCGGACCACTCCTGTTGCTCGCCGACCGGATCGGACAAGGCCACCCAGGAACGATTATGTTTGGCGAACATGATGAAGCTATTGCCCGAAGCAGAAAACAGCAGGCTTTTATCGCCCATCAGAGCCAGGCAGGCGTCTGCGGCGGGCTGCTTGCGGAGGATCTCGGCGGCGCGTTGCAGCTCCTGTTCCACGGGCCGTTCGGCGACGCCGGTTGAGCGCCGGAACAGCTGCCACAAGCCCAGTCCCAGGGCCATGATGGCCACCACCATCAAGGTTCGCATCGAGCGCGGCGCGTAATCGTCGAAGGCAAATTGCCACCACATGCGATCGGCGTAGTCGATATCGCGGTAGGCGAACAACAGTATCCAGCCGCAGGCAGCGAGCACGCAGGCAACCGCAATCAGCCAACCGGGCTCGAAGCTTTGTGAAAACAAAGACGAGCGCCGGTCGAACTGCTTGCGCGAAATCACCAGCAATGAGGCCAGCATGAACAATACGATAAATTCGGAAATGGCGATGCCCTTGGGCAGCGCCAGAATCCCGGCGATCACGGTCAGCACCAGCGACGCCCACCAGGCTGCATCGAGGCGGTGCAGCAAGCCGCGCGCCAGGAATAACATCGCCAGGCCGGCGACGCTACCGATCAGGTGCGACGCCTCCACCACGAACAAAGGTACATGCAGCCTCAGCAATTCTTCGGCATGGCGGGTAGCCGGCGTGACGCCGGATATCAGCAACATGGTGCCGGTCACCAGTGTCAATGCGGTGAGCAGCCATGGCGATAATCTGACCGCCGCACGGGCCACCGGTGCGCCGGCGCCGGCACGCATTTCAAATGCAGCGAGCAGAATCGTTGCCAGCAACAACGGCAACAGGAAATAGATGCTCCGATACAGCAGCAAGGCGGCGGCGATGGTGCTGGTCGGTGCGTGATTGGCGCAAGCCAGCAAAATCACTGCTTCGAATACGCCGACGCCGCCCGGCACATGGCTGATCACGCCGAGCGCCATCGCTATCGCATAAAACGCAACGAATGTCGGCAAATCGATGACGCCGCTCGGCAGCAAGAACCATAAGGTTGCCGCTGCGGCACTTAAATCGACGGCGGAAATCAGCAGTTGGCGCAGGGCCAGTCCCGCTTCTGGCAAGCGCAGATTCCAGCGACCAAACAACAACAGCTCGCGCTGCATGCGACATACGCCGATAAAACCGGCGACGCCCAACAGCACGATGCAGGCCAGCGCACGCAACAGCCAGCCGGGAATATGCGCCAACGCCTCGACCTGCGGCGCCCCCCACAGTAAGCCGATAGCGCCGAAAGTGGTCATGCCAAGGCCGAATGCGCCCGCGTTGAAGGCGATGGCTTGCACTACCTGAGAAGCCTCGACCCCGCTCGCCGTATATAAGCGCATGCGCACCGTGCCGCCGGTCAGCACGCCGAGCCCGACGGTATTGCCGAGTGCGTAGGCGATGAACGAGGTCAAACCGATGGTGGTCCCTTTGACCTTGGCGCCGACGTAACGCAAACTGGAAACGTCGTAGCCGGCCAGCGACAGATAACTTACCGCCGTCGCCAGCACTGCCAGTAAAAGATTGCTGAGCGGCGTATGTTTCACGGCATGCACGATGCTGCGATAGTGCACATCTGCGAGCAAGGTATGCAGGGACTTGAACACCAGGGCGCCCAAAACCAGCACTACCAGCACAGTCAGCCAGAAGCGCCAGCTTATACCCGTCTTCTGAGCAGCAGGAGCGGCGTCAGGCGCCGGCATATCTGTTGTCGATGAGGATGAAGGACGTGCCATGTAACCTTTATTTATCCGGCCGAACCTCGATGAGCAATCTCAATGAAATCGGCCGTCAACTACTTGAACAACTGGTAAGAGCCAGTTTACAAGGCAAGGTTCGCTACGGTAAATAATAAACTGACAAAGAAAAGTAGCGCAAAAACAAAAAAACCGCATCAGCACGAGGCTAGAAGCGGTTCTTTGTACGTTCTCGAATTTCTCGGAACATGTTCTTGGAGGAGGCGGTGGGATTTGAACCCACGATACAGGTTTAAGCCCATATGCTTCCTTAGCAGGGAAGTGCCTTCGACCACTCGGCCACGCCTCCAAACTTAAACGGCTTTTAAGCAACGCCGCGTTAAGGACACGAATAATAACTTTTCATGCGGTTTTGGTCAATAACGCTATGCGAGATTAACAGCTTTTTTGAAAAAAAAAATCAATTAAGCGCTTTCCAGCCCAAAAGCCTTGTGCAAAGCCCGCACTGCCAGTTCCATGTACTTCTCGTCGATCAACACCGATATCTTGATTTCGGAGGTCGAAATCATCTGGATATTGATGCCCTCTTCCGACAAGGTACGGAACATTTGCGAGGCGATGCCGACATGGCTGCGCATGCCGACGCCGACGACCGACACCTTCGACACCTTGGTGTCGCCGGTGATGCTGGCGGCGCCGACGTGGGCCTTGACCTTGTCGTTCAAGACCGCCATCGCCTTGGTGTATTCGCCGCGCGGCACGGTAAAGGTGAAGTCGGTTTTTCCGTCCACCGACTGATTCTGGATAATCATGTCGACTTCGATATTGGCGTCGGCGACCGCGCCCAGAATCTGGTAGGCGATGCCGGGACGGTCAGGCACGCCCAGCACGGTAATCTTGGTCTCGTCGCGATTGAACGCGATGCCGGTAATGGTGGCTTGTTCCATCTTGGTGTCTTCCTCAAACGAAATCAGGGTGCCGGAAATTGCTTCTTCTTCCAACGGCATTAAAGGGTCTGTCAGCGAAGACAGCACGCGGGTCGGCATCTTGTAGTTGCCGGCAAATTCGACCGAGCGAATCTGCAGCACTTTCGAGCCCAGCGACGCCATCTCCAGCATCTCTTCAAAGGTCACGGTCTTCAGGCGCCGCGCATCCGTCACCACCCGTGGGTCGGTGGTGTAGACGCCATCGACGTCGGTAAAGATCAAGCATTCTGCGGCCTTCAGCGCGGCAGCCACGGCAACTGCCGAAGTATCGGAACCGCCACGGCCCAGAGTGGTGATATTGCCGAGTTCGTCGATACCCTGGAAGCCGGTGATGATCACTACCTTACCGGCGTCCAGGTCTTGCCGCACCTTGACGTCGTCAATCGAGCGGATGCGCGCCTTGGTGTGGGCGGAATCGGTCTTGACCGGCACTTGCCAGCCGGCGTAGGACACCGCTTGCTTGCCGATCGCCTGCAAGGCCATGGCCAGCAAGGCAACCGAAGCTTGTTCGCCGGTAGCGGCCAGCATGTCGAGTTCGCGTGGATCCGGATGCTCGCTGATTTCTTTCGCCAGGCCGAGCAGACGGTTGGTTTCACCGGACATCGCGGAGGGCACCACGACGATTTGGTGGCCAGCGTCATGCCATTTGGCGACGCGCTTGGCGACATTCTTGATGCGCTCGGTCGAGCCCATCGAAGTGCCGCCGTATTTGTGAACGATTAAAGCCATAGGGAGAGTAGTTGGGTGCTAAAAGCGGGCGTGGTGCAATGAAAAAATAAGCAAGAAAAATAAAATCAACCCTTTAATGTACCCGCAACGGCACATTATGACAAGAGGCCTGTCGGAGAGAAAACAAGGAGAAAATGCGGCGGCAACCGTTGCTTAAGTTGAAATAAGTTGAAACAAGCTGAAATACTTACTTCAGCGCAATCTCATCTGCTTGCCAACGCAAGCTGATATGCGGGCCCGGCCCGGTTGCCAGGTGCACGCAATCCATGCCAATGCCGGCCGCGAACAGGATCTGCTTGCCGCTGCTCACCAAGGGCAGGCGCTCGCGCTCCCAGGGTGGCACATCGAAAGCCTGATAGTGATATTTGATACTTTTTGTGGGCCGGTTAAACGCCAGCTTGAGCCGTTCGCCGCCGGATCGATATTGAATTTGCAAGGGCTGTGCGGATAGCCAGTCTGCCGCAATCCCCTGCTCTACCCGGTCGAAATGCAAGACGCCGCCGAATTCGGGAAAGCGCATCTCAGCTTCGCCATTCCAGCGAAAAGCTTGCGGCTCGATCTCGGAACGATCGATATCGTCACGCGGCGTCAGGAATACGCGATTGCGGTGGCGGCGAATATGGCAATCCGGATGTGTCACGCACAATTGGGCGTCGGCTTTTGCCTCCAGCAATTGCTGCCGCATTTCACTCAGCCAGGCGCTGGATGGCATGCGCAAATGATGCAAGCCGAACCAGTAGCGCAACAGATTATCGATCCGCTCGCCGCTCAGCTGGCGCACGTGCTGCAAATCAAGACATGCACCGTCCGCACAAACTGCCATGTCTTGCGCCGCCAGGTCGATCAGCAATCTTTGGGTAGTCTGCATATGCCCGGAACTACGCGAGAAACGCTCCTGGAATCCGGGAAAATATTGGGCCAGCACCGGCATCACTTGCTGGCGCAAGGCGTTGCGGGCATAACGCGGATCGTGATTCGATTCGTCTTCGATATACGTCAGCTGTTGAGTTGCGACATATTTTGCAACGTATTCTTCCAACGCTGCACGCGACACTTTCAGCAATGGCCGCGCCATCAGCAATTGGTCATCGCCAAGCAAGGTCGGCGCTGTGTTCCATCGATCCATGCCGGACAAACCGGCCGCACCGGAGCCGCGCAATAATTGCAGCAGCACGGTCTCAGCCTGATCATCCAGGTGATGCGCCGTCAACAATAAAGGAATCTGATGCTGCCGGCATAAATCGCCCAGCGCCGCGTAGCGGCCGATGCGAGCAGCTTCTTCCACGCCGCTCTTGGCGTCGTTGTGCAATTCGATGCCGCGGGTATCGAATGCGACATTCAGCTTTGCGCACGTTTCTGCACAATGGATTTGCCACTGATCTGCGTTGGGGCTGATGCCGTGATGGATGTGGAAGGCGAATAACGCGATGCCATGCTGGCTGGCATACTGCGCAGCCGCATGCAGCAGCACGCTGGAATCGAGTCCGCCGCTATAGGCGATCGCCAGCCGCGCCGACTGCTCTGGAATCACGGCAGGGAACGCTTGCGCGATTCCTGCCAGGGTGTTTTCTAAGTACGCGTAGATACTTGTGGTGATTGAATTCGACACGCCTATTCTGCTGCCAGCACTTCCTTGAATTTACCGTAGCTCATCAGTTTTTCATGGCGTGCATTCAACAAATCCTTGGTCTTGACGCCCTGGAACTGGCGCAGCGTATCGGCCAGCGCGCGCTTCAGCAAAGAAGCCATCTGCTTCGGATCGCGATGGGCGCCGCCCAATGGCTCGCTGACGATCTTGTCGATCAGGCCGACTGCTTTCAAACGATGCGCGGTCAAGCCCAGCGCGTCAGCGGCGTCGGCTGCGCGCTCGGCGGTTTTCCACAAGATCGAAGCACAACCCTCGGGCGAAATCACCGAATAAGTCGCGTACTGCAACATCAAGACCGCATCGCCGACCGCAATCGCCAGGGCGCCGCCAGAACCACCTTCACCGATGATGGTGGCGATCAGCGGCACTTTCAACTCAGCCATCGCATACAAATTATGGCCAATGGCTTCCGACTGGCCGCGCTCTTCCGCATCGATGCCAGGGAAAGCGCCAGGAGTATCGACAAAAGTAAAAATCGGCAGGCCGAATTTTTCCGCGACTTTCATCAGGCGCAAGGCTTTGCGATAACCTTCCGGCTTAGGCATGCCGAAATTACGCATGGCGCGCTCTTTAGTATCGCGCCCCTTTTGATGGCCGATCACCATGCAAGCCTGGCCGTTAAAGCGCGCCAGACCGCCGACTATCGACTGATCGTCGGCATAGGTGCGATCGCCGTGCAGCTCATGGAAATCGGTGAAAATTTCATTCACATAATCCATGGTGTAGGGGCGTTGCGGATGGCGTGAAATCTGCGAGACTTGCCAAGGGGTCAATTTTGCGTAGATATCCTTGGTCAATTGCTGGCTTTTTTTCGACAGGCGATCGATTTCTTCTGAAATATCCACCGCCGAATCGTCCTGGACGAAACGCAGCTCTTCGATCTTGGCGTCTAGTTCGGCGATCGGTTGTTCGAAGCCGAGGAATGTTGTTTTGCTCATTTTGTTTCCTTGATTAAAGCATCATTACTGCGTAAGTTATAAGTAAATTATAAGAAAGTTACTACTCAGCAATGACTTGATATTCTGTAGACACCGGATCCAGGCTGCGCCATAGATACCAGGTTGCCACGGTACGCCATGGCTCCCAGTTGGCCGACACCTCGCGTGCATCGCTACGCGAAACCGGCTCTCCTGAAAAGTAATTGACACTAATGCCTTTAAGCAACCCCAAGTCATCCAAAGGCAAAATATTGGGCCGGAGCAAATTAAATATCAAAAACATCTCCGCTGTCCAGCGTCCAATGCCGCGGATTTGCGTCAGATCCGCGATGACATCCTCATCCTCCATCTCCTGCCACTGCTCGGCGTTGACTCGTTTCGACTTGAAATGGTCCGCCAGATCAAGGATATAGTCAGCCTTACGCTTAGACAAGCCGCAAGCCGCAAGTTGCTCGGGGCCGGCTTTCAAAACCTGGGCAGGAGTGCTCTTGGGACAGACTAACAGAAATTTTTGCCATACAGATTCCGCAGCCTTGACAGAAATCTGCTGGCCGACCACCGAACGCGCCAGCGTGGTAAACGCCTCACCGCGGCTGACCAGGTGCAGATCGCCAAATTGCGGGATCAATTTACGCATGATACGGTCACGCTTCATCAACTCGGCCTTGGCGTCCTCCCAATACGAAGGCACAAAAAACCCGGAATTGACAGCTATCGCTTTTTGCATGAGTTTACGCCCTTCGCCATTCGGTTTGACCACCGGGCTTATCTTCCAGCAAGATGCCTTCGGCCAGCAGTTCCTTGCGAATCTGGTCTGCGACAGAAAAATCCTTGGCTATTTTTGCCGCTTGACGAGCTTGAATTTTGAGTAGGATATCTTGCTCTGACAACGTGGCTTGTGCAATGCCATTTCCGACAACATCGTTAGCGGCAAGCGCACGGCCTTTCAAAAAATCTTCGGGCTCACGCTGCAAAAAACCCAGTACGCCGGCCAGGCCTTTTAACTGGCGAGCCGCCGCCGGCGAGCGGTTTTTATTTACTTCATTGGCCAGATCGAACAAAGTCGAAATGGCCATAGGCGTATTGAAATCGTCATTCATGGCTTGCGCTACCCGCTGGGCATGGGCCTCGCTCCAGTTCAGCGGCAAGCTATCCGCCGCGACTTCCTTCAATGCGGTATACAAGCGGGTCAGGGAATGCTTGGCGTCATCCAGATTGGCGTCCGCATAATTTAGCGGGCTACGGTAATGCGCACGCAGGATGAAGAAGCGCACCACTTCCGCATCGTATTTTTTCAGAACGTCGCGAATCGTGAAAAAATTTCCCAAGGACTTGGACATCTTCTCATCGTCAATACGCACAAAGCCGTTGTGCATCCAGTAATTGACGAATTGATGGCCGTGCGCGCCTTCCGATTGTGCAATTTCATTTTCGTGATGCGGGAACTGCAAATCCTGGCCACCGCCGTGGATATCAAACTGCTCGCCCAGCAATTGTTCGGCCATGGCGGAACATTCAATATGCCAGCCCGGCCGGCCCTGGCCCCAGCGCGAAGTCCATTTGACCTCGTCCGGCTCGCTGTCCTTGGCCGCTTTCCATAACACGAAGTCGAGCGGATCGCGCTTGCCGAGATTGACGTCGACCCGTTCGCCGGCGCGCAAATCGTCGAGCGACTTACCCGATAATTTGCCGTAGCCGGCAAAGTCGCGTACAGAATAATTCACATCGCCGTCGCTACCCTGATACGCCAGCCCCTTGTGCTCCAGCTTTTCGATCAGCGCCAGCATCTGCGGCACGAACGCCGTCGCGCGCGGTTCGTGATCCGGCTTTTGCACGCCGAGCGCTGCCGCGTCCTGGTCCATGGCCTGGATGAAACGGCCGGTCAGTTGCGAGATCGTTTCGCCATTCTCTACGGCACGCTTGATGATCTTATCGTCGATGTCGGTGATATTGCGCACGTAAGTGACATCCAGCCCCGATTGCCGCAACCAGCGCTGCACCATATCGAACACCACCATCACCCGGCCGTGACCAAGATGGCAATAGTCGTACACCGTCATGCCGCAGACATACATGCGGACCTTGCCCGGTTCGATTGGAGAAAACGGCTGCTTCTCACGCGCCAGCGTGTTATATATTTTCAGGTCGCTCATGGGGAGTTACTGCCTACGGATACAAATATGGAACAGAAATAAAGCACAGAAATATTGCACGCCGTTCCACGCATCCGCGCACTTACGGTGCGGGACATCAGTACAACTGAATCGCCAAAACTCTTTTGCAGTGCTTAGTTTGATAAAATGTTGCTTTTCGCCGCAGTATATCATTGCTGAAATACGAAAACGTAGCACTTACATGAAGGATTTTTATGCTTGCACCTCGTAGCTTGACTTTTCGTTTGCCGCGCCGCACCTTCACTCTGGCGCTTGCATCGGCCGTAGCGGCTGCCTGCCTGATAGGCAATCCGTCAGTTGCCAGCGCCGCCGACAAGGCCCATGCTTTGTTGAAAACCAATGCAGACAAACCCCATGTCTTGTTAAAAACCAATATGGGTGACATCGTCATCGAGCTCAATCCGGAAAAAGCGCCGAAGACCGTCAATAATTTCTTAAGCTATGTTAAAAGCGGCCACTACAACGGCACCATTTTTCATCGCGTCATCGACAATTTCATGATCCAGGGCGGCGGCATGACCAAGGACATGATGGAAAAGCCGGCGCCGAACAAGGTGGAAAACGAAGCCAGGAACGGCCTCAAGAATGCCCCTTACAGCGTCGCCATGGCGCGTACTGCAGACCCGCAATCGGCCGGTGCGCAATTCTATATCAACGTAAACAATAACGAATTCCTTAACTACCCTGGCCGCGACGGTTGGGGTTACGCGGTCTTCGGCCAGGTCATCAAAGGCACTGATGTAGTCGACAAGATCAAGAAAGTGAAGACCGCTTATCAGGACGTGCCGACCACGCCTGTCATCATCGAATCGGCTACATTGACAAAATAAGCCCGCCTTTTAACTTTATCCATCTACCAACCATCCAATAGGAAATATCATGGCTGTCATTCTCACCACCAACCACGGCAAGATCAAAATCGAACTCGACGCCGAAAAAGCACCAAAGAGCGTTGAAAATTTCCTGGCTTATGTTAACGCCGGCCACTACAACGGTACGATTTTCCACCGCGTGATCCCTGGCTTCATGGTGCAAGGCGGCGGCTTTGAACCGGGCATGAAACAAAAGCCAACCAACGATCCAGTCGAAAACGAAGCCAAGAACGGCCTCAAGAACGAACCGTACACCCTGGCGATGGCCCGTACTTCTGCGCCGCACTCCGCCTCTGCCCAATTTTTCATCAACGTCAAGAACAACAGCTTCCTCGACTATCCAGGCCAGGACGGCTGGGGCTACTGCGTATTCGGCAAAGTGGTTGAAGGCATGGATATCGTCGACGCCATCGAAAAAGTAAAGACCACGCGTACCGGCATGTTTGCCGATGTACCGGTGGATGACGTCATCATCGAAAAAGCCGAAGTAGTCGCTTGATTCAGGCTTAAATCCTTCTTATGACAGTCTCAGTCTCGAACCAGCCCGGCGCTCCGCTTGCGCTATTCATCTCCGATCTGCACTTGCAGGCGGCGCACCCGCGCACGACGCAAGCCTTCCTGGATTTTCTGCAGGAACACGCAAGGCAAGCGCAGCAACTGTATTTGCTGGGAGACTTGTTCGAGTACTGGGCTGGCGACGACGACCTGGAAACGCCCTACAACCGCGAAATTGCCGAAGCGATCCGGCAGATCAGCGATAGCGGCGTACAGGTTTTCTGGATCGCCGGCAATCGTGATTTCCTGGTTGGCGACGGCTTTGCGCAAGCGGCCGGCCTGACCATGCTGCCCGATCCATCGGTAATCACGGTGGGCGGCCAGCGCCTTGCCATCGCCCATGGCGATGCACAATGCACCGACGATCTTGCTTACATGGCGTTTCGCGCGCAAGTGCGGCAACCGCAATGGCAGGCGCAATTTCTGGCGCTGCCGCTGGCGCAACGCAAGGCGATCATCGCCGGTGTGCGTAAAGAGAGCCAGGAAGAACAGCGCCACAAGTCGATGGAAATCATGGACGTCAATCCGGCAGCGGTGACGGCCTTATTTGAAACCACCGCCACCACCACCCTGATTCATGGCCACACCCACAGACCGGCACGCCACCTTTCCGGCAGTGGCGAGACGGCCCGTACACGCTACGTATTGCCGGATTGGGACTATGACGTCAAGGCGCAAAGAGGCGGCTGGATCGCGATTGATGCGGCTGGCGTGATTCGGCGCTTTGGCCATGATGGCCAGGAACTCACCGACTGAGAAATCTTGCCGACTCTCAGTCAGGTGCGAAAGTAAAATAATTAATCAAACTGCCGCTTGAACTCGGCAAACTGTGCCGACAAATCTTCCATCTGCCGCCGCAAGCCGACAACTTCTTCCTCCAGCTGGCTGATCCGATCGTGGCCGCCATTTTTCACTACCGCTGCACTGCCCGACATCGCATCCGCAATCGCCTGCTGTTCCAATACTTCCTCGCCTGCCAGCAAATGCGCGTAACGCGATTCCTTGGTGCCAGGCGCTTTGGTCAGACGTGCCGCCAGCGGTGGATATTTATCGACCAGGAATTGCAATGCCGTTTCGACCTCGCCCACCGAGGTAAACTCATGCAGCCTGCCGCTACGGCTGCGCAACTCGCCCGCAGTCTGAATCCCGCGCAACATCAAAGTGGTCAATACCGCCAGCTTGTCTTGCTCCAACAGCCATTTGACGCGCATCCGGTGCTCATATTTGGCCACTCGGGCACCAGCCTGATTTACCTCCACCACCAGCTTGCGCTGCATCAGGCGTTG
Organism: Collimonas sp.; assembly: GCF_035566375.1. Classification (GTDB taxonomy): domain Bacteria; phylum Pseudomonadota; class Gammaproteobacteria; order Burkholderiales; family Burkholderiaceae_D; genus Collimonas. The sequence continues at coordinate 31,436 of NZ_DATMRK010000028.1, forward strand.
CAAAACATCCAGCACTGTCGACTCGGCGATGGCCATTACCGGATCCCGGCTGGATAACTGGTTGCAGCCATTGGTCAGGGTATTCAAGGACAAGGGATAGTTGTCCGGCGTCAGCGCTTCTTTTTCGGCAAGCACCGCCAGCACGCGAATTTCAAACTGATCGAGGTAAGCATCTGCAGCAGCGGCGCCGGCATTCGCCGCCAGCTTGCCATCGCTATCATTTTCGTCGGCCGGGATATTGTTCACTTCTTGATTCATCGCTATCTCTCCTGGCGCACAGTCCTACTCAACCAGTTTATTCAGCTGGTCCGGGTCAAATTTTTCAAGCTCAGGCAAACTCTCGCAAGCGATGCCCGATTTTTTCAGCAGAGCAATGATGCGGTCGATCTGATGCTCCTGCGCCGCCGCATTGTCGATCAGGCCATGCAAGGCTTTTGACAAGGGATCGTCGCCGTTGGGGGTGACGCCGTAGGCGGCAAACATGCGGGCCGCGGCCTCATCTTTGCCACCACTGCTTTCTTTCAGAACGATGCGCGCAGGATTGCCCACTGCGGTCGCCCCCGGCGGCACTTCCTTGACCACCACTGCATTGGAACCGACCTTGGCACCCTCGCCGACAGTAAAGCCACCCAGCACCTTGGCGCCGGCGCCGATGATTGCGCCACGCGCCAGAGTCGGATGGCGCTTGGCGCCCTTGTTGAGGGAGGTGCCGCCCAGGGTGACGCCTTGATAAATCGTGCAGTCGTCGCCGACTTCGGCGGTTTCGCCGATCACCACGCCAAAACCGTGGTCGATGAACACACGCCGGCCTATGGTGGCGCCGGGATGGATTTCAATTCCGGTAAAGGTACGGGCGATCTGCGAAATAAAACGCCCCGGCCACTTGAAGCCGTTGTGCCAGCAATGGTGGGCCCAGCGATGCAGGATGATGGCGTGCAAGCCGGGGTAACAAGTCAGCACTTCCCACTCGGTGCGAGCGGCGGGATCACGCGCCATGATGTTGGCAATATCTTCACGAATGCGGCTGAACATAGGGATGTCGAATCAATGCGGAGGCGTAATGTTATTCCAAATTACGCCTGCCGTCTTTTGCTGCGGAAGTCCGGGGAAATCGGTAAAACGATTTCAGGCTGGACGGGGACTATCTGAATCGCCGCCGTCGATGGCAAACATCAAATAATAGCTGGCGGCAATTCAGAATGGCTAACGCGGAATCGGATCAACAACCCTTTACCATGCGCTGGCGGCGGGCTTCATACAAGCAAACGCCGGAAGCCACCGACACATTCAGGCTTTCGACCGAGCCGAACATCGGCACATTGACCAGCACATCGCAAGTTTCACGGGTCAGGCGGCGCATGCCCTCGCCTTCGGAACCCATGACCAGCGCTGCCGGGCCTGAAAAATCGGCTTCGTACAAGCCCTTTTCGCCATCTTCGCTGGTGCCGATCAGCCAGATTTCGCGTTCTTTCAGCTCGCGCAAGGTGCGCGCCAGATTGGTCACGGTAATGTAAGGCACGGTTTCAGCCGCGCCGCTGGCAACCTTGGCGGCAGTCGCATTCAATCCAACGGCCCGGTCTTTCGGCGCGATCACGGCATGCGCGCCGGCGCCGTCGGCCACCCGCAAGCAAGCACCCAGGTTGTGCGGATCGGTGATGCCATCGAGCACCAGCAATAACGGCGGACCGACAATCGCATCCAGCAATTCATCCAGGTTACGCGCCAGCGACAGTTCGCCGGCTTTGGCTACCACGCCTTGGTGGCGGCGGGTGCCGACAATATTCGACAAGCGCGCATCATCCACCGGAATCACACGTACGCCAACAGCCTTGGCCGCATTCAGCAATTCCTGCATGCGACGATCGACGCGGCCGGCATCCACATAAATCTCTTCCACCGACGATGCCTCATGACGCAAACGGGCGGTGACGGCGTGAAAGCCGAAAATCATTTTACTTTTCATATTCTATCTATCAGGGGGCTATCTAAATCTATCTTTTACGCTTGCTGGATTTCGTGAAGGCCTTTGGCGCCCGCGTTTTTTCCGCGGCGCTTGGGGTCTTGGCCTTCTTGGCTTTGCCAGGGCTAGTGGTCTTGGCTGCAGTCGTAACTCTGCTGCTGGTCTTTTTCGGCGGCGCTGCCTTGCCGCCGGCCTTAGGTTTGGCGCTGCGCGCTTGTTCGCTATCGGCGCGCCGCGCTTCGTTCTTGAGCACGGTCTTGATGCCCGGCTCGTTGACCAGACGCAAATCGATCTTGCGTGCGTCCAGATCGACCCGGCTTACCTGCACCGTGACCCGGTCGGTCAGTTGATAACGGATGCCGGTGCGCTCGCCGCGCAATTCGTGCCGCGCTTCGTCGTACTGGAAATAATCCGCGCCAAGTTCGGTGACATGCACCAGGCCCTCGATGTACAAAGCGTCGAGCTGGACAAAAATGCCGAAAGTGGCGACACCGGAAATCACACCGGTGAACTCTTCGCCCAGCTTGTCGCGAATGAAATAGCACTTGAGCCATGCTTCAACATCGCGTGAAGCCTCGTCGGCGCGCCGCTCGTTGGCTGAGCAGTGCACTCCAAGCGCTTCCCAGACGGCCAGGCTGCCTTCATTTTTCTTCTTGCCGGCCGCCCTGTCTTCAGCCTGCTTCTTGCGGCCCGCCGGCGACAGCATGGTGTTCAGCGCGCTGGTATCGAGCCCCTTAGGATCGTAGCGTTTGCCTTGCAGGATCGCCTTGATAGCACGATGGGTCAGCAAATCGGGATAGCGTCGGATCGGGCTGGTGAAATGCGCATACGATTCGTACGACAAGCCGAAGTGGCCAATATTTTCCGGGTCGTAGACTGCTTGCTGCATGGAACGCAGCAGCATGGTTTGCAGCAATATGGCGTCCGGCCGCGCCTTGATCTTCGGCATCAGCTCGGCGTAATCGGAGGCGGACGGCGTATCGCCGCCGGCCAGCGTCAGGCCGACCTGCTTGAGGAAGGTGCGCAGTATCGCCAGCTTTTCCTTGGTAGGATGGGCGTGGACCCGGTATAAACCCGGATGCTTGTGACGCTCCATCAGATCGGCGGCGCAGACGTTGGCCGCCAGCATGCACTCTTCAATCACCTTGTGCGCATCATTGCGGGTGCGCGGCAGGATTTTCTCTATCTTGCCGGCGGCATTGCAGACGATGTAAGTCTCGGTGGTTTCAAAATCGATGGCGCCACGTGCCTGACGTGCTTGCAGCAAGGCATGGAACACTTCATACAGATGCAGCAAATGCGGCACCAGGCCGGGACGTTTGGCGGCTTCCGGGCCCTTGGTATTGCCAAGGATGGCCGCCACTTCGGTATACGTCAGGCGCGCCGCCGAATGAATCACAGCAGGATAAAACTGATAAGCCTTGATTTCGCCCTTGGCGCTGATCACCGCATCACATACCAGGGTCAGGCGGTCGACGTCGGGATTGAGCGAGCACAGGCCGTTGGAGAGTTTCTCCGGCAGCATCGGAATCACGCGGCGCGGGAAATACACCGAGGTGCTGCGTTCCAGCGCGTCGACATCCAGCGCGTCGTTAGGCTTGACGTAATGGCTGACGTCGGCAATCGCCACAATCAGCCGGTAACCGTTGGCGCGGCCGATCTTGACCGGTTCGCAATATACAGCGTCGTCGAAATCGCGCGCGTCTTCACCGTCAATCGTCACCAGCGGCACGTCGCGCAAATCGACGCGGTCGCCCAGATCGGCGGCCTTGACTTCGCCCGGCAACTTGGCGGCCAGTTTCTTGGCGGCTTCGGAAAATTCATGCGGCACGCCATATTTGCGCACTGCAATTTCGATTTCCATGCCCGGGTCGTCGATATCGCCCAGAATCTCTACAATCTTGCCCACCGGCTGGGTATAGCGCGACGGTTGCTCTGTCAATTGCACGCTCACCACTTGCCCCGCCTTGGCTTTGCCAGGGGAGCCGGCCAGAATGATGTCCTGGCCGATGCGCTTGTCTTCAGGGGCGATCACCCAGACCCCGTTTTCATTCAACAAACGGCCGATCACATGGGTGTTCGCACGCGACACCACCTCGACAATCGTCCCTTCCGGACGGCCGCGGCGGTCGGTGCCGATGATGCGCGCCTGCACCCGGTCGCCATTCAGCACTTTCTGCATTTCCTTTTCAGGCAGGAAAATGTCGCCGCCGCCCTCGTCCGAAATCAGGAAACCGTAACCGTCGCGGTGACTGCTGACGCGGCCTTCGATAAAACCGGGTGAATTGGTGAGTTTGTAGATGCCGCTGCGGTCAGGCTTGATCTGTCCGTCCCGTTCCATGGCGTTCAAACGGCGCGTCAAACCATCCATTTCATCGGGTTTGACATTAAGCGCGGCGGCTAGAGCGGCGGCGTCTTGAGCCTCGGAAGAGGTGCGCAGAAGGCCGAGAATTTCCTCCCGGCTGGGGATGGTGTAGGAATATTGGCTCAAAAGGCTATTTTCAACAGGTTGTTATTCATCAAGGCTTAGTGTAACGGAGGATTATGACATTCTCCTAACCAAGCAATTTATATCTTCAGATCGTTATGACTTGGTTGACTTATTCCTATATTGGCTTATAATCTCGCTCTCTCAAGCCCACGTGGCGGAATTGGTAGACGCGCATGGTTCAGGTCCATGTGCCGCAAGGTGTGGGGGTTCGAGTCCCTCCGTGGGCACCAAATACCATAGACCAGACCCCTCTTCGGGTCTGGCTCTCCGCAAAATTCCCAGTACTATCGAGTTGGTTCGGGGTACGTTGTGGATATCAGAATTAGCAATCATCTAAGCATCACGGTGCGCCATTTCCTGCGCAAACGCGATGCATATAATATCAGCAAAATGCATTAATCCAGCCTCAGCGAGTCCCGACCGGTTATCGGCTCGCCACGGCTCTATCTAATTCCGATCTGCGCGAAATGATGAAGCGTAAAGCCTGCCTCATCGGAATGGATTGAGCAGCACTTTCTGAGGATTCACCACGATTCCGGCCTGAATCTCAGCATCAATCACCTGGTAGAAGGCGTTGCCGGTATCGGCGATATTCCAAGCACTCAAAATCACGTGATAACCACTACGGCTGGCCGGAATATTGCAGCTGTGCGTTACGTGCGTGTTGCTGACCGGAGCAAAACCGCCCTTGATAATGCAAAACGGCGTCAGCTCAAAAGAATCGCGGCGCAATTCCTGATTCGGATTCCAGCCTTGCTTAGTAATGTAATAACGCCAGTCCTGCGTCATATGGCCGGCGGTAAAGTACCAGGTGAAATCATGCTGCCCCGCCTTTAGCGCCACTTTTTTCCAACGTCCCTGGGTTTGCGCGTTCAATTCGGAAAACTGTGCCAGGCCGCCAGCCGCGATGGTACCGTCGGCAGGCGCCGCCTCCGGAAAACCCTTCGGACCCTCGACACTTTGCGGCTCATACTGGATCGCGCCACACGCTGAGTTTTCTTGCGTCTTGCACATGAAAGCGCGGGATTTTGGCGCATCGATATAACCGTGCGCCTGAACTGCCAGCGGCGACGTCAGCGCCAGCAATAGAGTCAGTTTGGCTGGACAAGACAATGCTTTTTTCATTCGGCCTCCGGAAAAGTGGGAATCTGCATAGATGGATAAGGACACGAACAACAACTACCGGCCGCTCGATTCTCGAACCAAGCCCGCCTGCCGCGTAACTGCTAATGTTGACAGTCGCGCGACCGACCTTGCCGGCAGACAAATCCTTTCCAGATTCACCATATAATGAGCGGCTTCTTGCCCGCCGCATTTTTCCAGTCGACCGGGGCGTCAACGCCATAAGGATATTCATAGTGAAACTGACCAACCGATCTGTCATAGCATTGCTGTGGGGCTTGCTCTATCTGGTCACCGGCTACATGTCGCATCAGCTCAACGGCCCGATAGCGGCGACAGGTTATATCTGGCTGCCCGCCGGCGTCACGGTGGCGGCCTTCATGCTGACCAAGACCGCACGCTGGCTACCATTGATCATCGGTTTCGTGCTGGCGCAACTGCTGCTGGGCTGGATCGAAGATCGCAATTTGTTTCGTGTCACGTTGTTTGCTCTTGACGAGATCGGCGTCGCGGCGATTGTGGTGGCGTTGGTGCGGATGACGCAATTGCCGATGGAAGGTTTGCATTTCGTGCGCGGCCTGCTGATCGCCGGCGTCGCATGCAGCGCGATCAGCGCCGCAATCGGTGCCGCCTGGTACTTGCTGGTGCAACAGGTGCCATTCTGGCCGACAGCCCGTATCTGGGCCGCATCGGACCTGGTCGGCATCCTGATCGTCACACCAGTGCTGGCGGGCTGGTCGCGCTTCCACGCCATGCGCTCGGGCGGCATGGGCCGCAGCGACTTTCTGATGGGGCTGGCGGCGTTCTTCGCCCTGGGAGTGACTGCTTATGTGATTTTCGACGGCCACGGCATCGGCAATTTTTCTGCCGGCGTCAATTTTGCACTGACCTACATACCGCTGTTTTTCGCCGCGATCGTGACCCTGCTGTGGGGCGGCCGCGGCGGTTCACTGGCGGTTGCCATGCTGGCCTTCTTTGCCCTGCTGAACACAGTGCAAGGTGATGGGCCGTTTGCCGCCTTTGCCGATACCCATTCCAAACATTCCCTGCTGGAAGCGCAGCTCTATCTTGCGGTTGCCGCCCTGCTTTGCCTGTTGATTAGCGCCCTTAAAACCACCCGCGAGCAATTGCACGAAGACGCGGCACAGTGGAAAAGCGATGTCGAGCTGGCCTTGTGCGTCAGCCGGCAACTGGTCTACAACATCGACCCGGATAGCAAAAAACTGTGCTGGAACGGCGACCTGCAAGGATTGCTAGGCGTAAGCAGCAGCGCATTCAGCGATCTCGACCAGGTTCTGGCGCACGTCCATCCTGACGACCGCCAGCAATTACGCAAGCGCTGGCTGGACGACACCGATGACGACGCCCGGTCCGACCTGGATTTCCGCCTGCTGCTGCCGGCCGGAAAAACCAGCCATGTGACCGACATGAGCGCAGTGCTGCTCGACAGCGACGAATCGGTCGCCATGGTAGCCGGCGCCTGGCGGCTCAACCTCAAGGAGGATGCGCGGCAACGGGGCCGGGCATGACTGTTCGTACCGGCGCCCTGCTGATTCATGGCCTGGGCGGTACTCAATTCGATCTTGGCTCGATGCACAAAGTGTTGCAACGTGCCGGCGTGGAAACCCACGCCGTTACCCTGCCCGGCCACGGCGGCCAGCCTGAGGATCTGATCAGCGTAAGCTACGAAGACTGGCTCGACGCCATCACCGCCAGCTACCGTGAACTGGCGCCGCAATACGATACTTTCCATGTCTTGGGCATGTGCCTGGGCTCGCTGCTGGCGCTGGCCCTATGCGAACGGGTGCAGCACAGCAAGGGCAAACTGGTGACTTTGGCGCCGCCGGTCTTTATCGATGGCTGGTCGACGCCCTGGTATCGCCAGCTGCGGCATCTGGTGTATTGGATCCCCGGCATGGCGAGCCGGATGAAAGTGGAAGAAGACGAGCCGTTCGGCATCAAGAATGCGACGGTGCGCGCTATCGTCAAGGCCAAGTTCGCACGCGGTGACAATTTCCACTACCGCTGGGTGCCGCTGGCCTGCATACGGCAGGTCGACCGCCTGCGCCAGAAAGTGCTGGCCGGCGCCCATAGAATTTCTTGCCCGACCTTGGTGGTGCACGCACGCGAAGACGAACTGACCAGTATGAAATCCGCCGAATTCCTGCAAGCGGCTTTGCCTGATACGCAGCTGGTGGTGCTGGAAAACAGCTATCACATGATTTGCGTCGACAATGACCGGGAGCAGGTGGTTAACAGCGTGCTGGAATTTTTCGGTCACCCGCCGCTGCCGCCACGGCGGGTGCGTGGCGCTGACAAGGCTTGAGGTTCGCCGTCCGCATCAACTTATTAAGCGCCTTAGATAGGCGCCTTAGAACACCCGCCCCAATTGCAAATACACATTCCAGACGCCACGCGGAGCCAGCGCCAGGCCAAAATACAGAGGTCCAAGGAAGCTGCTGCCGCCCAAAAACACACTGGCGCTTTTCTTTAACGGGCCAGAACCAAAAGCGGTGCGCGTCTGCCAGACGTCGCCGGCTTCCAGGCTGGTGCCCAGCACCGTACTGCGCAGCCCGGGCAAATTCAGTTCCGGCATGTCGCGCAGATAGGTCAAGCGGCTATACAGCAGGTAGTTACCGGTAAACTGGTCGGGGGCGTAAGCCGATAAATGCTGGAATCCACCCAGGGTAAATCCGAGCCCGCCATTGCCGGCAGCATCATTCGATTCGTTGCCATAGGTGCCCGCCGCTTCCAGCGCCAGGTTAAGTGTATTGCCGCCGCGGCTGGCTGCCCACAGCGCCTTGCCTTGAGCGTCGCTGTAGCTGTTATTCGCGCCGCCGAAAGCAACGTTGCTGATAGCGGAAAGATAGTAGCCTTTGCGCGGAAACAGCGGGTCGTCAAGCTGATCCACGGTGAGCTGAGTACGGACCACCGGTTGTTTTGTCCGAACTGTGTCAAACGTCAGATCGGGGAAAAAATCAGTAATTATGTTTGGAAAATTATAGATAGGCTTGGCCACCTGCCACTGGTAGTAGACCCCCGCTCGAAATTCGCCGAGTCGTCCGATCGGCATGCCCAGATCGACCCCCACCTTGGTGGTCTCGAGCCGATACGCGGTTAGCGGAACGGTGGAAGAATTCGCATCGTTATCTGTGTAGATATCAAAATGCCGGCGCCCGTATTCGGCATAAGGCGCCACATACAAACCTACGGTATTCCATATCGGCTGCCGCAATTCGGTATGCAAGCTAGCTTGCTTGCTGCCCAGCACGATGTCGTTGCGCCACTCCAAGCCACTTTGCGTAAGCCATGGCAAGCGATGGCCGATTTGCAAATTGAAATCGCCGCGGCCGTCGAAATTGTTCGACATGCCGAGGCCGAACAACAGGAAATGCGGCCCCCAGGATTTTTCATCGGCCTCCACTTTCAATACATTGCGGCCGTTCTCGCTCACCAGCTCCTGCGTCACGCTCTTGAAATCACCGTTGGTCGACAAGCTCGCCACTTCCTTATTGAGCGCGACCGGGTTGTACAAATCTCCTTCACTCACGTTCAATGCGCGCCGCACCACTGCTGCCGGCACGCGTCCATTACTGTGGATTTCAATCGCATCGATGTGGGTATCCTGCGCCAGCACCGGGCCGCCGCTGCGTGCTGCAAGATACGCCTTCCATTCCTGCGGCTGCAGCGCCAGCGCCGCCAGTTTGGCGCGCTGGCGCTGAGCGGCGTCGTAACCGGCCTTGACGCCGTCCTTGCCGCGCGAGAAATCGGAAAACGACAGATCGCCCAGATCCGGCTCTATCAGCACATCGTCTTGCTTGAGCGAATCGATCTGCTGCCGGACATTTTGGCGAATCAGAATCGTCACCATCTGCTGCGCCACCGAGGTCGGCGAATCGAGGGTGGATGGGTCTTCCAGATCGGTGGCGATATTGACCGCGATGATGATGTCAGCACCCATGCTGCGCGCCAGCGATACCGGCAAGTTGCGCACCAGGCCGCCGTCCACCAGGGTGCGGCCATCCAGCTTGAGCGGTGCGAACAGTCCCGGCACCGCCATGCTGGCGCGAATCGCACGTGGCAGCGAGCCTTGGCTTAGTATCACTTCGGCGCCGCTGCCGAGATCGGTCGCCACTGCGCGGAAAGGCGTCGGCAGCTTGTCGAAAGAAATATTCGCCGGCAGCTGCGGCGTCCAGTTCTGCAATAAGGTCAGCAGATTATTACCCTGCACCAGGCCGGCCGGTAGTTTCAGCTTGCCGTCGCCGTAACCGGCTGCCAAGCCGATCGGATATTGGAAATCGTCCTCGCGCTGTGATTGCGGCAATTCTGCCCGCTCATTGCGGTCAAAGGCGATATCGCTCAGATTGGTCTCGGTCAGGATACGATCCAGCTCTTCCACCGACAAGCCGCTCGCATATAAACCGCCGACCACCGCCCCCATGCTGGTTGCCGCCACATAATCGATAGGAATGTGCATTTGTTCCAGCGCTTGCAGCACACCCAGATGGGCGTAGCCGCGCGCGCCGCCGCCGGACAGCACGAGGCCGATGCGCGGCCGGGCCGGGGTTATGGTTTTTGCGTCAACAACGGCATCAGTTGCACCAGCGGCTCTTTCCGGCGCGGCCAACGCCGGGCTCGCATGCGCCAGACTCAACAGCAGGCACCCCAGATAGATACATAAACTGTGGAACAGACGGGAAATTACATTATTTCGCTTCGAAAGAGGCATAACTAGCGGGAAAGCACCTGATATTGGGATGATTGACTGGGTTATTAAGCAAGGAACTGCCAGATTATATTTGAATAAGCCAAAGTTTCCCCAATACATCCCGTGCCATTGCAAACAGCTGGCTATTGAAGCCGACATCCGCGCCCTAATATGGTTAAAACGCACAGCCGTCAGATGGCCTCGTTGCGCCCCAATTCATTTTTCTCACAGGTTCCCCCATGCCCTCGCGTTTTGCCATTCTGGTTGTACTATTTTTGCTGGGCCTGTTGCATGCTCTGATCGGCATGCTCTTGATACCGGTGCTAGCGCCCATCCCGCTCTTGCCAGCTTTGCTGGGCTGCTGGCTGTTGCTGTCGTTTCTGCTGATTCCAGCGGGTCTGTTAGCCCGCGCCATCCAGAGCCAGCCCTTGTCGGATCGCCTGGCATGGGCCGGCATGCTGGCGATGGGGATCTTTTCATCGCTGCTGCTGGCAACCTTGTTACGCGAGCTATGCCTGTGGATGTTGCCTTGGTTTAAGCTGAACCATGATCAATTCTCGCTCTGGAGCGCGGTCGCAGTATTACTGCTGACCGTCGTCTCAAGCCTTATGGGTTATTTCAATGCGCGCCGCCTGGCGGCGGTAGTCGAGGTGGATATACCGATCAGCGGCTTGCCGGCTGCCTTGCATGGTTACACTATCGTGCAGATCAGCGACATTCATGTCGGCCCGACCATCAAACACAGTTATCTGGACGCGATCGTCAACAAGGTCAACACACTTGAGCCGGACTTGATCGCTGTCACAGGGGATCTGGTCGACGGCAGCGTGCAGGAACTGGCTGCGCACACTGCGCCACTGGCCAATTTGCGCTCCCGCCACGGCGCTTATTTCGTCACCGGCAACCACGAGTACTATTCGAACGCACCGGAATGGGTGACGGAGGTGCGCCGGCTTGGATTGACGGTGCTCATGAATCAGCATGTGATCATCAATCATCAGGGAGCGTCGCTGCTGGTGGCTGGCGTCACGGACTATAGCGCCCACCATTTTGACGAAGCCCAGCGCAGCGATCCGCATGCGGCGCTGGCCGGCGGTCCGCAGCATGTGGCGCTGAAATTGCTGCTGGCGCATCAACCGCGTTCGGCGGCAGCGGCAGCCGACGCCGGTTTCGACTTGCAACTATCCGGCCACACCCATGGCGGCCAGTTCTTCCCCTGGAATCTGTTTGTACCTTTGCAGCAGCCGTATACCGCTGGCTTGAACCGCTTGCGCAATTTATGGGTGTATACCAGCCGCGGCACCGGTTATTGGGGGCCGCCAAAACGCCTGTTCGCGCCATCCGAAATCACCCGCTTGCGTCTGGTGCTCGCTTAGACCAGGCTGGATGCAGCAGGCAAGATGCACTACGCCGGATCGATTGGATTTTCAGAGAACCACCTTGCCGCGCATGGCTTTGTCTTTGCCGCGGCGGGTCTTGCTGTCGACCCGCTTTAACTGCGCGCTGCGGCTGGGCGCGGTTGGCCGTCTTTTCTTGGGAATCACGGTCACGCTCAGCAATAATTCCTGCAAGCGCAACAGAGCTTCACTTTTGTTCTTTTCCTGGCTGCGCGATTGCTGCGCCTTAAGGATCAGCACGCCGTCTTTGGTAATCCGCTGGTCGTTCAGGGCCAGCAGTTTTTCCTTGTAAAACTCCGACAATGACGATGAACGGATGTCGAAACGCAGATGTATCGCCGATGAAACCTTGTTAACATTCTGGCCGCCCGGCCCTTGGGCGCGGACGGCGCTGATCTCAATCTCACTAAGCGGAATCGCGAGTGAAGCGGTGATGCGCAGCAGCTTGTCGTCGTTAGGCGGAAACATGGGCAATATTATGGCACCTGCGTGCAGGCCATGCGCTTGCGCCTCAGTTCGATGGCGCGCTACGCAAATCTTGCAGCAAGGTTCCCGCCGCCTTGGCTTCGGCTTCATGGCCAGGTTCACGCCATGACTCCGCCAAAGCGTCGGTCTGCCATTGCTGCATCGCCGGTAGACCGAGCAAACGCGTTGCATAGGCTTGCGCTGCAGGACTCAGCTTGAGGCCGTAGGTCTGCACCCGGAAAGCCACCGGCGCGAAGAACGCATCGACCGCGCTGAAGTTTGCACCCGCCAGGAAAGGCCCGCCAAAACGTTGCAAGCCTTCGGTCCACAACTCGTCCAGGCGCGCAATATCGCGCTGGAGTGCATCGGACAACTGTTCAAGCCGCACTCGGATACCACAATTCATCGTGCAGTTTTCGCGCAAGGCGCCAAAGCCGGAATGCATCTCGGCGGCGGCGCAACGGGCCCAGGCTCTGGCTTGCGGATCGCTCGGCCAGACGCCTTCATGGCGCTCGGCCAGATATTCGACAATCCCCAACGAATCCCACAAGGAAGTACCGTCATGTATCAGCGCCGGCACCTTGCCGGTCGGAGAAAAACTGCGGAACGCATCCCAGTTGGAGCCTGCTGCCCCATCCGTAAACGGCACAATATGCTCGTTGAACGCCAATCCAAGTTCACGCATCAGCACCCATGGCCGCAAAGACCAGGAGGAATAATTTTTGTTGGCGATATACAGCTCATACATGGTGACAGGCACTCCGTTTCGAGGTGTTATGGTTAAACGTCAAGGTCAAACAAAATAAGTGATCTGGATAGAACCGGCAAGTTTTCAAATGTGCATCGCTTTGCAGCGATGGTATTTTATATGTTTCCGGATAAGAATATCCATGAAGCTGTGGCGTTGCCATATCGGCTGAGGCATGATGACTATGGCAGTCGATAATTTATCCATCACGATTTATCCATCACGATCAAGCCACTCAACGTAAAATCAGCTGCGACCATGCAAATCACAGGAAAACCAATGAGTTTTTTGCCACCTGCCCTGTTCGGTTCATCGCTGTTGCTGCTGGCGCTCGGCAGCAGCGTCTGCAATGCGGCTGATCGTTATCTGATTGACCCAGAACATACTTTTTCGTATTTCGAGTACAACCATTGGGGTTTATCGACGCAACGCAGCCGCTTTGACCGCACTACTGGTTCGATTGACATTGACCAGACCAGCCATAGCGGCAGCATAGACATCGAGATCGATGCAGCGTCGATCAGCACCGGTACCGACAGCTTCAACCAGATCTTGCGCTCCGGTAGTTTTTTCGACACCGCAAACTATCCAAAGATCAGCTTCAAATCCTCCAATCTGCATTTTGAAGAACAGCAGTTGACGCAAGTCGACGGCGAGCTGACGATCAAGGGAATCACGCATCCGGTAAAGCTGGAAATCCACAATTTCAACTGCCGCTTCATGCCGGTATACGGCAAGCAAGTCTGCGGCGCCAACGGCTCCGCCAATATTTTACGCAGCGATTACAAGCTTGGGCGTTATGTCCCTTTCGTCAGCGATGCAGTAACCTTGCGCATCGACGTCGAGGCCATCAAAGAATATAACGTGGCGGTGCCGAACTGAGCCAGGCGGCGGCGATATTCATTTGTCGTTTTTGTTAAAGCGAAGCTGAGCTGAGGCAGCCCGAGTCAGCTGCAATCGGTTACAGGCGGTACTCGACGAAAGCGCGCGATTGATAAGGTTTGCGCGCTATCCACATGGTGTGGCTGGCAGCATCGATCAGAGTCGTCGCGACAGTCGCGTATTGGGCGTCGACGCCGTCCGCTTCAGGCTTACGCAATACGCCCCCAGCGTTGAGAAAATCATCCGCCAGCACGTTTTTTACCGTTGCCCAACTGATTTTTCCGGAACCATGGCCGATGGCTTGCAGCATTGCGGTCTCTACCCGTCGCTGGCGATAAAGAGAATCGGGATTGACGGCCAGCCCCAGTTCACGCAGCTTGGTGCGCGCTACCGGGCATAACCAGTGATTGGCGTGCACCAGAAAACCGTGCTGCGGCGCCAGCCAGAAAATTTCGTCAGGCGCACACTCAAGATTGACCGCGTCGCCCACCGATTTGCCGTCGCCACTGACACCGGCTTGCGCCAGCATCAGGTTATTGGAACAGAAACGCCGCGTGCGCCACAGTATGCGCATGGCCGTATTCATATTCGGCGCTTCCAGCATCTTGCGCCGCACCAGCACCAGGGGAACATCGGCCAGCTGGCGGTAGTCGCGATCGGAATTCAGGAAATTGCCGGTCAGGGATACGCCGGCGCCGTTGAAGCCATGCCGCGCCAGGCTGCCGGCTTCGGTAAACATGAGCACATCCGGTTCGCGCGCATTACCGCCGCGCCGGATTCGCAAGACGATGCCGGTGTCGAGGCATTCTTCGCGCCAGTCCCAGTTATGGGCGTGCATCAGGCGGCCGCTTTCTGCGTTTTCCGGCAATACCACCAGATTGGTGCAGCCATCATCCAGCGCCTTGCACACCGTTGATAACTCACCATGACCAAACATCATTTCGGTACGACAATTGATGAGGATCACATCCTCCAGCGGCACGTCGGCGCCCTGGGCTATGCCTTGCATTTCTTCCAGGTAGTCGGGGTCGAAACGTTCGATGGCCGGCCGCATGCCCAGCGCCAGTGCGTTGAGACGTTCGGTAGAAACTTCTTGCCGCGCCAGTTGCTGGCGATACAGGCGAGCGCTGCGCATGATGCGCTCCGGCACCGCCAAGCCATGTTGCTGTCCGCGCCGATACGGCGAGCCGCAAACATCCACCTCAGGGAAAGATTCAATAGCCGCCGCAATATCGTTCATACAGGAAACACCTCCAAAATTGCTTAATAAACAATTAACAGGCATTTTGTATTATCAATTTAATAAAATCAATTCAATGTTACCTTTTCAGAATTTCCTTATCCGTTACTCCTAGTCGTCCTGCTTGCCCTGTAGTTTACTCATATGATATTAATCATTTAACATCATCCAAATGTAAACCTAACAGCGGCGTCAGAATGACAAAACCCAAAAAATCGAGCAATCCAAGCCCCTTGCAACGTGACTTGGCAAACCGGCTAATCCAGCAGATCACGACCGGAGAGTTAGCCGTCGGTGCGCATCTGACCGAAGAAGGTTTGGCGAGTCAGTTCGATGTCTCGCGGACCCCGGTCAAAGCGGCGTTGCGCTTATTGGCAGAACAGGAGTTGCTGGATTACCACGTGAATAGCGGTTATTTCGTCAGCCCCAACGCCAACTCCGAGAAAGCCGCAGAGATGGTGGTCGGCGGCGTCAGCAGCGACACCCTGTATCAACGGCTGATCGACGACCGTACTCACAATCGATTGCCCGACACCATGACCGAAACCGATTTCCTGGAGCGCTATTCGGTGCCGCGCAGTTTATTAAGAGGGACGCTGGTGCGGATGGCGGCAGACGGCCTGATTGAAAAACGTCGTGGCCAGGGCTGGAATTTTCCGCCGACCATAGGCACCCCTGAACTGATGACCGATAGCTATCAGTTTCGCATCATGGTGGAGTGCGGCGGATTGCTTGAAAGCGGTTTCAGAATTGATCCAGCCCAGTTGCAGAGCAGCCGCCTGGCGCATGAAAAACTATTGGAGCAGACACCGGCCGACTATTCAGCCACGGCGTTTTTCGCCCTCAATTCCGCATTCCACGAAATGCTGGCGCGCTTCTCCAACAATCGCTACGTGCTGCAGGCGATACAACAGCAAAACCAGCTCCGGCGCCTGGGCGAGCACATCGCGTTTCACCGCGCCCCACGCCAGATCGACTCATGCCAGGAGCATTTGCAAATCATCGAGGCGCTGGAAAGTAACAACACGGAATGGGCGGCCGCACTGATGCGGCATCACCTGAATACTGCTCGTGATGTCTGATGTGAATGCAATAGGCATCGGACGGCCTGTCAAACTCTGCAGGTCCGCCCATTTTTTCTATTATTTTTGCCTAACTCAGAATCAAAAACACCGCTGCACTAATTCCTGAAAAAAATCGAAACAGCACTGCTGCTTCATGGCTGCTTCATGGCTGCTTCATGGCTAATTCATGTGCGGCAGCTTAGCGTCCATAGCCGCCAATCGCGCTTCCAATGCGTGTATTTTCTCCAATAAATTGAGCGCCATCGCCACGCCATGTGTATCCAGTTCAAAATCGTCACGCAAACGGCGCGCGGTTCTTGCGAGCACAATCGTTTGCGCGCGAAACACATAGGCCGGCGCCGCGCTATGATCCGGCTCGATGGCGCCGATCGCTACCAGATCCGCCAGCTCGGCTTGGCTGAGCCCTGAAAATTCCGCCAGCTCATCCAGCGAACACAACTCGATGTCGTTTAACCAAACGGCTTCTACTAACAGAGCAGTCATTGGCGCTCTCCTAACTAAGATGCTGACGTGGATTGAATTTCGATTCCGCCGCGAGTTGCTCGAACAATTCACGCTCGCGCACCGTTGGCGCCGGCGGCACCTCTATCCTCACCACCGCATATAGGTTGCCCGATTCGCCACTGGCAGACGGCAGACCGCGCCTGGCAAGGCGGAATTGGCGATTGGCGGCGGTGCCGGCAGGAATGTTCAGCTCGACCTTGCCGCCCAAAGTCGGCACCAGCACGGCAGCACCCAATACCGCTTCCCACGGCGTCAGAGGCAGGTCGATATACAGGTCTTTCCCGCTCACCCGATACAGCGGGTGCGGGATCACTTTCATCACGACATACAAATCGCCATGCTTGCCGCCATCGTGTCCTTGCCCGCCTTTACCGGATAAACGCAATCTCTGTCCGTCTTCTGCGCCCTTAGGCACCCGCACCCGGTAAGTGCGCGGCACCCGGTGCAAGGCGCCGTGTTCATCGTACTCGGGCATGCTCAGGCGGACGTCGGTTTCGCCGCCGTCATAAATCTGCTCCAAAGTGATGGGCGCGTTGACTTCATAATCTTCGCCCCTGGCCGGACGCACTCGGGCGCCAGGTCCGCCGCCATGGCGCGATGCGGCGAAAGCCGCCAGGATATCGGCCATGTCGACATCGCCGAAGGCGGCGCCATCCGCCGCGAATCCTTGCTGCCAAGAGTGCGGTGGCTCCACGTTTTCACCCGCCTTGTGGCTGCCGAGCTGGTCGTAGGCGGCGCGCTTTTCGCCGTCTTTCAAGGTCGCATAGGCTTCGGCGATCTCTTTGAATTTTTCTTCCCCTGCCGGGTCTTTGGAAATATCAGGATGATATTTATGCGCCAGCTTGCGGTAGGCCTGCTTGATCTGGGCGGCGCTAGCCGAGCGCTCCACGCCTAATGCGCTGTAATAGTCTTTGAATTTCATTTCAGTTTTTTAAAAATTCGACAAAATTCCGGTTGAATTCCCTGAGTTGCTCACGTACCTGCTCGTCAACCAATTCTCCGTTCTCATTAAATACCTTAGTGGCGCGCGACACCATCAGACGCCCGCCGAACCAGGGTTGCATGCCTAGCGTGCGCAATACCGGCAACCATGCATTCTGCGACAGGATGGTGCCGAAACCTCCCGGCGAAGCGCCAATCAGCGCCACCCGGCGGCCACTAAAGATGCGCGCGCTATCGGCTGGCGGCCGCGACAACCAGTCGAGCGCGTTCTTGAACACACCCGGTATGGAATTATTGTATTCCGGCGTCACCAGCAGCAAGCCGTCGGCCACCGCTATCTGTTCCTTCAGCAGTGTCACGGCCGGCGGAATTCCCTCGGCTTGTTCGAGATCGCCGTCATACAAGGGAATCCCCTTGATGCTGCCGATTTCCAAGACCGCGCCAGCTGGCATCAAGCCGGTGGCGGCGCGTAACAATGCGGCATTCAGCGAACCGCTGCGCAAGCTGCCTGCTACTCCGACGATTTTGGTCATGCGCTTCTCCTTTGAACGGCTTATTGCGTAGCTTAATTGCTTGGCTTAGTTGCGTAAATTAACTGTGCGGATCGAGCCCGGCCTGGCCCTGACTCAAGGTAGTCAGAATTTCCGTGCCTTGCCTGATGGTCTTGGTCACCGGCGTCTTTTCACAAATCTCTGCCAATCTGGCTATCTGTTCCGGGCTGAGTTGCGCCCCAAAAGCGACTGTGCGGTCTATGCTTTCCCGCCCCTGCTCATCGCGCGCAAAGTGCAGCCGCACATCGATCAGGCCGAGATCCCATTGTTTGCGATCGGCATACATGCGTAAAGTGAGGGAGGTACAGGCGGCCAGTCCGGCCAGCAGTAATTCGTAGGGTGCAGGGCCGCTATCGGTGCCGCCGTTGCTAAGCGGCTCATCGGCCTGCAATTGGTGCGACCTGGCTTGAATTCGTTGGGCAAAGCCGGTGATGCTTTGTAAGTGTACAGACGCCATGCGCGCTCCTTATCAAAGTGGGGATTGCTAATCCACGGACGCCGGCAAGGCATGCGCGGATTCGATGTAGAGACTATAGCCGTTTTAGAAGATGGGGATAACAGGAATCTGCCGTGCGGTCGGTGCGAACCTGGGTCGCACCAGGCAAAATCTCCCTAGTACAGCAAGCTCAAAGCAGCTCAATCTGCTGGCGCAACGCGCCACACGCCGCGCTAAGCTGGGCATGATCAACCGCCAGTCCGGTATTCAGGACAGCTTCAATGTGCAGCGTGGCGTTGACGGTTGCCGGCACACGGAAAATCATGGCCGCCCCTTTCAGGCTATGCGCCGTTTGCTGTATGGCGCAGTAATCGCGGCGCTCAAGCGCCTGCTCGATGCTGGCCAGATCTTGTCTCGCGCTGGCCAGGAACAAATCGTCAAGACCTAGTTCGGCATCGTTCAAAGGCAATGGTGGATCTGGCTGAGGCTGGCTATGCTTGCTGTTGGTCATGTGGTCCAATTCCAGTTATCCCGAGATGTCGCCGTTATCGTCTGCACGCATTGCAGAACGCGCATGCAGGACACGCATTGCCGGACGAAAAGCGACCTTGCGTTCATCTTTTAAATCAGATGAATAGAGATAGCCTAGATATGGAAACTAATTGCCGCAATAGCAAACTTATATATTTCACAATCATTAACAATAGGTAATAACGAAACGCCGGTTACATCGAAGGAACCGGCGAATTTACAACAGATATTTCCATTCGGCAATTAAATTCAAAGCCTATTTAATCCAATCCCCCCGTTAACGCACCGCCAGCCGCCATAAAGAAGTCAGTTCAGCGGCACGCGCTGAATGCAGCGGATCGGTTTGATCGGATGCCTTGGGATGCTGCGGCCGGATATCGGTTTTCCCCAGCACTATCAAGCCTGCCGCCGCAATCGCCGCCAGCAGTTCGGCGCGCGAACGCAGGGCCAGATGCTCGGCCAGATCGGACAAGATCAGCCAGCCCTCGCCGCCAGGTTCCAGATGCTGCGCCAGGCCGCTCAGGAAACCACGCAACATACGGCTTTCGGGATCGTATACCGCATGCTCGATGGGCGAGCTGGGCCGCGCCGGGATCCAGGGCGGATTGCAGATTACCAGCGGCGCCCGGCCTTCGGGAAACAGATCAGCCTGCACCAGGGTTACCTGACCATCCAGATTCAGCCGCAGCAGATTTTCACGGGCGCAAGACAGCGCACGCGGGTCCATATCGGTGGCGACGATGCGCTGCACGCCGCGTTTAGCTAATACCGCCGCCAGCACGCCGGTCCCGGTGCCAATGTCAAACGCCAGTTTGGTGCTCGGTAACGGCGCTGCCGCCACCAAGCCGATATATTCGCCACGGACCGGCGAATACACGCCGTAGTGAGGATGGATGCGCTCGCCCAGGGCGGCAATCTCAACGCCCTTCTTGCGCCACTCATGCGCGCCGATCAGGCCCAGCAGTTCGCGCAGCGAAGCTACAAACGGTTCTGTCGACGCGCCATAGGCTTCATTGCAGGCGAGTTTCACATCGGGCGCGCGCCGCAACGGGATGCTGTAGTCGGCCTCGAACGGCAGCAACAGCATGCCCAGGGTGCGGGCTCGTTGCGATTGCGCCTGGCGATGCAGATTGAAGGCATCGGTCGGTGAAACCGGTTGCTTGCGCGGCTTGCCGCGCTTTTCAGTCTTCGGTTCGGCGCGCCGCGCCAGCGCCTGCAGCAACTGACGAGCATTCTGGAAATCGCCGCGCCACAGCATGCCGGTGCCTTCACAGGCCAGGCGATACGCGGTGTCAGCTGTCATCCTGTCATCGGCAATCACCACCCGCTTGGGTGCCGCATTACCGTTTTCCGAGCGCCAGCGCGCCGAGCGCGGCTGATCTTCCTCGATCCAATGGATCATCGGCTGTTCGCTTGCCGTCATAGGGCGCCCGCAAGACGGTCGGCCGAAGGCAATTCGACAGTGGGGAAATTCAAAAGCATGGATTGGTCTCGATCAGTGTGGTAGGTGGGAAGCAGATCATGGTGTTTTACTAAAACACCATCTGCGCTGCCCGTTTGCAATCGCGGCAAACGGGACATCTTCGATAGTTCCCAAGTATACCTCTTGAGCGCGGCAATAAGCCGTTTCTTTCATCCAGCCAGATTCAAGATCGTCTTCGCTTGAGGCGTGGCGTTAAAAAGTTTCCCAGTCGTTCGCGTCAGACGCCGCCAGTTTGACTGCTGGCGCCTTCGACAAAGCCGGCCCGGTTCTGGATGCTGTCGCCTTGCTGGAGCCAGCACCAGCGCCATTCCGAGCTTTGGCCGCATCGACAGTCTTCAGCAACGGTGGCGGCGCCCGTTTGACTAGCACCGGTTTGGCGCCAGGCGACGTTTGCGAGCGCTTGGCAACTGTCAGCGGCGTGCTGCTACGCTGCTGCTGGTCAGATCTGGATTTAGCAACAGATACAGCTGCCGTCTCAGCCACCTGGAACACCGCTACCGCATCCTGCAAGCGCTGCGCCTGCCCTTCCAGCGAACTGGCCGCAGCCGCCACCTGCTCTACCAGCGTGGCGTTCTGCTGCGTCACCTTATCCATTTGCGTCACCGCCTGGTTGACCTGTTCGATGCCGCTGCTTTGCTCTTCCGACGCCACCGTGACCTCCGCCATGATGTCAGTCACGCGCTTGACCGCCTGCACGATTTCATCCATGGTCTGGCCGGCGCGGGCCACCAGTTCAGAGCCGCCGTCAACCTTGCTGACCGAATCCCCGATCAATTCCTTGATTTCCTTGGCGGCCTGAGCGCTGCGCTGCGCCAGATTGCGCACCTCGGCCGCCACCACCGCAAAACCGCGTCCTTGCTCACCGGCGCGCGCCGCCTCCACCGCTGCATTCAACGCCAGGATATTGGTCTGGAACGCGATGCCGTCGATGACGCCGATAATGTCGGCGATGCGTTTGGAGCTATCGGTAATGCCTTGCATGGTATGCACCACCTGGCCCACCACCTCGCCACCCTTGGCTGCAATATTGGAAGCGCTCTGCGCCAGCTGGCCGGCCTGTCTGGCGTTATCGGCATTTTGCCGCACGGTTGCCGTCAGTTGCTCCATGCTGGCGGCAGTCTGTTCCAGCGAAGCCGCCTGTTGCTCGGTGCGCGCCGACAAATCGCTATTGCCGGCGGAAATTTCCTTGATCGATGCACCGATGTTTTGGCTGCCTTCACGAATTTCGGTGATGGCTGCCGCCAGTTGCTGCTGCATCTGCCGCATCGCATACAACAAGCTGCTCTGGTCGCGGCTATCGACTTGCACCGTCAAATCCAGTTCGCCTCCGGCGATTCTGGCGGCAATGGCGGCGGCATAACTGGGTTCCCCGCCCAGGCTGCGCGTCACGCTGCGAATGATCAGCAGCATGGTGGCCGATACGGTGGCGCCGATGACAAACATGATCAGCAGCTGCTTCAACAGATTGTCATAAAACGCGGCTTGCACATCATTCACAAACACGCCAGACACCAGGAACCAGTCCCACGGCGCAAAGTAATTGACGTGACTGATTTTTTCCCCGCGGACATCGGCGGTGCCGGGTAAGCGCCCCATGTAATGGACGATGCCCTGCTGTTGCTGCTTGCCGAGCTTGACCATTTCAGCGTAATACAACTTGCCCTCGGTGTCCTTGCGTTCACCGACGTTCTTGTTGACGATGTCCTTGCTGGTCGGGTGCATCAATACCACCGGCCGCGAATCGAAGACAAATACGTAGTTATCCTGCGCATAGCGCATGCTGCCGATGCGTTGCAAAGCCTGACTCTGGGCGTCCGCCAGGCTGAGCTTGCCGGCGGCGACGTCATCGGCATAGCCTTTAACGATGCCGGCCGCGGTCTCCACCACATTCTTCAGCCCCGCTTCGCGCTCGTGCATCATCGTATCGCGCGTATTCAAGGCCGACCAACCGGCCAGCAACAGCAAGCCTAGCCACATGACCGCCAGCACCAGCCACAACTTTGCTTTCAGACTCAGATTTTTCATACTTGCGCACTTTCCCAAAAAATAAAATCTAGGCGGCAACTCGCCGCGCCCCAGGCCGAGCGGACAATTGCGCAGCTTGCGGTGTGATGTCGACACTGCGCCGGCCTGGCTCAGCATGGTTGACATGACTGTTATCGGTTTTGAACACCGCTACCATCTGCGCCAGATTGACGGCTTGTTCCTGCAGCGATGCGGCGGCAGCGGCAGCTTGTTCCACCAGCGCGGCGTTTTGCTGAGTTACCTCATCCATTTGCGCAATCGCGTGATTGACCTGTTCAATCCCCGTGCTTTGCTCCTGGCTGGCGGTGGCGATTTCGCCGATGATGTCGGTCACCCGCTTGACGCTGGTAACCACCTCGCCCATAGTCGCGCCAGCCTGTTCGACCAGCTTGCTGCCGCTGCCGACCTGGCTGACCGAATCGTCGATCAACACTTTGATTTCCTTGGCTGCTGCGGCCGAGCGTTGCGCCAGGCTGCGCACCTCCGATGCCACCACCGCAAACCCGCGGCCCTGCTCACCGGCGCGCGCCGCTTCCACCGCAGCATTCAGGGCCAGGATATTGGTCTGGAAAGCGATGCCGTCGATGACGCCGATGATGTCGACGATTTTCTTCGACGAGCTGCGGATGTTACCCATGGTGTCAACCACCTGCGACACCACCGCGCTGCTATTGCTTGCCACCTGCGAGGCAGTTACCGCCAGCTGGTTGGCCTGGCGCGCGTTATCGGCGTTTTGCTTGACGGTCGAGGTCAGTTGTTCCATCGCCGAAGCGGTTTCTTCCAGCGATCCGGCCTGTTGTTCGGTACGGCTCGACAAATCCAGATTGCCGCTGGCGATCTGGCCGGAGGCGGTGGCAATGGTGTCGGTCGAACGCTTGATATTGGTGATCGTATGCAGCAGCGATGTGCGCATGCATTTCATCGCATACACCAGGCTGCTTGTGTCGCCCGGGCGTGTCGCTATATCCAGGCTGAGATCGCCATCGGCAATCCGGTTGGCGATAACGGCGGCATGACCGGGGTCGCCGCCGATTGCCTCCAGCATGCTGCGGTTGGAATAGATCACCAATGCAATCAGCGCCAGCGCCACCACCAGCAAGATGGCGCCGGCCCGGTACAGGGATTGCATGAAAGCCAGGTTCAGGTCATCCACATAAATGCCGGTGGTGGCGATCCAGTCCCACGGCTGGTAACCGAGTGCGAACGACATTTTCGGCACCGCTTCGGCAGCGCCGACACGCGGCCAGACATAATTGACAAAACCGCCGTCGGCCTGGCTGCCGGCCTTGGAAATCAGGGCAAATACCAGATTACCGTTGGGGTCCTTGAAATCGCTCATCTTGCGCCCGTCCAGCTCCGGCTTGATCGGATGCATGACCATCTCTTCATGCGACGTCGACACCGAAAAATAACCGTCCTTACCGTAGCGCATGGCTTTCAAGCGCGCCAGCGCCTGCTGCTGCGCCTCGCTCTTGCTGAGGGCGCCGCTGGCAGCCAGCGCGCCATATTCCTTGATGATGCTCATGGCGACGGTGGAGACATTGATCAAATCGCTTTGGCGTTCTTCCAGCCGAATCTGTCGTGCCTGATAAGCGTTGAACACGGAGATCGAAAATAATGCGACCAGGCTGAGCAGCAATGGCAGCCAGAGTTTTTGCGTAAAAGACAATCTGTTCATGAATGGGTCTCCGTTTTGCCTTGGCAATTATTGATATGACGAACAGCGATGACGAGCAGCGATAGCGAGCAACAAGCCAGCGGCGGCAATGCGCCTGTCGTGCCTTCCTTTGCTTTAACGGCAGAGCGTTTGAATAACTAAAGGGGAAATTGAGAATTTACACAACCGTGCTGAGTGCACAGGGCCAATTGAGCGACAGCGGATTAGGTTGCAAAACAGGTTTGCAAGGATAGGCTAGCTGTGTCGGCGATTTGCCGATGGAGATTTAACAATCAACACCTATGTTTGAGTGACTGTCCATCATCGTCACATGAAATTATCAATTGTTACCTTTGGGATTTCACAATGATATACAAATCAGGAATAAAAAATCTGCAATAATCGCGTCCTGCAGCGGTCCGCCATCGCCAAAAATTCGCCCGATTTCGACCCGACTGGTTTATTGTATCCACTTAGAAACTGACCATCGCGGCTCTATTATCAGTACACCAATTTCAGAGCGTTCTTAAGCCATAAGTCAGGCGGCAGCCCAACAGATAGATCGCAGCGATCATCGATTAACGACAGGAGAAATAACACGTGAAGCAATGGACTATTCGGCAAAGAATGCTGGTCAGTTTTGGTGTGATTCTGGCGTTGATGGGATTCATGGCCGGCGTCACCTACTGGAAGCTGGCCGCGATCCAGCACGAAACCACCAGCTTCCAGACTGACTCCATGCCGGGCCTGGAATTAAGCACCGGCATACGCTCGACCTGGTTTCAAAGTTATCTGCTGGCGTTGCAGGTGATCGCAGTGGATAACGGCGGCGAACGCAAGCATGACCTGGAAACCCTGCGCGCCGACAGCGAGAAAATGGACAAACTGATTGCCGACTACGACAAGACCATTTTCGAAGCAGAAGACAGAAGCCATTTCAACGCCTTCAAAGCTGCACGCTTGCAATACGACCGGATCATGGCCGAGGTATTGAAACTGGATGAAGCGCAAAAGAGTGCGCAAGCGCGCAGCCTGCTGATGGAACAATTACAACCGGCCTGGCAGCAAGGCCGTGCCGCTGCTACCCAATTGCGCGACTTTAACCAACAGGCTGAAGTGCACTCGGTAGAAAAAATCGAGGCCGCAGTGCTGGTCGCCAAAAGTACTTTGCTGGCAGCGTTGGTGATTGCGCTGGTGGCAGCGGTGATCTGCGGCTTCTTCCTGCTGCGCGCAATCACGCGGCCGATGGCGGACCTGATCGCCGCACTCGAAGTGATGCGTTCCGGCGATTTGTCACAACGCCTCAACCTCAATCGCCATGACGAGTTTCAGGCGCTGGAAGCAGGCTTGAATCGCATGTCCGATGAACTGACCGGACTGGTCGGGCAGGCGCAAAAATCGGCAGTTCAAGTCACCACATCGGTAGTCGAGATCGCCGCCACCGCCAAGCAACAGCAAGCCACTGCTAACGAAACCGCCGCCACCACCACTGAGATCGGCGCTACTTCCCGTGAAATCTATTCCACCTCGCGCGAGTTGGTGAGCACCATGAATGAAGTCTCGTCCGGCGCCGAGGAAGCCGCCAGGCTGGTCGGCACCGGCCAGGCCGGCCTGACCCTGATGGAAGACACCATGCACCATGTGATGGATGCGGCCGGCTCGGTCAACGCCAAACTGGCCATCCTCAACGAGAAAGCCAGCAATATCAATCAGGTAGTCACCACCATCACCAAGGTTGCCGGACAAACCAACCTGCTATCGCTGAATGCTGCGATCGAGGCTGAAAAAGCTGGCGAATACGGTCGTGGATTTTCTGTGGTGGCGATCGAAATCCGCCGTCTGGCCGACCAGACAGCGGTGGCTACCTACGACATCGAGCAGATGGTGAAAGAGATCCAGTCAGCGGTATCGGCCGGCGTGATGGGCATGGATAAATTTTCCGAAGAAGTGCGGCGCGGCATCGCCGACGTCCAGAATGTCGGCACCCAGCTATCGCAGATCATTCATCAGGTGCAAGCTTTGACGCCACGCTTCCAGTCGGTCAACCAAGGGGTGCAGGCGCAAGCTATCGGCGCCGAACAGATCAGCCAGGCGCTGGGACAATTGAGCGAGGCTGCTCAGCAGAGCGTGGAATCGCTGCGCCAGTCGAGCCAGGCGATTGATGAACTGACACTGACTGCGAACGGCTTGCGCAACGGCGTCTCGCGCTTCAAACTGAAACTCGGCTAAATGCTGCCCGGCTAAAGCAGCAACAGGAATTTGCAAACCACACCATGCTTTTTTTATTGTTCCAAATCGGCGAAGACCACTACGCACTCGACACCAGTCAAGTGGCGGTAGTGCTGTCGCTGGTCAAGCTGAAACAAATGCCGGCGACTGCGCCTTGGGTGGCTGGCGTATTCACCTACCGCGGCCAATCGGTGCCGGTGATCGATCTCAGCCAGCTGGCGTTGGGGCGCCCTGCCCAGCGCCGTCTCAGTACCCGCACGGTGCTGGTGCACTACCCTGCCCCCGGCCCGGATAGCCGTCTGCTCGGGCTGATATTGGAAAAAGCCAGCGAAATCATGCGCCGCGAGCCCTCTGAGTTTCGCGACAGCGGCCTCGATCACGATCATGGTGGCGCCCCCTACCTGGGCCCGGTCACCGACGATGCGCGTGGCTTGATTCAATCGGTCAAGATACAAGACTTGCTGCCACCCGCAGTGCGGGCGCAACTATTTCCGCCGGCGGAGCAATAATGCCGCTGGCAAAATTCGAAACCATGCTAAAGCGCAGCATGGGCCTGGATATCCAGTCCATAGGCCGCCCCATGCTGGAACGCGCACTGCACGAAAGACGCGGCTACTGCGGTGTTGACGACCTCGACGCCTACTGGCATTTGCTACAGGTGTCGGAGCCGGAACAGCTGCAATTGATCGAAGCGGTCATCGTGCCGGAGACCTGGTTCTTCCGCAATCGCGAAGCCTTCATCGAGATGGCGCAGTTGCAACAGCAATTGCAAAAACGGCGGCCGCTCAGCGCCAGCCAGCCCTTGCGCGTCCTGAGCCTGCCCTGCTCCACCGGGGAAGAACCGTATTCGATTGCCATGGCGCTGCTGGACGCCGGCCTGCCACCGCAGCATTTCCATATCGATGCGGTCGACATCAGCCCGCAATCGCTGGCCGTCGCGCAGCAGGCGGTGTACGGCAAGAATTCATTTCGCGGTAATTTCCTGAGCTTTCGGGACCGTTATTTCGCACTCAATGAACACGGTTATGCGCTATCGGAAACGGTAAGGCAGCAAGTGCGATTCGTGCAGAGCAATCTGTTTGCTGTCGATCTGTTGGCCGGGCAAGCGCCTTACGACATCATCTTTTGCCGCAATCTGCTGATCTATTTCGATCGCCCCACACAGCATCAGGCAGTGACCATCCTGACCCAGCGGCTGGCGCCCGAAGGCTTGTTGTTTGTCGGTCCGGCAGAAAGCGCCTTGATGATGCAACACGCGCTGACGCCGCTCAACGCACCGATGGCCTTCGCCTTCCGCCAGGGCGTGCCGAAACAAGAAATGCCTAAGCCAGCTGCGCCATCGACAGCGCCGGCCGCCGCCATTTTTGTGCCGCAAGCGGTAGCGCCATCGCCGCGGCCGCTGCCCGGATCTGCCGGTGCGGGCTCAGTTCGCGCAGTTCGCCCACGAGCCAGAGCAGCTGCAGATATGCCCGCGACGGCGCCGTCGCAAACAGCGCTAGCAACGGTGCAGCTGCTGGCCGACCAGGGCAAGCTGGACGAAGCCGCCAGCCAGTGCGAACAACTGATCCAGCACCACGGCGCAGCGGCTGCTGCCTACTATCTGCTGGGCGTGATCCACGACGCAGCCGACCGCAAACCAGCCGCCGCAGACTGCTATCGCAAAGCCTTGTATCTGGAGCCGACCCATGCCGAAGCCATGACGCATCTGGCGGCGTTGCTGCAAACCCAGGGCGACGCCGCCGGCGCCAGGTTACTTCAGCAACGCGCGCGGCGTTCGACAGAAAACAATCCTTCCTGATATGTGTTCAGCCCTGATTTTTTCAAACAACGATAGCAGCGGCCCAGACTGGCCGCTGCTGGTCGTATGATGTGCCAATCATGACAAGTACATCCCCTGAACCCCAAACCGATACCGCCATGCCATTGATCGACGATTGCTGGAACCGGATCGGCGTGCGCGGCGACGCTTCATGCGAGCGCCTGACGCTGCATATCGATTGCCGCAACTGCCCGCTCCATGCCCGCGCCGCTGCCGAACTGCTAGACCGTTTGCAGATAGACGATGTTGGCGGCAGCTGGTTTGAGCAAACCCTAGCGCGGACCCAGGAGCAAGCCGAGGAGCCGCGGCAAACTGCGGCAGACATGCGCTCCCTGCTGCTGTTCCGCATAGGCGAAGAATGGCTGGCGCTGCCGACCACGCTGCTGGAGGAAATCACCGAACTGCGCAGCGTGCATCGCTTGCCGCATCGGCAAAACGCCATCGTCCTCGGTATTACCAATATCCGCGGCGCGCTGGTGACTTGCGTTTCTCTGGCGGCGATGCTCGGCATCAGTGGAAACCCGCAAGCCACCGCGCGCCAGCAGCTGTTACGGCGCATGCTGATCATCCGACACAACGGCCAGACTACCGCTTTCACGGCGGATGAAGTGCACGGCACCTTGCGCATAGCCGCATCCGCTCAGCAAGCGCTGCCCACCACGCTAACCCGCGCCGCCGGCCATTTCACCCATGCGGTGATTCACTGGAACGGCCATAGCGTCGGTTTGCTGGATCAGGAATTACTGTTTCACACGCTGGATCGGAGCCTCGCATGAACGCTGACGAGATGCGCGACGCCTCCATGCTCGACCTGTTCCGGCTAGAAGTGGAAACCCAGGCGCAGGTCATGAGCAGCGGACTGCTGGCGATCGAACGCGCGCCATCCCCGCAGCAACTGGAAGCCTGCATGCGAGCTGCCCATTCGATCAAGGGTGCAGCGCGGATTGTCGGCATCCAGGCCGGAGTAGACGTGACGCATGTCATGGAAGATTGTTTTGTCTCGGCACAACAGGGAAAAGTGCAACTCGGCCCGCGCCGCATCGACCAGCTGTTGCACGGCGTCGATCTATTACAACGCATCGCCATCAGTGCCGAAGACGTGGAGCTGTGGCAGGCCGGCAGCGGCCGCACGGAAATCGAGGTCTTCCTGCAAGGCTTGCAAAACAGTTTGCAAC
This sequence comes from Collimonas sp., assembly GCF_035566375.1. Lineage (GTDB taxonomy): Bacteria > Pseudomonadota > Gammaproteobacteria > Burkholderiales > Burkholderiaceae_D > Collimonas. Next base: position 60,886 of record NZ_DATMRK010000028.1, read on the forward strand.
AAGCTGACGATCGCGCCCGGGAGTCGGATTCAGAGTCGAACTCAAAAGCACTGCTGGCGGTAAGCATGGCAGCGGATGGCGCTGCCCCCGCAGCCGGCGAAACGCAGCAAGCCAGCAGTCAAGATCGGAATCAAGAGCGGAATGAAGACAAGAGCAAAGACCAGGCAGATCGCATGCTGCGCGTCACCGCTGCGCATCTGAATCAGTTGGTCAGCTTGTCCGGCGAGTCGCTGGTGGAGTCGCGTTGGCTGCCGGCATTCAATGAATCGCTGCTGCGCCTGAAACGGTTGCAGCAAAGCGCCGCGCAATCGCTGGAAATATTACATGACGCGCTGCGCGAGAGTAGTCTCGCTGGTGCCCAATTCAAGGCCTTGCAAGAGGTTCGGCAACAGGTCGACGCCAGCCAGAAAATGCTGGCGGAACGTTTGACCGAACTGGAACTGTTCGAACGTCGCAACAGCAGCCGCGCCCAACGTTTGTACGATCAGTCCCTGGCCTGCCGCATGCGGCCGTTTGCCGATCGGGTGGTCGGCTACGACCGCATGGTGCGCGATCTGGGACGCACTTTGGGCAAGCAGGTAAGGCTGGAGATCAACGGCGAAAACACCCAGGTCGATCGCGATATCCTGGAGCAACTGGAGGCGCCGCTGGTGCATCTGTTGCGCAATGCGCTGGACCACGGCGTCGAGCCGCCAGCGCAGCGGCGCGCTGCCGGCAAAAGCGATGAAGGCCTGATCACACTGGCTGCGCGCCACCATGCCGGCCTGTTGCAAATCACCATCAGCGACGACGGCAGCGGCATGGACCTGGAACAGTTGCGCACCTCCGTGCTGCAACGCGGCCTGGTTGACAGCGCAACCGCCTGCCGGCTGAGCGATGCCGAGCTGCTGCATTTCCTGCTGCTGCCGGGTTTCAGCATGCGCGACACGGTCACCGAAATTTCCGGACGCGGCGTCGGCCTGGATGTGGTCCACAACATGCTTAAGCGCATGCGCGGCACGATTCAGATTTTCAGCGAAGCCGGCCGTGGCATGCGTTTTCAATTACAGCTGCCGCTGACTTTGTCGCTGGTGCGCAGTTTGCTGGTCAGTATCGGCGGCGAGCCCTACGCCCTTCCTTTGGCTTACGTCAATCGCACCATGATATTGGAGCGGGATCAGATCGAATCGCTGGAGGGCCGTCAACATTTCGCGTTTGAAAATCGCCAGATCGGCCTGGTCGGCGCCAGCCAGATCTTGCAAAGCGGCGATGGCAACCCAGCAGCAGGCGACGATCGGATTTCCCTGGTAGTCATCGGCGACCAGAGCCAGACCTATGGCCTGCAAGTCGACCGTTTGCTGGGCGAGCACATGCTGGTGGTGCAGCCGCTGGATGCGCGCCTGGGCAAGATTAAGGATGTGGCGGCAGCGGCGTTGATGGAAGACGGTGCGCCGGTGCTGATACTGGATGTCGCCGACATGCTCAATTCGGTCGAGAAACTGATTGCCCAGGGTCAACTCGGCAAGATTCACGACAACAGCAGCCAGCAGCAGGTCCAGACTAGCAAACGGGTGCTGGTGGTCGACGATTCGCTCACCGTGCGCGAACTCGAACGCAAACTGCTGAGCAGCCGCGGTTACACGGTGCGCGTCGCGGTGGATGGCATGGACGGCTGGAACGCCTTGCGCAGCGAACCGTTCGACCTGGTGGTGACCGATATCGACATGCCGCGCATGGATGGCATTGAACTGGTCACCTTGATCAAGAAAAATCTGCAATTGAAGGCAATTCCGGTGATGATCGTGTCTTACAAGGATCGCCAGGAGGATCGCCAGCGTGGGCTCGAAGCCGGCGCCGATTATTATCTGGCCAAAGCCAGTTTCCACGACGAGACCTTGTTGCAAGCAGTTGAAGACTTGATCGGCGAGGCCCATTCATGAAGATCGGGATTGTCAACGATGCACCGATTGCGGTAGAAGCGCTACGCCGCACCCTGCTGCAGCGCCAGGACCACGAGATCATCTGGATTGCCGAGGACGGCCAACGCGCCATCGAACTCTGCGCGTGGCAAACGCCGGACCTGATCCTGATGGATTTGATGATGCCGGTGCTGGACGGTGTCGCCGCCACCCGTCATATCATGGCGCATACGCCGTGTGCGATTCTGATCGTCACCGGCGACGTCGGCGCCAATGTCTCGGCAGTCTATGACGCGATGGCCTACGGTGCGCTCGATGCGATCGATACCCCCAGCACCCTGAGCGGCTATCCGCGCAACGACGTCAACTCTTTGCTGGCCAAGATCGACTCGATTGAAAAACTGCTGAATCAGCGCCAATCGCCACCTGAACAGAAGCCGCCGCCGGCAACTGCGGCCAGCACCACAGCCGCCGCCAGAAAACCGTCATTGCCGGGCCCCGATTCAAAATACCTGGTCGCCATCGGCGCCTCCGCCGGCGGCCCGGCGGCGCTGGCAACCTTGCTATCGAAACTGCCGGCGGATTTTCCTGCGGCTTTAGTTGTAGTGCAACACGTCGACGCCCAATTTGCCTCTGGCATGGCCGAGTGGCTCAGCAGTCAGTCGAAGTTGCCGGTACGGCTGGCGCAGAGCGGCAACAGTCCGACCCCAGGCGTGGTCTTACTGGCCGGGACCGATGACCATCTGCGCCTGACCCGGCCGTTTCAACTGGGGTATACCGAGCAACCCAGCGGCTACCCCTATCGGCCGTCAATCGACGTATTTTTCCAGAGTATCGTCGGCTTATGGGCCGGCAAAGCGATCGGCATCCTGCTGACCGGCATGGGGCGGGACGGCGCCCTGGGCTTGAAAGCCATGCGTGACAAAGGCTATTACACGATCGCCCAGGATCGTCAATCCAGCGCCGTATACGGTATGCCGAAAGCGGCAGCGCTGCTGGACGCCGCCGACGCCATCCTGCCGGTCGACCAGATTGCCGACAGGCTGGTCAGCATCATATGCAAACGATAGCAACAATCAGTACAGATACGGAGCAAGTTATGCCTAAAGAATTAAATCTCGACATCGACGCCCCGCCGGACGATTATCCGGTCATGGTGCTGCTGGTCGATGACCAGGCCATGGTGGGCGAAGCCGTCCGCCGCGCATTGGCGAATCAGGTCAACATCGATTTCCATTATTGCGCGCATCCGGACGAAGCAATCGAAGCTGCACAGAAAACCCGGCCCACGGTGATCCTGCAAGATCTGGTGATGCCGGGGATTGACGGCTTGACCCTGGTGCGCCAGTATCGCACCACCCCGGCCACCCGCAACGTGCCCATCATCGTGCTCTCGACCCGCGAAGATCCGGCTGTCAAGAGCGCCGCGTTTACCGCCGGCGCCAACGACTATCTGGTCAAGCTGCCCGACACCATAGAGCTGGTGGCGCGGATTCGCTATCATTCGCGCTCGTATGTGAATCTGTTGCAACGCGACGAGGCCTATCGCGCGCTGCGCCAGAGCCAGCAACAGCTGCTGGAAACCAATCTGGAACTGCAGCGCCTGACCAACTCGGACGGTCTGACCGGGCTCGCCAACCGCCGTTATTTCGATGAGTATTTCGGCGCCGAATGGAAACGCGCCGAACGCGAGCAGAGCGCTTTATCGCTGCTGATGATCGATGTCGACGATTTCAAACTGTATAACGATACCTACGGCCACCTGGCGGGCGACACCGCACTCAAGCAGGTAGCAGACAGCATCGGCCAGTTTGCGCGGCGGCCGACCGATCTCGCGGCGCGCATAGGCGGTGAAGAGTTTGTGCTGGTGCTGCCATCCATGTCGCGCGAACATATGGAGATTCAGGCGGACAAGCTGCAGGCGGCAGTGCATGCACTGAACATCGCCCACGGCTCCTCCCGCAACGACGCCCGGGTCACCGTCAGCATCGGCGGCGCCAGCATGGCGCCACAACGCGGCAGCTCGCAGGAGAAACTGGTGGAAGCGGCCGATCAGGCGCTGTATCGCGCTAAGCGGGGCGGCAAGAACCGGGTCGAGATTGCTCAGTAAAACTGGCCGACCGAAGCGACGGCGCTATAGGGCCAAATACTGAGTCAAAAACTATTTGGCAGTCACCAGCCGCCATCTGCTCGCCTTAGACAAATCGCTGTCCTCCGCTTTCCGGGCTGCCAGCATCCGCACACGCCGCTTGCACGCGCAGACGATCACGCCGGTAACGCTTAGAGGAGATCAGATTCTTGAGCGTCTGTAATGCAGCCGAAACCAGCCGCAGCTTGATATCTCTGTGTCGCCAGAGCCGCTAATCTATAACTAGGCCTGAATAATCGTTCCATCCCCATACTCTCCCACAACGGGGTCTAAATTTTCTGGCGAGTGAAGAATCGTAGGACCTCGGGAGCAGGCCTGCCGCGTCAGGTACTCCGTCAATCCTTCCGCTTGAACTGCGGGAGGAATTACCGCATACATCTCCGTTAGTAATTCTATCGTTGCTCTCACAATCCACTCTATCGTGCGATATTTTGGAGCTACTATCTGGATGTTCTGCGAGTCAGTCTGATCGAAGAAACCATGTTGCAATTTGTGCCTGACATAAGAAAGTGCAGTGATACCAGGAATGGTGCGCTTTTCCAAATACGCCTGATTCCCTGCATCGTCATAACGGACGACGTGATCCGGAAACTCGTATCCCTCATCTTCCAGAAGTGCGTCCGTGACGATATTCGGTAACAGAGGCCGCGCGTCTTCGTGGCTGACTTCAAACAAGAGAATTTTCTTGAGTTTCTTCATTTCTTTCTGTTGTTCCGTGTCAGTTTTTCGGATGGCGATACTCGGAAAGTATTCGCGAATGAACTTATTGGATTCATTCATGAGTTCATCCCTGCTCAACTTTGCTTGCATTTGCAAAAACCTGTCGTCCATATCCATCATCTTCCAAGCGTGGTTAAGATCGTGGATGAGGAATTCGAGTGGGGACTGCCAGAATTCATCAACATAGACAGGTTCCGTTGACACCCCAACAAAATATATTGGAGTCCCTCGGATTTTCATGAGATCGGTGGCGGAAATGTTGTCGAAAGTCGGGATGATGATCACTTCGGGAATCCGACGCATCAGCTCCTCGTACCGGTACCAGTACTTCTTTTGAAAATGGATACTCAAATCCTTCTCAATACGGCAGGCCACATCAAAGAAGCCTACAGCTTCAAACAGGATACGCAGCGTCGGGGCATAGGGACACATCGGGCCGTTCTGGATCGTAACGTGGTGAAGTTTATGCAGCAACTGATCGCGCATCGACGCAAGTGCGACATTGTTGCGGCACTTCTCTTCTATCGCAGATAACATCATCTGGCTACGAACGTACTCAACCACTGGCAACAACTCCAGAACTGGCGTATCAAAGTTGTCGTTATTCGACTCAAACCGTGTCCGCAATCCACGGTACGCATCCAATGGGCGGCTTACCGTTTCGCGTATCCATTCATGATGAGAAGCCCCCTGCGTTTTAGTAAAATTTTTCGCAATGAGCGCAGCGGCAATCTGTTTGTGGTGACCGAAGGCAAAGGAGCCTTCTTTCGCGTTCGGCGTAGTAATCACGCTCTCCGGGAGCCACCTGCCTTCAACCCCTTCCGTTTCGGGAATCTCCACGAGGAATCCAACCGTATCAACGATATGACGCGGATCTGACGGGAGAGCGATGTCTTTAAGGTGATCGCGATATCCGTGAGAAATGGTTCTATCCATATAGATTCGCGCTTCTTTTCCTGCTTCGTTGCGGACGAAATAGTATTTACGCCCGCCTAATTCCGCAATTCCATATTCTGGTGTTACTGATCCGAACACTTTGCTGCCCGTTACCCTAAGTGCGGCAAAAATGTTGGATGGGATTCCGATCTCGTTTTGTTCATCTTCGTCGCGAAGCAAACCGCCAGGCAGCGACATACCCGCGGGAAAAAAAGTCCGGTCCAAGGTCAGGAATTCCCGCCCGTGCTCTCCGTCTCGCATCACAAGTACGTCGACAGTCTTACGAACCATGACCCCCTGATCAATTCGTTGCTTGGCCTGAATTTTGAGGTTCTGATCGGACAACAACGCATTCACTACTGTGGATTGATGATCTACGTTGAGATATTTACCAATGCAATTTTCGATGCCATTCTTGCGGATGGGGTCACGCAGGCGATGGAACCAATAAACCATATACAAGAGTGATTCGGCATAGAGGCTCGCCGAATAACTTTGCGTATCGAGAGCGAGCGCGTATTGATCGAGTATTTCCAAAACGATGCCCGTGGCAGTATCGCGTTGCGCGGTTGAGGACAAAGATGAAAGATCGTCGATAACGTCTGGGAATTCGCTGGTGTCTGATAATCCGAGGACAGGCGCAGGCGCGTTAAATACCATCATGTTTTCCTTAACGGTTTCTCTCATGTTAAACACTTAAATTGCGTTCAAAATTCACGATGTCGGCGCCTGGTTTCAGTGAGTAGAGCTGCGCCAATCGCCCACCTGAAGATATTTTTTCATTGGAAATTTCAAACATTTCTGATGCCTCAATTCGTCGCATCAAACTTTTTCTTTGAATTGGCTTTTCGATGATTGCTTCAATCACCTTGATCAATTGGCCGATGCTAAATTTTTCAGGTAAACAAAATACTGGAATCATTGAGTACAGCGTTTTCTGCTGAAGTCGCTGCCGCGCCATATCAATGATGTGCCGGTGGTCGAAAGCAATCAATAGCTTGGGCAATTCACTCACATTCAACCAACAGCTACTCTCTACAGACGCGATTTTAGACTCAACGTTTTGATGTGCTACCAACGCATAATAGGCAAGCGTAACGCTATAGCCACGCGGGTCACGCTTAGGTCCAGAGATCACCTGCAGTTGTTCCAAATAGCTCGGCACCAGCCCCGTTTTGTTCAACAATTTTCGGCGTGCAGTCATATCAGTGTTTTCATCCAGACTGATATCAATAAATCCACCGGGCAGCCCCCAATAACCCGCAAACGGCGATTCAGCACGTTTGGCCATGAGCACTTTCAAAACGCCATCGTGAACAGTGAAAAGCACGCTGTCCACAGTGAACAGAGGTTTGTCTATTTGCAATATGACATTCATTTTCTCGTCTTTTTATGTCTTTGGGACACTTTCTTTATAGCATAAATGGCAGCTTGATAAAAGTTGCGAAATTTCACTTTACTTTATGTCTCACAGACACTAATATCTCTTCATGTTTTATCCATGCCTCGATAAACCAAAGAAAACATAGTCAAACGAGCAAGAATTGACTGTGCTCTGATTACTTCAAAACAGGGTAAGCAAATGGGCAGCCACGCTACAAGCAATCGTCGTTATTTTTTACCAAATCCTCAGCCAGCGGAAGATTCGTTTAAGCATTTTCAATTTGGCAGCGGTGAAAATCACCTCCAAATTTTGGCGCCCAGCAGCTCCCATGTCGAAATCATGTTTCGCTACAGCGGAGATCAATCGCTGATTCAACTCATACTGCTGACCGATGCGCTTCGCCGCCAGGGCGCAAATGTGATCGATTTATGTATTCCCTATTTTCCAGGTGCAAGGCAAGACCGCGTTTGCAATTCAGGCGAACCACTGTCGGTGAAGGTCTACGCCGATTTGATCAATCAACAGCATTATCAAAAGGTTTGTGTTTTTGATCCCCACAGTGATGTGCTTGTCGCCCTTTTGAATAACGTCCATGTAGTCAAGAACCATCAATTTGTCCGAGACGTCGTGAACGACATTCGATCAGATTTTATTTTGGTGTCGCCCGATGCCGGTTCGAATAAAAAAATCTTTGAATTATCTTGTCAACTGGGCGGATTGCCGGTGATCCGGGCAGACAAGGTTCGCGACGTACGGAATGGAGCAATTATCGGCACGGAGATTTATTGTGACGATTTAAGCGGGAAGACGGCAGTGATTGTCGATGACATTTGTGCTGGTGGCAGGACTTTTATCGAATTGGCCAAAAAACTAAAAGCCAAAAACTGCAAAAAAATTATCTTGGCTGTGTCTCACTACGAAGGCACCGCCGATGAGAAAAAATTAGTGGCAAGCGGCATTGATGCGATATACACCACCAACAGTTTGCACGACTCCGCCGCAACGGAATTTTTAAATGTAAAAGATATTTGGCACTTTATGCCAGCACAAGGAGAAAAATAATGAACTTGAATCCCGCCACTGCAATCGACGGCTACAAAGTCGATCATCGTCGTCAATATCCCGACAATACTGAAGTTGTATTCAGCAATTTGACTGCCAGAACAACCCGCCGCGAATACACCGAGCATTTGGTTTTTTTTGGATTACAGTATTTTATAAAAAGTTTTTTAATCAAAAGCTGGGAAGAAGATTTTTTTAAACAGCCAAAAGACGAAGTCATCCGTCGATTTTCTCGTCGTATAAATAATTATCTGGGCCCGAATAATGTCGGCACTCAGCACATTGTGGATCTGCACGACCTGGGCTACTTGCCTATAAAAATTATGGCGTTGCCCGAGGGTTCGGTCTACTCGTTAAGGGTGCCATGTCTTGTGATCTTCAATACAGACGAGCGCTTCTTTTGGCTCACCAATTATTTGGAAACCATCCTCTCGACCAATGTATGGGGCATGTGCACCAGCGCCACTACCGCGCACGAATACAAAAAAATACTGACAGCTTACGCACTGGAAACCGATGGCAGCACCGAGTTCGTGAACTGGCAAGGGCACGACTTTAGCTTTCGCGGCATGTATGGCGCTGAAGCCGCCACAATGAGTGGTGCCGCCCACTTATTGAGTTTTACAGGCACAGACACCATTCCTGCTATCGATTTTCTGGAAGACTTTTACGGCGCAAATAGCGATTTGGAACTGGTTGGCGGCAGTGTTGCAGCAACTGAGCATTCAGTCATGTGCGCCGGCGGCATGGACAATGAACTTGAAACCTTCCGGCGCTTGATTCAGGACATCTATCCGGCTGGGATCGTTAGCATCGTGTCGGATTCCTGGGATTTCTGGCAAGTGATGACGGACTTTACCGTCAAGCTTAAAGAACAGATTTTAGCGCGAGATGGAAAAGTCGTGTTTCGTCCTGACACCGGTTGCCCAGTCAAAATGATTTGTGGTGATGCTGATGCCGAAATCGGCTCGCCAGAATACAAAGGCGCGATTGAATGCTTGTGGGAAGTGTTTGGCGGTAGCGAAACTAAGCACGGCTACAAAATTCTGGATCCCCATGTCGGCTTGATTTATGGCGACTCCATCACTATTGAGCGCGCCACGGCAATTTGTGCCGGACTCAAAGCCAAAGGATTTGCCTCAACCAATGTGGTTTTTGGAATTGGCAGTTACACCTATCAATACGTAACTCGCGATACCGATGGTTTCGCCGTTAAAGCGACTTTCGCCAAAATTTCCGGTGAAAATCGTGAGATTTTCAAAGCACCCAAAACGGGGGATGGAACCAAGAATTCAGCCAAAGGCCTGGTAGCCGTATACAAAAATGATCAAGGTGAATTTTATTTAAAAGACCAAGTGAGCTGGAATGAAGTCAATAACTGCGAATTTGTTCCCGTGTTTGAAAATGGACAATTACTCAACGAGGTAACCCTTACTGAGGTTAGGGGGCGTTTGGCCGCCACGATTTAATATAGGCAGTCATCAGATATGTTTTTCAGTTTGGGATTTTTTTATGTTCACCTTTTTCAATTCAAGAACTCGCAAAATTTAGAATCAATCGACGGCTTCAGTGGCAGCCCTGCATTCACGTGGAATCCGTCCGGACTCGAGCGGCCGAAACTTATTCTTTGTGGATGGCAATCCGTGGAACGGCAACCTCTGGTTTGATTCACTTCTTGCTCACCTCCGTTTTATTGGACGCCTTGACAATCAAACGGACTAGAACTGGTTGGCGTTCCATCTAAGCCCAGTGACAGCAACCAGTTGCGGTCATTGGCTTTTTATGACGCGGTTATTGATGTCGACGGTATTGCCCCTTCCTTCGATGTAATTCTAAGCGGTGGCTTCACTTCACATGGCTGCCATTCGCTGATTCAAACAACAATTACTTTGGCGTCGCTTTTTTTAGTTGAATTCATGCGTATCGAGTCGATTCCGCACTCGCGCCTGGTCAGGCTCAGCATCGGCATAAGCGCCCATTCTCAGCACTCGCTCGACTCAATCGCTGTCGGTGCGTAAACTTGTAGGAAGACGGTGATGGCTCGGTCTGCAGCGAGCTTGATCTCTTTTTCGTCCGGCGTCTCCCTTGCATGTAGCAGCAAAGGCTCAACAAGCTCGGCCTCCAATAAGGCTCGAAGATAGTCTGCAGCCAGTCGAGGGTCCTCGGGGCGCAGTGAGCCGATGGCCATGAATCGCGCTAGTAACGCAGCCACTTGAGCTCGCAATACAGTAATCTTTGCGTAAAAAAGCTTGCCTATACCAAAGCGGTTCGCTTCAGCGATGAGAAGGCGCCGCACCGCCACTATGTCGGGTGAACAGGTAAAGCTAAGTACGCGGACGCCATACTCGCGCAAGACGGTGTTTGGGTCTGAGCCCGAGGCGTCAAACAGCGTAACGATTTCCTCAATATATGCCTCAGTGGCGGCCATCATGCATTCGACGAATAGCTCCTCCTTTGATGGGAAATGGCTGTAGATCGTCGCTTTTGAACCACCTACTTTGGCTGTGATTTCGGAGACCGATGTCTGGTCAAACCCCTGCGTTCTAAAAAACTGGTAAGCCGTGTCAAGAATGGCCTGTCGTTTAGCATCTCTTTTCTTTGTCATATGGTCCTTCGCAAATCTGAACTGTTCGGTACGGTCTTCCAATTGTAAGCTTTAAGCTAAGATTCTGCAGCGGAAATGCAGCGTGGCTGGGATCTATCTTCTCGGTGTAGATAATGTGCGCCTACCGCATTTATCGCGCCGTGGGCGCGTAAGCGCGCATGAATACCGCTACGGCTCGCCCTACGGCGCGCAAAATCTCCTTTTCATCAGGTGAATTTTCCCTTACGTGCAACAGCAAGGATTCGACCACTTCGGCCTCGAGCAGCGCCCGGAGCTGCGCAGCGGCGAGTTGGGCGTCATCGGTACGAAGAACTCCCGCAGCCATTAGCTTGGATAGGAATGCCGCGACGAATCCCAGCAAATTGGTAATTTTGTTGAAGAACAATCTACCGATGCCGGAGCGGTCTGCCTCGGCGACAAGAAGGCGTTGCGTCGCCACGGAATCCGGGGAAGACGCGAAGCTGAGGAAACCGGCGCCGAATTCGCGTAGCGCTGTGCCTGGATCGGATCCCGATGACTCCAATAACGCAACGTTGCTTGTGATGTAGTCTTCGGCGGCGGCCATCATGCACTCGACGAACAGCTCCTCTTTCGATTCAAAGTGGCTATAAATCGTCGCCTTTGAACCGCCAACCTGGCGGGTGATTTCGGAAATTGTCGTTTTATCAAATCCATGGGCCGTAAATAGGCGATAAGCCGTATCAAGTATGGCTTGTCGCTTGATATCTCTATTATTCATCTTCTTCCTTAAATTGAACTGATCGGTACGGTACGTACTGTGTGGTACATTTTTGCTTGACACGCGAAATAAGTCAAGTTTAAAATGTACCACACAGTACGTACCGTACCGTACAGTTCTTAAGGAGCAATACCATGACTGCGGTAAATTTTTCTCGTTCTTCTCGTTCTTCTCGTTCTTTAACTGGCCGACGTGTCTTTAACGCATGTCTGGCTGTCAGCCTTCTCGCCATGGGCGGTTGCGCCCAAATCCCTGAGCTGGGTGTTGCACCCACACTGAAACCTGTGGAGCAACTGGCGAGCGCGAAGTCCTTTTCTTCCGCGCCGGTCACTTGGCCAGGAGATCACTGGTGGGAAGCATACGGCGACCCCCAACTCAATGCGCTAGTCGAGGAGGCATTGCGCGGCTCGCCAAACCTGGAGCTGGCTCAGGCGCGGTTACGCACGGCTGAGGCGGCAGTTCAAGGAGCAGGAGCCCCCCTCATGCCGGAAGTGACCGCTAATGCGTCCTTGGCGGAAGCAAAGCAAAGCTACAACTATTTGATGCCAAAGGCTGCCGTTCCCCAAGGGGGGAAAGACTACGGCCAGGCGACGCTGAATCTGTCTTGGGAACTGGATTTCTGGGGCAAGAACCGCTCGGCGCTGGCAGGAGCGATCTCGGAGCAACGCGCCGCCGAGGCGGAGGTAGCGCAAACCCGCCTGATACTGTCGACCTCGGTGGCTTCGGCTTATGCCGAATTGGTTCACCTCTTCGCCGTTCGAGATACCGCCGAGGCATCTTTGACGCTACGTACCAAGACCGTCGCGCTATTCCATCAGCGCAACGAGAATGGCTTGGAGAACTTAGCCAGCGTGCGCCAGGTGGAAGCGCGCCAGGCTGCGGCACAGGCGGAGTTGCTCGGCGTTGACGAGCGGATCGCGCTGCTGAGGAACGGCATGGCAGCGCTGTTGGGGGACGGGCCAGATCGCGGCCTCGCCATCATCCGCCCGACCGTGCAATTTACCGGCGGCGCAGGACTTCCGTCCAACCTGTCCCTGGAGCTACTCGGTCGACGGCCTGACATCGTGGCCGCGAGGCTGCGAACGGAAGCGGCTGCCAAGCGCATCGACCAGCAGAAAGCGGGATTTTATCCCAGCATCAATTTAATGGCTTTTGTTGGCGTCCAATCCTTGGGCATCGACAAAATGATCAAATCCGGTTCCGGTATTGGCAGTGTCGGCCCGGCAATTTCCCTGCCGATTTTCAATACGCAAGGACTGCAAGCGCAATTGCGCGGCGCCCGCGCCGAGTATGACGCATCAGTCTCGATCTACAACGCCACCCTGTCCAACGCCCTGCGTGAAGTGGCTGACGCGGCGACGAGCCGGAAAGCTCTCGACGGCGAACTGGCCGCATCGCGTGCCGCCGTCGCAGCAGCGGTAGATGCTTACGACATCGTCGACAAGCGCTACAAGGGAGCGCTTGCCACTTATCTCGACGTATTGAGCGCAGAAGACGCGCTTGTCTCGGCACAGCGCTCACTCGCTGACGTCGAAACGCGCGCGGTGGTACTCAATGTGGCCTTGGTACGCGCCCTTGGGGGTGGGTATCAAAACCCCGAAAAGCAGTCGAGCGGCAAGCTCGGCATCACTGGATGAATTAGGCAAAATTTAAGGAGAATGCAATGAATCAAGCGACAAATGTTTTAAATCCGAACGATACAAATAACGCAAACCGCGGACAGAGAAAAAAACTCTTCGCTCTGCTTGCGCTAAGTGTTGCACTAATTGGAGGCGGGGGCTGGGCCTATTGGGAACTCGTCGGTTCCCACCACATTTCGACAGATGACGCCTATACAGGAGTCGAGTCGGCCGAATTGACCCCTGCCGTCACCGGCACAATCGCCGAGGTGCGGGCAAACGATACACAGTCAGTGAAAAAAGGAGATGTCCTGGTCGTGATCGACCCAGCGGACGCCAAGCTCGCGCTGGCCCAGGCCGAGGCCGACCTCGGTCGCGCCGTTCGTCGTGTGAAGAGCCTCGAAGCCAACGACGCCGGACTCGGCGCACAGGTACTCGCCCGTGAAGAAGAGGAGAAGCGGCTTGACGCGCAGTTGGCAGCCGCTCAAGCCGATTACGAGCGGGCCGATATCGACCTCAAACGGCGCAAGGCGCTGGTGGCGTCGGGTTCGGTTTCCGGTGACGAACTTACCCGCGCGCAGAACGCGCATGCCTCCGCCGAAGCGAACGTGAAAGGCATGAAAGCCTCCATCGCGCAAGCCCACGCCACCCGTAGTGCCGCAATCGGTGCGAAACAGGCCAACGCTGCACTGATTTCCGGCACCGACCTGGACAGCAACCCCGAAGTGGCATTGGCACGCGCAAAACGCGACCAGGCCGCGCTGGATCTCGAGCGCACGATCATCCGTTCGCCCGTGGACGGGGTAGTCGCCAAGCGTCAGGTTCAACTCGGCCAGAAGGTGCAGGCCGGGATGCCGCTGCTGTCGGTCGTTCCGATCCAAAACATGCATGTCGACGCCAACTTCAAGGAAGTCCAGCTCAAGAAAGTTAAAGCCGGACAACCTGCCACGGTGCGGGCCGACATTTACGGCGAATCCGTGACCTATCACGGTGTCGTTGAAGGATTTTCGGGCGGTACGGGTGCGGCGTTTTCGCTGATTCCGGCGCAAAACGCGACGGGCAACTGGATCAAAGTGGTGCAGCGCCTGCCTGTGCGAATCCGTCTCGACCCCGCCGAACTGCAAGCTCATCCGCTGCGGGTCGGGATGTCGACGACCGCCGAAATCGACTTGAACAGCAAGTCCTGAGAAGGAGAAAACCATGACACAAGCTCAGGCCGCGCGTAATGACGCGCCCGCCCTTCAGGGGGCGATGCTCTGGGTGGGGGCCATCGTTCTGGCGCTGGCCAACTTCCTGGCCGTACTGAACATGACCATCGCCAACGTCACTCAGCCGAACATGGCCGGGGCGCTTGGCGCCGGCTCCAGCCAAGGCACCTGGATCATCACCGCCTACGCGGTCGCGGAAGCGATCAGCGTTCCTCTGACCGGGTGGCTTTCTGCTCGCTTTGGCGCGATCAAGGTGTTCTCGCTATCGGTACTCTTGTTCGGTATCTTCTCACTGATGTGCGGCGTATCCACCTCGATCGGCATGCTGCTCCTGATGCGCGTATTCCAAGGCTTCGCCGGCGGTCCGCTGCTGGCGCTGTCGCAGACGCTGCTGCTGCGCATCTTCCCCAAGGAAAAGTCCATGCAGGCCATGGGATTGTGGGCAATGACAACGTTGCTCGCGCCCGTCGTCGGGCCTGTGTTGGGTGGATGGATTTGCGACAACTATAGCTGGCCGTGGGTCTATTTCATCAACATACCCATGGCGCTGCTGTTTAGCGCGGTCGCTTGGAAATTGCTCAAGCGCTACGAAGAGCCGGTGGTCAAGAATCCGGTCGACAAGATTGGCGTCCTGCTGCTATTCACCTGGGTGGCTGCGCTCCAGATCATGCTTGACGAAGGCAAGGACAAGGATTGGTTCTCCTCTCCGGAGATCTGTGTCCTCGGGGCGATCGCGGTGATCGGGTTCATTTCCTTTGTCATCTGGGAATTGACCGAGTCGCACCCCATTGTTGATCTGCGCGTATTCCGCCACCGCGGCTTTTCCGCCAGCATGTTCGTGCTCGCGTTGGCCTTCGGCGGTTTCTTCGGCCTGAATGTGCTCACACCGCTATGGCTCCAGTACAACATGGGGTACACCACCACCTGGGCCGGGTTGGTTGTTATGTGGGGCGGTGTGCTTTCGGTAATTTTTTCCCCGATTGCGGCCAACCTGTCGAATCGCGTCGATGCTCGATGGCTGATCTTCATCGGTTGCGCCTGGCTGGGCGGCGACACCGCCTGGCGGGCACTCGCCAACCCGGACATGGACTTCTGGACGATCTGCATCCCGTTGTTGGTGATGGGCGTCGGCATGCCGATGTATTACGTGCCGATCACTGGATTGGCAATGGGCTCGGTGGATGAAAAGGAAACCGCTTCGGCGGCCGGACTGATGAATTTCGTGCGGACGATTTCCGGTGCATTCGCCACCTCACTGGTCACGACGTCCTGGCAAGACCGCAGCTACACAGCCCATGACCAACTGGCCAGCATTGTCGATCCCGCCCGCACGCTCACCGCTCAAATCGCCGGTGCCCCGGCAATGGCAGGCCAGGCGGCGCGCGAAATGTTCAACAACATGGTGACGGGCCAAAGCCTGATGCTGGCAACCAACGGGTTGATGATGGCCATCGCCGTCGTCTTCTTCATCGCGGCCTTCGCGATCGTGTTGGCACCCAAGGCGGCGCGGGCAGTGGACGCAGCATCAATCGGCCACTAGGAGCGACCATGAAAACGATCCCGCTCATCACTTTGAGCCGAACAACGACTCGGGGCGCAGTCCCGCCCCGGTTGCACGCACTCGCGCCGGCAGTCCATGTGGTGAGGCCTCGGCTCAATCCACGCGAAGTGAGGTCCTGCCGTTCCGACCTGCGTTTGACGAAGGGGACGACACAATGGTCTTAGACTTCCTGATATTCCGTCGACACAGCGACGACCTTGAAGGATTGAAGAAACTCTCCCTATTCGAGGACCTCTCCAAGCGGGAACTCAGTATTGTCGCCCGTCTGCTGCATACGCGTGAATACCTCGCCGGCGAAGTGATCTTTGATGAGGGTGAGGTCGGACAGGCAATATATTTGTTGCTCGAAGGCCAGGTGACCATTTTCAGGCAGGGGAGCCTCGACGACGGGCATCTGGCAATCCTTGGCGCAGGCGAGTTCTTTGGCGAGTTGGGCTTGCTCGATGATTCGGTTCGAACGGCCCAGGTTCGTGCCGCCAGCGACTGCAAGATGGCGGTACTTTTCCGGGAGGACTTTCATGGCTTGATGGAAAGCCACCTGCGCATCGCGCACAAGATCGGCAGACAGCTCCTGCGCCATTTGGGAGAGCGGCTGCGAGAGCTCCGGTTGACTGTCGGGAATCATCGACACCTATGAACAGAACAATTCATCGTGAGCCAGGGCCGCTGGTGTGGGCAATCATCATCGCCGCAACGCTCGCCATATTGCTCGCTTTAAGGGGGACATTGTGGCTTGTGCTGCCCGCCTTGTTGGCATTACTCCTCTACTACACGCTCTATCCCTTGATGCAGGCTCTGACTCATCGGGGTGTTACACGGAATAAAGCAGCTGCATTGGTGATGCTTTCCTTCCTCATGCTTGCCGTGGTTTTGATCGCGCTGATGGCGCCTCACGTGGTAAGCCAAGCCGCTGATTGGCAGGCGTCGGCAAATCGCTATCTGCACGGGGGGATACATTTTTTGCACAAGGTCTTGGGCACGCTGGAGACCGGTTTTTCCCCATTCGCTCGAGCCCACTTGACCGATACGGTCATGCAACGCATCGATCAGTCGAGTTCATTCAGCGAACATCTCGAACCACTGGGCATAGCACTTTCGACTAATTTGCCTCCGCTCCTTCTCGTACCTTTCTTTGCCTATTTTCTCCTTAGGGACGGACGACGATTCAAAGATCTCATGAGTGGCGCTGTTCCCAACGCTTATTTTGAGAAGAGCTTGAGCCTGCTTCATCAGGTTGACCGGATCGCCAGCGCCTATTTCATGGGCCTGCTGAAGCTCACCGTCCTCGATACCCTGACGCTTGCCGGCGGGCTCTGGATTTTGGGATTCCCGAGTGCCTTGGCTCTGGGATTGACATGCGCCGTGCTGGCGTGGATTCCCTTTGTAGGTTCAGTTCTTGGCGGCGTGTTGGTGATGCTGGTAGCGGCAACGGATTTTCCCCATGCTCCTTCGATGGCCTACTCGGTTGTGGGGTTCTTCGTCTTTGTACGCCTGCTCGACGATTTTGTGTATATGCCGATGACCGTTGGCCGAGAGCTGCGCATGCATCCCGTGATGACGGTTGTAATGATATTCGCCGGTGGTGCGGTGGCCGGTATTGCCGGGACGATGCTAGTACTGCCGGTTCTCGGCGTGGTTCGCATCATTGGCGAGACGATCAGTGTAGTCGCGACGGACGAACGCCTGCTCGCGCGTCACCGGCACGCTCGAGAACTGCGCCGGCGCTCAGCTGCACGGGATCTCCTTCATGACTTCGAATCGGACGGCGAATGACGCAATGACGCATATACAGCCATCTATGCCAGGTTGAGCAATTATTTTTTATTTCTTTGAATTTTTAAAAGCAACATTTACCAATAGGAACCATCATGGCCATCCATCTCGCTCATTTCGAATACCAGAACCACGTCCATTGGGGCGTGCTTAGCGCCGACGGCGTGATCCCACTGCCCGAGAGCTACGCGACCACGGGCGAACTGGTGCGTGCGGTGAAGCCCGCCGAACTCGCCAGGCTCACCGGCACACCCATTCCGCGCAAGCTCATCACCCTGCTCAGCCCGGTTACTCGCAATCAGCAGTTCGTCTGCCAGGGCGCGAACTATCGCGAGCACATGATCGAATCGGGCATGGACCCGGACACCAAGCACTTCAACATGATCTTCACCAAGGCCACCAGCTGCATCGTAGCCGCCGATAGCCCGGTGATCCGTCCAGCGCACGTGCGCTTTCTTGATTACGAGGTCGAGCTTGGTCTGATAATGCGCCGTGAAATAACCGGCCCGGTGCAAGTGACCGAGCAAAACCTGCACGAATTCATTGCCGGCATCGTGGTTGTCAACGATTACTCGGCACGTGATATCCAGATCCCGCAAATGCAGTTCTACAAAGGCAAGAGCTACCGTACCTTTGGTCCCGTCGGGCCGTGGCTGTGCCTGCTGGAAGCTGGCGACATGAAATACCTCAGGCAACTGCAACTCACGCTCAAAGTTGATGGTCAGGTTCGGCAAAGCGACAGCTCGGGCAACATGGTGCATGACCCCGTGGCCACGCTCAACGAGCTGGCCAGCCTGCAGGATCTTTTTCCAGGCGACCTTATCGCCACCGGCACGCCGGCGGGGTGCGCTCTGGTCATTCCGTCACCTGCCAAGCAGAAAATCGCTGCGCTTTTGCCTGAGGCCAAGAAGTGGGCCTTGTTCCTGGAGGCACAAGAAGAGCGTACGCAGTACCTGCAACCCGGCCAGGTTGTCGAAGCCGGCATCCGCAGTGCCGACGGTGTGATCGATCTGGGCACACAGCGGAACGTCGTCACCATCAGCCAATCCGACGACGATCGGGCATTGATCGCAACGACCAAAAAGATTCTGGTCACGGGACTCCGTTCCGGCGCCACCGAGTCTGCCGTCCAGTCATGGCTCAGCAGCTTTGGCCCGGTGGCCCGGGTCGAGATCATCCGCGAAGGTAACGCCGCCAGTCCATGCGCCCTGGTCCATATGGACATTGGCGACGCTGCGGCGGCCATTCTGGTGTCGCGGTTGAGCCATTACTGGCACGACGGTGCAATGGTCAACGCCTCGCTGTTGCATCACTGAAGCGGCGTTACTTCGCGAGACAGCAATCCCATGCAACTCCTCCTATTGATCCGATCATCAAATTTCGCGCTCTCCTCATCCACACGCGGGCTGAGGGTTGCGCGAAATTTTCTAGCGAACATGTTTACCGTCGCGTGGTTCCCCTTTTGCGCCGCCCATCCACGTGATCTCGAGGTGATTCATGAAAACTGACGTAATGCTCTCGACGCCGCAAGGCGAGGGTCAGACGGCTTGCCGTGAATGCGACTTGTTGGTGGGTGAAGAGCCGACAACGGCGGAGACATACGTAGCTCTGTGCCCACGCTGCGGCGCGCACCTTTACCGGCGCAGCCGCAACAGCCTGGAGCATACGCTGGCCCTGGCCTGTGCTGCCCTGGTGCTGCTCGCCATCGCCAGCGTTTTCCCGGTGGTCGGCTTGAGCCTGCAGGGGCAACACATTGACACCACAGTCATCGGTGCGGTCACTCAGCTTTGGCAGGCTGACATGCACGCCGTTTCGCTTCTGGTATTGGCGACGACGACCGTGACGCCGCTGTTGGAGATGACGGGGTTGATCTGGCTGGTGCTACCGCTCATGTTCGGCCGGCGGCCACCTGCCTTTGCCCGGGTTCTCCGCACGCTACAGGCGGCTCACCCTTGGGCGATGGTGGAGGTATTCATTCTTGGCATCCTAGTTGCACTGGTGAAGCTGGCACATCTGGCCGACGTGCTGCCCGGTCCAGCAATGCCATGTTTCGCCATGCTAATGCTACTGCTCACGACCCTGGGCGCCATCATCGAACCGCGCGATCTGTGGCAAGCATGGGAGGAGGCAAAGGAATGAATGATTCCACTGCGGCATCCGTCGGAAAGACCGTGTGCCCGACCTGCGGACTGCTTGGCTCGCTCGCCACAGACCGTGCCTGCCGACGCTGCGGCACACCGCTGCATCTTCGCAAGCCGCATAGCATCCAACGTGCTTGGGCCCTGCTGATCGCCGCCTATGCACTTTACCTGCCGGCCAACCTGCTGCCAATCATGGAAACCCGTTCACTGTTCGGATTGCAACAGGACACGATCATGAGCGGCGTCGTTTATCTCTGGGGCAGCGGTTCGTGGGTGTTGGCTGTGGTCGTTGTCATCGCCAGCGTCGCGGTGCCATTGGTCAAGCTGCTATCCCTGACCGCGCTGTTAGTTGGCGTCCAGCGCGGCTCGCGGCGTCAGCCGCTACACCGTACCAAGCTGTATCGGCTGCTCGAATTGATTGGCCGCTGGTCGATGCTCGACGTATATGTCGTGACCATCCTCGCCGCCCTGGTACAAGTCGAGTCGCTGGCGTCGATTCTGCCCGGTGCCGGTGTGGTGGCATTTGCGGCCGTCGTCGTCCTGAGCATGCTGGCGACGATGGCTTTCGACCCCCGGCTGATCTGGGATGCGATCGATAACCCCCAAAACAAGGAAATTACATTGTGAACCAGAACCTCTCCTGCACCGAGCCGCGCCCAATTCCCGCTGCCAAGAAGGTGGCCCGCCTCCGTTCCCCCATCAGCCTGATCTGGATCGTACCGCTGGTCGCAGTCCTTATCGGCATCGGCCTTGCCGTCAGCGCCATTCTTCAGCGCGGCCCTGAGATCGAGCTGCAATTCGCTTCGGGCGACGGGCTCGATGTGCACAAGACCAAACTCAAGTACAAGGAGGTAGCTATCGGCACGGTAACCGCCATCGCACTCAGCGAAGATCATCACTCGGTCAAGGTCTCCGTGCAGATGGACAAGCGAGCCGCGCCCCTAGTGGCCGAAGACAGTCGATTCTGGGTTGTGCGTCCACGCGTCGCGGCGGGCGGCGTTTCGGGCTTGAACACGTTGCTCTCGGGCGCATACATCGCGCTCGATCCCGGCAAATCGAGGAACGTCAAGCGCGCCTTCGTCGGGTTGGAATCGCCGCCGCTGGTGGTCGGCGACATGCACGGGCGGCAATTTGTGCTGGGCGCCGACGACCTCGGTTCGCTCGACATCGGCGCTCCGGTGTATTACCGCCACATTCCGGTCGGACGGGTGGTCGGCTATGCCATGCGTCCGGACGGCAAAGGCGTGGATGTGCGCATCTTTGTCGACGAACCTTATGATCATTTCGTCACTATGGCGACACGATTCTGGCACGCCAGCGGTATTGACCTGTCAGTGGGCGCGGACGGTATGAAGCTGGAAATGCAATCGCTGCTCAGCGTAGTCGCAGGTGGCATCGCCTTTGGCGGCGGTGACGCGGGCAACGGTGAAGCGCCCGTCGCATCGCGTTTCACGTTGTTCTCCGACCAGACGACGGCGCTCCGCCAGCCGGACAGCATCGTGCAGAAATACGTGCTGGTCTTTAACGAATCGGTGCGCGGCCTGACCGTCGGCGCGCCCGTGGATTTCCGTGGAATTTCTGCCGGAGAAGTGTCGCGCATCGACATCGATTTCAATCGTCGCGCCAGCGATGTCGCGATGGCCGTCGAGATTAGCCTCTACCCTGAACGCTTCGCCCGCCAGCAGCGGACCCGGCCGACTGCACTGCCGACGCAACAAGAGCTGCGGCAGATCCTTGATGGCATGGTTGCAAAGGGATTTCGTGCCCAACTGCGCACCGGCAATCTTCTCACCGGCCAACGCTATGTCGCCCTCGACTTCTTCCCGAAGGCAAAGGCCGCCCCGATTGGCTGGAATCGGCCGATCCCCGAATTGCCGACCCAGCCGGGTAGCCTCGATTCGCTACAGGAGAAATTGGTGGCGGTCGTAGACACCTTGCAAGGCACTCTGCAGCGCGCCGACCACCTTATCGCCCATATCGACCAGGAGGTCGTGCCGGAAGTGGCGCCCACCCTGCGCGACGCGCGGCGGACGCTCGACCGCGCCAACGCCGTCCTGTCAAGTGATGCGCCAGTGCAAACGGAATTGCGCGACACCTTGCGCGAGGTCGAGCGCGCCGCAGCCTCTGTACGCGACCTCGCCGACACGCTCGAACAACAACCCCAAGCCGTCCTTACCGGAAAGAAGGCAAGCAAATGACATCTCCCGCAAGACTGGCGTGCATCGCCGCCCTCGCGTTCCTTAGCGCCTGTGCGAACGCGCCGCCTACCAGCCTCGTCACGCTCGACAACGGCCGACCGAAAATAGCCGGAGTGTCGAAGGCGCCGAGCATCGCCGTGATCCGCGCAAACGTGCCCGAGCGCATCGACCGTTCACAGTTAGTAATGCGCACCGGCGGCAACCAGGTGACGTTGAGCGAGCAATACCGCTGGGCGGAACCGTTGCGTCGCGAAATTCCCCGAGTGATGGCGAACGATCTCGGCGAACTCCTTGATTCGAGCCGCATCGCCGCCTTGCCCTCCGACGCCGCAGGTTACGACGTCGATTTCAAGCTCATGCTCGACTTCCAGCAACTAGACGCCGTCGCTGGTCAAGGTGTGGATGTCGACGTGCTGTGGCGCGCCGAACATCGCAGCGGAAGCGCCATCGTCGGCCGCAGCAGTTTTCGGCAGTCCGTGGCAGGAGCGGCGGCCGATTACCCCACCCTGGTCGCCGCACAGCGGCAAGCCCTGCGGCGTGTGGCGACCGAGATCGCCCAGGACATCGCCGCGTATCAAAGGCATTGAGCTACATGAGGATACCTTACAGTCGATCGGCGGTTGGCTCGCACGAGAGTCGATTGCTCTTGTTTTTTAGGCTTTCCCATGGTCGGAGGCCATGGTCGCGATGCGCATCTGGGCTCGCGCCAGCAGGGAATCGTCCTGCACGGCCAGGCGCGGCAGCGGCGTCGCTGTCAGTCGGACCGCCGCGGCGCCGCTCACGCCCAGCGAGCGCAGGATGGCCTGGACGATCTGTTCTGGATAATCCTTGGCGATCCGGCCCTGCGCCATGCGGTGCAATGCGACCAGCACCGTGCCCTTGACGACGTCGACCGCCACCGCCAGCGCGGCGGCGTCGAACTGGCCGCGCTTGACACCCTCGTCCAAGTCGGGCGGCAGCACTTCGTATAGCACGCTCTTGGCGCCCGCCACCCGCAGGCCGGCGCCGGACACGAAGTGCGCTAACAGGCGGCAGGAACGGGCCAGGTGCAGATAACAGCGGATCGCCGTCGCCACCCGCAGCGCCGGATCCTCGATAGTGCCGACCACGCCCTCGATCAGCTCCAGCATCTCATTGCTGATCTGCTCGCTGACGGCAACCAGCAAGTCTTCGTTGGTACGGAAATAGTTATAGAAAGAGCCCTGCGACACTTCGGCCGCCGCCACCACGTCGGGAATCACGCTGGCGCCGACGCCTTTTTGCGCGAACACGACCAGAGCGCTCTCGATCAGGCGCGAGCGCATGCGCTCGCGACGCTCGGCGGCAACGCGCGGTCGGTGGTCGGTGGAATTGGTGGCAGCGGGCATCGGGTGGTCCGGGCAGTTGGTACGCCAGCGATGATATCAGATTCGCCTGCTCGGCAGCTTAAGCCGGATCAGGCGGCGCCCGCTTGCCCAGCCGCTGCGCCAACGGGTCAATGGCGCGCACCAGCTCACTGTTGATCTCGCCGATTTGGCGTGCTTTCTGGTTCCATATTCTGTCCTGTGCGGCGCTACCAATGCGCTGCCCACTCACCTGTTTATACGAAAACTATATTTGACATATCCGTCATTATGACGATAATGTCACTTAGAAGCGATAATAAATCGCCGCCCCGGCAACCCTATCCACCAGGAGACACTATGACTGCACCCTCGCGCGCGCTGCTGCGTACGCAGCCAACCTATCCAGAACATGCCCTGCCGCCGCAGGTACAAAAGCTGAAACGCCCGGCCGCACTGGTCAAGGCGAACGCTCTCGCGTTCCTGATGTTCGAGAAATGCGATCTCGACGCCACCGAAACCTTCCTCACCGACTTCGGCATGCGCACCGTGACGCGCAACGCCAGCCAATTACTGATGCGCGGCAGCGGCACGGCGCCCTGCATCTACCTGGCACGGCGCGGCAACCGTTCACGCTACCTGGGCGCCGCCTTCCGCGTGGCCGGCGAGGCCGAGCTGATCAAACTGGAACGCCAAGCCGGCGCGCGCCGCCTGCCGGCCGACGCTATCCCGGGCGGCGGCAGCGGCGTCGAGCTGGTCGACCCGGCCGGCAACCTGCTGTGGCTGGTCTGCGACCAACCGCCGCTGGCGTCGCTGCCGCTGCGCGCGCCGCTGCACCCGCTGACCAACAGCGTCGGCCACCTGTCGCGCGTGAACGCCACAGTGCGCCCGCCACTGGAACCGGCCGCGGTCGCGCGCCTTGGACACGTGGTGCTGCAGACCATCGACTTCCCCAATATGGCGCAGTGGTACATGCGCCACCTGGGCCTGATTCCCACTGACGTGCAGTATCTGGAGGACGGCGCGCCCAACCTGGCCTTCTTCCGTCTCGACCTGGGCGCCGCGCCGGCCGACCACCACAGCTTCGTGCTGGCCGGCGGCATCGAGGAAAAGTATGAGCACAGCGCCTACGAGGTGGTCGACCTGGACGCGCTGGGACAGGGTCACAACGTGCTGCGCGCCAACGGCCACCGCCACATGTGGGGCATCGGCCGCCATGTGCTGGGCAGTCAACTGTTCGACTACTGGTACGACCCGGATGGCATGGAGTTTGAGCACTACACCGACGGCGACGTGTTCACCGCCGACTACCCCACCCACTACGTGCCGCTGGAGCTGTCGGGCATCTGGGCCTGGGGCGACGATGTGCCGGCCTCAATGGGGGTCCAGCGCGACCTCGGCACTTTGTTCAAGGTATTCCGGTTGCTATGGCGTGGACAGCTGTCGGCCGCGCGCCTGAAGCTGCTGGGCCGCGCCATGGGCCGCCCGCGCCCGTGGCTGTGACGAGTCCGCAGCACCACCCATTCCAATAACAAAGAACCAAGGAGAACATCATGGCAACCACTGTGGTCCGCTATCAGCACCAAGGCAAACCGGCCTGGGGCGTAGTGCACGAACGACGCATCGCGCCGTTGTCGCGCCACTACGCCAGCACCGCCGATTTCATCAACGAGGGCCTCGACGAGGCTCATGCCAGCACACCGGCGCAGGCGCTGCTGGCGCTCGATCAGGTCGCGCTGCTATCGCCCATCACCGGTGACCGCCAGTTCCTTTGCCAAGGCATCAATTACGCCAGCCACGTGCGTGAGTCCGGCATGGACCCGGCGCGGATCGGCTTCAACACCCTGTTCACCAAAGCACCCTCGTCGCTGGCATCGGCGCACGACGACGTGGTGCGGCCGGCCCACGTGCGCCTGCTGGATTACGAAATCGAGCTGGGCCTGGTGATGCGACGCTCGTTGCGCGGAGCCACCAAGGTCGGCAGCGGCGAGCTGCACCATTGGCTGGCCGGCGTCACCATCGTCAACGACATCTCGGCGCGCGACGTGCAACTGCCGCAGGGTCAGTTCTACAAGGGCAAGAGCTACCGCACCTTCGGCCCGGCCGGGCCCTACCTGCTACTGCTCAGCGCCGAGGAATGGCTGCGCTGGCCGGAGCTGCGCATGCGCTTGGCGGTCAACGGTCAGCCGCGCCAGGACAGCTATTGCGGTGACATGATCTACAAGCCGCACCAGACCCTGACCGAACTGTCCGCCCTGCACGACCTCGACGCGGGCGACCTGATCGCCACCGGCACCCCGGCCGGCTGTGCCGCGCGGGCGCCTGGCAAGCTGACGCTGTGGGTGATGAAGCACCTGCTGTCGGACGCCACCAAATGGCGCCTG
The DNA here is from genome assembly GCF_035566375.1 of Collimonas sp. Taxonomy (GTDB): domain Bacteria; phylum Pseudomonadota; class Gammaproteobacteria; order Burkholderiales; family Burkholderiaceae_D; genus Collimonas. The sequence continues at coordinate 86,585 of NZ_DATMRK010000028.1, forward strand.
TTCATCCAGAAAGGGCTGGACAATCCGGCCTACCTGCGGCCGGGCGACGTCATTACGGCGGCGATCCGCAGCGACGACGGCAGGCTCGACCTGGGCGAACAGCGCAACCGGGTGGTGGCGGCATGAGCGCGCCCTGCCTGGCCGCCACCGTCGAGCAGTTTGGCGACGCCAGCCAGCTGCGGGTGCACGAGGTGCCGGCGCCGCAGCCGCGCGCCGGCCAGATCGTAGTGCAGGTGGCGGCAGCCGCCATCAACCCGATCGACGTGCGGCGCCGCAGCGGTTATGGCCGCAAGCTATTCGGCCTGATGGGCGCGGCGCGCCTCCCGCTGGTGCTGGGCAGCGATTTCGCCGGCACCATATGCGCGGTCGGCCCCGGCGTGACCGGCTGGCGTGAAGGCGACGCCGTGTTCGGCGCCAAACCGCCCTCCCGCCAGGGCACGCACGCCACCCATGTGGCGCTCGATGCCGCCCACGTACTGGCGCAGCCGGCCGGTATCGCCCCGGCACAGCTGGCCACGCTGCCGTACAATTTCCTGACGGTGTGCCGCGCGCTGGCCGGCGCCGGCATCACGCGCGACAGCGTGCTAGGCCGCAAAGTGCTGCTGCATGGCGCCTCCGGCGGGCTGGGCCTGATCGCCATCGCCCTGCTGAAGCAGCTGGGCGCGCACGTCACGGCGGTGGCGGGCGAGCGCGGCCTGGCGGCCTGCGGCGCGGCCGGGGCCGACTTGGTGCTGGACCGGCGCCGCCATCCGCTGGAATCACTGCCGCGGCAATTCACCGCCACGCTCAACTTCGCACACTGGGACGACGACGCGCAACTGGTGTCGCGGCTGGCGCCGGGCGCGGTCGGCCACGCCACCACGGTCCATCCGCTGCTGGCGCAGATCGACCGCTATGGCATCGCTGGCGGCGCGCTCGCCGCGCTGTACTGCAAACGCCGCAGCGCCGCCGCAACACCGCGCGGTACGCGCTACGCCTGGACCGTGTTCCGGCCCGACCGCGACGCGCTGAACTGGCTGGCCGAATACGCCGTGATGATACCTGCCGCACCAACGCTGCAGGCCTTTCGGCTGATCCACGTCGCCGCCGCACATCACTATGTCGAACAGCGCTGTGCCGGCCGTGCCGTGCTGCTGCCGTCCCCCCTCTGACCTGAACCGCACACCTACGGAGTTCCTATGCCTGACTTTACCCTCGCAGCGACGGACGCGCCTGCCCGCATCCGTTCGCTGGACGACCTGCGCGCTGTTGAACAAACCCCATGGCAGCAAAAGCTGCCAGCCCGCACCACCTATGAACTGCTGCGGCAAGCCTGCGAACGCCATCCCGACCACACCGCGTTGCGCTTCGTGCTGTTCGGCGCACCGGAAGCACCCGCGTTCACCATCAATTACCGCACCCTGCTGGAACAGGTAACGCGCGCCGCCAACGCCTTCCATCGCGCCGGCGTCAGCTCCCAACAGGCAATCGCGCTGCTGCTGCCCAATCTGCCGGAAACCCACTACGCGCTGCTGGGCGCGCAGGCGGCCGGCATCGCCAGTCCGATCAATCCCATGCTGGACGTGGAACACATCGCCAGTATCGTCAACGCCACCGAGGCCACCGCGCTGGTGGCGCTGGCGCCGCTGCCGGACAGCGATGGCTGGAGCAAGGCGCTGGCAGTGGCCGAGCGCTGCCCTTCGCTGCGCACCCTGTTCGTGGTGAGTCTGGCGCCCTATGTCGACCCGGCCACCGGCGCCGCGCTGGACGCGTTGTATCAGGCCGCGCCCCAGCCGCAACGCGCCGACTTGCGCATCCTGCCGTTCGATGCCGCGCTGCGGGCGGAGCGCCCGGACCGGCTGGTGTCCGGCCGGATCATCGACGCCAGTGACCGCTGTGCCTATTTCCATACAGGCGGCACCACCGGCCTGCCGAAGATCGCGGTGCACACCCACCTGAACGAAACCTTTGTGGCCTGCATGCTGAGCGTGATGGAGCCGCGCCACCATGTGGTGCTGTGCGGACTACCGTTGTTCCACGTCAACGGCGCCATGGTGACCGGGCTGGCCGCATTCCATTGCGGTTGGGAAGTGGTGATGCTCACGCCGCAGGGCTATCGCGGCAAGGACGTGCTGGCTAACTTCTGGCGTCTGGTGGAGCGCTTCCGCGCCACCAGCTTCAGCGGCGTGCCCACCATCTTCGCCACCCTGGCCGGCTTGCCGCGCGACGGCGCCGACCTGTCTTCGCTGCGCCACGCCTTTTGCGGCGCGGCTCCGTTGCCGGCCGAAGTGGCACGCCGCTTCGAGGCGGCGGCAGGCATCCCGCTGTGCGAGGGCTACGGCCTGACTGAGGGCGCTTGCATCTCCTCGCTCAATCCCACCGACGGCGGCCACCGCGCCGGCAGCGTCGGTCTGCGCCTGCCGCATCAGGACTTGCAGGTGTGGCAGGTCGACAGCGCCGGCCTGGCCGTGCGCGCCTGCGCCAGCGGCGAGACCGGCGTGATCGGCGTGTCCGGCCCCAACGTGTTCCCCGGCTACCTGAACGAACGCGACAATCGGGGCATCTGGCTGGCGCCGGGTTGGCTCAACACGGGGGATCTCGGCTACCTGGATGCGGACGGCTTCCTGCACCTGACCGGCCGTGCCAAGGACTTGATCATCCGCGGCGGCCATAACATCGATCCGGCCATGATCGAGGACGCGTTGCTGCGCCATCCGGACGTGGCCATGGCGGCCGCCGTCGGCCAGCCGGACGAACACGCGGGCGAACTGCCGGTGGCCTACGTTACGCTGAAAACCGGCGCCGTCATCCTGCCGGAGACGCTGCAGGCCGCCGCCCGCTTGCTGGTACCGGAACCGGCCGCCGTTCCGGTGCGTATCGAGGTGCTGGAGCAAATGGCGCTGACAGCGGTCGGCAAGGTTGCCAAGGCCGAGCTGCGCATGCGCGCCGCCGCTCACGTGTTCCGCCAGCGGCTGGCCCAGCACAGCATTGACGCCAGCGTCCAGGTGCAGGCCGACGCCCAGCGCGGCGCGGTCGCCACCATCCAGGCCGCAGCGCTGCAAGGCGAAGGCGAGCGCGCCCGCGCTGCGCTGGCCGGCTTCAGCTACGCCATCGACATCCTGCCACAGGACTTAAAGGAATCACCATGACTACTCCCCTGCCCGACACCATCGACGTGCTGCTGGTCGGCCTCGGTCCGGTCGGCGCCGCCGCCGCCAATTTGCTGGGCCGCTACGGCGTGCGCACGCTGGCAATTGACAAGGCCAGCGACGTGTTCACCATGCCGCGCGCCATCGCGCTCGACAACGAGGCGTTACGCATCCTGCAGCTGGCTGGCCTGGAGGAAGGCGCGTTCGCTACCCACGCCATCGCCAAAGTGCAGATGCATTCGCCGCTGTTCGGCCGCTACGCGCGCGCCAACACCGCCGGCGAACAAGACGGCCACCCGCGCCTGGTGACCTTTTACCAGCCGGAGCTGGAGCGCACTTTGCGCACCAGGCTGGCTCTCTATCCCTGCGTGCAGACCGCGCTGGACACCGAACTGGTGGACTATACCGAGACCGCCGATGGGGTCAACGCCACTCTCAGGCAGGCCGACGGCGCGCTGGCCACGGTGCGGGCTCGCTACCTGGTAGGCGTTGACGGCGCCAGCTCGCCGGTGCGCCAGCGCGCCGGCCTTGAGTTCGATGGCCAGACCTTCAGCGAAGACTGGCTGGTGGTCGACGCCATCGGCGTGCCCAATCCGATCGACCACGTGGAATTCATCTGCGACCCGCGCCGGCCGACGCCGCACATGGTGGCGCCGGGCGACCGCCAACGCTGGGAATTCAAGCTGGCCCCGGGCGAGACCCGTGAGCAGATGGAGCAGCCGGAAAAGATCCGCGAGCTGCTGGCGCCTTGGTGCGACATCGACCACGTCACCATCGAGCGCACCGCCGTGTACCGCTTCCATGCCCGCATCGTCGAGCGCTTCTCGCGCGGCCGCGTGTTCCTGGCCGGCGACGCGGCCCATATCACGCCGCCGTTCGTGGGCCAAGGCCTGGTGGCCGGCCTGCGCGACGCAGCCAACCTGTGCTGGAAGCTGGCCTGGGTGGTGCATGGGCGCGCCGCGTCGTCCATTCTCGACAGCTACGACACCGAGCGCCGTCCGCATGCCAAGTCCATCATCCAGCTGGCGCTGCTGATGGGCCGCCTGGTCATGCCGCACAACCGGCTGGCGGCGCTGTGCTTGCACGGCACGATGGCGCTGTTGCAGCGCGTCCCCTTCACCCGGCCCTGGTTCCAGGACTTGAAGATCAAGCCGGCCAACAGCTTCCGGCGCGGCCTGTTCCAGCCGGGGCGCGGGCGTGCGCGGCTAGTACGCGGCGGCTTGCTGCCGCAGGGCCTGGTGCGTAGCGCCGCGCACGCGGGCTGCCTGCCCAGCGACGAAGTGCTGGGCCTCAAGCTGAACCTGATCGGCTTTGGCTGCGATGCCCAAGCGGTGCTGTCCGCGGAGCTGCGGGCACGCTGGCAGCGGGCCGGCGGCCACGTTGTGCAGTTGCGCCACCGCGGCCAGCACGGCGCGTCGACTGACTCGTGGGAAGACATGACCGACTGCCTGGTACCGGGTGCGGCGCCAGTTGGCTGGGTCGCCGTGGTACGGCCAGACCGCACCGTGCTGCACGATGGTCCGCTGGACCAGCTCGACAGCATCGTACGCGAATCGTTAGCCTTGTTGGGCGCTGCCGCCTAGCCTGCGGCGCGCGCAACCCGATTAAGCAACTTTTCATGCAGTAAAACCCTAAAGGAGACAAAATGAAAATGCAATTTATGAGCAAACGGTTAGGTGTGGTGACGGTAGGATTTGCGATGCTCAGTGCTGTCGGCATGGCGCAGGCGCAAACCGCCGGCAGTAATGTAATCAGCGTAGGCTGGTTGCATGCCGCGCCACAGAACCAATCCACGCCGTTAACGGTCAACAGCATCAATGGCATGCCGGTCAATCTGGTGGAAACCGGCAGCGGCTTCGCTGCCGAGAAGACCGATACTTTGGGCTTCACCTTCGCGCATTATTTTACCGACGATATTTCGGTGGAGGCGGTTGCTGGATATCCGAACTATCTGAAATTCGAAGGAACAGGTACGCTGTCGTCATTCGGCGTGCTTGGCAAGGCCAAGCCGATCGCTCCGATTATCTTGTTGCGTTACCACTTTTTCGATGCGCAAACCAAGTTTCGTCCATATGTTGGTCTGGGTGTCAATTACACCAAGTTTATCGATGCTCAAGTGTCCAACAATGATTTCGTGACCAGCAAAATAGGCCCGGGTGGATCAGCCACTGTCCATGCGACCAGTTCGTGGTCGCCGGCATTCAGTGCCGGCGCAAACTATGCGATCGATGACCACTGGTCGCTTGGTCTGTCGGTTTCTTACGTTCCGGTAAAAACAACGGCTACGCTGACGGGAACAACCGCCGGCGGCACGGTAATTGACAGCACTGCGACACTCAAGATACGACCGGTAATAACATTCCTTAACGTCGGCTATCGCTTCTGATCGCTTTGCCGTCAGCTGACGTACCGCGTCGGCTGATCGGCCGGTTGCGCTCTCATCAGAAGCAATGGGCGATTACCGTCCTGTAAAGGCGGTTTAGATTCAATAAAATCTGACGTTGTAGTACCGTTGAGTCTGAACCAACACAACTCAGCCCAACCCGGCCTCAAGCATGTATATGTTGTTCCTCAGGCGCGCTGTAATTGCAGCCATCCGCCGTGTGGGCACAAGGATTTATCTCAAACTGCAGCGTGGTGTGATACACCGCAAACTGCGACGCCAGGACTTCTTTCAAAGCCGGCAGCAATTGCTCCGTCGAATACGCCGGGTCATACACCACATGCGCGGTCAGGCTGGCCTTGCCGCTGGTGACCGCCCACAGGTGGAAATCATGCACGCTTACCACGCCGGGTACAGCGCGCAGCGCGGCTTGCACCTTTTCAATATCCATGCCTTCCGGCACTCCTTCCAGCAGGATGTTCACGCTTTCTTTGAGCAATATCCAGGTGCGCGGCAAGACCCAGAGACCGATCAATACCGCAATCAGCGAATCAACCCAGGCCCAGCCGGTATAGCGGATCACCAAGGCGCCGAGAATCACGCCAATCGAACCCAGCATATCGCTCCAGACTTCCAGATACGCCCCTTTGACATTCAAGCTGGCGTCCTTGCCGCCGCTGAGCAGGCGCATGCTGATCAAATTGACGATCAGGCCGAAGACGGCAATCACCAGCATCCCGCTCGATTGAATTTCTGCCGGGCTGCGGAAGCGCTGGTAAGCCTCGTACAAGATATACATCGCCACCAGGAACAGCAGTACCGCGTTGAACGCCGCCGCCAGGATTTCAAACCGATGGTAGCCAAAGGTGCGGCGCGCATCGGGCGCCCTTCTGGCGATGCGAATTGCTGCCAGGGCGATCGCCAGCGCCATGGTGTCGGTCAGCATGTGCGCTGCATCCGAGATCAGCGCCAGACTGCCGGTGATCAGGCCGCCTATCACTTCGACCACCAGGAAGATCGAGGTGAGTCCTAATGCGAGCCAGATAGTTTTCTCGTTCTGGCTGCTGGGTAAGGCGTGAGAATGGCCTGCGCTCATAATTATCCTTGGTGCGATATGTAGAAGTAATAATGCGCCGCTCTATTGTGGCACACCGCAATTGCCGCAGAATTTTTCTCCGGCGATATGGTTATATGGCGTCATTTAAAACCCTGTAGTTACCACAAGGTCAAGCAGCCACATAAAAAATTACGCAAGGAAACAAAGCGGACTACACTATCGCCTGATTTTCAGCTTTCTTTGAATAACACTATGCATCCCACTGTTCGGATTTTTGGCGCATTCTTGCTGGCTATCGCACTTGTCAGCGGCGGTTTATATGCGGCCGACCACTGGTTCAATCCGGTTAACCGCAATCGCGTCGAGAACCTGAAAAAAACCGCTAACGCTGCGCCGCTGCCAGGCAACCCCGCCAGCCCTGCGCCGGCCGCTGCGGCAACATCGACAACACTGGCGGGTAGCAGCACACCGCCACCATCGCCACCGGAATATGCCCAGCCCAGCAAGCCGGCTCTAGCCGCAGACCCCGGCGCCATTGCCAAATGCAGCGTAGACGGCAAGATCGTCTATACCGACAAAGGCTGCCCCCAAGGCAGCAAAACCAAGCCGCTGCAAATCACCGATAACGCCGTCATCCCCGGCCTCGACCAGGCTGCGATTGAACAGTCACTACGCCAGCCGCAGCCACTGGCCAGGGCTCGGGCCGCGCCGCCTGCCGCCGTTATCGAACCGGAACCGGTTACGTCGATCACCACCGAGCCTAACGTCGATTGCCGGGCGCTGGAACGACGCCTTGACTGGCTCGACTACATGGCGCATCGGCGCCATCCGCCGTATATCCGCGATCGCATGCAACGCGAACGGGACGAGCTGCAAACCAGGAGGTTCTGGGCGCATTGCTAACACCTGCGGCAATCGAGATGGTTGCATGCATCAGGTATAGTTACTTGTTACTCAATGTGCAATCAGTGCATCACTCCAACTCATGACCCGAACCGAAAAATATCAATGTTGCATGGTAATGGCGGGCGGCGGCTTCCGCTTTGGCTACTACCTTGGCATGTACGCAGCAGCCGTCGAAACCAATAACCAACCTGATCTGCTGCTGGCCAGCTGCGGCGGCGCGATCGCTGCCGCCGTGATTCAGGCGCTGCCGGACGACGCCCAGCGCAAGGCATGGATCAGTTCGCCGGCGATGTATCAGTTTCTGTGCGGCTTGCAATCGACACCCAAAGCCGCCATCGGCCGCGCGTTTACCCACGCCGTCAAACGCCGCCTGACGGCAAAACGCGCCGCCGTTATCCCGGATCTGTTTAGCGATTATTTTTTCGACATTCCGGCGCAATTGCCGTTGCCGCCGCTGCAGCCGCAATCGGAAAATCCGCTGGCGGTAGCGATTGTCGGCGGTAAAATATTATTTTCAAAAGATGAAGTAGGAGAGCGCAGAGCCGGCCGCAAATTGTTTGCCGAAACCGTGTTTTGCAATCCCCGTACGGCGGCGCTGCTTGAAGGCATGCCATCTCCCATGAGCAATCCGATCTGGGGCGACAATGCGATTGCGCCGCAATTGCTTACCGAGGTGGATATGCCTATCGCCGATGCTGTACGGATTTCCATTTCCGACATGTTTTATTTCCGCTGCCACTCGCATCAGGCCAGGCACTACACCGGCGGCGTGGTCGACCTGTTCCCTATCGAATTGGCAAACCAACTGGCGCAACGCGTAGTGATGGAAATGAAAGCGCCGTTTAACCAGGCGCTGGCGATTCCGGCCTGGCGCGCGGTGCTGGGCGTGGACGGCAACCAGCGCTTGCGCCATGTGCATAGCCAGCATGCCGATGTCTGGATCGACGCTTCGGATGTGGAAAGCGTCTTCCACAAGCATGGCATGCAACAGAAACTGTCCTGGCCGAAAAATCGCCTGCGCCTGCGCATGCCGGCTCGCTATGCTTCCTATCTGGAGCACGTGGAAACGCAATGGCAATATGGTTATCAGCGCGGACTGGAGGCCTTTAGCAAGCCCGGCCCCAATTACAAAAAGCACATGCGTTATGCGACCAAATACAACCAGGGCTAATCATTACTGACTGCCACCAAGGCTAACTTCCCAGCCAGCCCTGCAGGGCGACACGGCGCGGCACACCATCCAGATCGCCGCGCACCAGGCTGCGTGAACGCATTTCGATAAAGGCAGGCACGCCCGGCTGCGTCAGCAAAGGCGCGATCTTGCCTAGCGCGGCAATCAATTGCGGCGTCAACTCATCCAGCAGCGGCCGCACGTCCCGCCCCAGATCCGGAGCGTCATCAAAACGCCCGGCGCCTTGCCGACGCCACTGCGCGTGCAAGCCCAGTTGCCAGGCTTTGCTGGCGTCGAACTGGGCCTGGAAGAAGCGCCGTACTAAAACCGCATCCAAGCCCTTGGCCTGGGCTGTGACGGCGTCCAGTATCAATTGCTCGCGCGGCGGATCGTTGATGGCGCCGCCGCTGTTCCATTTTGCCTTGGCCACCATGGGGGCGACCGCCAGCCGTTGATCTATCAGCGTCAGCAGCTGATCGACCTGCGCCGCATCGGCGGCGCTCGGCGCTGGCGCTAAAGTTGGCGATAAAGTTGGCGATAAAGTTGGCGATAAGCTCTGGCAGGCCGCCAGCATAAACCACAGGAACATACAGGCAAAGATTTTGCCCAAGAATGGTGCGTTGGAAAATTTCATGGATTCTTTGATTCTTTCTATGACGATTTGGGACAGAGCATTCATTCACAACCGGCTGCGGCAAACTAAACGTACACTATCGACTTTGCATTTTATAAAATTCTACATGCTGTCAACACTAAAACGCATCGCCGCCGATCCGAACTCCGACAATATCGACCATCTGGTGGCCTTGATAAAGACCTTACGCCCGAGCAAGCCGGAACTTGGCCAGCAAGCCGCCGAGAACGTGCGCGTGCTGGTGCAATTGCTGCACGGCGAACCGGCCCAGGCCAGCGCCTTGCGCCATTACATACTGCGTTTGTTTTCGACACGCCACCAGATCAGCCTGTATACGGATACCGGCATCCTGCCCAACGCCGGCTTTTTTACCGAACTGTTTCAGCGCCTGTCGTTTCGCATCTTGCCGCCGGCGCTGGATGAAAACTACTTGCGCGATTGCCTCGACCGTCTGCTGCCGGTGGAAACCGATTATTTGTGGATCAACGCCGTTCCTGCAAGCGACTGGCTGAGCCTGTTCGACCTGCTCAGCCAGGCCGCGCCCTATACCGACGCCGAGAACAATGCCGCCAGCGACGCCGTCGAGCGCCATAAAACCGTGGGTGAACTGCTGGAGGCGATCCAGACCCTGTCCTATCGCATCAGCGCCATGGGGCTGGAGCCGGCGCTGCTGCGGCTCTACCCCAGCATCGATGAATTCGAATCGCCGTTCCTGATGCAAAACGTCGAATTGCATCTGTATCTGAACAGCTATCGCCAGCATCTCGCAGCGGCAGACGCGGCTGCCGATCTCAGCAATTTGCCGCCGGTCGAAGACGCCCGCCATCTGTCGGTGATGCTGGATCAGTGCGAAACCATCGTCCTCAAGATCCGCAAAAACGCCTTGCGCATGGGTAGCAGCGTCTCCCTCACCTATCTGCTGGTCCGGCTGGAACAAAGCATTGCCCGCCTGCGCAAACTGTTGAGCCTGGTCGATGTCGGCCCAGCCAAAATAGAACTAGCCGAAACGGCGCCCGATCAAAGCCAGGCTGAAGCGGAAACCGAAGCTGAAGCCAGGCGACTCGCCAGGCGCAACCAGGCATTGGCGCTGGGCCAAGAGTTGATCGAAGGCCATAACCGCAAATACGCGGTGCGTGAATTATTCGCCGACAACATCAACCTGCTGGCGCGCAATGTCACCGAAAACGCCAGCCGCACCGGCGAACACTATATCGCCGAAGACCGTGCCGAATATGGCGCGATGTTCCGCTCCGCCTCCGGCGCCGGCCTGATCATCGGCTTCATGTCGCTGCTGAAGATCCTGGCATCCTATCTGCGCGCCGCACCGCTGGTGGAAGCGTTTTTATTCAGTATGAATTATTCGCTCGGCTTCATGCTGATCCATGTGCTGCATTTCACCGTCGCCACCAAACAGCCGGCGATGACCGCATCGCGCATCGCCTCCGGCCTGCAAAGCCGGGACGGCCGCAATATCGATCTCGACAGCCTGGTGGAACTGATCGTCAAGGTGTTACGCACGCAATTCATCGCGGTGGTCGGCAATTTGCTGCTGGCTTTTCCAGTGGCTTACCTGATCGCCCTCGCCTATCACGCCTTGTTCGGCCATCACCTGGTATCGCCCGACAAGGCTGGCCACCTGCTGCACGACATCGATCCGTTCGCCAGCCTGGCGCTGTTCCATGCAGCGATTGCCGGCGTCTGCCTGTTCCTGGCCGGCCTGATCTCCGGCTACTACGATAACAAAGCGCTCTACACCCACATAGCGCAACGGGTGGCGCGTGCACACTGGTTGCGCAAGCTGCTGGGCCAGCAGCGGCTGGCCAGGTTCGGCGAATACCTGGAAAGCAACCTGGGCGGCCTGATGGGTAATTTTTACTTCGGCATCCTGCTCGGCACCATCGGCACCGTTGGTTTCATGCTCGGCCTGCCGATCGACATTCGCCACATTACATTTTCGGCCACCAACTTTGCTACCGCCCTGGCCGGCCTCGACAATCAGATGGGCTGGCATACCGCGCTCATCTCTGTCATTGGCGTGCTGGCGATAGGTACGGTCAATCTGTGGGTCAGCTTTTCGCTGGCGCTGTTCGTCGCCATGCGGGCGCGCCAGGTGCGCTTCCGTCACGGCATGACCCTGGCCAAAGCCGTTTTCACACGCTTCAGGAAAGCTCCCAAGGATTTTTTCATGCCACCTAAAAGAGCTGTGCCACTAGAAGAAGACAAGCCCACCGTTTAGTGTTCGAAATCAGATATGGAAAATATGTTGAACGCTCAGCAGCATGGTTTGTTTCTACGGCGTTTTTTGAGATATGCTGCCGCGCTGCTGTCCATCCTGACAGCAGCTTGCTCGACCCTGCCCGATGTCAGCAATCTGAGCGCTTCAGCATTGCAGTCGGTCGCCAGCAACGGCGACCCGGCTGCCGGATTATCCAGGCTCGACAGAATAGCGGCGATGGAAGAAGCTGCAACCGGCAGTCCGCTGATCAAAGGCAATAAGGTGACCTTGCTGTTCGACGGCCCGGACACCATGACGGCCATGATAGCCGCCATCCAGCAAGCCAAAAGCACGATCAATTTCGAAACCTATATTTTCGACCGCGACCAGCTTGGCCTGCGCTTTGCCGATCTGCTGATTGAAAAACAGCGCGCCGGGGTCCAGGTCAACATCATCTACGACAGCGTCGGCAGCATCGGCACTCCTACCGAGTTTTTCGAGCGCATGCGCGCTGCCGGCATCAAACTGATCGAATTCAATCCGGTCAATCCGCTCAAGCGTTTTGGCCGCTGGCAGTTGAATCATCGCGATCATCGCAAAATCCTGGTGGTGGACGGCAAGATCGGCTTCACCGGCGGCGTCAACATCAGTGCGGCGTACGCCAACAGTTCCCTGTTTCGCGCCAGACGCAGGCCTGGCGCCGACGCCATCGGCTGGCGCGACACCCACGTACAGATAGAAGGCCCGGCGGTCGCCTCCCTGCAACTACTGTTCTTGCAAACCTGGAGCGCCCAACAGGATGAAGATCTGCCCGACCTGGATTACTTTCCAAAACTGGAGAGCGCCGGCGACAAGACCGTGCATGTACTGGGCAGCCAGCCAGACCACGACTACAGTCTTTACAAGGCCTATATCCTGGCGATTCAACAGGCGCGCAGGAGCATACATATCACCACGCCCTACTTCATCCCCGACCGCCAGCTGGTGGCTGCGTTGGTGGCCGCCGCCAAGCGTGGCGTCGAGGTCACCCTGATCTTGCCCAGCGTGACCGACATCGGCCTGGTGTACCACGCCGGCCAATCGTTTTATACGCAGCTGCTGAGCGCCGGCGTCCACATTTATCAATTGCAGATAGCGGTGCTGCATGCAAAAACCGCAGTGATCGACGGCAGCTGGTCTACCGTCGGTTCCGCCAACATGGATATCCGCAGCTTTCTCCACAACTATGAAGCGAACGTGATCGTCATCGACGATCAGTTTGGCCGCGAAATGGAAAAGGCTTTCCGCGAAGACATCCGCGGTTCAAGCCAGATCACGCTGGAACAATGGCAGCAACGGCCGCTTTCCGAGCGCATCAAGGAATGGGCGGCGCGCTCGCTCGGCTATTGGTTGTGAGAGATCAGCGCAATGCGTGGGTCTGCGCCCAGGCCAGCATCACGTCCATGAAGCGCTGTAAAGTCGGCCTTACCCGCGCGGCTCGCTGCTCATCGAAAGCAAACGGCAGTTGTTCTTCCATATAGGTGCATTGTGTCTGTTCCAGTTGCACCGCGTGGACATTCTGCTCGGGCTTGCCGTAGTGGCGCGTGATATGGCCACCTTTGAAACGGCCATTCACGGCATGACTGTAGCCGGCATCGGCCGCCTGGACGGCAACCGCCTGCAGCTGTTGCGTCAGTTCCGGCGCGCACGAACTGCCGGCGCCGGTACCCAGATTCAAATCGGTCAAGCGGCCCTCGAAGAAACGCGGCACGACGGATGCGATGGAATGCGCATCCCATAACATCGCCACGCCATGTTCAGCCCGCATGCGCTGTAATTCCTGCTCCAGCTGCTGATGATAAGGCCGCCAGTATTGTGTGACGCGGCGCTGGATTTCGGCTTCGTCAGGATTCTTGCCGGGTTGATACAAGGCTTCCTTATGGAAGGTATCCAGCGGACAGAGCCCTGTCGTATCCTGCCCCGGATAGAGATTGACGTTGTCCTCGGGGCGATTCAGATCGATCACATAACGTGAGTGAGTTGCCACCAGAATCGAAGCGCCGAGCTGCTCCAGGAAGTTGTATAACTGCGGCAGGTGCCAGTCGGTATCGGCAATATCCAGCGCGGCGGCGCTCATGTTGGCGCGGATATCCGGCGGGATGTGTTCGCCCGCATGCGGCATCGAAACCAGCAGCGGCAAACGGCCGCGATGAAACAGGAATTTTTCTACAGGCAAGTTCATAGTCGATCCTTAAGATGAGGCAGGTACTCCGTGGCCCGCTAAGTGGGGTCAGAGTGAAGTTTCTGCAAAAAACCCGCAGAAAGTTCACTCTGACCCCAGTTAGCTGCGTTTGTTAAGCGCAACCGGGCACGGACATTGTCATGCTTTATGAAACTCTCAATAATCCAGCAATTTTTTCATGGTGTTCGCATACGATAAAGCGCTCTGCTCCTGCAGCGTATGCTTGTGGTCCCTGATGACCCAATGGCCGCCGACCATGACATCGCGCAGCGGTGTCTGTCCGTGCTGGCAAAACACAAAACTGTCGAGCAACTGCTCGCCGTGCTTGCCGTTCAGGTCTGCATGTTGCTGATCCAGCACCAGCAAATCGGCGCGCTGCCCCAGTTGCAGGCCAGCCACCGGACGGCCGCTGGCCGCAGCACCGCCGCGCAGAGCCTGGCGATACAAATAGCCGCCTACCGAAGTTCCTTCACTGCCGACCAGCATATTACGCTGGCGATGCTGGAGGCGCTGGCTGTATTCATACAAGCGCAATTCTTCGCTGACGCTGGTACTGACATGGCTATCAGAACCGATGCCCCACACGCCTTGCGCACCGGCATAGGCAACGCCGTTGAAAATGCCGTCGCCCAGATTGGCTTCGGTGGTCGGGCAAATGCCAGCGACGGCGCCGCTGTGCGCCAGCTTTTCTGTCTCTACCGTCGTCATTTGGGTGGCGTGCACCAGGCACCAGTGGCGGTCAACTTCGACATTATCCAGCAACCAGGCCACCGGCCGCGCGCCCAAAGCAGCGACACAGTCTTCGACCTCTTTGTTTTGCTCGGCGATATGGATATGCACCGGTGCTTGCGCATCCCATTGCCTGAGATGGGTCAGCAGCTCTTGCAGCGACTGCGGCGTCACCGCACGCAAGGAATGGGGAGCGACGCCATAACGCAAGCCGGCATGTTGCGGGTGTGCCGCTTGCAACATTTGCAAAACATGCATGATCCATTCCGGCGAATTGATGAAGCGCGCCTGCCCGGCATGCGGCGCCTGGCCGCCGAAACCGCTGTATTGATACATGACCGGCAGCAAAGTCAGGCCGATGCCGGCTTCCTGCGCCGCTTCGATCAGGCACACCATGTTTTCGGCCGGATTGGCATAAGGCTTGCCATCACTATCGTGATGCAGATAATGGAACTCGCAAACCGAGGTATACCCGGCTTGCAGCATCTCGATATACAGCTGCACTGCAATCGCCTTCAGATCCGCAGGCGCCAGCTTGCCGGCGAACTTGTACATCAAAGTGCGCCAGCTCCAGAAGCTGTCGTTCGGATCGGAGCGATATTCGGTCAAGCCCGCCATCGCTCTTTGAAATGCGTGCGAATGCAGGTTGGCGATGCCTGGCAACACCGTGCCGGCGACTCTGGGAGCTAGTGCGATTTTCTCGGCGTCGGGGCTGACGCGGGTCAATATGCCCTTGTCATCCCATTCCAGCAGGACATTGTTGCGCCAGCCTTCCGGCAACAGGGCGCGGTCGGCGATCAATTGTTTCATGCTGCCTCCTTTTGCGATACAGCGCTGAATTGGCCGGCGCGGACTATCGCGCTGCAGCGATTGAGCCCCGACCAGTAAGCCAGTTCCGCCAGCGACTCCACCGACCAGACCACAAAGTCGGCAGCCCGTCCCACCGCCAGCAAACCATGACGATCCGCCTTGCCCAGCGCCAGCGCGGCGTTGGCGGTAACTCCCATCAGCGCTTCCGCTGTAGTCATGCGGAACAAGGTACAAGCCATGTTCAGCATCAGCAGCAAGGAGGTGCTGGGAGAAGTGCCCGGATTGCTATCGGTAGAGATCGCGATCGGTATCCGGTAGCGTCGCAACAGTTCCAGCGGCGGCTGTTTTGTTTCACGGATAAAGTAATAAGCGCCAGGCAGAAGCACAGCAACCGTGCCGCTTTGCTGCATGGCGATCACATCTGCTTCGCTCAGATATTCCAGATGATCGACCGAGAGTGCCTTGAAGCGGGTCGCCAATTGCGTGCCGCCCATATTCGAGAGCTGGTCGGCATGCATCTTTACCGGCAGGCCAAGCTTGGCGGCGGCGACAAATACCTGTTCGCTCTGCGCCACGGAGAAGCCGATGTTTTCGCAAAATACATCGACCGCATCGACCAATCCTTCAGCATGCAAGGCCGGCAGCATCTCTTCGCAAACCAGCTTGATGTAGTCGTCGGCGCGGTTTTGGTATTCCGGCGGCAAGGCGTGAGCGCCAAGAAAAGTGGTGTAGACCGTTACTGGATAAGACTCGCCCAGACGCCGCGCTACCCGCAGCATCTTGCGCTCGGTGGCCAGGTCCAGGCCGTAGCCGGATTTGATTTCAATCGTGGTGACGCCCTCGGCCAGTAAAGCTTCCAGGCGTTGCGCCGCTTGCTGGAACAGGCTGTCCTCGTCGGCCAGGCGGGTGGCGCGCACGGTAGACACGATACCGCCGCCGCGTCGCGCAATTTCTTCGTAACTGGCGCCAGCCAGACGCAAGGCAAATTCATCGGCCCGATTGCCGCCGTACACCAGATGGGTGTGGCAATCGATCAAGCCGGGTGTGATCCAGCGCTTGCCGACATCGTGCCGGGCCAGCCCGGCGTGACCAAATTCGGCCGGCAGCTCCGACTCGCTGCCGATCCAGGCGATCAAGCCGTCGCGCACTACGATGGCGGCATCTTGGATGACTTGATCGGGATTGCCGGCGGGCGCAATCCTGGCGTTGTGCCAGATGCCGTCGGCTGGTTTGGTTTGCTTGCCTGGTTTGATTTCTTGACTCTGCTCCATGCCGGTTTCCCTATAGCAGATTGATGTTGACACTGATGACGATGCTGCCAGCCTGCAGCGAACGCAACGATAGTTGTCCCAGCTTTTGCTCACAGACCAGGCTCTGGCGCGGTTCCAGCGATACCTGCTCGCCGCCAGCCGTCAGCACATCCCAGCGGCCTTGCAAACAAAACAGTAGATTGCAACCATGCGCCAGATCCTGGTCGGCATGCCAGATATCAACTGAGCCGGTGGCAGCACCGCGCCGCAGCATCAGGTTGAAATCCAGGCAGGCGACGCCTTCCAATTGTGCGCTGATTTGCTCTTCCCCGCGAAAACGATGCGCTTGCAATGGCGTCAACAAAGTGCGATCGCCGTTAGCCGAGAGCAACTGCATGCCCTCTCCTTGCAGCAAGGTAATCACGCGGTCGACGCCGGGAAAACTGGAAAAAGGGCCGGATTGCGTGACGTCGGCAATGCTCACTCGCCATATGAACTGGTCGAACGAGGCGGTTGCCGGATAGCTGCATAGCTCACGCGTGACGCCACCACCGTTTTTCCACGGCGTGGCAGGCAATGCCTCGTAGCTGATCAGACGCATCTCATTCATCACACTTTTATCCGCCACACTTCACTGAGCGTACAAATCGGCAAACAAAGCCTGGCAGCTGTCGCTGACCGCGCCTTGCAAGACCAGTTGCTTGGCAGCTTCGATATCCGGCGCGAAGAAACGATCCTTATCGTAAAACGCAACTTGCTTACGCAGGCGCTGCAGCACTTCGCTCAGCAACGGCGAAGTAGCCAGCGGCTGATGACAATCCACGCCCTGCGCCGCTGCCAGCAATTCAATCGCCACGATGGTGGCGGTATTGTGTGCCATTTCATGCAGGCGGCGGCCGGCGAAAGTCGCCATGCTGACGTGGTCTTCCTGGTTGGCGGAAGTCGGCAGGCTGTCGACACTGGCCGGATGCGCCAGCGATTTGTTTTCGGACGCCAGGGCTGCGGCCGTCACGTGCGCAATCATGAAACCGGAATTGAGGCCGGACGATTGCACCAGGAACGGCGGCAACCCCGACAAGGATGAATCGATCAGCAAGGCGATGCGGCGTTCCGACAAGGCGCCGATTTCCGCAATCGCCAATGCCAGCGTATCCGCAGCAAAGGCGACCGGCTCGGCGTGAAAATTACCGCCGGAAATGACTTCATCATGTTCTGAATAAATCAGCGGATTATCGGTCACGGCATTGGCTTCAATCAGCAGCGTGCGCGCCGCATTGCCGATCAAATCGACGCAGGCACCCATCACCTGCGGCTGACAACGCAAGCTGTAAGGATCTTGCACGCGCTCGTCGTTGACCAGATGCGATTGCCGGATCGCGCTGCCGTTCAACAGCTGACGATAAATTTTAGCCGTAGCAATCTGCCCCGGCTGGCCGCGTACTTCATGCACACGCGGATCGAACGGCGCGTCGCTGCCACGGGCGGCGTCGACTGCCAAGGCGCCAGTCACGGTCGCGGCTTCCAGCACGCGCTCGGCCAGGAACAAGCCGTTCAGGGTCAGTGCGGTGGAAACCTGGGTGCCGTTGATCAGCGCCAGCCCTTCCTTGGCTGCCAATACGATAGGCGTAATGCCGGCCTTGGCCAACGCCTCTTTGGCGTCGATCAGCTTGCCGTCGACCCGTACCTGCCCTTCGCCCAGTATCGCCAATGTCATGTGCGACAGGGGCGCCAGATCGCCGGATGCGCCGACCGAACCTTTGACCGGAATGCAAGGCATGATGCCGGCGTTGTAGATCGCCAGCAAGGTGTCGATCACCTGGGCGCGGATGCCGGAATAGCCGCGCGCCAGGCTGCCGATTTTCATGGCCAGGATCAGGCGCACCGCGGCATCGTCGATCAGCTCGCCGGTGCCGACCGAGTGTGACAGGATCAGGTTACGTTGCAGCAGTTCCAGCTGCTCGTCGGGGATACGGGTCTTGGCCAGTTTGCCGAAACCGGTGTTGATGCCGTAAGCAGCGTCGCCGCGTTCGACTATCCTGGCGACGGTGGCGGCGGACGCATTGATGGCGGCATAGGCAGCCGGCGGCAACTGCAGCGGCACGGCCTCGGCCCAGATACGGCGAATCTCTGCCAAAGACATTTTTCCAGGTTGCAGAGTCAAGCTTGTTTTCATGATCATTTCTTTCAAATTAGCGCAGAATATACGTCGATTTTACGGCCACAGCTCAGCTCAGCTTAGCTTAGCTCAGCTCAGCTCAGCTCAGCTCAGCTTAAGATGATCAGCGATTGATCATCGGCAGATTCAAGTTATAGCGTTTGGCGCATTCGATCGCCAACTCGTAACCGGCGTCGGCATGGCGCATCACGCCAGAGGCGCAATCGTTGACCAGCACCCGTGCCAGGCGCTTGGCGGCTGCTTCAGTGCCGTCGGCCACAATCACCATGCCGGCATGCTGCGAGTAACCCATGCCGACCCCGCCGCCATGATGCAGCGAAACCCAGGTGGCGCCGCCGGCAGTGTTGAGCAAGGCGTTCAGCAAGGGCCAGTCGGAAACCGCGTCGGTGCCGTCTTTCATGCTTTCGGTTTCGCGGTTCGGGCTGGCGACCGAGCCGGTATCCAGGTGATCGCGGCCGATCACTACCGGCGCTTTCAATTCACCGCTGCGCACCATCTCATTGAAGGCCAGGCCGGCGATATGGCGTTCGCCCAAACCCAGCCAGCAAATCCGCGCCGGCAAACCCTGGAAAGAAATCCGTTCACGCGCCATGTCGAGCCAGCGATGCACATGCTTATTTTCCGGAAACAATTCCTTGATCTTGGCGTCGGTCTTGTAGATATCTTCGGGATCGCCGGACAAGGCAACCCAACGGAATGGCCCCTTGCCTTCGCAAAACAGCGGCCGGATATAGGCCGGCACGAAACCGGGAAAATCGAAAGCGTTCTTGACGCCTTGGTCAAACGCCACCTGACGGATGTTGTTGCCGTAATCGACGGTCTTGATGCCCATCGCATGGAAATCCAGCATCGCTTGCACGTGCCGGGCGCAGGATTGCGCTGCATCTGCGGTCAGCTTGGCTTGTTGCGATGGATCATGTTGCGCCGCCACCCACTGCTCGATGCTCCAGCCGATCGGCAGGTAACCGTTGATCAAGTCATGGGCGGACGTCTGGTCGGTGACCAGGTCCGGCTTGATGCCGCCAGCCTTGGCGCGCTTGACCAGCTCTGGCAAGACTTCGGCCGCGTTGCCCAGCAGGCCGATGGAAATCGCTTCCTTGCGTTCGGTATGGTATTTGATCAGTTCCAGCGCATGGTCCAGATCCCTGGCCTGCTTGTCGAGATAGCGTGTGCGTAGGCGGAAATCGATGCTCGATTGCTTGCACTCGATGGTCAGCGACGCTGCCCCGGCCAAAGTTGCCGCCAGCGGCTGCGCGCCGCCCATGCCGCCCAGGCCGGCGGTCAGGATCCAGCGGCCGGACAGATCGCCGCCGAAGTGCTGGCGCCCGGCTTCGGCAAAAGTTTCAAAAGTGCCTTGCACGATGCCCTGGCTGCCGATGTAGATCCAACTGCCGGCAGTCATCTGGCCGTACATGAACAAGCCTTTGCGGTCGAGTTCATTGAAATGCTCCCAATTGGCCCATTTCGGCACCAGGTTGGAATTGGCCAGCAATACCCGCGGCGCATCGGCATGGGTCTGAAACACGCCGACCGGCTTGCCGGACTGGATCAGCAAGGTTTCATCTTCGTTCAGATTGGTCAGGGTTTCGACGATCTTGTCGAAACAGGCCCAGTCGCGCGCGGCACGGCCGATCCCGCCATACACCACCAGATCGTTCGGCCGCTCGGCCACTTCCGGATCGAGATTGTTCATCAACATGCGCAGCGGCGCTTCGGTCAGCCAGCTCTTGGCGGTCAGCGTGGCGCCGCGTGGCGCCCGGATGGTGCGGCTGGGGTCGCGGCGCGGATCGGTTTTGGTGGTTGTGCTCATGTTGACTGGTCTCCTTAAAAAGGTTTGCAAATAAGGTCTGCGAACAAAACGGCAAGTTGTATAGTCCAGTAAGATATAATGCATATACAACTTAGTCAACCGGATTTATGCGAATCTTCTGAGCACATGATCGTCGCCATAGCAACGTTGAAAAATAGCTATTGACTTCAAGCACACTTGAACTTGCATACTTGGCTCGGCAGCAACTGAAGTATGCAACTGATGTAGTATCCGTGATGAATTTTCTTGAGTAGGAACCAGCATATGCAAGGCGCATCAAGCAACAAGGCAGTACCGGCATTTCAACAGGTAAAAGACCATGTCTTGCAGCAAATCCGCAGCGGCGACTGGAAACCCGGCGACCTGATCCCTTCGGAACGCGAGCTGATGCTGCAATTCAGCCTGTCGCGGATGACGGTCAACCGCGCCCTGCGCGAACTGACCGACAACCAGTTGCTGGTGCGGATCCAGGGATCCGGCACCTATGTCGCGCCCGGCAAATACCAGTCGACGCTGGTGGAGATACACAGTATCGATGACGAACTGGTAGCGCGCGGCCACCGCTATCGCAGCCAGGTGCTGACGCTGGAAGCCAGCAGCGCGCCGCTGGCGCTGAAGGCGCTGGGCCTGGAAAGCGGCCCGGTGTTTCATTCCGTGATTGTGCATTTTGCCGACGATATTCCGATCCAGCTGGAAGACCGCTACACCAATCCGCAACTGTTTCCCGCATACCTGCAACAGGATTTTCATCGGATCACGCCTAACCACTACATGGTGCAGATTGCGCCGCTCGACAAAGCCGAATACAGCATCGAATCCAAAATGCCCGACAGTGCTGTGCGCAAGCTGTTGCAGATGGAAGCCGGCGAGCCATGCCTGCTGCTGTCGCGCCGGACCTGGGTGCGGCAGACGGTGGCGACTGCCGTCTCCTTGTGGCATCCCGGTTCCCGCTACCAATTTACCGGCGGCTTCTGATCCGCGGCAGCAGGCAGCGGCGCCCCGGTCGCCGCAGTAAAATTTCAATTAGCATGCGCTAGCAAGCTATACAACAGGACATATCGATTCATGTCAGCAACCCCTACTTCGCTTGACGCACCCTCTGCCAGCTGGGCAGACCTGCTGTCAGGACGCAATGCCTTGCGCTCTATCACGCTGGCCGGCGGCATCGGCATGCACGCTACCAATGTGTATATCGTCACCACCATCTTGCCGTCGGTAGTCAAGGATATCGGCGGCCTGGAATACTACGCCTGGGCCACTTCCTTGTTTGTGGTGGCGTCCATCATTGCCGCTGCTGTAGCGTCGCGGCTGGTCGAGTGGATCGGCTATCGGCCCGCCTGCCTGTTGGCGTTGCTGGTGTTTTCACTCGGTTCGGTCGGCTGTGCGCTGGCGCCGCACATGGTGTGGCTGCTGCTGGCGCGCACCGTGCAAGGTTTTGGCGGCGGCGTGCTGGTGTCCCTGTCTTACGCCATGATCCGGGTGGTGTTTGCACCGCCTCTATGGTCGCGGGCGATGGCCCTGATGTCAGGCATGTGGGGAATTTCCACGCTATCCGGCCCCGCCATCGGCGGCATGTTTGCGCAGGCCGGCAGCTGGCGCGGCGCTTTCTGGGCGCTATTGCCGGCCGCCGTCATACTGGCGCTGCTGGTGCAATTCACGCTGAAAGTTCCAGCGGAAACACGCTCCGAAGAGCAAGCGAATAGCATCCCCATCATAAAAATATTGCTGCTGGCGGCGGCGGTGCTGTCGGTGTCGGCGGCCAGCCTGTTCAGCAGCGCCGTGCTGAATATCGGCGGCATAGTCTTCGGCATTGCCTTGATCGGCCTGATTGCATGGCTTGAGCAACGCGCTGGCACGCGCTTGCTGCCTAGCGGTGCATTCTCCCTGCGCAGCCGCGTCGGCGCCCTGTACGCCACCATGATATTGATGATCCTGGGATTGACCACTGAAATCTATGTGCCGTACTTCTTGCAAGTGATCCAGGGCCATTCGCCGCTGCTGGCCGGTTATCTGACCGGCATCATGTCTTGCGGCTGGACCCTGGCGGCGCTGCTGTTTTCCAGTTATAGCGGTGCTCGTGCAAGATTTGTCATGAAAGCCGGACCGCTGCTGGTAATTGTTGCGTTGCTGGGCCTGGCGCTCATGTTGCCATCGGTAACCGTACTGGATAACTACGGCCTGCTGCCCTTGTGCATCGCGCTGATACTGGTCGGTTTCGGCATAGGCATGGGCATGCCGCACCTGATGGCAAAAATATTGAGCAGCGCCGATCCGGATGAAGGCAGTCTGGCCGCCTATTCGCTCACCACCGTGCAACTGTTTGCAACCGCCATCGGCGCCGCCCTCGCTGGCATGGTGACATCGCTGGCCGGGCTGGCCGATCCGGGTGGCTTGCCAGGAGCGACAAATGCGGCACAATGGCTATTCATCTGTTTCGCAGCGGCGCCGATACTGGCCTTCTTCACCGTACGGCAAGCGCTGCGCTTGAACGCTCCGGTTGTATCCGGGTCCGGACGTAGCGAGCAACTACAGGAACCTCTTGCATGAGCAGCGCACCCCCGAAAACCCCGGTTTCCCGCCTCAAGGCCAGCACTGAAACCGTCACCAGCGTGCACCACTGGACTGAGAAACTGCTGTCGTTTCGCACTACGCGCCCGGCCGGCTACCAGTTCACGCCCGGGCAGTTTGCCCGGCTGGGCGTGGTGGCCGGCGACGAAACGCTGTGGCGCGCCTATTCAGTCACCTCTGCAACCACCGAAGACGAACTGGAATATTTCCTGGTGCAGGTTCCCGGCGGCCTGTTCACCGAACAGCTGAAAGACCTAAAACCAGGCTACCCGATCCTGGTCGAAAAATTCAGCTACGGTTTCATGACTGCGGACAGGTTTGTGGATGGCGAGGATTTGTGGATGCTGGCCACCGGCACCGGTCTCGGCCCGTATATCTCGATCTTGCAAGATCCGGCGGTATGGCAGAAATTCCGCAACCTGATTCTGGTGCATTGCGTAAGAAATATCGAGGAACTGGCCTATCAGGAGATGCTGTCCAAGCTGCACCTGCGGCCGGAACTGGCCGCCGGCGGTGCACGCTTGCAGTTGCTACGCTCGACCACTCGCGATGTGCAAACACCCGCTGCAGGCAATCTGCAAGGTCGCATCACCGCCCTGCTGACCAGCGGCGAACTGGAAGCGGCGGCAGGCCTGGCCATCACGGTGGAGAGCTCGCGCGTCATGATGTGCGGCAATCCGGAAATGATTACCGCAACCCGCGAGATCCTGTACCAGCGTGGCTTGCGCCCATGCCGACGCGCGGTGCCGGGGCAGTTTGTGACGGAAGACTATTGGTGATCGCTATCCTGTCGACTCAGTTACTTGATTCGGTTACTTGATTCGCCTACTTGACAAAGATCGGAACCGACAGACGATTGCCTTTGGCGTCGACGACGCTGGACATTTCATGCACGACACGGGCCTGTACGCTATCGGGCAGGCGAATATAGTCCAGGCTATTCGCCAACTCATCGCCTTCCATGAAAGCCCAGGTGAAAAACTGTATGACCGCGGCGGTGCGTTCCGGCTGGCTGGTGATACGCGGCACATACACGTAGGTGGCGCCGGTGATCGGCCAGCTTCCAGGGCCGGGCTTGTCGGTCAGCATTTCCTCGAAATTTCCAGTGTTTTTCCAGCCACTGTTTGCCAATGCCGATTTAAATGACAGTGCATTCGGCCGGACGTACTGGCCTTCGCGGTTCTTGAGTTGCACATAGTTCAGACTGTTCTCGACCACGTACGCATATTCTGCATAGCCTATTGCACCCATCGTTTTCTTTAGCGTCGCCACCAGATCGTCCGAGCCTTTAATTGTTTTGACATCGGCATGCCAGGCGATGGAGAAATTGCTGCCGTACTGCTTTTTCCATTCTGGATTGACGCGGCTGAGGTAGTCGGTAAACGTAAAGGTTGTACCGGACCCGTCAGCGCGCGCCAGCGGCAGGACACGCAAATTAGGCAGCGTCAATTTTGGATTTTCCTTGGCGATGGCGGCATCGTTCCATTTCTCTATCTTGCCGGAATAAATAGCCGCGATCAGATCTGCGCTCAGATGCAACTCACCGTCCTTGACGCCAGGTAAATTGACAAACGGCACCACCCCTGAAATCACGGTAGGGAAATCCAATAAATTGAATTTCTTGAGATCGGCGGCCGACATGGGGGCGTCGCTGGCGCCGAAATCGCTGGCATTTTCCTTGATCTTCTTGATGCCGCCGGATGAGCCGATCGCTTCGTAGGCAAGTTTGTTGCCGGTTTTCTTGGTATAGGCTTGTTGCCACTTCGTATATAACGGCGCTGCAGCGGTAGAACCGGCGCCGGTGATGTCGGTAGCCTGGGTCGCGCTGACAGCGAGCGCGCAGAAGAGTAGAACAGCGTGTTTCAACATTATCAACCTATGGAGTAATTAATTGACAGACAAGCGTTACAGACAAGCGTGACAGACAAGCGCTGGCCGGCGAGTGATGTTTTGAGCCGTCATGGCGGCCAAAGCCTGGCTTGGCAAAATTGGCGGGAGCAATTGTGCCATCAACCGCGGCTCTATTGGCAAATGTCGGATATAGCCAACAACAAACATCAAACTTCCAGCCACTTTTGCCGCAGCGCCGGATTGGTGCGCAATTCATCCGGCGTGCCGGCAAACACAATCCGGCCGTGCCCCATCACCAGCACGCGGTCGGATATCTCCAGCGTGATGCCGAGTTTTTGCTCGACCAGCAACACCCCCAGCCCCTGCGCTCGCAGCGCCAGTAAATGCTGCGCTACCGAGCGCACCATCTGCGGCGCCAGACCTTCGGTCGGCTCATCGACCATGACCAGCTGCGGCTTGCCCATCAGGCTGCGGCACAGGCTGAGCATCTGCTGTTCGCCGCCGGACAGCAAACCGGCCGCGACATGTTTGCGCGCTGCCAGTTGCGGCATCCATTGCCACATGTCTTCGATCGACACCGGCTCGCGTTGCTGACCCAGCAGCAGATTCTGTTGCACCGTCAGCGTTGGAAATACTGCCCGCTCTTCCGGTACGTAGGCCAGGCCGTGACGGGCGATCTGAAAGGTTTTCAAGCCAGTCAGCTCAACCCCGTTGAAGCACACCGAGCCACTGCTGCGCAGCATGCCCATGATTGCTTTCAGGGTCGAGGAACGGCCCGCGCCATTGCGTCCCAGCAAACTGACTATCTCACCCGGCCTGACCTCCAGATCCACCCCGTGCAAGACATGGCTTTGATCGTAGAAGGCGTGCAGATCACGAATTTCGAGCATGGCCGTCATGGCGCCGCCCCCACATCTGCATCCGCACTGCCGAGATAGGCGGCCTGCACCAAGCGATTGCTACGAATCGCCAGCGGCGTATCGCAGGCGATAATCCGGCCCTCGACCAGCACCGCGATCCGATCCACCAGGCCGAACACCACCTCCATATCGTGCTCGATCATCAGCAAGGTTTTACCGGCACTGACGCGCCGGATCAACTCGGTAGCAACCGCGGATTCATCCCGGCTCATGCCGGCGGTCGGTTCGTCCAGCAGGATCAGATCGGCATCGCCGGCAATCGTGATGCCGATTTCCAGCGCGCGCTGAGCGGCATAGCTGAGATCGCAGCCCAGCGTGTCACGCTGCGTTTGCAAACCGCATTGCTGCATCACGTCTGCGGTACGCTGGCTGACTGCGCGCAGGGTCGACAAGCGACGCCAGAATACTTTGCGATAACCATGTGACGACAGCACTGCCACACGCAGGTTCTCCTGAACGCTCAGTTGCGGAAATATGTTGGTAATCTGAAAGCTGCGCGCCAGGCCAAGGCGATTTATCTGGAACGGGCTCAGGCCGCTTATCTGTTTATCACGCAGAATGATTTCACCGCTGCTGGCGGCGGTACGGCCGGATATCAGATTGAACAAAGTCGATTTTCCCGCGCCATTGGGGCCGATCAACGCCAATCGTTCGCCTTGCTTCAACTGCAAATCCGCACCGCAGATGATCGGCGTGTTGCCGAATTTTTTATGCAGATCGCGCAGTTCCAGGATGGTTGGCATTGCGTTTTCACTCATATGCCCGCCGCCTGCCGATACAGCGTTTCGATCAGGAACACGGCGCCGCCCGCCAGCAGCAACAGGCCGGCCAGACGCAGCAAAAACGGCGGCGCCAGTTGCCGCAATTGGGCCGCGCTCAGGCCCCGCCAAGTGGTAACGGCTCTCGCCAAAACACCGGCGATGCCGCCTGGCGCAAACAGAACGACAATCACAAACAGCAAACCCAGATACAGTTGCCAGCCCCGCGTATAAGTCGACAATAAAGCCGAAAACAGCACACCGACCAGCGCCCCTATCATCGGCCCGAAGAAATAGCCGACGCCGCCTATAAAAGTAAATAACAGGATCTGCGCCGAACGCAGCAAACTCAGATTCTCGGCGCTGACAATTTCAAAATTGATGGCGGTCAGCGCACCGCCAACGCCGGCAAAAAATGCCGACAGCATGAACATCAGGTAACGCACCTGGCGCGGATCGTGGCCGATAAAGGCTGCCCGCTCCGGATTCTCGCGCACGGCGTTGGCGATGCGGCCCAGCGGCGTGCGCGTCAATCCATACATGGCGGCGGCAGACACGAAAAGCCAGAATGCGATCAGGTAATACACTTGCAATTGCGACGCAAAATCGATGCCGAGAAACGGCGCGCCAAGCACCCTGTCGGTACTGATCCCGCTCTCGCCGCCGAACCACCCCGGCAGCATCAAGGTGCCGGCCGCCACCAACTCGACCAGCGCCAGGCTGATCATAGACAAAGCCGTAGCCGATTTACGGGTGGTGATAAAACCGAAGACGGCGCCGCACAACATACCGGCGCAACCGCCGGCCAGCGGCACGAACACCAGCGCCAGCGTCGCAGAACTGCTGCCGGCCAGCCGGTTCATCAGATGTACCGCGACAAACGCCGCCAAGCCCGAATACACAGCATGGCCGAAGGACAGCATGCCGCTTTGCCCAAGCAGCATATTGAAGGAAAGCGCAAGGATCATCATGCTGCCGCATTGCGACAAGATCGATAGCGCTGCGCTTTGCGGGAACACCCAGGGCGCGGCCAGCAATACCAGTGCGAACCCCAGCCAGACCCACTTGCGTTCCAGTCTCCGCTCTAATCTCATATGGCGGCCCCCGCCCATCAGTCGCGTACGCCAGACAAGCCGCGCGGGCGCAGCAGCATGACCAGCACCAGCAACAGATATGGCAGCAGCGGCGCTACTTGAGCCAGCGTCAATTGCAGCAGCGGATACGCCGTCGCATCAGGATTGATCTGCACGCCCCAATGCGCCAGACCGCTAGCCAAGGACACATCCAGCGCTACCGCATAAGTTTGCAAGATAGCGATCAGCAGCGAGGCTATAAACGCCCCGCGCAGCGAACCCAGACCGCCGACCACCACCACCACAAAAATGATGCTGCCGACGCCGGCCGCCATGCCCGGTTCAGTGACGAAGGCATTGCCGCCCACCACCCCGGCCAATCCAGCCAGGCCGCAACCGGCAGCAAACACCAAGGTAAAAAGGCGCGGCACGTTGTGCCCAAGGGCCTCGACCATCTGCGGATGGGTCAACGCCGCCTGGATCAACAGGCCGATGCGCGAACGTTTCAGCGTCCATCCGGCCGTCAGTAAAATCAGCAATGCCAGCAGCATCATGAAAGCGCGATAGAGGGGGAATGTGGTGGAATAAAGGGTAAATAAAGGCCCGTCGAGTTGCGCCGGAATGGCATACGGCAGCGCCGATTTGCCCCAGGCCAGTTGCACCAGTTCGACGATCACGTAGGACAGGCCGAAAGTGAACAGCAATTCCGCCGCCTGCCCATGGCGACGCACATGGCGTAATCCAAACCGCTCTACCAATGCGCCCAGCACGCCGACCAGCAGCGGCGCCAGCAGCAGCGCCGGCCAGAAGCCAAGCTTGACGCTGATTGCATAGGCGAAATAAGCGCCCAGCATGTAAAAACTCGCATGCGCAAAATTCAGCACTCCGAGCATGCTGAAAATCAGCGTCAGTCCCGACGATAGCAGGAACAGCAACAGGCCGTAACTGAGGCCGTTGAGCAAGGTGATGAGAGCAAATTCCATTGCGTAGTTTTATGGCAGACGACGATGACAGGCAGTCCGGCATTCTACCGGTTTGTCGGCCTCATGATTTTCAGTTGGCAACGCCGGCGACTATCGAGTATTCAGTTTGCCAGCCAAGCACCTCATATTTTACCAAGGTAATATTGACTCACCAATTAAACCCGGGTAATATCCACTCATTGTCATAGCTTACAAGGAGTATCCGAGATGAGCACCACCACCCCGCACCCTGTTATCGCCTTTGCCGGCGCTCACCGTATCGCTTCCGGCCAGCTGGCGCTGGTGGCGTTGAAAGCCAAGGAACTGATCGATAGAAACGACTCGGCGGCCATCCTGATCTTCGACGACGTTACCAGCGAGCAGGTCGAAATCGACTTCCGCGGCAGCGCCGAGCAAGTGCTGCAACGCCTGTCCGCGACCGAGGCCGGCGCGGCCACAGCGGAAATAACTACGGACAACCAACAGACGGCGCGTGGCCCCGGGCGACCGAAACTGGGCGTCATCGGCCGTGAAGTCACCCTGCTGCCGCGCCATTGGGAATGGCTCAACCAGCAATCCGGCGGTGCTTCGGTGGCGCTGCGCAAACTGGTTGAAGAAGCAAAACGCCGCAGCGAAGTACGCGACCAGATGCGCCGGGCTCAGGAATCCGCTTATCGCTTCATGTCGGCGATGGCAGGCAATCAAGTCAATTTTGAAGAAGCGACGCGCGCTTTTTTTGCCGGCGACCAGCCGCGCTTCGAGGAATTGAGCGAAACTTGGCAGATCGACATCCGCGATCACGCACGGACTCTGGCGGCCAGAGCCTTCACCGCGGCGGAATGAAACCGGGGGGCTCGCCAATCGCGCAGCCATGCGATACTTGAGGCTTCCCGTCACTCTTCATCGCCATCAGGATCAACGCTTTCATGAACAACCGCTTGGCTTTTCCCACGGCACCCGGACTCGAACATCTGCGCTTCGCCAATTCGTTTGCGGACTTGCCCGCAGCCTTTTATACCAGGCTGACGCCGACACCTATACCTGCGCCGTACCTGGTTGCCGCCAGCGAGCAGGCGGCGCAACTGATCGGACTGGCTCCGACGGCATGCGCCAGCGATGATTTCATACAGATCTTTGCCGGCAACCGTGCCGCGGCCGACTCACAAACCTTGGCGGCAGTGTATTCCGGCCATCAGTTCGGCGTCTGGGCCGGACAATTGGGCGACGGCCGCGCCATACTGCTGGGCGATGTCGCCGCCAGTGACGGCGGCCGCATGGAATTGCAGCTGAAAGGATCGGGCGCGACACCTTATTCCCGCATGGGCGACGGCCGCGCCGTGCTGCGCTCGTCGATCCGTGAATACCTGTGCTCGGAAGCCATGGCGGCGCTCGGCATCCCTACTTCGCGGGCGCTGTCGGTGATCGGTTCGGATCAGTTGGCGATGCGCGAAAGACCGGAAACCACCGCGGTGGTAACCCGCATGGCGCCCAGCTTTGTGCGCTTCGGTTCGTTCGAACATTGGTATTACAACAATCAGCCTGAGGCGCTGAAAGCCCTGGCCGATCATGTCATCGCCGGTTTTTATCCTGAATTGCTGGCGGCCGAGAATCCCTATCAGGCGCTGTTGACGGAAGTGACGCGCCGTACCGCGCACCTGATCGCGCAATGGCAGGCGGTCGGCTTCATGCACGGTGTGATGAATACCGACAATATGTCCATCCTCGGGATCACCCTGGATTACGGTCCGTTCGGTTTCATGGAAGCCTACGACCCGCGTCATATCTGCAACCATAGCGACCAGCAAGGCCGCTACGCCTATAACCAGCAACCGCAGATCGGTCACTGGAACTGCTTTGCGCTGGGTCAGGCGCTGCTGCCGCTGATCGGCAGCGTCGAAGCGACCGAAGCTGCGCTAAGCAGCTATCAGGCTGAATACGGCGCAAAGCTGGATGAGTTGCTGCATGCCAAGCTCGGCTTGCTGTCGCACCAGGCCGACGATGACAAGTTGCTGGACGCCATGTTTGCCTTGATGCAGGGCAGCCATGTCGATTTCACCCTGTTTTTCCGCCGGCTCGGCAATTTGCGCCAAGAGGAAAGCAGCGGTGACGCCCCTCTGCGAGATCTGTTTATCGATCGTGCGGCGTTTGACGCATGGGCGTTACAATATCGGGCGCGCCTGAAACTGGAAAACAGCCAGGATCAAAGCCGCAAGCTTGCAATGGATGCAAGCAACCCCAAATATGTGCTGCGAAACTATTTGGCGCAAACAGCAATCGAACACGCTCAGAATAAGGACTTCTCGGAAGTCCGGAAATTGCAGCAGATTCTTGAAAACCCGTTTGACGAACAACCGCAACATGCGCAGTACGCCGAATTGCCTCCGGATTGGGCGCGCGGATTGGAAGTCAGTTGTTCGTCGTAGATTGGACACCACCACATGAGCAGCAAAGTTATTAAAACCGACGCCGAATGGCGCGCCGAGCTGGATCCGATGGAATATGAAGTGACCCGTCACGCCGCCACTGAACGCGCGTTTACCGGCAAGTTCTGGGATCATCACGAACACGGCGTCTATACCTGCGTGTGCTGCAACACGCCCTTGTTCGAGTCTGACGCCAAATTCGATTCAGGCTGCGGCTGGCCGAGTTATTTCAAGGCTATCAATCCCGATAATGTTGAAGAGCGTATTGACCGTAGTCATGGCATGATGCGCACTGAAATTTTATGCAAGGTGTGCGACGCCCATCTCGGCCATGTATTCCCCGATGGACCGCCGCCGACCGGTTTGCGCTACTGCATCAACTCGGCATCGCTGCGCTTTGACCCGGCCGGCTGAAGCACTGATTTTACGTTTCGACACTTACTTATCCTGACTGAAAGCAAACCAAACAAATGAAGTTCCTGTTCGACCTGTTCCCGGTAATCCTTTTCTTCGGCATCTTCAAATGGACCAAGGACAGCCCCGATACTGCGCAAGCGCTGGTCAGCCAGTATTTGTCGGGCTTCGTGTCCGGCGGCGTGGTCACCGCTGACCAAGCGCCGGTATTGCTGGCGACCGCCGTAGCAATCGTCGCCACGATTGCGCAAATCGGCTATCTGCTGCTGCGCCGAAAAAAAGTCGATGCGATGCTGTGGGTGTCCTTCGTCATCATTTGCGTCTTCGGCGGCGCCACCATCTACTTCCATAACCCAAACTTCATCAAATGGAAGCCAACCGTCCTGTACTGGGCGTTTGCGACGGCGTTGCTGTTCAGCCAGCTGCTGCTGAAAAAAAACCTGATCCGGACCATGATGGAAAAGCAGATCGCCCTGCCCGACCCGATCTGGCTGCGCGTAGGTTTTGCCTGGATCGCGTTCTTCATTGCGATGGGGTTCCTGAATCTGTATGTCGCGTTTAATTTCCCGACGGCGACCTGGGTTAACTTCAAACTGTTCGGCGGCATGGGGCTGATGTTTGCCTTCGTGATCGGCCAGAGCATCCTGCTCTCCAAATACATCAAGGACCCAGATGAACCCAAGGCTTGATACCATTCGTAACAAATTGACAGCAACCCTTGCACCGTTGGAATGTATAGTTGAGGACGAATCGGCGCTGCATGTGGGACACGCCGGTGCTGCAGCAGGCGGCGGGCACTACAAAGTACGAATAGTTTGCGCAGTTTTTGAGGGACAAAACCGTTTAAATCGGCATAGGCTGGTGTATGATTGCTTGGCTGACATGATGCATTCTGAAATTCATGCGCTTGCTATCACTGCATTGGCTCCATCTGAAATTAATTGAAACTAAAGCTGCGTAAAACATAGTGATCTTAAAGAATAATTGTCCTTCAAACATACTTCGGTTATTCTGCCTTGCTTCGCATTGATTTATTAACAACCTCCCCATTTTAGGATTTGATAATGACATTTAAACCTTCACGTTTACTGGTGATTCTTTTTGCAGCAGCGACATTGCCGGTTATGGCCCAAAACCTTGCGGTCGTGAACGGTAAGGCAATCCCGTCGTCGCGCGCCGACATGATGGTCAAGCAATTGTCGGCACAAGGCGGTCAAGCCGATACCCCGGAACTGCGCAGCATGGTCAAAGACGAACTGATCAACCGCGAAGTGTTGATCCAGGAAGCCGACAAACTGGGCCTGGGTAACAACGCGGACGTCAAGGCACAAGCCGACATCGCCCGTCAGTCGATCCTGATCCGCGCTCTGGTAGCCGACTTCATCAAGAAGAACCCGATCAAAGATGCCGACATCCAGGCTGAATACGACAAGTTCAAGGCACAGGCCGGCGACAAGGAATATCACGCACGTCATATCCTGGTCGAAAACGAAGCCGATGCAAAATCCATCATCACCAAGCTGAAAGCCGGCGGCAAGTTTGAAGATCTGGCCAAGCAATCGAAAGATCCAGGTTCGGCAGCTAACGGCGGCGACCTGGGCTGGGCAACTCCAGCTTCTTTCGTGAAGCCTTTCTCCGATGCGCTGGTAGCCCTGAAACCAGGTCAATTGACTGAAACACCGATCAAGACCCAATTCGGTTATCACGTGATCAAGCTGGAAGAAGTACGTCCAGCCAAGATCCCTACCCTGGCTGAAGTCAAACCGCAAATCACTGAAGCTCTGCAACAGAAAAAACTGCAAGCTTACCAAGCTGATCTGCGCGCTAAAGCCAAGGTGCAATAAACCTTTGGCGGCAATCTGCAGCGCTCGCAAGGGGCTGCAGGAAATACGAAAAATCCCTCCAGATAGCAATATCTGGAGGGATTTTTTTTTGCCATGACGACTGGATATCCACGTATTCGCAGGCGGATGGACGGGCATGCCGGCCGGGTCCAGCGGCACAGCCGCTTGTCAATATCCAAACTGAAACGCGCCTTAGCTTGTTTGCGGCAACCCCGCCAGATATCGCAAGCCTTTGATGCTCGGGAAAAAACAATAGGCACCACCGCGCGTGGTGATCGTCCGGGAAAAGCCCGTCAGCTCCTTGTTTTTGCTTCCCAGGGGTCCCTCTCGCGGCAAGGTGAAAGAACTGTCAGTCGGATTATTCACACCAAGAAAGACATCTTCACCGCTGATGTTAAAGACTGCATTGCCGGCATTTTGACCACCCGGCCCGGTCGCCGCCATCACAAATTCCGACGAATTGTTCCATTGGCTGATCAGGAATTCAAACTGATTGATGACGCTGGCGTTGATGAAATAGCCGACCAGGCCGCGCGCCTCGGTGTCGGGATGTTGCGGATCGTATGCCGGCCCATAAGGCATGGCGCGACGCACGATGCGATGATGCGGGCTGCCTGCGCCCACCACCGCTCCGTTGCGCGGATTACTGCGGCGGATATGCGATCCTATCGGGCAGTTGAATCCCAGCGTATCGTCGGTTGCGGCATCGCTGCTGACGTAAGTGAAGTTATTCAATTGCTCAGTCGGCAGCACAGGGCCTTGCTTATCCGGTGCCAATTCCAGAGGATTGCCGTTGCGCCAGCGCCCGCAGATCTGTGCCGCCAGCTTTTCGGTATCCATTTCAGCCTCGCCGGCATAACTCGCCAGCAGGGCGTCGAATCCTGCCACATCCTGCTCCAGGATACGGAAAGCCGCGTAGCTGCTGTTGATCGACAGCTCAACCGGCGACACGCGATAACTGCCACCGGTCTCGTTCTGATAGCCCAGCAAAAATTCACCTGTCTTCACCGCAGGCTGATCGTCGGGCGTCTGCCGTTTGCTCGGCGGCGCGCCTATCACGGTCGGTTGCGCGATGCTGTCGCGATAGCCGAAATGCACCTTATTATCCGGCAGCGCGGCCGCGTCTTGCGCGTATAACTCCGTCATGCAGCCGCCAAAGGCGCTGCGCAACTGTGCTGAAACCGTCTCCAGCACAGAGCCGGATTCGGCCACCCACAAGCTCAGCAAAACATGGACTTGCGCACCGTTATTCAAGCCGCCTATCCAGTTTTCCGGTGCGCTCGAGCCGACATCGCCGACTGTAGTCGCGCTCTTGGGACTGGTGGCGCCGAGCTGGAACGAAGCGTCGAAACTGCTCAATTGCTGTGCGCTGAGGCCCATCGCTGTCAGGCCGGCACTGGTAAAACTGAGATTGAGAAAGCAATCCGGCTTGGGCATGACGCGTCTGGCCGTGGTGATCTTCGGCAAGCCATTACTGCCCTCGACCAGCGCCTCGATCAGCCTGCCGGTTGCTTGCGGATTGGTGATACTCAAAATGAAGTGCCGTGCCAAATCTACGCGATAGCCGCGCAGGATGGTGCCTTGAACATCGTCGTAGTCAATCGCGGGATCGGCCATGCTGTCTCTCCGGATGGGAAATTCGATTAAATTCAGATTAAGCAGAAGAAAAAAGGTCTGCGACTGGCGCAGACCTTGTGAGGGGCAACGAACGGTTATTGCGGCGGAAACACAGCCAGAATTTTTTGCACAGTCTGAGGATAGGCTTGATACAGATCTGCGTTCGGAATGTGTTGCGAAGCATCATTGAGAGTGATGTAGGCTTGGAACGCGGCGACATTGTTGTCCACCGGAATGAGCTTCTTGCCATCCACCACGAACTCCAGCAGCGCATCGAACACACCACCCAATTTCGAGACGAAATCTTGGATGTACATATTGAAATTGCCGTCGTATTCGGTGATGACACCTAGCACCAAGGAATTTGACGCCGTTTTCGCGGTGAGGTCCGGCTGGAGGTTGGGTTTTGAACTATCCAACAGCAGGAAGCGGGCGAAATGGACAGTGCCTATTGTTTTCAGCGCATCGTCAATTTGCTTTGTATTTTCTGCCAGGGTTGCTGCAATGGCAGTCAAGCTAGTGCCTGGGATGATAGGCATGATCAAGGTAAGAGGGCTGCTCATAAAAGTCCTTAGTTGATTATCAATGGGAATATCAAAACCACATCCGCCTGCCAGAGTCGTTACACCCCGTCAGTTACACACTAAAAAAGCTCCCCCGAATTTCATGGAGAACAATGCAGATTAAGTTGGCAGCGCCGATCAGGCAGACGCCAGGCGCTGATGGTAAGCCTCGGCTTCTGACTCCGGGATTTGCTTGGCATCGATCCGGACATAAGTCGCTTCTGCTGTATCAAAAGGTTCGGGTCCAAAAAATGGCATGATTGTCCTCGCTCTTCTACATGGTCGACTGACCGGATAGTCAGCTAAACCAAGATATACGAGCAAGCAAGCTCCCGCCATCGCAAATTTGACAGCTAGACAGCGGGCTCACAATATGATTATTTGTTGGCGCCGATTAATTCAAGGGCGCTCGGGATAGCTGATAGTTGATAGTTGCTCGATCCGCTAGCCATAAGCATGCGCCAGCCTGGCTGGCGCATGCTTATGGCTAGCGGATTCGTGGCACGGCGTGGCCGGTCAGCAGTTGGCGTTTGACGAAACCGATGTATCTCGCATCTTCGCTGTTGTCGCGATCATCGCCGAACATCGGGTATTCGTCTGCCTGCACCGTATATTGTGCAGGCCCGGGAAAAATTACCCGACCCACTTCCGCGCATTACGGAACATGCGCATCCATGGCGAATCCTCACCCCACGATTCAGGGTGCCACGATTGCTGCACCGTGCGGAACACCCGCTCGGCGTGCGGCATGCAAACCGTGAAACGGCCATCCTGGGTAGTCACCGAGGTGATCCCTTGCGGCGAACCGTTGGGGTTGTACGGATAGCCTTCGGTCACTTGCCCTTGGTTGTCAACGAAGCGCATGGCGACCAGCGCTTCCTTGATATCGCCGGTTTGCGAGAAATCGGCAAAACCTTCACCGTGCGCGATGGCGATGGCGCTTTGGGTGCCCGCCATGTCCTGGAAGAAAATCGATGGCGACGATTCCACCTGCACCATCGAGAAACGTGCTTCGAATTTCTCCGATTTGTTGCGAGTGAATTTCGGCCAGGCCTGAGCGCCGGGAATGATCGCCTTCAGGTTGCTCATCATCTGGCAACCGTTGCAGACACCGAGTGCAAAGGTGTCGCCGCGCTGGAAGAAGACGGAGAACTGTTCCGCCAGCTTGGTGTTGAACAAGATCGTCTTGGCCCAGCCCTCGCCGGCTCCCAGCACATCGCCGTAAGAGAAACCGCCGACTGCGATGAAACCCTTGAAGTCGTCCAGCCGGGCGCGGCCGGCAATCAGGTCGCTCATGTGGACGTCGACTGCGGAGAAGCCAGCCTGATGCATTACATAAGCAGTCTCGACATGCGAGTTGACGCCTTGCTCACGCAAGATCGCCACCCGCGGCTTGGCAGCCAGGTTGAGGAAAGGCGCGGCAATATTCTCTTGCAAATCGAAGGGGATTTTCGGGCTGATGCCAGGATCGGCGGCATCCAGGATGCGATCGTATTCAGCGTCGGCGCTGGCAGGATTATCGCGCAGGCGGGCGATGCGCCAGCTGGTTTCGCTCCACAAGCGTTGCAGATCGATGCGGCTCTGGCTATAGATGGTCTTGGCGTCGCGGCTGAATTCGATGACGTCGCGCGTATTCGGTTTGCCGATGATATGGCTGCATGCGCCCAGGTTAAAGCTGCGCAGTACATTCATTACGTCCGATTTCTGTTCGGCGCGTACTTGCAGCACCGCGCCCAGCTCTTCGCTGAACAGCGCGCGCAAGGTCAGTTCATTGCGGCGCTCGGCCACCTGGCCAGTCCAGTTTTTCGAATCGCCCCAGTCGGCTGCGTGTTCGCTTTCCATGGTCAGGATATCGAGATTGATCGACAACCCGCTATGACCGGCAAACGCCATCTCGCACAAGGAGGTGAACAAGCCGCCGTCGGAACGGTCATGGTAGGCCAGCAGTTTTTGCTCGCTATTGAGTTGCTGGATCGCGGCGAAGAATGCTTTCAAGTCTTCGGCGCTGTCAACGTCCGGCGTCTCATTGCCGATCTGCTGCATCACCTGGGTCAAGGCCGAGGCGCCCATGCGGTTCTTGCCACGCCCGAGGTCGATCAGGATGATCGCAGTATCGCCGACATCGGTGCGCAGCTGCGGCGTCAAGGAACGGCGTACATCGCTCACCGGCGCGAAGGCGGAAACGATCAGCGATACCGGCGAAGTTACGGCCTTGGCTTGATCCTGGTCTTTCCAGGTGGTGCGCATCGACAGCGAATCCTTGCCGACCGGGATGCTGATACCCAGCGCCGGGCACAATTCCATGCCGATCGCCTTGACCGTATCGAACAAGGCGGCGTCCTGGCCCGGCTGGCCGCAAGCGGCCATCCAGTTGGCGGACAACTTGACGTCGGAGATATCGGCAATCGCTGCTGCGGCAATATTGGTCAAGGCCTCGCCCACTGCCATGCGGCCGGATGCGGCGGCGTTGATGACGGCCAGCGGTGTACGCTCGCCCATCGCCATCGCTTCGCCCAGATAACCTTCGAAGCTCATGCTGGTGACCGCGCAATCGGCAACCGGAATCTGCCACGGGCCGACCATCTGGTCGCGCACCGACGTCGCGCCCACAGTGCGATCGCCGATGGTGATCAGGAACGATTTATCGGCCACCGTCGGCAGCTTCAAAACGCGCTGCGACACTTCCAGCAATTCCATGCCGGTCAGGTCAACCGGCGGCAGGACTGGATTCAGATGCTTGACGTCACGCTGCATTTTCGGCGGCTTGCCGAGCAATACATCCATTGGCATATCGACTGGATTATTGTCGTGTTGCGGGTCGATCACCTTCAGCTGGCGTTCTTCGGTAGCCGTGCCGACCACCGCAAACAGACAGCGCTCGCGCTGACAGAAATATTCGAACAGCGGCAGGCTTTCAGGCGCAATCGCCAGCACATAACGTTCTTGCGATTCGTTGCTCCAGATTTCCTTCGGCGCCATGCCGCTTTCTTCCAGCGGCACTTTGCGCAAATCGAAAATCGCGCCGCGCTTGGCGTCGTTGGTGATTTCCGGGAAGGCGTTCGAGAGGCCGCCGGCGCCGACGTCATGGATCGACAGAATCGGATTCTTGTCGTCCATGGCCCAGCAGGCGTTGATCACTTCCTGGGCCCGTCTTTCCATTTCCGGATTGCCGCGCTGTACTGAATCGAAATCGAGATCGGCGGTATTCGAACCGGTCGCCATCGACGACGCCGCGCTGCCGCCCATGCCGATCCGCATGCCGGGGCCGCCCAACTGGATCAACAAGCTGCCGACCGGCAGCTCGTTCTTCTTGGTGTGCTTGTCGGAGATGCTGCCGATGCCGCCGGCGATCATGATCGGCTTGTGATAACCCTGCACATTGCCGCCGACGTTTTGTTCGTAGGTGCGGAAATAACCGCCCAGGTTAGGACGGCCGAATTCATTGTTGAACGCAGCGCCGCCAAGCGGGCCGTCGATCATGATTTGCAAGGCTGAAGCGATGCGCTCCGGCTTGCCGTACTGGCCTGCATCTGCTTGGCCGGCAGCAGTTACGTCGGCAGCATTCTCCCAAGCCTGCAACGCATCCGGCAACTGCAGATTGGAAACGGTGAAACCGGTCAGACCGGCTTTCGGCTTGGCGCCACGGCCGGTAGCGCCTTCATCGCGGATCTCGCCGCCGGCGCCGGTGGAGGCGCCAGGGAATGGCGAAATCGCGGTCGGGTGATTGTGCGTTTCGACCTTCATCAGGATATGCGTCAGCTCATCCGAAGCGCGATAAGTGTTGCCTTCCGCCGCGCCGCGCGCATAGAAACGCGAGACGGTTGCGCCTTCGATAATCGATGAGTTGTCGCTATAGGCGACGATGGTGCCCTTGGGTTGCAATTGATGGGTGTTCTTGATCATCGCGAACAAGGACTTGTCTTGCGCCTCGCCGTCGATGATCCAGTCGGCGTTGAAAATCTTGTGGCGGCAATGTTCGCTGTTGGCCTGGGCGAACATCATCAGCTCGACGTCGGTCGGATTGCGCTTGGCGCTGGTGAATGCGGCCAGCAGATAGTCGATCTCATCGTCCGACAAGGCCAGTCCCAATTCGCTGTTGGCTTGCTCCAGGGCGGCTTTGCCACCGGCCAGCAAATCGACAAAGGCCAACGGCTTGGCATCCAGTTCGCGGAATAGATCAGCGGCTTGCTCAGCGCTGCGCAAAACGGTTTCCGTCATACGGTCATGCAGCACATCGGCGATAGCGCGCACGCTGTCGTCGCTGAGTTTTTTAACCCCGCCCAGCAAACCGCTCTTGAGTTTTACCTGATACGCAATGCCGCGCTCGATGCGCTTGATGTGCGCCATGCCGCAATTGCGGGCAATGTCGGTGGCCTTGCTGGCCCACGGGGAAATCGTGCCGAAGCGCGGGATCACAATGAACTGTTCGCCTTCGTCGCTGCCAGTAAATGGATCGCCGTACGTCAACAACGCGTTCAAACGGCCGATATCATCCTGGCTGAGCGCGGTTGATGCATCGACAAAATGATCGAAGCGCCCGCTTATTTCGACGATATTGCTATCGATCGCTTGCAACTGGGTTAAAAGACGTAGGGAACGGAAGGCGGGGACAGCGTTGGAACCGGGCAAAATCAACATGGCGAGAAGGGGGGAGTTGATGCAGCGTGGCTGCGGGTTAAATCAGAAGCCGCCATTATACAGTGCCGATCAGCCCGCTGCCCCGGGAACTGATGACAAAATCACCTTGCCGCGCCACACAAAAGCATGGCGGGCCGGAAAAATGTCAGCTGCCTCGGACCGTCATTGCATTTCAGGCAATTTAACGCTTAAAAATCCCTCAGGACGATCTTGCCGATCACACGCCCGGTTTCCAGCGTGGCGTGGGCTTGCCGCAGGTTGGCGGCATTAATCGGCGATAAAATCTGGTTCAACGTGGTAGCAATGGTCTTGTCGTCGATCAGGCGCGCTATCTGGTTCAGCAAACTGCCCTGCTCCTGCATGTCGGCGGTCTGGAACATCGAGCGGGTAAACATGAACTCCCAGAAAAAGCCGGCGCTCTTGGCTTTCAACAGGCTGACATCGAGCGGCGCGGCGTTTTCGACGATGGTGCAAATCCTGCCTTGCGGCGCGACAGCTGCTGCCGCTGCCGGGAAGTGGCGGTCGGTATCATTCAGGATCAGCACGTAATCGACCTGCTCGAAGCCCTGCTCCTCAAGCTGCGCAGCCAGATCGCCGAAATGATTGATTACGTGCTGTGCACCGAGATCACGCACCCACTTTTCAGATTCCGGGCGCGAAGCCGTGGCGATCACGTTCAGCCCGGCGACCTTGACCGCCAACTGGATTGCAATCGAACCGACGCCGCCGGCGCCGCCGATGATCAGGATGGATTTGGCCGGTGTTGCCGGTGAGGACGCCACCTGCAGGCGCTCGAACAACGCCTCCCAGGCGGTGATCGTCGTCAGCGGCAGCGCAGCCGCCTGCTCAAAGGAAAGCGACTGCGGCATGTTGCCGACGATCCGCTCATCGACCAGCTGGAATTCGCTATTGCAGCCTGGGCGGGTAATGTCGCCGGCATAAAACACCCGGTCGCCAATCTTGAAGCGGCTGACCTCCGGCCCCACCGCCTGCACCACGCCGGCGGCGTCCCAGCCCAGCACGCGTGGCGTCTTTTCAACCGTATCCTTGGGAGCCCGTACCTTGACGTCGACCGGATTGACGGCAATCGCCTTGACTTCGACCAGGATATCCCGGCCTTGCGGTACAGGTTTGTCGAGTACCGCATCGAACAGGGATTCGGGATTATCGATAGGCAGGTAACGGCTTAATGCGATGGCTTTCATGCTGACTCCTGATTGACTAGGTGTTGATTAATTTGCGATGGCTGATACCGATTGCTATTCGGTTGGCCTCGGGTTGAACTCGGGTTGACCTCATTATGATAATGTTGAATTATTTTATAAAGACAGCAGTATTTGATTCACTTTCAAACCATATTTGATAATGTACTCAACCACCGACTTGCAGCTGTTTATTCATACCGCCGATCTGGGCAACCTGTCGAAGGCGGCGCGCCAGCTCGATTTGCTACCCGCGACCGCCAGCGCCAGCCTTAAACGACTGGAACAGCAACTCAATGCGCGCCTGTTTGTGCGCTCGACCCGCAGCATGCGGCTGACGCCGGCCGGCGCCCTGTTCCTGGACTATAGCCGTCAGGCTCTGGCCTTGCTGCAAGAAGGCCAGGCGCTGCTCAACGCCGACGGCCCGGTGAGCGGGCATCTGCGGCTGTCGATGCCGTCCGATGTCGGCCGCAATATCCTGCTGCCGTGGCTCGATGCATTTCAAAAAAACTATCCGCAAGTCACCTTGTCGCTGCAATTTTCCGACCGCGTGATCGACCTGTTTCGCGATCCGGTCGACGTCGCTTTCCGCTACGGCAAGCTGGACGACTCGACCCTGGTATCGCAGCCGCTGGCCGCCAGCCGCCGGGTGCTGGTGGCGGCGCCGAGCTACCTGGCGCAGCACGGCCGGCCGCAATCGCCGCAAGATCTGCAGAACCACAACTGCCTGCTGTATTACCTGCAACGCGGCTTGTTCAACAATTGGCGCTTTTATGCCGGCAAGACGCCAATCGACGTCAAGGTGCGTGGCGACCGCATGAGCGACGATGCCGCGATTGCGCGGCTATGGGCAATCGCCGGCATCGGCATCGCCTATAAATCCTGGCTGGATGTACGGCAAGACGTGGCCGAGGGACGCCTGGAAATCCTGCTGGAACAATTTGCTGGAGAGGAAACGCCGCTCAGCATGGTTTATCCGCATCGCAACAGCATGTCGCCGTCGCTACGCGCATTGCTGACATTCTTGCGCGAAAAATTCGAGGAGATTGAAACGACTAGCCGCTAATTAGTGGGAAATTGAGA
Organism: Collimonas sp.; assembly: GCF_035566375.1. Classification (GTDB taxonomy): domain Bacteria; phylum Pseudomonadota; class Gammaproteobacteria; order Burkholderiales; family Burkholderiaceae_D; genus Collimonas. The sequence continues at coordinate 128,991 of NZ_DATMRK010000028.1, forward strand.
GGGGATCGCAGACCTGTCTTAAAGCCGGGATTAAAGATGCAGTCCAAACTGCTCGACAACGAACTCGACAAACGATTTCAACTTCGGTGTCATCTTGCGGTTCGAGGCAATCACGATATGCATCGGCCGGTGTTCCAGCTCGTAGTCGCCCAGCAAACGCTGTAAGCGGCCGGCTGAGACCTCATCGCGCAGCAAGGCTTCCGGCTGCATGATGATGCCGATGCCGTTGAGGGCGGCGGTGCGCAGAGCCAGGCCGTTATTGGCGCGGAAATTTCCATGTACCTCAATCTCTTGCCGCACGCCTCCCTGCGAAAACTGCCAGAGGTTATAGCGATTGCCGTGTGCAAAGCTGAGGCAATTATGCATGGCCAGTTGTTGCGGCGTCTGCGGCGTGCCGCAACGCGCCAGGTACTCCGGAGCGGCGCACACCATGGCCCGATACGGCTGCAAGGGACGCGCAATCAGGCTCGAATCCGGCAGCGCGCCGATCCGGATCGCCACCTCGAAGCCCTCTTCGACCAGATCGACTACCCGGTCATTCAAGGACAGGTCGAGTTCGACATCGGGATAACGCTCCAGATAGGCGCGCACCACGGCAGCCAGCATCTGGCCGCCGAAAGTGGCCGGTGCAGTCACCCGCAGCACGCCGCGCGGCAGCAACTGCATTTGCTTGACCGAAGCGTCGGCCGCTTCGATTTCCAACAGCGCCTGCTTGCAGCGTTCGAAATACAACTGGCCGATCTCGGTCAGGCTCTGGCGGCGCGTGGTGCGGTTCAGGAGGCGCACCCCGAGTTGCTCCTCCAGCTGGCGCACGTGCTTGCCGACCATGGTTGGCGAAATCCCGGCCTCCTCTGCCGCAGCAGAAAACCCGCCCTTTTCGACTACCCGGACGAAAATCTGCATACTGGTTAACCTATCCATAAAACCTCTTATTGAGAATGATCATTAAGAACCATTGGTTTCAAGTGATAGGAATATTAAGGCATTTATCCACCACAGAGAAGCAATCATACTGACACCCTGATTTCAACCTCATCACGGAGTTCAACATGAAAATCGCAGTTATCGGCGCCACCGGCACAGTCGGCAAGGCAGTCGTGGCGCAACTGGCAAGCCGCCATGACATCATCGAAGTCGGCAACACTAGCGGCCAGTACCAGGTAGACATTACCGATATCAAGAGCGTGGAGCAGTTATTCGACAAAATCGGCAAGGTCGACGCCATCGTATCGACCGCTGGAAAATTGCATTTCGGCCCGCTGCAAGAACTGACGCCAGAGAAATTCGAGATCGGCTTGCGCGACAAATTGATGGGCCAGATCAACCTGGCGCTGGTGGCGCAGCATCGCTTGAACGATGGCGGCTCGATCACCCTGACCAGCGGCATCCTCAGCGAAGAGCCGATTCTGCAAGGCGTCAATGCTTCCACCGTGAACGCCGCCCTGGATGGATTTGTACGTGCTGCGGCGATCGAACTGCAACGCGGCATCCGCATCAATATCGTCAGCCCGACGGTGCTGCAGGAATCATTGGCCAGCTACGGTCCATTCTTTTACGGCTTCGAAGCAGCACCCGCCAGCCGCGTCGCCCAGGCTTACAGTCGCAGCGTCGAAGGTGCGCAAACCGGCCGCGTATATCGGGTCTGGTAAACCGGCACCGCCTGCGAGGATGCCGCATCGTTATTGTCAGCATTTTGTCAAGATGATGCAGTAAGATTGGCCGCAGATCGACGCGACCAACCCCATCCTCAAGAGGCTGTTATGGTGAATGTAGTAAAACGCATTCAGGAATACAACGCAGGCCGCGATCCGCAACGCCTGCAGATGAAATACCGCAACATCCGCAACGACCCGTTCACCTTTCTGCGTGGCACCTGCCATCTGTTCTACGAACGCCTGCCGCAAAGCGGTTTGATGCGCTCGGCGCCGCTGGCCTGGATTTGCGGTGATATGCATTTGGAAAATTTTGGCAGTTACAAGGGCGATAACCGCCTGGCTTATTTTGACCTGAACGATTTCGACGAAGCTGTGCTGGCCCCTCTCAGTTGGGAACTGGTGCGCCTGCTGACCAGCGTGTTGATTGCTGCCGACGGCACGCCCAATGGCGCCACCGACAGCCGGCTGCTGTGCCGCAACCTGATCGACGCTTACGGCGCCGCCCTGACCCTGGGCAAACCGCGCTGGGTCGAGCGCGATATCGCGCAAGGCATGGTCGGCGACTTGCTGAACAGCTTGCGCGGCCGCCAGCGCGCCTCCTACCTTGATAGCCGAACCGTAGTCAAAGGCAAACTGCGCGTGCTGCGCGTGGATGGCAAGAAAGCGCTGCCGGTATCCGATAAACAGCGCGCCAAAATCAACGCATTCATGCAACGTTTTGCCAGCGAACAGCCCAATCCCGATTTCTACAAAGTGCTGGACGTAGCACGCCGCATCGCCGGCACCGGCAGCCTCGGCGTCGACCGTTACGTGATTCTGGTGCAAGGCAAGGGTTCGCCCAACGGCAATTACCTGCTTGATTTGAAACAGGCGCTGCCGTCTTCATTGGCGCCCTATTTAAAGGTGGCGCAACCTAAATGGAAGAACCAGGCACAACGGGTGGTCACGCTGCAGCGGCGCTGCCAGGCGGTATCCATGGCTTTCCTGCAGCCGGTCATGCTGGGCAAAACTCCTTACGTGCTGCGTGGTTTGCAACCCAGTGAAGACCGAGTCGCGCTTAAGCAGCCGCGTCACACGCTGGCCGAAATCCAGCAAGTCATGAGCGTCATGGGCAATCTGGTCGCCTGGGCGCAATTGCGCAGCGCCGGCCGCCAGGGGTCGGCGATTGCCGATGAGCTGATCGCTTTCGGGCAAAGCAAGAAGTGGAAAAAGCAGTTGCTGGATGCCGCTCAGGATTGCGCGGCGCAGGTGCGCAAGGATTGGCAGACTTACAGCAAAGCGTATGATGCTGGCGCATTTGAGTTGTAGTTGCGTTGTAGTTGCGCTGTAGCCGCGTTGTAGCCACGGCCAGCACCGCCGATGACGATGTAATTGTGCTTTGCTGTCCTATTATCAAGTAATTCAAGGTATGATTCTGATCGCCTGCAACGCGTGGTGCCGCGCAGAACCCTTGAGAACAATAGTGATACAGCAGCAGACACAGAAACAAATCGTGGTTATCGGCGGCGGCGTGATGGGAGTCTGCAGCGCTTACTTTCTAGCCGAAGCCGGGCACCAGGTTGCCGTAGTGGAACAACGCAGCAATGTCGCGGAACAAGCGACGCTGGGTAATTCCGGCATCTTGTCGGCTGGTGCGGCGCTGCCTTGGTCGGTACCCGGCATGCATCGCAAGATCTTGGCTGGCATGTTTAACCAGGAAGCGCCGAATGTGCTCAACGCCCGCTTCAGCCCTTCGCTGTGGCGCTGGATGCGGCGCTGGATGGCGGAATCCGAGCTCCAGCGCTTTCGCTCCCATACCCATCAAATGCAAAGACTGGCTTCTTACAGCCAAGACTTGCTGGAGCAGATACAACAGCATTTCCAGCTCGATTTTGAACAAAGCCCGGGCTTGCTGCGCCTGTTCCGCAGCGAAGCCGAACTGGCGGCGCTAGCCCCTACCCGGGAGCTGCTGACCGAATGCGGCGTGGCGCATCAACTACTCGATGAAACCGCTGTACGGTTGCAGGAACCAACCCTGGCCGGCGCCGGCAAGCTGGCCGGCGGTGTGTATTTTCCGGATCTGGGTTCCGGCAACTGCACCCTGTTTACCAAACAATTGAAAGCCATCCTGCAAGGACTGGGGGTGCAGTTCCATTTCGACAGCAAGGTAAGCGCGATCGCGCCGCAAGGTGCGCAGGTAGGTTTGCAGATAGATGGCAATTTGCTGCTGGCCGACGCCGTGGTGTGCGCCGCCGGCAACGCCAGCGCCCATCTGCTAAAACCGCTGGGACTGCGCCTGCCGCTGCACGCGATCAAGACCTATACCGCCACTGCCACCGTAAAGAATTATGAAGTAGCGCCGCAGATGGCGGTGCTGGATGACAGTTACCAAGTCACCATGGCGCGCATCGGCGCCCGTATCCGTCTGGCCGGGATTGCCGAATTTGGCGCGCAAGACTTGTCGCTCGACGACAAGGCTCTACGCACTCTGCTGAAAGTGGCGCACGACTGGTTCCCCGACGCCGCCAATTTCAACAACGCCAGTTTCTGGTGCGGCCATACGCCGATGCTGGCGGACGAAGTGCCGCTCATCGGCCACACCGGCGCCAGCAATGTTTTTGTCAATATCGGGCATGGCGGCTCGGGCTGGAGCATGGCGCTGGGCGCCGCCAAAATATTGGCGGATCAGGTCTCCGGACGGATACCCGAGGTTGATCTGGACGGGTTGACAGTGGCCCGTTATCGCTGACAAACGTAGTTAAGTGGGGTCAGAGTTTTTTTTACGACATGCTTTATCGTCGTAAAATTACTCTGACCCCAGTTAACGGGGCACGGAGTACACAATCCAAATGAGCACCATCTACCCCGTCGCCGAAATCCGCAAAATCGAGCAAGCCGCCTTGCGCGAACTAGCGCCTTACAGTCTGATGCAACGCGCCGGTCACGCTGCCGCGCAAGCGGCTTTACGCATACTCCCCGGCCCGGCTCATGCCGCTACCATCCTGGTGCTGGCCGGCCCCGGCAACAATGGCGGTGACGCCCTGGAAGCCGCGGCCGGACTGGCTAAGGCCGGCGCCGAAGTGATGGCCTTGCTTAAAACCGCCCCCTCGCAACTACCGGCCGATGCAGCCCAGGCGCTGAGACGCGCTCAGCAACACGGTGTGCACCTGATGCCGCCCGAGCAGTTTGCCGAGATCGACAGCAATCAATGGACCTTGGTCATCGACGGCCTGTTCGGCATCGGCCTGAGCCGCGCACTGGATGGTGACTGGCGCCGCCTGGTGCAGGCGGTAAATTCTATGGCGTGCCCGGTGCTGGCGCTGGATGTGCCAAGCGGCCTGAACGCTGACACCGGCGTAGTGGTGGGCGCTGCTGCCGGCATCGCAATCCAGGCCAGCCATACCATCACCTTCATCGCCGACAAAGCCGGCCTGCATACCTGCGACGGCCCTGATTACGCCGGCAAAATCGAAGTGGCGACGCTGGCGATTGCGGAAAACCATTTTCCTACGCCCCATATGTGGCTGAACCACGCCGGATTGTTCGCCGAATACCTGCGGCCGCGCCGGCGCAATTCGCACAAAGGCAGTTTTGGCGATGTTGCTGTTATTGGCGGTGCGGCAGGCATGGCCGGCGCACCGATATTAGCGGCGCGCGCCGCCGCCAAGTGCGGTGCGGGCCGGGTGTTTGTCGGCTACGCTGAGCAGCCGCCGGCCTACGATAGCGCGCAGCCGGAACTCATGTGCCGCCACGCCGCCGATCTCGATTTTTCCTCGGCGGTACTGGTGGTCGGCCCCGGCCTCGGCATGGCCGATACCGCGTTGACATTGCTGACCCGCGCACTGGATGCGCTCAGCTGGCTGGTGCTGGACGCCGACGCCTTGAATCTGCTGGCGCGCCAGCCGCAACTGCAAGCCCAGGTGGCACAACGCCAGCATGCCGTGCTGATGACGCCGCACCCGCTGGAAGCCGCCCGCCTGCTTGGCGTCAGCACCAGCGACATCCAGGCCGATCGTATCGCTGCCGCACGCGCCCTGGCCAGCCGCTTCAATGCCGTGGTAGTGCTGAAAGGCGCCGGCAGCATCATCGCCCGCGCCGACGGCGCAGTGGTCGTCAATTCGACCGGCAACCCGGCTTTGGCCACCGCTGGCAGCGGTGATGTCTTGTCCGGCGTCTGCGGTGCTTTGCTGGCCCAGGGCTGGCCACAGTGGGAAGCGGCGCTGGCGGCAGTATGGCTGCACGGCCGCGCCGCCGATCAACTGGTGGCGCAAGGCATCGGCCCGATTGGACTGACTGCCGGCGAGTTGATCCCGGAAGTCCGGTCATTGTTGAATCAGCTGCTGCAAGATCGCTAACTCATACAACCCTTCATACATCCCTTCATACATCCCGTCACACACCCCACGGCACCACCGCCACACCCATCAGCTGGCGATGAAATGTCATCACCAGTAAAGCCAGCAGCAGGCCCGAGATAACTGCAATCACGTCAAACTTCCACGCGGGAGTGAATTGCTTGTAAGTTTTCCGCTGGATCACGGAAAATAAATCAATTACCGCATAAGCCAAAAAGGCTGAAAACAACAGCGTGGCTTTGCCATGTCCGTTCGCCAGCAAATGCACCAGCGCCCAGATTGCCAGCCCGAGCAGCATCGGGTGTTTTACCCAGGCTCGGATATGGGTTTTCATATTGGCGGCGGAAAATAGTATGAAGCTGATGACCATGGCCAACGGCGCGGCATGGCGGGCGCCGATGGACGACGCGAATAATCTGGTTCCGCCGGGTGCGCTGGCGTAGCCGGCTATGATCAAAGTCAGCCCAAACGCTGCCAGCAAGGCAAACAGGCCCTTATAGCGATTTTCACCAAAAGCGTGGACCAGCGGCGCTTTCAAAGCGGGGACAGTGGGAATCAGATGGAGGCCGAGAAAGAGCAGCAGCCCCAGGATCAATATTTCCAAAATAGTTCTCCTTGCATGACAGTCAAACGGCGGCCAGGGCCGGCTAGCATGTGCAATGAAAAAATCCCTCCCGGCGTCGCTGCCAGGAGGGATTCATTATAAGTACTAATTGCAAAACCTTGGCGCTGTTTTACCGGCTTCTGTCAGTGCCTCAATGCGCCTGGATTTCCTTGACCAGCTCGCCACTGCCATAGACCTTGCCCAAGGTTTCCAGAATGGCGCCGCTATGCACTGCAATCGAACGATTGGTGCGTGGATCGAACCAGAATGCTCCACCCAGCGAATGGATATTGCCGTCGAAAATCAGGCCGACGATTTCACCGCTGCGATTGATCATTGGGCTGCCTGAATTACCGCCGATGATGTCGTTGGTGGTGGCCAGGTTATACCGCTGCGCCAGATTCAGCTTGCTCTTGGCGCTATCCCAGGACGCAGGCAAGGCAAACGGATCAGCGCCGGTGTCGCGCTCGAACGCACCGCCAATAGTGGTGAACGGCGCGATTTTTTTATCGCCGTCTTGCCAGCCTTTGACTTCACCATATGACAGGCGCAAGGTGAAAGTGGCGTCCGGATAGGCGCTGGTGCCCTGCTGAGCAAAACGTGCCTGGGCGATCAGTTCGGAGTTCTTTTGTTGTACCGATTCCACTTCTTTTTCATAGCGCTTGCGAATTGCACGCGCGACCGGATCGAGCGCCAGCTCCATCTTGATAAACGGATCGTCGGATTTCAGGATAGCTTCTTTGCCGCCCTGCCACAGTGCCTTGCGCACCGCCGGATCGCCCAGCTTGGTATGGTCGATCAAAGCAGCGCTAAGTTGATCCGGCGATTGTTTGCCGAGCACCTGTTTGACGACGGGATCATCGGTACCGAGGATTTCGCGCAACTTGGTGAGCGAAAAGCCGAGCATCACTTTTTCGTATTCCGGATACACCGGTGCGGTCGAAAACAACTCTTGCTCAAGTTCAGGCAGCTTGGCGTCAGCATATTCCGGCAGGCGCTCGCCGTTCGGCTTGGCCCGTTCTTCCGCACCGCGTACCAAAGCCTGCGCGTAACTGAAGTACTTGCTGTAGAAACCGCGGCCGCCTTCAATCATGTTGTAAGGCGCTTCGATCTGGCGATAGGCTTGCTGCGACGCGGCGATGACGTCCCAAGCACCGCCGATCTTGGCTTGCAACGCTGGCTGCTGCGATACGAATTGACGCAAGGCGGTTTCCTCATCCTGCTTTTGCTTCATCAATACCGGATCTTGCAAGGCGCTGAGACGTCCTCTGTATGCCTTGTAAGCATTTTCCACGCCGAACAAGGCATGCTCGGCGTTACGCGCTGCTTCTGGACTATTTTTGCTGTACTGCTCCAGTACACCGCGCATTTCTGCCAGTCGAATCACATTATTGACTAACGTGAGATCGCGCAAAGTGGTCAGTTGCGATACTGTCAGCTGCCGTTGCGTCGAGCCTGGCTGGCCGGTGACGAATACCATTTCGCCCTCTTCCGCACCGCTTTTGCTGAACGGGAAATAATTCTCGATCCTGGCTGGCTTGCCGCCTTCGTAGGCGCGCAACAGAGTGATGTCGAGGTCGTAGCGCGGGAAGTTAAAATTGTCGGGATCGCCGCCGAAAAACGCTGCGGCCTTTTCCGGCGCCCAAACCAGGCGCGTATCCTGGAAACGATGGTATTTATAGACTTGGTATTGACCGCCGTGATACAGGTCGACGACGTCGCACCGCACGGTTTCCTTGTCGTTGCCGACACAGGCTGAAGTCAGTTTGGCTTTGACTGCATTTTGCGCATTCTTGAAAGCCGCACCATCCAGGCCTGCGGTCGCGCTCTTGACTTCAGTAGTGACGTCGGTGATTTGTTCCAGCCGGTTCAATTCGATCTCAGGGCAGCTCAGTTCTTGCTCGCGGCCCTTAGCCAAAAAACCGTCCTTGATCAGATTTTTTTTTGCTGTCGATAACTGATCCAGGCACTCGGACGCGCAGTGATGATTGGTCATCACCAGCCCATCTTTCGAAACGAAGGAGGCCGAGCAGCCACCGGCAATCCGCACCGAACCCAGCATGGTGCGCTTGATCCAGCCTTCGCTCGGCGTAAATCCGTATTCGGCCTGCATCTTCGCCTTCGGCAAATTATCTAAAGTCCACATTCCCTCCGCTGCCATCGTCATGCCTGGCGCCAGCAGTGCTGCAAAAAGCCAATGAATTCGCATCGTCTTCCCTATCAATAATAAATTTTTAGGAGTGAAACATTACCACAATGCAATACGAAGCGTCATCATCGGCATGTTGTGCGTTATTGCAGGTGCTGCAGCAAGGACGGGCCAAATACTTCCTGCTGAATCTGATGGGCCGCTACACCGCGCGCCAGCAAGGCCTCGCGCTGGATCTGCATGAACGGCGTCGGTCCGCACAAGAAATAAGAACCGTCATGCGGCAGCAAGGCGTCCGGCAATTGCGCCAGCTGCAAATAGCCCTGCTGCTGATAATCCTGTTGCAGGCGATCGTCGGCGGCCGGTTTTTCATAGGCGATATGCGAGCGCATCTGTGCATGCCGACGGCGCAGGTTGTTCAACTCGCCCTTGAGCGGATGGTGGCGGCCATTCAGCGTGGCGTACAAGAAATTGACCGGCCGTTGCGGGCTCTGCTGCAAGCTGCTGTGCAATATGCTCATCATCGGCGTGACACCGACGCCGGCGCTGATCAGCACCAATGGCGTGTCGTCCTTTTGCGGCAAAACAAAATCGCCGCATGGCGGACTGACCCACAGTACATCGCCTTCCCGATACTGCTCATGCAACAGGTTCGATACCAGGCCGGCCGGATAGGCAGCAGCTGCCTGTCCATCCGCATCGGCGCTGCCCTGCTCGCGCTTGACGCTGATGCGCCAGTGGCCGTTGTCCGGCGCATCGGACAAGCTGTACTGGCGTAGCTGACGCAAGGCCAGTTGTTCGATATTCACCGCGACGCTGATGTATTGACCCGCCTGGAAACTCGGCAGCGCACTGCCGTCGCTTGCCTGTAAATAGAAAGAGCTTACGGTATCGCTCTCCTTTTGTTTACGGACCACGGTGACCGAGCGAAATTCGCCAGGTTCGACGCCATGTGCCTGATACTGCTTGCGCTCTTCCTCGATCAAGGCCGCAGCCAGCAAACCGTAAGCCTCTGCCCATGCGGCCATCAGTTCTGGCGTTGCCGCGGCACCGAGGATTTCTGCAATCGCTTCCAGCAAATGTTTGCCGACGATGGGATAGTGCTCTTCCCGAATCCCCAGGCTGACATGCTTTTGAACGATACGGCTGATCACCGGCGCCAACGCTTCGGGATTATCGATATTGGCGGCGTAAGCAAAGATCGCAGAAGCCAGTGCCTGTTGCTGCTTGCCGGACTGCTGGTTCGGCATATTGAAAATATTCTTGAGCTCAGGATGGGCGGCAAACATGCGCTGGTAGAAGCAGCGAGTAATGGTCAGCCCATGTTCACGCAAGACAGGAACGGATGCGACGATATAGGGACGGGAAGCGGCGGAAAGCACGGGGGAAGCCATATAAACACTCCTATTGTGACATTTAAAATACTACAATTAATTTAAAAAAATGCGCCGCGCGATGGCGGCGCTCCGGTTTTCGACAGGATCAAGCCGCTGCCGTCGGCTGAAAATGCATGCGCGTGATGACGCTGGAGGTTGGTGGCAGGACCAACTCAGCCAGGTTGTGCCGGTTCATGCCGGCATAAAATTCTTGCTGGCCGATATCCAGCACGCGCTTCAGATGACAACTGCCTTTTAAAACGCAAGGCGGTTTGTCGCAATCGACCAGGCCGCCGTGCCCTTCCAGAGCACTGAGAATATCGCCCAGATACAAACTCGCCGGCGCCTGCGCCAGTCGCAAGCCGCCGTTGCGGCCCGGGGTTGCGCTGATCCAGCCCAGCTTGACCATGCGGTTGACCACCTTATTCAGATGATTCTTTGGAATATCGAAGTAAGCCGCCAGCTCGCCAACGGTAATCACGCCTTGTTCCGGCGTCGCCGCCAGATACATCAAGACGCGCAAGCCGAAATCGGTGAATTTGGTGAATTGCATGGTTTTGTTTCCTGCTGACGGCAGAAAGTCTCGATGGAATGACACCATCATATTATTGTTGCATTTAAAAAGCAACAATAAATATTTTTGTTAAAAAAACACATTTATTGACTACAACATTAATCTGATGGAAACTTAAGCAAGCTATTATTTTTTTAACAAAACTCAATAGCCCTTGACGCAGCTACCCTATGATGTTACTAGTAATCCAAAGAAACATTTCCTTAAGGAAAATTTAATAGAGAGGATGCTATACATAACAAATGTTCAAGCAAGCGCTTGGATTTCCATAAAGCAATAAAATGTGAGTTGGAGATTTGTCATGAAAAGATTTGTTCGGAACGGCATTTTGCTTATCGCATCGGCAGTCGCATCGCTAGTCGTATCCTTAACCGCATCGTTAATTATCAATACCAGCGCCTCGGCGACCACCGCTACCGCCACCATGACCAACACGGTCACCATCACCAATAACTGCAGCATCTCCGCCCTCGGCTTCACGACGACCTATGACCCGATCGTCACCAATGCCACCACAAACCAGGACGTCACCGCCAGCGTCACCACCACCTGCACCGTAGGCGCCTCTCCGGAGATTACGCTCGGACAGGGAGCGAATGCGAATACCGGTTCGACCGACGCCGTACCGTTGCGCCGCCTTAGCAGCGGCGGCGGCACTCCCGTCTTTCTCAACTATGCCTTGTATTCCGATTCCGGCCGCTCGGTCACTTGGGGCAACACGGTAGCAACCGCGCCTACGGCCGTCACGGCTACCGGCAGCGCTACGCCGATCACGATTTATGCGCGGGTGCCATCCGGCCAGTCTGTCAAGGCCGCCACTTATACCGACACGGTAGTTGCCACCGTCACTTTTTAGGATGGTCGATGATGCCCAATCTGAATCTATGGCGGGCTGCCTGGCAGCCCGCGCTGGTCTTGTGCCTGGCTTCTGCGCAGACTGCTGGCGCCGCCTCGTTCAACGTTAATCCGATTGGTTTCGACCTGAACGCGGAGCGCGCTTCCGGCGTGCTGCAAATCAGGAACACCGGCGATCAAGCGGTGCGTATACAAGTCTCTGCCGTCGACTGGAGCACGGATGGCCGCCAGGAAGTGCTGGCGGACACCGACGCCCTACTGTTGAATCCGCCGATCTTTGCGATAGAGCCGGGACAAACCCAGTTTCTGCGTTTCGGCGTGCGCCACCCCGAGAATTCGGCAACCGAGAAAAGCTACCGCTTGCTGCTCGACGAGGTGCCGCCCAGCGGTCCGCAGGCACCGGGCTTAAAAACTTTGCTGAGGGTCAGCATTCCGGTATTCATTGTCCCGCAGAAAAAACAGGAAAGGATTTCCTGGCAGTTAAGACGGCAAGCCAAAGGTTTAATACTGGTGGCGGCCAATGACGGCAACGTCCATAGCAAGATTATCGGTATCCAGCTGAAGAACAGTGATAGCGATAGCCAGGATGGCCTGCAAATCAGCACGCCTGCCTACGTATTGCCAGGCCAGCACAAGGAATGGTCTCTGGCAAACGGCAAAATCCGTGCCGGCGCGGTCCGACTGCAAGTTCAGACAGATAAGGGCGAGATTGAAGAACACCTCATGCTGGAGGCTGACCAAGTATCTAGCCGCTAGCCTGATCGCATGTCAAATCCCCGCTCTGGCAGCAGCTGACAAGTCAGTCGCAGAACAGGAAATCATCTTGGCTGTGGTCGTCAACGACAAAAAATTGACGGACACAGCGGTGATTGTACGGACTGCTGCTAGCGGCATCATTGTGCCGGCGCGGTTATTGATTGACGCTCGCTTGCGCTTGCCAGATGGCGCCGCCGTCAGCAGCCATCAGGAAAATTATTATCCGCTGACAGCGCTGCCGGGCGTGCGCGCGGAGATCGAGGCAAGCACCCAGACACTGAATATCCATGCGCTGCCAAGCGCTTTCATCGATTCGGAACTCAACCTTGGCGATCACCAGCCTTTGCTGCTGCAAGCCGCGGAAACCGGCGCTTTTTTAAACTACGACATCAACTACGCCAGGGGCCAGGAGCGCAGCAATCTTTCCGGTCTGGCGGAAGTGGGCGTGTTCAGCGGCGGTGGAATTTACACCAGCCGTTTCGTCGGCCAGGACTTGACCGGCCAGCGTTCGCTGTTTCGGCTCGACAGCCAATACACGCGGGATTTTCCGCAGCAACAGACTACGCTGGTGGTCGGCGACAGCATTACCGGCAACAGTTCTTTATCGCGCCAGGTATATTTCGGAGGGCTCCAATGGCGGACAAAATTCTCGACCGTTCCGGGTTACCAGGCAATCCCGCTGCCGGCGTTCAGCGGTACCGCGGCGGCCCCCTCGGTGGTCGACATCTACGTGGATAACATCCTGCGCCTCAAACAAGCTGTCGACACCGGCCCGTTCACGATCAACAACCTGCCGGTCTACGCCGGCCAAGGCAATGTGCAAATGGTGGTGCATGATGTGCTCGGGCGGCAGCAGGTCTACACGCAGGGCTACATCACCAGCGCCCAGTTATTACGGCAAGGCAGCAAGGATGTCTCTTACGAAGCCGGCGCACTGCGCAACAATTTCGGCAGCAAGGACAGCGACTACGGCCGCGTGTTCAGCTCCGCCACCGTGCGTTACGGCGTCAGTAATGCCAGCACCGTCGAAAGCCACGGCGAGATCATGCGCGGCCGCGAATCGCTGGCTGTCGGCGCTACCTTTGCAATCAGCGATATCGGTTTGTTGAGCAGCGGCCTGGCAGCCAGCAATTCGGAACGCGGCAGCGATACCGAGCAATATATGCAATTCGATCGCCAGGGTAATCAATATGCCGTGACCCTGCGCGCGCAAACCGCCGGTCGGCGCTTTTGGCAGTTGGGTTTGAGCGATGATGTTCTGGCGCCGGCGCAGCAATTCCAGGCGCAAGCCAATGTCGCGCTGGGCGAGCGCACTAATTTCTCGGCAGGCTATCTGAGCCAGACCAACCGCATCCAGGATAATGTGCGCGCGATCAATGCCGGCCTCAACGTTAACTTGCGGCAGAACGGCAGCATCAGCATCGGCTTGCTGAAATCGCTGACACAGGATCGCTTGCTTTCTGCCAACGTGGTCTGGGTCATCGCGCTGGAACATCAAAGTTTCCTGCAGCTAGTGGCCAGCGGCCAGCGAGGCAGCAAATACATGAGCGCCGAATACCAGCAAACCGCACCGCAAGAAGGTGGCTGGGGTTATCGCGCACGCAAGGCTGTGTTCGATAACGGCGGCGAAGATGTCGGCGCCAATTACATCGGCAGCAACGGCGAATACATGCTGAGCGCGAATCACGTGAATCGACAAAACAATCTGCAGCTTGAGGCGCGCGGCGGCGTCGCCCTGCTCGGCGGCCACGTCCGGACGACCCGCTGGCTGGATCAAAGTTTTGCCATGGTCGAAGTCCCGGTCAGCCAGCCCATCGATATCTACGCCAACAATATCAAGGTCGGCCGGACTGACAAATATGGCGTCGGTTTTATTCCTCGCCTGATCCCCTACGAATCCAACACCGTTTCCCTGGACGACGCCAGGCTGCCGCTGTCGATGTCGCTGGACCTGGCTCAGAAATCGGTCACACCCGGCTACCGGACCGGCAGCCTTTTGAAATTCAGCGCGCAGCAAAACCAGAGCGCAACCTTGATCCTGGTCGATGAGAACAATAAACCCTTGGATACCGGCACCCGGGTGTATGTCAATCGAAGCAGCAGCGCGCAGGAAGTCGCGCTGCGTGGCCAGGTTTTTGTCGCGGCGATCGACTATCCGGCAGAAGTCGTGGTGCGTGATAACGGCTCAGGCATAAGGTGCCGCTTCAATATCGATGTTCAACCAAAAACAGACATTTTCCCGGTGCTCGGACCTTATATCTGTTCTCAGGAGATGAAATGAAATCTTGCTTGAAATGGCTGGCAGCTATAGCGGCCCTGACGCTCCCGCTCAGCGCCTATGCACTGCTGTCCACCTGCACCGTCAGCGCGACCGGCATTTCATTCCCCGCCTATGCTTCGCCTGGCGTCGCCAACTCCGACAGCACCGGCGACATCGCCGTCACCTGCACCGCAACTCTGGTAGCAGGGACCGGCAACTACACCATCGCCATCAGTACAGGAAGCGGCACTTTTACCAATCGTAAAGTGACATCGGGCGCCAATTTCCTCGACTACAATATATACACCGACAGCGCCCGTTCTATCGTCTGGGGCGACGGCACGGGAAGCACGCAAATGGTGTCCGACAGCTACACGATCCTGCTGACCCCGACCACCCGCCATTACACACCCTACGGCCGCGTGCCTGGAAGCCAGAACAAGCCAGCTGGAACCTACACCGATACCGTGACCGTCACAATTACCTACTGAGCAGATCCGATCTATCGCTCGCCGAGGACAAAAAAAACCGATCTCTCGATCGGTTTTTTGCTCGGCATGTGCGGCTCAACAAGCCACAACTCCGATTTAGATTTCTTCGTACAGCGGCAATGTCAGGAATTCGGCAAACGATGCCGATGTCGACATTTCTTCGAAGATCTTCGCAGCGCGATCATAAGTAGCGCCATCGCCAACCAGCGCCTTGACCTTCGCCAGCTCTTGCGGAATCATCGCCACCACCATTTCGGCGGTCACTTTCTTGCCGTCTTCCAGCACGCCCTTGGTCGAGCGGATCCATTGCCATACTTGCGCGCGGCTGATCTCGGCGGTAGCCGCATCTTCCATCAAATTGTGGATCGGCACGCAACCGTTGCCGGCCAGCCAGGCGCCCAGATAGTGGATGCCGACGTTGATGTTGTAACGCAGACCGGCTTCCGTGATCGGCGCTTCCGGTTTGAAGTCGAGCAGATCGGCGGCGCTGACATTGACGTCCTCGCGCTGCTTGCTGATCTGGTTCGGCTGGTCGCCCAATACCTTCTTGAATTCGGTCATGGCCAGCTCTACCAGGCCCGGATGAGCGACCCAGCCGCCGTCGTAACCGTCGGTGGCGTCGCGCGCCTTGTCGGTACGCACGCCGCCCATGGCGATCTCATTCTTCTCGGGATCGTTCTTGATCGGGATCAACGCAGCCATGCCGCCGATCGCTGGCGCATTGCGCTTGTGGCAGGTCTTCAGCAGCAGCAATGCGTAGGAGCGCATGAACGGCGCCGTCATGGTTACCTTGGCGCGGTCGGCCAGGCAGAAGTCCTTGTCCAGCTTGAATTTCTTGATGCAAGAGAAAATGTAATCCCAGCGGCCGGCGTTCAGGCCTGAGCTATGTTCGCGCAGCTCGTACAGGATCTCATCCATTTCGAAAGCGGCCAGAATGGTTTCGATCAGGACGGTGGCCTTGATCGTACCCTGCGGCAGGCCAAGTTCGTTCTGGGTCATCACGAAGATGTCGTTCCACAGCCGCGCTTCCAGGTGCGATTCCATCTTCGGCAGATAGAAATACGGGCCGGCGCCGCGCGCCAGTTGTTCCTTGGCGTTGTGGAACATGAACAAGGCGAAATCGAAAATGCCGCCGGAGATGCGCTTGCCGTCGACCAGCACGTGCTTCTCGTCCAGGTGCCAGCCGCGTGGGCGCACCACCAGGGTTGCCACCTTGTCGTTCAATTTGTAAGACTTGCCGTTCTGCTCCAGCGAAATCGTCTTGCGGATGGCGTCACGCAGATTGATCTGGCCGGTGATCTGGTTATCCCAGACTGGCGAATTCGAATCTTCGAAGTCGGTCATGTAGCTGTCGGCGCCGGAGTTGAAGGCGTTGATCACCATCTTGCGCTCGACCGGGCCGGTAATTTCGACGCGGCGGCATTCCAGGGCGGCCGGGATCGGTGCGATCTTCCAGTCGCCGTTACGGATATGCGCGGTTTCAGGCAAGAAATCCGGGCGCTCGCCGGCATCCAGGCGTTTGGCGCGCTCTACGCGTACTGCCAGCAATTCCTGACGACGGGTTTCGAATGCGCGGCTGAGTTTGGCGACCAGCGCCAGTGCATCCGGCGTCAGAATCTCGGCGTATCCAGGTTCAATCGCGCCCTTGATTTCCATCCCTGCTGGCAGTGTCAGTTGAGTCATGCTTTGCTCCTGTTGGTTCTATGAAATGTTTATTTAATCTCTGCAACGGTCCGGACCACAAGCTATTGTGCGCCGCTACATTCTGTTTTTCACCATGCTGGATATGCAAAATCCTGAATGGCATTATCTAATTTTTACGCTATATAGTATATTTAAACCAAATCATCATAGGTGGAACGATTTATCATTTGATCTATGTGTTTTAGTCACAAGTGAGCTTAGCACAGCCTTCACATCTAACAAACCCGGATCGGCGACATGGATCAATTCAAGCAGATTTCCACTTTTGTCGAGGTAGCCGCCAAAGGCAGCCTGTCGGCAGCAGCACGCG
The DNA here is from genome assembly GCF_035566375.1 of Collimonas sp. GTDB lineage: Bacteria > Pseudomonadota > Gammaproteobacteria > Burkholderiales > Burkholderiaceae_D > Collimonas. The sequence goes on from NZ_DATMRK010000028.1 coordinate 146,059, forward strand.
CCGAAGGCATCGCTCCGGCCATGATCGGGCGGCGGCTGGATGCATTAGAGGAACGTCTCGGTGTGAAGCTTTTGCAACGTACCACCCGCAAAATCGCACTGACTAACGAAGGCGAAGCCTTCCTGGAGGATTGTCAGCGCATCTTGTCCGACCTGGAAAACGCCGAAACGGCGGTCTCGGAGCGCAGCGCACACGCCAGCGGCCATTTATTGATTTCGGCGCCGGCCGGATTCGGACGGCAGCACGTGGCGCCGCTGATGCCGTCTTTCCTCACCGAGCATCGCGACGTCACCCTCACCCTTAACCTGAACGACCGCGTGGTTGACCTGATCGGCGAAGGAATCGACGTTGCAATCCGCATTGCGTCGCTCTCGGATTCGTCGCTGATCGGCGCCAAGCTGGCGGACAACAAACGTATCGTGGTGGCCTCGCCGGCCTACATCAAACGCCACGGCAAACCGCGCAGCGTCGACGATTTGCAAAAACACAATTGCCTGGCGATCAGCGGCGAAGGCAGCCAGCGCGGCTGGAGTTTCCGCCAGGGCGGCAAAATTGTCACCGTCAAGGTGGCTGGCAACATGGTTTGCAACGATGGTCAGGTCTTGCACGACTGGGCACTGGCTGGCAAAGGGCTGGCGTGGCGCTCGATGTGGGAAGTCGGCAGCGAGATCGAAGCCGGCAAACTGGTCACGGTGCTGGACGAATTTGCCGCGCCGGGCAACGACATCTACGCGGTTTTCGCGCAACGGCGCCATCTGCCTTTGCGGATCCGGGTGTTTGTCGATTTCTTGCGGCGCGCCTATGCCCAGCCGGATTACTGGCGCCACGGCTGAGCTGAATTTTCTAAACCACGCCTCCACTTTTTTATCCGCTGATGTACAATAGCGCCCAGCCGCACGGCATGTCGCCTGCGGCGCCCTCTCAAAGGGGAGTAGCTCCTGAACATTGATCGACGTGCTTTATTCGTTGCCCAATGTTCTGCAAGGTAGTCGTCATCACGGAACAGGCACAACGCCTGCGCCCGGTTACCTTGGCAGCAACGCTGTTGAGCAAGACCTTTGTCAGCATGGATTCCATGCAGGCAATGTGTCGCGTATACTCTCGCCATTCCTGATGTTGTCCATGCCAGAGGCCGTTTATCAACCCTGTCGGAGACACTTTATGGATTTTTCTGGTTTACTCTCAATGCTGGGCATGGCTGACTGGAATGCAGGTGCATTCTTCGCCGCACTGCTGGCTATCGTCGTTATCGACCTGGTGCTGGCCGGCGACAACGCCATCGTGATTGCGATGGCAGCCCGCAACCTGCCCGATCATCTGCGTCGCAAAGCAATTGTGTGGGGCACCATGGGTGCAGTCGTCACCCGGGTGCTGATGACGATAGGCGTGGTCTGGCTGTTGAAGGTACCGGGCTTGCTGATGGTTGGCGGCGTCGCCCTGCTGTGGATAGCCTACCGTCTGCTGACGCAATCGGATGACGGCGAAGCGCATGGTGTGAAGGCGACCACCATGGCCGCCGCACTAAAAACCATCATCATCGCCGATACCGTGATGGGCATCGACAATGTTTTGGGCGTGGCCGGCGCCGCCAAAGGAAGCATGGCTTTAGTGATTATCGGTTTGCTGATTTCGGTGCCGATCATGGTCTGGGGTTCGACCCTGGCGCTGAAGCTGATAGAACGCTTTCCGGTCACGATCTTTATCGGCGCGGCAATCCTGGTATATACCGCGATGCACATGATCATCGCGGAACCGATAGCGCAGCCATTGTGGGATAGCATCCCCGGCTTGAGCTACATCGCTTACGCGATTGGTTTTGCCGTCGTACTTGGCGGCGGCTGGGCGGTCTCCAGACGACGCGGCGGCGAAAAAATCGCTGAATAAAACCAACTAAAACCAACTAAAACCAACAGCCCCGCCTGATCATCTGGCGGGGGCTGTTTTTAATTCAAGACTTCTGATTTGCCGTCAGTATGCGCTGATGAAAAGCCAGATGATCCTCGATCAAAGTCGAAATGAAATAATAACCGTGGTCATATGCCGGGTGACGGCGCAGTGTCAGGCTCTGCCCCACCTTCGCGCAAGCGGCTTCAAACTGTTCCGGCAATAATTGCTCGGCCAGAAATTTATCCCCCAATCCCTGATCGATCAAGATCTCCTGCGGAAACGGCTTCTGCAGCCGCAGCATCAACTGCGTCGCATCGTAAGACTGCCAGTCCGCCCGATCCGCTCCCAGGTAATTGCCAAACGCTTTCTGTCCCCACGGACAAAGGCTGGGCGCAGCAATCGGCGCAAACGCCGACACTGAACGGAACACATCCGGATTACGCAGAGCCAGCACCAGCGCGCCATGCCCGCCCATCGAATGGCCAAAGACGCCGATGCTGTCGGCTTGCGCCGGGAACTCTTGGACTATGGTTTGCCGCAACTCATGCAATATATAAGAGTACATCCGGAAATGCGTCGCCCACGGCGCTTGTGTCGCGTCCAGATAAAAACCGGCGCCGTTGCCGAAATCCCAGCTAGCGTCAACACCGGCGATCCCGGTATCACGCGGGCTGGTGTCGGGCGTCACCAGCATGATGCCGTGCTGCGCCGCGTAGCGTTGGGCGCCGGCCTTGATCATGAAGGTCTCTTCAGTGCAAGTCAGACCGGCCAGATAAAACAGCACCGGTACCGGAGCCAGCCTGGCTTGCGGCGGCTGGAACACGGAAAACCGCATGGGCAAACCGATCTCAGCCGACTGGTGCCGGTAAAACTCCTGCTTGCCGCCGAAGCAGACGTGTTCGCTGATCAACTCCATCAGTAAATCACGACCGAACGGATCGATTCGCCGCTTTTCATCAGATCGAAACCTTCGTTGATACGCTCCAGCGGCAGGCGATGGGTAATCAAGTCATCGATATTCAGCTTGCCGTCCATATACCAGTCGACGATTTTAGGCACATCGGTGCGGCCGCGGGCGCCGCCGAACGCCGAACCCTTCCAGACGCGGCCAGTCACCAGCTGGAACGGCCGGGTGCTGATTTCCTGACCGGCGGCAGCGACGCCGATCACGATCGATTGGCCCCAGCCCTTATGGCAGCACTCCAGCGCCTGGCGCATGGTAGTGGTGTTGCCTATGCATTCGAAGCTGTAGTCGGCGCCGCCATCGGTCAGGCCAACGATGGCATCGACCACGTTTTCGACTTCCTTGGGATTGATGAAATGGGTCATGCCGAATTTGCGCGCCATCGCCTCGCGCGCCGGATTGATATCGACGCCGATGATCTTGTCGGCGCCAACCATGCGCGCCGCCTGGATCACGTTCAAACCGATGCCGCCGAGTCCGAACACCACCACATTGGCGCCCGCTTCGACCTTGGCGGTGAACAGCACTGCACCGACGCCGGTAGTGACGCCGCAGCCGATATAACAAACCTTGTCGAACGGCGCATCTTCACGGATCTTGGCCAGGGCGATTTCCGGCACCACGATGTAATTGGAAAAAGTCGACGTGCCCATGTAATGGAAAATCGGCTTGCCGTCGATGGAAAAACGGCTGGTGGCGTCCGGCATCAAGCCGCGCCCCTGGGTCGAACGGATCGATTGGCACAGATTGGTTTTCTGCGACAGGCAGAATTTGCATTGGCGGCATTCCGGCGTATAGAGCGGAATCACGTGATCGTTCTTTTTCAGGCTCTTGACGTCCGGCCCGACATCGACCACCACGCCAGCGCCTTCGTGGCCCAGGATCGATGGGAAAATACCTTCAGGATCGGCGCCGGACAAGGTGTAGTAATCGGTATGACAGATGCCAGTGGCCTTGATCTCGACCAGCACCTCACCGGCGCGCGGGCCGCCCAGTTCGACTTCCTCGATAGTCAGTGGCTGACCGGCTTTCCATGCGATAGCTGCTTTGGTTTTCATGTTGCTGACCTTTACCAGAATGAAATTGGGAATACAGGATTATTCGGGATTAACGGTAATCTTGCCAACTACTCGGCGTCGCGTATCTTGCTCAAAGCGTCATCGATACGCTCCACACCGATCACTTTCAAACCTTCGATGTCTTGTTTTGGCATATTCGCCTTGGGAATCATGGCAATCGAAAATCCCAGCTTGGCGGCTTCACGCAAACGTTCCTGACCGCGTGGCGCCGGCCGGATTTCACCCGCCAGGCCAACCTCGCCAAATACCACAAGGCCACGCGGCAACGGTCGGTTGCGCATCGATGAATTGATCGCCAGCAGCACCGCCAGATCGGCTGCCGGTTCGGTGATCTTGACGCCGCCGACGGCATTGATGAACACGTCCTGATCGAATGCGGCAATCCCTGCATGCCGATGCAACACAGCCAGCAGCATCGCCAGCCGATTCTGCTCCAGCCCGACCGACAGCCGGCGCGCATTCGGCACATGCGAGGCATCCACCAGCGCCTGGATCTCAACCAGCAGCGGCCGTGTCCCCTCTTGCGTCACCATCACGCAAGAACCAGGCACCTGGTTATCGTGCTGCGACAAGAACAGCGCCGAGGGATTCGAGACCCCTTTCAAGCCCTTTTCCGTCATGGCAAAAACACCCAGCTCATTGACCGCGCCGAAGCGATTCTTGAAGGCCCGCACCAGGCGGAAGCTGGAATGGGTGTCGCCCTCGAAGTACAACACCGTATCGACAATATGCTCCAGCACCCGAGGCCCTGCCAAGGCGCCTTCCTTGGTCACGTGACCGACCATGATGATGGTGATGCCGGATTGCTTGGCGACACGCGTCAATTGCGCGGCACATTCGCGCACCTGCGCAACCGAGCCGGGAGCCGAACTGAGCGCATCCGAATACACGGTCTGAATCGAATCGATGACCGCTACTTCAGGTTTGTGTTCCACCAAGGTATTGAGAATTTTTTCCAGCTGGATTTCAGCTTGCAGCTTGAGATCCTTGGCGTCCACCGCCAGCCGCTTGGCGCGCAGAGCGATTTGCGCGCCGGATTCTTCGCCGCTGACATACAGCACCTTTTTCAATTTCGACAGGTTCGCCAGCGCTTGCAACAGCAGCGTTGACTTGCCGATGCCAGGATCGCCGCCGATCAGCACCACGCCGCCCGCCACCAGGCCGCCGCCCAACACCCGGTCGAACTCCTCGATGCCGGTGCCGAAGCGCGGCACGTCGATCGCTTCAATATCGGCCAGGGTCATCACCGGCGCCGTCTGCGCCAGGCCCTGATGCTGATTGGAAAAACGGTTGCCGACCGCTTCGACGATGGTTTCCACCAGGGTGTTCCATTGCCCGCACGACGGGCATTGACCGGTCCATTTATTGGCGACGCCGCCGCATTCGGTGCAGGTGTAATTGGTTTTAGCTTTTGCCATTCGGTTCTACAATCTTTTTCAGTGGACTCACCAGGACTTGCCAGGGCTTACCATTTTTATATCGGCAGGGGTAACTCAAACCTGCCGCGCCGTCACAAGTCCACCACTCTAACCCTTGCAGCCAAAGCGCACATCAACTCATATCCTATGGTACCGGCCGCATGCGCCACCTCATCGATCGGCAAGCCGTTACCCCACAAGGTCACCGCGCTGCCGACCCCGGCGCCCGCCACATGGCTCAGATCGACCGAAAGCATATCCATCGATACCCGCCCGACGGTTGCGGTGCGCACACCGTCGACCAGCACCGGCGTGCCGTTCGGCGCATGGCGCGGATAACCGTCCGCATAACCGCAGGCAACCACGCCGACGACCATCGGTGCTGCCGCGACAAAGCGGCTGCCGTAGCCGATCGCCTCGCCGGCGCCGACGCGCTGGATGCCGATAATCTTGCTGCTCAGCGTCATCGCCGGTTTCAGGCCGAACTGTTCAGCGCTGGCGCCGCCGGGACTGGCCCCATATAACATGATGCCCGGCCGCACCCACGCCGACTTCAGTTCCGGATGCATCAGGTCTGCGGCGGAATTGGCGATGCTGCGCTCATCGCTCAGATCCGCGACGCCTTGTTCGAACTGCTGCATCTGCTGCTGCAATGGCAAACCTGGATTCAGCGGATCGTCGGCATTCGCAAAATGCGTCATCAGCGTGATCTTGCGCACCGCAGGAATCGCTTGCAAACGCTGGTAGGCAGCGCGATAAGCCTCTGGCTTGAAACCGAGCCGGTTCATGCCGCTGTTCATTTTCAGATGGACATCCAGCGGACCGCTCAACCCGGCCCGCTCCAGCCAGACGATCTGCTCGCTGCAATGCACGGCAAAGTCGAGCCTGGCCCGCGCTACGGTTTCAAGATCGGCGGCGTCGAAGACACCTTCCAGCAGCAGGATCGGCTTTTGCCAACCCAGCTCGCGCAAACGCAAGGCATTTTCCGGTTCAATCAGGGCCAGCCCGTCCGCTTCCGCAAAGCCGCGTATGCCGCGCTCCAATCCATGACCGTAAGCATTGGCCTTGACCACTGCCCAGATTTTCGCTTCAGGGGCATGCGATTTGGCGATACGCAGGTTGTGACGTAGAGCAGAAATATCGATGGTGGCGACTAAGGGTCTGGGCATGGATTTGCTGGATTTATGAGAATGCGTTGTGAGGATTCGTAGAGCGCTCTATTTTACCGGATGCACCGGCGATGATGGATTGGCAATACCAATAAATCCGCGGAACGTTTTCTCTTTTGCATCCCTCATAATCACGAATCGGTCATATTTTCATGGTATAAAGCAGGCCGGGGACACATTGTTACATTCTGGGATGCGGATGAATCGCGGTTTTTACACCATCATGGCAGCGCAGTTTTTTTCTTCGCTGGCCGACAACGCCCTACTCATAGCGGCAATCGCCTTACTGGCTGAAATGTCCTCGCCGGACTGGATGACACCGTTACTGAAATTGTTTTTTGTCCTGTCTTACGTGCTGTTGGCCGCTTTTGTCGGCGCTTTCGCCGATTCACTACCCAAAGGCCGGGTGATGTTCATCACCAACATGATCAAGATTTCCGGCTGCCTGATGATGTTCGTCAACGTCCATCCGCTGATAGCGTATGGTGTGGTCGGCTTCGGCGCGGCCGCATATTCGCCCGCCAAATATGGCATCCTGACTGAATTGCTGCCGGCGGAAAAACTGGTGGCGGCGAATGGCTGGATCGAAGGCTTGACCATGGCTTCCATCATTCTCGGCACGGTACTCGGCGGGGCTCTGGTCAGCCCGCACGTGGTTTCCGTCATGTTGCAATGGCATATACCTGTATTCAATTGGCATCTGAACACGCCGACTCATGCGGCGCTGATGGTAATTGGTTTGCTGTATCTGATCGCCACCGGTTTCAACCTGAAAATCCCCGACACCGGCGCCCGCTACCCACATCAGCAACACAGGCCAAGCAAGCTGATCGTCGACTTTGCCAACTGCTGTGCGATCCTGTGGAAAGATAAGCTGGGACAGATTTCACTGGCCGTCACCACCTTGTTCTGGGGCGCCGGCGCCACTCTGCAATTCATTGTGCTGAAGTGGGCCGAAAAATCGCTAGGCATGCCGCTCGACAAAGCCGCCATTTTGCAGGGCGTAGTGGCGTTTGGCGTCGCCATCGGCGCCGGCGCCGCAGCACGCATGATCCCGCTGAAAAAATCGCTGACCGTCATGCCCATGGGGATTGTGATGGGCGTGGTCGTGATGGCAATGACCATCGTGCATTCGGTCTGGGTCGCCTATCCCTTGCTGATCATCATCGGCGCACTGTCCGGTTATTTCGTGGTGCCGATGAATGCGCTGCTGCAGCATCGCGGCCACGTGCTGATGAGCGCGGGTCATTCGATCGCGGTACAGAATTTCAATGAAAACCTGTCGGTGCTGACCATGTTGGTGCTGTATGCATTGATGATCAAAATTAATCTCGACGTGAATATCGTGATTTTTCTGTTCGGCCTGTTTGTTGCCGGCATCATGCTTCTCATCATGCGCAAGCATGCGGCCAATCAACGCGAACATGATTCGCTGGCCTTGATTGGTGAAGTCAAGCATTAGAAAACAGCACAACTCGGGCGAGCCTGCGATCGACTCGCTATCTGGGAAACCGACTAGGGGTTCAAATGACGCTGGGCTGCTGCCCGCCCCGCCCAGTCGTCCGGTACCACAAAACCCCTGCGGGTTTCCAGTCCGTAGCCAGCTTCAACGCGCAAAGTCGCCAACAACACCGGCGAGGCATCTGTAGCGAAATGCTGCGACAGAGCCAGGCGCGCATCTGCCGCGCTGAGCGCATGTTCAAGCGCTATTTTTGCCGGCGCCAGCCAGCGCAGGCGCGGCAATATCTGATACATGGCTGACGGCTCCAGTTGCAACGCTGACAAGCTGCACCAATAGCCGCGGCAGGCGTTGGCGGATACGCCAAGGACAGCCGGCGGAGACAAGTGATCATCGGGATAAAACAACCAGCCCTTCACCAGCGCCTGGGCCGAAGCGAGCGACTCGCTTAGATGAATCTGCGCCGCAGGATGCAGAGACAAAGCCAGCTGGCGCTGCAAAATCTTTTGCATTTTTGCACCCAGCGAATCTGCCAGATTGGGGCCGAGAAAATCATCCGCTTGCAGGCTTTCACCGCTAGTCTCAAGCAAATAGAATTTGGTCGCGAACTCCCAGTGGACCATGCCGCCGTTGAGCCGCAACAAGAAATCGAATTCACCTATGGTGTCGTTCTTGCTGGCCCGGACTTGTACGCTATGCGCCACCAGCATTTGGCGTTGCTCAAAGTAGAACGCCAGCAGTTTTTCTGCATACAGGCCGAGCCGCGTCGATGGCAGGCTGCCGATATAGCGATGCAAGGCCTGCAGTTTTTCCGGGGTCTGCTCCAGTTCGCTCAGCCATGCGGCCAGATTGGCGTCAGCGTAGCTGGCGATCTTCCCTTGCCACTGAACAGCCTGGGGATCCAGCAGATCAGGTGCATCCAGCAACCATGCCAGCGCCCTGACATGGGGATCGAGCAAATGATTCCAGCGCCGGTGAAACTGTTCCTGGCAAGCGCTGACAGGCGCCGCCGAAGGATCATTCACCGACGTTGGCATCGACATTGGCAAAAGCGCTCATGGCCAGGCATAGATCGCTCCAGACCTTGCCCTTGTCGGCCAGCTGACGCAACAGATAGGCCGGATGATAGGTCACCACCAAAGGGCGATCGGCGTAGCGATACACAGTGCCGCGCAGCTTCGAGACCGGCGTCGCCGGATCGAGCCCGAGCAAGGACAGGGCCGCAGTCTTGCCCAGCGCGACCAGGATGGTTGGCTGGATCAATTCGATCTGGCGCTGCAGATACGGCAGGCAAGCCGCCACTTCGTCAGCCGCAGGCGGACGGTCACGCCCTGTACCGTCGGTGGGCCGGCATTTGACGATATTGGCGATGTAAGCGTTTTCACCGCGCTTCAAGCCCATCGCCAGCAGAATATTGTCGAGCAACTTACCGGCCGGGCCGACGAACGGCTCGCCCTGGATATCCTCGTTGCGTCCCGGGCCTTCGCCGATAAACAGCCATTTTGCCTTGCTGTCGCCGACGCCGAACACGGTATTTTTACGTCCATGGCAAAGTCCGCAAGCAGTACATCCGGCTACGGCTTTTTGCAATTGATGCCAGTCCATGGCTGCCGGGGAATCCGCAATAGCGATGCTGACTATGGGCGAAGATGGCGACTCATCGTCATCGCCCCAGGCCGAAACGGCGGCTTTATTCACCGGCGCGCTATGCCCCTGAGTTGCTACTGCCGCTACCGTTGCCACTTCGGCACGCGGCTCCTGTTGCAGAACGGCCGTCGGCGCCGCAAGGATTTCCGCTGCCGGCGCAAACGTCTGCTCCAGCGCAATATCGGCATCAATCAAATCTGTACCCGGCAATTCAACAGCGCCATCGCGCCGCAACCAAAGCGGGCCGAGGCCGATCTCATCGAGAAAGACGCTGCGCCTGGTCATCTGACTCATAAGGGCAACCTCATCACGATGGCTTCTTCGCGCTTGTCGCCAGCCGCCGGATAATAATCTCGGCGGCGGCCGATCTCGACAAAACCGTAGAGCTGATAAATCGCAATCGCGCGCGTGTTCGACGGCCGCACTTCCAGCAATATCGATTGCATCTGCAATTGATGCGCCAGGATGCACACTTTATCGAGCAGCATTTTGCCGACGCCGCGCCCGTGCATATCGCCGTGCACGCTGATATTCAACAGATGCGCCTCATCCAATGCCGGCATCATGAAAAAATAACCCAGCAAGACCTGCGCCGCATCCCGCAATACCCAGCATTGATAACCGCTCTGGATCGAATCGACAAAATTGCCATGGGTCCAGGGATGGGAATACACATCCTTTTCGATCGCCACCACTTCATCCAGATCCTCGATACGCATCGCGGCAAACGACAGTGGCCGCAGCAAATCGGGAGTTGACCGTACATTCGCGCTCATGGGATCACCTTAGCGGCGCGCTCGGCAATGGTGAGGGCCACTTTGTTACGTAAATACAGGGGTTGCGCGTCCACCGCACTCAAGCCACGGCCTTGAGCTAGTGCAACGCTGCCCAGTTGGGCGATCTGGCTGGCGTTCGGCATCACAGCCGGCAAGCCGCCGGCGGCAAACGAGGCCGGTGCAAACGCTTCCGCATACGCCGCCAAGCCATTGCCGCAGGCTTGCAGCGTCCCGCTCTGTGTCGGCAAGGGTGATACCTGTTCCGGCGCAGATAAAGTCGGCTCGACAATCACCTGCCAGAGATTATCGGCAAACCGATATTGCGCCCAATAGACTTCGCCCATGCGTGCATCTAACACCGCCAGCACCTCATCGGCGCCGTTCAGGTCGCGGCAAGCTTGCGCCATGGCGGCCAGCGTCACCACCGGCAACACCGGCAAATCGGCGCCGAACGCCAGCCCCTGGACAATGCCGCAAGCGGTGCGTACTCCCGTGAACGAGCCGGGGCCAACGCCGAAAGCCAGCGCATCGCATTGCGCCAGGCCTATCCCAGCCTCGGCCAGCAAGCTTTGCACCATAGGCAAGATGGCAAGAGAGTGCGTCTGGACACCCGCTGATTCGCGGGTAATCATATGGCCGTCGCGCAATAAGGCGGCGGAGGCCAGTTCGGTAGATGTTTCGATGGCAAGAATGGTCTGCATGGGCGGTATTTTACCGCGCCAGACGCTGCTTCGGCTGCACTCTGCATGATTGAAACGGGCCAGATCGGCGCCAAATGCCCTGAGCCGCCCGAAACCGGTGGTATTCAAGCGAAATCCTGCGCGCTCACTGTAAAATATCGAGCATGCTGATCCTGACACTCAACAACGACAACCATCAAGAACTTGCTACCACTCTGGCCGACGACGGTTGGGTAGTGGCCTGTCTGTGCGCCGCCTGGTGCGGCAGTTGCCGGGAATATTTCACGAATTTTACGGCGCTGGCGCAACGCCACCCGCAGCTGCAATTCGCCTGGATCGACATCGAAGACCAGGCCGAGCTGATCGGCGATCTCGATGTCGACAATTTCCCTACCCTGCTGATACAGCGCGGGGATGTCGTGACGTTCCTGGGGCCGGTCGAAATGGATCTGCACCTGGCTGAACGAATCCTGCTGGCGCAAATGAGCAAAAGCGCTGAAGAATTGCGGCTTGAAGCCCAGAGCAGCGCCGAACGTCGCCATTGGCAGCTGGAAGGTAATTTATTGCGGCGCTTGACGGATGCCTGATTCGCTGAGGACTGCGTAATTGGTCAAGAGGCAAGCCAGGGATCGCAATCGGGATGCGGAAATTGCGCCATCATGAAATCGACAAAACTACGCACTTTGGCTGACAACAGGCGCCGGCTCGGATACACCAGCCGCACCGCCACCTTGTTGATTTGATAGTCTGGCAGCACCCGCACCACGCGCCCCGCCACCATATCGTCGCCCAGCGTATACGAAGTGCGCATGCCGATCCCCATTCCGGCCAGCAGGCAGTGCCGCAGCAAATCGGTATTGTTCGACATCACTTTGCTGGTGATCGGAATAATCGAAGTGCCTTGATCCGACTGGAAAGTCCAGTGATGGCGCAGATGTTCCAAGGAAAAATTCAGGCAGGAATGCTGCGCCAGGTCCTCCGGCACCTGCGGCACGCCATGTTCGGCAATATAAGCCGGCGAGGCGCACAACAACACTTCCGCGATACCGAGTTGACGCGCCACCATGCTGGCGTCGAATTTCTGGTTGACCGAAAAAACGCCGACATCGAAACCTTCTTCGATCAGATCGACGGTGCGATCCGACAAGGTCACATCCAGCTGGACGTCGGGATATTGTTTTGAGTAGAGCGGCAGCAAACGCGCCAACTGCGTCTGGCCAAAACCTATCTGTGAATAGATGTTCAAAGTGCCGGCCGGCTTGCTCGACAACACGGAAGCCGCGGCTTCCGCTTCGTCGATCTCATCCAGAATCTGCCGCACCCGTTCCAGATAAGCCTGGCCCGGTTCGGTCAAAGCCATGCGGCGCGTCGATCGATGCAGCAAGCGAATCCCGAGATGGTTTTCCAGATCGGCAACCAGGCGCGTCACTACCGCATTCGACATATCCAGTACTTGAGCGGCGCCGACAAAGCTGCCCTGCTCCACCACCTTCGCAAAAACCCGCATTGACTGCAAGCGATCCATATTCCCTCGTCCTATCTTATGCGCGGGGCGGCATAAAACACTGTTTCATTTACTAATCAAGGCCACGACAGCGACCACCAGCCCCAGCAGCGCGACGCCAAGCGCACATCCGCACAGCAAGCTGGTGCGCCGTAATCTGGCATCGGCCTGTTGCACTTCCTGTTCCAGCAATGGCAACGCGGTTTTCAATTGCTCGGCGAGCGCCTTGATGTCACCGACATTTTGCAGCGATGCCGTCTGCAGCTCGCTTACCTGTTGCTGCAAAATCTGGATCTGACTCTCTTCTGTATTTCCTTTACGGCGGGTAAACACCGGCACCGTAGCCGAAATAATATCGCCAACATACGGCAGGATTGCCTTTGTTACCGAAATCCAAGTCGACATGTACTTTCCTCCAAATTTCACTCCCTAGGTTTCAACAACTCTTTCCGGCTTATTGAAATATCTGTACATCTGCAGCGGTGGTATCGCCCGGCCGCAACAAACGACCGGCGGCGATGGTGATGGTCTGCCGACACTGCATGGCGATCGATGCATCATGCGTCACCAGAACCAGGGTTGAGCCGCGTTCCTGATTCAGATCAAACATCAACTGGATAACAGCATCGCCGGTAGCTGCATCGAGGCTGCCGGTGGGTTCGTCGGCAAACAATAGCGGCGGCTCGGTGACGAAAGCGCGCGCCAATGCTACCCGTTGTTGTTCACCGCCGGATAAATATTTCGGATAATGCTGCAGACGCGTCGCCAGGCCGACTCGCTCCAGCTTGGCTTGCGCCTTCTCCCTGGCATCTTTGTCGCCGCGCAATTCGAGCGGTAACATGACGTTTTCCAACGCGCTCAAATGACTCAGCAACTGGAACGACTGGAATACGAAACCGAGCTTCTCTTTACGCAAGCCCGCGCGGCCATCTTCATCCAGGGAAAAAATATCGTTGCCGTCGATATGCACGGTGCCGGAGGATGGCGTATCCAGCCCGGCCAGCAAGCCGAGCAAGGTCGATTTACCAGAACCGGAGGCGCCGACAATCGCCAGCGTGGTACCGCCCTGGACGTTAAAATTGATATCATCAAGAATCACCAGCTCGCCGCTGGCGTCGGCAACACGTTTGGTCAAGTGTCGGACATCGATGGCCGGCGCTTTGGACTTTACCGTTTCAGAAATAACAGAAGAGGACTGATGCATGCAGATTATCGACTCCGGGTTGGGGAATGGTTTTCAGAACTTAATCGAAGGCTCGCTCAGCAAGACTCGCAGCAAAATCGTCGGCAGCTTGCGGCTGGCTGCCCTGCTGCTTGGCCTGCTCGGTCTAGTATGGACGAACAGTGCCTATTCTGCATCAAATTCAATACTGGTGTTAGGCGACAGTCTTTCGGCAGAGTACGGGCTGGCGCGCGGCAGCGGCTGGGTTGCCTTGTTGCAGCAACGTCTGAAATCAGAAAACCTTGACAGCAGCATCACCAATGCCAGCATCAGCGGCGAAACCAGTAGCGGCGGCAAGACGCGCTTACCGGCACTGCTGCAACAGCGGCCGGATATTGTCATCATCGAGCTTGGCGCTAACGACGCCCTGCGCGGCTTGCAATTAAGCGCCACCGAAAACAATCTGCGGGCAATGATCAGCGCCGCGCAGCAAGCCAAGGCGAAAGTCCTGCTGGTGGGCATGCGGATTCCGCCCAACTACGGGCGCGATTACACTGAAAAATTCTTTTCGCTGTATGCGACGCTGGCAAAACAAACCAAGGTGCCGCTGGTTCCTTTCCTGCTGGACGGCATAGCGGACAAACCTGAGCTGTTTCAGGCGGATCGGATACACCCTGTTGCCCAGGCGCATCCGATCATGCTGAACAATGTCTGGTCAGGATTAAAACCGCTTCTGGCCAAGTAGCGTCAATGCGGCGTTTTCAAGAAGCGATTTAGCAGAAACTCCCAAAATTGGATTCTTCCAGGAGAAATCGCGCTTATTTATATATGAGATTCATATGAGATTTTTCCCAGATCTTTACGGGACTTCTTTTCTTAAAATATGGTTTGCAGTGATCCAGTCTGGACACTTCCTCCAATCCATTTTTTAGAGACCACCATGAAAAGATTTCTCAAATGCGCCTTGACCGGCAGCTTGTTGGTTAGCGCAGCGGCGGCGGCGCTTGCGTCAGAAACGGCCGCGCACTGGTCTTACCAAGGAAAAACAGATCCTACTCACTGGGCCGAGGGCAATCCCGAAAACGCCGCCTGCCAATCTGGCCGGCGGCAATCCCCGATTGCGCTGTCCGAGAGCACTGCCAAGCGGGTTGCAAGCAAGGACTTTTCTATCCAGTACGAGCCGGGAACGGTCACCCTGGTAAACAACGGCCATACCATCCAGGCAAATGTCCGTGAAGCCAACGATACCGTCAACTTCAAAGGGCAAACATACAAGCTCGATCAATTTCATTTCCATACGCCCAGCGAACATACCATTGACGGCAAATCTTATTCCATGGAATTGCATCTGGTGAACAAAAGTAATGATGGAAAAATAACCGTGGTTGGCATTTTCATCAAAGAAGGCAAAGAAAATCAGGCGTTGGAATCGGCCTTCGCCGATCTGCCCGCGAGACAAACGTGGACCGGACGGCAAGCGAAAGTCGATATCACGGCATTGATTCCGAACGACAAAAAAGCCTTGGCTTACTCAGGATCTCTGACGACACCGCCCTGCTCGGAGATGGTCAACTGGATCGTGCTGGAACAGCCGATTGAAATGTCGAAACAACAAATTGCCGCATTCAAGGCAATCTTTCACGACAATCATCGGCCATTGCAGAAATTAAACCATCGCGATATCGACGAAGAATAAGCGACCAAGAATAAGCTTTGCGCAAAGCGCCTATCGCGCACGTAGATATAAAAAATGCCCATCCCGCTTGCGCTGGATGGGCATTTCTCAAGGTAACTTAATTAAATCAGTTTTGCTTCAATTCTGCGTTAATTTTATTTGTCGTTGCCGTCAACCGGCGCAACCGCCACCGGCTTCAGAATCTTGACCTTGGCTTTCTGTTTCAGCACATCCACATACGCCAGCATTTCCTGTTGCGCCAGGACGTTGGTGATCTGCTGCTGTTCAGCGACACGCCGCGCCTGATCCTGCACCGCCGGCTGGTTGACCTTGGCGATGCGATACAGCGCATATCCTTGCTGCGGCAACACCACGCCGACATAGGCTGGCAATTTATTCGCATTAGCCTTCATCACCGCCTCGAACGCCAATGGATTGATACCCTGACTATTGGCACGCGACACGGTTTGCACTGCGCCGAAACCACTAGCATTGTCTTGCGCCTTCAAGGCAGTCAGTTTTTCTTCGCCGACTTTTTTGGCCAGTGCCGCTTCTTCGGTACGGGTAACCTTGTCACGGATAATTGCCTGGACTTCTTCAAACGAGCGTTTCGTGACCGGCTTGTACTCGACTACATGGCCAGCGATAAACGTATTCGGGGCAATTTCAATTGCTTCGGTATTGTGCTTGTTCTTCAAAGACTCGTCAGAATACAGCGCCGTCAGGAATTTCTGATTGTTGTACGGAACAGTAGGTGCAGCAGCCGGATTCGGCTGGCGGCCGAGATTCGCAGCGGATTGGATTTGCAGATGTAACTTGTCCGCTACCGTCTTCAAGCTATCGGCCTGCTCATACACCGTGTTGCTGAAGGTTTCCGCCAGTTCCGTAAATTTGCGCGCCGCCAGTTGTTTCTTGATTTCCGCTGCGATATCTGTCTTGACTTCATCCAGCGGCTTGACCTGCGCCGCCTTGATGCCGGTCAGTTCGATAATGTGATAGCCGAAATCCGACTGCACCAGATCGCCGATCTCGCCTTGTTTCAACTTGTTTGCAGCATCTTCGAAAGGCTTGACCATCATGCCGGCGCCGAAATAGCCGAGATCGCCGCCCAATTCCGCTGATGCGGTATCTTGCGAATTCGCCTTGGCCACCTTGGCAAAATCAGCTGGGTTCTTGCGCACTTCCGCCAGCAGACTCTCCGCCTTGGCTTTTGCCGCAGCCTGTTCCGCAGCCGGCGCATCTTTTTTCACTGAAATAAGGATATGGCTGGCGCGGCGTTGTTCCGCCGTGGTGTAACGGCTCAGGTTCTGGTCGTAATAGGATTTGATGTCTGCGTCGCTGACCGATATTTGAGCGGCAATCGCGGCGCCGTCGAGCAGTACATAGTCCGCCTTGATTTGCTCGGGAATCTCGAATTCCTTGGCGTTCTTTGCGTAATAGTCCTGTAGCATGGCGTCAGTGACTTTCACTTGCGCCGCATAGTCGGCAGCCTTGAACAGCAATTCCTGCACGTCACGTTCCTGATCGTTGATATCAGACAAACGGGTGGCGACTGTTTTAGGCGTAAATGCAGTCGTTTGGACAGCACCATTCAATTGCTGCATCGCCATATCCTGACGCAGGCGCGCCTCGTACATAGTCGGCGTCGAGCCTTGTGCGGCCAACAGCGCCTTGTATCTTTCATTGTCGAACTTGCCGTCCGCGCCCTGCAATTCCGGCACGCCCATGATGGTTTGCCGCAAGCTTTGATCGGATACGGAGAGATGTTCGCTGCTAACGGTGGCAAGCAACACTCGTTGCGAGATCAGATTATCCAGCACACCTTGCTTGGCTGCTGGTGTCTCGACCATCTTCGGGTCGAAACGATCGCCAAATGCCTGGCGCATGCGATCCATTTGCTGGCGCAAAGCGGCATCCCATTCCTGCTGAGTAATCGGCTGGCCGGCGACTTTCGCCACCGTGTTGGCGCCATCGCCGAAACTGCTATAGCTTTGCAGTCCGACTAAAGCAAAAGAAGGAATGATCAAGAGCATCAACAAGAACTGCATCAAGCGCTGATGGGTACGGACAAATTCAAACATGGTCGGCCGATCAAGAACAGATTGCTAATAAAGTAGGCAGCAATACAAATCAGTAAGACATATGGAAAGGGGCGAACTTTCGTTCGCCCCTTTTGTATTCTGGCGTAATAGATGGGATGACTGAAAACGCCAGCCCATCAAAAAATATCACAATAAAATCAAAAACTTAGCAACAGCTCAAACAAAAATAACAGCAAAATTGCCGGTCGCTTTGTCAGTATTGTGTAATAACGAATGATTTTAGCAGTGTTTTCTGACTTGTTACAGCCATAAGAAGCAAAAATCCCCTGATAAATTGGTTCTTGAAATAAAAACGCCCGCTTGCGCGGGCATTTGTATTCTGGCGGAGTGGACGGGACTCGAACCCGCGACCCCCGGCGTGACAGGCCGGTATTCTAACCAACTGAACTACCACTCCTAAAACTGCTGGCAAATCTTATAAAACAAATTCGCATTTATCATTTGTTGCCTGACTGCGTTGGTGGGTGCTGAGAGGCTCGAACTCCCGACCTACGCCTTGTAAGGGCGCCGCTCTACCAACTGAGCTAAGCACCCTCGCGTATCGGATTTATTCAGAATGCACTCAAAAACATTTTAATAAAACACGACAGCCTAGCCAGTCAAACATCTAATTGGCGTTTGTCACCACGCCAAAAGAAGCTAGTTTACAGCATCTTTCAACGCTTTGCCAGGCTTAAATTTAGGAACTTTAGCTGCCTTGATTTTAATTGCCTCTCCGGTGCGTGGATTACGGCCGGTGCGCGCTGCGCGTTTTCCGACCGAGAACGTGCCGAAACCAACCAGGGTAACGGAACCACTCTTCTTCAAAGTGGTTTTAACTGCGGCGATCACAGCGTCCAATGCGCGTGTCGACGCGGCTTTGGAAATGTCCGCTGACTTGGCGATGTGATCGATTAATTCGGTTTTATTCACTGAAGCCCCCCTCATTTGAATTGAAATTCCAGATGATGCGCGTTTCCGTTTTTTTGCGGAAAATCATCGCAGATGGACTGCAGAAAAAAAATCTGCAGCTGGTATTAAACAAGCCGCAAAGCCTTGTGTCAAGCGCTTTGCCGGCGATACGGGAAGGTTTAGCCTGATTTTACAAACTTGATGTATTCAACATCAAATGGATACACGCGCGCAAAAAAAAAAGCGCTCTTGCGAGCGCTTTTCAAAGAAAAAATTTGCCAATGAATTCAACAGCCTATCGATCAGAGCACAGGCTTAATGCTTGACCACGCTAGGATCCGTCTTCTCGCTGCTCTTGGCAACTGCCGCATCCAGCATCGCTTCTTCATCGGTCAAGGCCACCGGCTGCCGCTCCAGAGCTACCTCCAACACTTTGTCGATCCAGCGTACCGGCACGATTTCCAGCTTGTTCTTGACGTTGTCCGGAATCTCGGCCAGGTCCTTCACATTCTGCTCTGGAATCAATACCGTCTTGATGCCGCCGCGATGCGCTGCCAGCAGCTTTTCTTTCAAGCCGCCGATAGGCAAGACTTCGCCGCGCAAAGTGATTTCACCCGTCATCGCAACATCGGCCCGCACCGGAATCCCGGTAAAGATCGACACCAATGCGGTAGTCATCCCGACACCGGCTGAAGGTCCGTCTTTCGGCGTCGCACCTTCGGGTACGTGAATGTGGATATCGCTCTTCTCGAACGCCTCACTCTTGATACCCAATTTTGTAGCGCGGCTACGCATCACAGTGCGCGCTGCCTCGATCGATTCCTTCATCACATCGCCCAAGGTGCCGGTACGAATGATGGCGCCCTTACCCGGCATTTTCACGGCTTCGATGGTCAGCAATTCGCCGCCCACTTCAGTCCATGCCAGACCGACCACCTGGCCGATTTGATTTTCTTTCTCGGCCACGCCGTAGTCGAAGCGCCGGACACCGAGGAATTTATCGATGTTCTTGGAAGTGACTGCGACCTTCTTCTCTTGCTTCTTCAGCAGCAGCAACTTCACTACCTTGCGGCAAATCTTGGAGATTTCCCGTTCCAGCGAACGTACCCCGGCTTCACGCGTGTAGTAACGAATGATGTCGCGAATCGCACCTTCGGCCAGGCTGATTTCTTCGACCTTCAAACCATTGTTCTTGATTTGTTTAGGCAGCAGATAACGCAGCGCGATATTGGTCTTTTCATCTTCGGTGTAACCGGACAAACGAATCACTTCCATCCGGTCCAGCAGCGCCGGCGGAATGTTGAAGGAATTCGAAGTCGCCACAAACATCACATCCGACAAGTCGAAATCGACTTCGATGTAGTGGTCCGAGAACGTATGGTTCTGCTCAGGATCAAGCACTTCCAGCAAGGCCGAAGACGGATCGCCGCGGAAATCCATGCCGAGCTTATCGATCTCATCCAGCAGGAACAGCGGATTGCGCACACCAACCTTGGCCAGGCTTTGCAAGATCTTGCCGGGCATGGAGCCAATGTAAGTGCGACGGTGACCGCGAATTTCAGCCTCGTCGCGCACGCCGCCCAAAGCCATCCGCACGAATTTACGATTGGTGGCGCGGGCGATCGATTGCCCCAGCGAGGTTTTACCCACGCCTGGTGGACCGACGAAACACAGGATCGGCGCTTTCAATTTGTCGACGCGCTGTTGCACGGCAAGATATTCCAGGATGCGTTCTTTAACCTTATCGAGGCCATAGTGATCGCCTTCCAGCACTTTTTCGGCGTTACCCAGTTCGTTGTTGACCTTGGATTTTTTCTTCCATGGCAAGCCGACCAGCGTATCGATGTAGTTGCGCACCACGGTGGCCTCGGCTGACATCGGTGACATCAGCTTCAGCTTCTTCAGCTCGCTCTGCGCCTTTTCCAGTGCTTCCTTAGGCATCTTGGCGGACAGCACTTTCTTTTCCAGCTCCTCCAGATCAGCGCCTTCTTCGCCCTCGCCCAATTCTTTCTGGATCGCCTTGACCTGCTCGTTCAGATAGTATTCGCGCTGCGATTTTTCCATCTGCCGTTTGACCCGGCCGCGAATGCGCTTCTCGACTTGCAGGATATCCAGCTCGCCTTCGAGCTGACCCAGCAAGTGCTCGTAACGCTTGGCGATATTGAAGATTTCCAGGATGACCTGTTTTTGCTCAAGCTTCAGCGGCAAGTGAGCAGCAATGGTATCGGCCAGGCGGCCGGCGTCATCGATGCCAGACAGCGAAGTCAGGATCTCTGGCGGGATCTTCTTGTTCAGTTTGACGTACTGGTCGAATTGCTGAACGATGGCGCGTCGCATCGCTTCCACCTCAGCCTCGTCGCCCAGCTCCGACTCAACCGGCGTCAGATCGGCGACAAAGTGCGTATCGAGTTCGCTGATGTGGTGAATACGTGCACGTTGCGCACCTTCGACCAGCACCTTGACCGTGCCGTCCGGCAGTTTCAACATTTGCAAGATATTGGCAACGCAGCCGATTTCATAAATATCGTCCGGCGACGGCTCGTCCTTGGCTGCGGCCTTCTGGGCCGCGAGCATGATGCTTTTGCCCTGCTCCATCGCGGCTTCAAGAGCCTTGATCGATTTTGGGCGACCGACGAACAATGGAATCACCATATGCGGGAATACCACCACGTCCCGTAACGGCAAGAGAGGCAACTGAGTTTGTTCAGTAAATGTAGAAGTCGTCATGGTGAGCCCTATCAAAAAAACTTATTAATGATGTTGGCACGAGTGGCCGAAACTCAAGCCCCGGTTTCAACAATAAATCACCACTTCTATTTGCGATGCATCTGCGATGGCCAACAAAAAAGCCACACGCGAAGCTAACTTCGGGTGGCTTTGCGATTGAAGCCAAATCATATATTTTGGTAAATTGTACTACTTTTGGGTCAAAAACCTGCTTAAACCCTTGCTTTTTACATGGTTTTACAAATTTACGGATTTTATCCTGCCGGCAACGACTGGCCTGTTCCAAGGCCAGCCTGCACGGACTAGCGTTTTGCCTTATTTTGCGCCGGACACCTTAGGTTGCTCATGGTAAATCAACAATGGTTTTGCACCGCTGTTGACCGTGTTTTCATCAACCACGACCTTGGCAACATTTTGCTGACTTGGTAAATCGTACATTACGTCGAGCAACACGTGCTCCAGGATGGAACGCAGGCCACGTGCCCCGGTCTTACGCGCCAAAGCACGTTTGGCGATAGCTTGCAGCGCTGCTGGCCGGATTTCCAGCTCGGCGCCTTCCATCTGCAGCAATTTGGAATATTGCTTGACCAGAGCGTTCTTAGGCGCAATCAGAATCTCGATCAACGCCTCTTCGTTCAGCTCGGCAAGTGTTGCAATCACCGGCAGACGACCAACCAGCTCCGGAATCAAGCCGAAGCGCGTAAGATCCTCAGGCTCGGCGTCCAGCAATACTTCGCTGGAGGTGCGCTGGCTTTGGCTCTTCACATTTGCCGAAAAGCCAATACCGCTCTTTTCCGAACGTTCGGAAATGATCTTGGTCAGGCCATCGAAAGCGCCGCCGCAAATGAACAGGATATTGGTGGTGTCGATCTGCACGAAATCCTGATTCGGATGCTTGCGCCCGCCCTGTGGCGGCACCGAAGCCATAGTGCCTTCGATCAGCTTCAGCAAGGCCTGTTGCACGCCCTCGCCCGACACATCACGGGTGATCGACGGGTTATCCGATTTACGTGAAATCTTGTCGATTTCATCGATATACACGATGCCTCTTTGCGCCTTCTCGACTTCGTAATTGCAATTTTGCAGCAATTTTTGAATGATGTTCTCGACGTCCTCACCGACATAACCGGCTTCGGTCAAGGTGGTAGCGTCGGCAATCACGAAAGGCACGTTCAGCATGCGCGCCAGAGTCTGCGCCAGCAAGGTTTTACCGGAGCCGGTTGGGCCGACCAGCAAAATATTGCTTTTTGCCAGTTCGATGTCATCCTTCTTGCCGAGATGCTTGAGGCGCTTGTAATGGTTGTACACTGCCACCGACAAAATCCGCTTGGCCGGTTCCTGGCCGATCACATATTGATCAAGCAGTTCGCAAATCTCTTGCGGGATCGGCAGTTCCGATTTTTGACCATCCAGCGTTTCGACGTTCGAAGCTTCATCAGTAATGATGTCATTACAGAGATCGATACATTCATCACAAATGAATACCGATGGCCCGGCGATGAGTTTTTTCACTTCATGCTGGCTTTTGCCGCAGAAGGAACAATAAAGCAGTTTTTCGCCGCTGGAAGATTTTTTATCAGACATAAAGGCAGAGTTTAAGTAAAACTATGGAGGGGGACCGCCGCATTGAATTGCATTGAAAAATCGCATTGAAAATTTATATTACCCGCGAAATCCAGATTCGTCACGCTCGGACGATTTTTGAAAAGCAAAACGCCCGTACCTTTGGGGCCGGGCGTTTTATTCATCACTTAATAATCAAGCGCGTGTCGCCAGGACTTTATCAATCAGGCCGTATTCCACAGCTGCATCTGCAGACATGAAATTATCCCGATCCGTATCCTTGCCGATCTGGTCAATGCTTCTGCCGGTCTTGTCAGCCAGAATACCATTCAGGCGCTCGCGCAAATACAGAATCTCGCGCGCCTGGATTTCGATATCCGAAGCCTGCCCTTGAGCACCGCCCAAAGGCTGATGAATCATGATGCGCGAGTTGGGCAGCGAAAAGCGCTTACCCTTGGCGCCCGCAGCCAGCAAGAAAGCACCCATCGAAGCCGCCATGCCGGTACACAAGGTAGAAACGTCCGGCTTGATGAACTGCATGGTATCGTAAATCGCCATGCCGGCAGACACCGAACCGCCAGGAGAATTGATATATAAGGAAATATCCTTGTCAGGATTTTCGCTTTCCAGGAACAGCAGTTGCGCCACGATCAGGTTGGCGGTCTGGTCGTTGACCGGACCCACCAGGAAAATCACCCGCTCGCGCAGCAAACGCGAATAAATATCGTAGGAACGCTCACCGCGGCCACTCTGCTCAATCACGATAGGCACCATGCCGAGCATGTCAGTATCCAGTGCCGAATTACGATCAAAGCCTGTCATATTTTTCCTTATGGAGAGCGCTCAAAACTTAATCAATCCACCGAACAGGTCCAGGCATGCGCCTGAACCTGAGGCCAGCTGAAATTCAAGCTGATTAAGCCTGTTGCCCGTTGTTGCTCATTAATTCATCGAATGCGACCGATTTTTCAGTCACTTTCGATTTGCCCAGCACATAGTTAACGACGTTTTCTTCCAAAACAAGAGCTTCGACCTCAGCCAGACGGCGACGATCGCTGAAATAATATTTCAGGACTTGTTGTGGATCTTCGTAGCTTTGCGCAAAGTCTTCAACCTGGGCCTTGACTTGCTCTGGAGTTGCCTGCAGCTTGTTTTCCTTGACTACTTCAGCCAGGATCAAACCCAGACGCACGCGACGTTCAGCCTGGGCTGTGAACAGCTCTGGCGGGAACGGCATGTCGTTGACCTTCATGCCGCGCTGCGCCATGTCTTGACGGGTCATTTCAACCAGACGCTCGACGTCTTGCTCGACCAGCGCTTTTGGCACTTCCAGATCGCTGACCTTGATCAGTGCATCCATCACGCTGTCTTTATTCTTCGCTTTGACGCGGGAACCGACTTCACGCTCCAGATTGAGCTTGATGTCAGCGCGCATTTTTGTCAGATCGCCGTCTTCGATGCCCAGGGTTTTTGCAAACTCGGCATCAACTTCCGGCAGATGCGCCCATTCCAGCTTCTTCAGCGTGATGGTAAATTCTGCAGTCTTGCCGGCTACGTCCTTGCCGTGGTAATCCGCTGGGAAAGCCAGTTCAAAGGTCTTGGCTTCGCCGACTTTCAAGCCGATAGTCGCGTTCTCGAACTCAGGCAACATACGGCCTTCGCCCAGTACGTAAGCGTAATCATCAGCTTTGCCGCCTTGGAATTCAACGCCGTCGATCTTGCCGACGAAATCGACAGTCACGCGGTCGCCGTTCTTGGCTGTCAGATCGCTGCCGCCATCGCCGTGCGCGCCTTGCTCGCCCTTGACGTGGTAATGCACGCGCTGCTTGCGCAGGATGTCGATGGTCTTGTCGATTTCAGCGTCGCTGACTTCAGCCTTGGTTTTTTCGACTTCAACGCTGGCCAGATCGCCGATCTTGACTTCAGGGTAGATTTCGAAAGTAGCATCGAATGCCAGCGTGCCTTCAGCCACGCCTTCGCTAGTCTTCGGCTCGATCTTCGGGTAACCGGCAACGCGCAGATTGTTTTCGTTGGCAGCGGTGTTGAAAGCATTGCCGACTTTGTCGTTCAGCACTTCGGTTTCGACCTGGTAGCCATATTGTGCAGCGACCATCTTCATCGGCACTTTACCTGGGCGGAAGCCAGGCGCTTTAGCGGTGCGCGCGCGAACCTTCAGGCGCTTCTCGACTTCGGTTTGCACTTCGCTCAGAGCGATGGTGAGGGTAAGGCGGCGTTCAAGTTTATCCAGAGTTTCGACTGCAGTTGCCATGTGGATCGTCCAAAAATTAAAAATTCCGTGGTGCGACTAGAGTAAATTCGAGGTAAAAGCGAAACAAAACAGCAAATTATTGCCATTTTGACCCCGACCCCGTCGCGCTAAAGTCCGATATTCTATACGTAAAACAGCCGGTTGCGCCAAAACGCGTCACTCCGCTCTCGTAATAAACCCGTAATTATTCTGCAATAAGCTCCAACAAATCGCTTATTTGAGCGGAATCGGGCTGCTGGCCGGCACCGGCACCGCCGTCACGCTGTTTTGCGGGCTGCCGTCGATCAATTTATCCGAATAGGTAAGATAGACCAGTGTATTCCGTTTGGGATCGACCAGCCGCACAATGTGCAAGCGCTTGAACAGCACCGACATGCGTTCGGTAAATACATCTTCCTGTAACGGCAGCTTGGCGCTGAACTGCACCGTGGCGACCTGGCGACAGGCAATCGACGCTTCAGCCCTATCCTCTGCCAGCCCTACCGTGCCCTTGACACCGCCGGTACGCGCGCGCGACACATAACAAGTGACGCCCTGCACCTTGGGATCATCGTAAGCCTCAACCACCACTCGGTCATTCCGACCGAGCCAGCGGAATGCGGTACTCACCTCGCCCACTTGTTCCGATGCCGCTTGCGCCGCGCTGCTCGTGATTGCAGCAACACCAAGTAATGCGATCGACATCAAGGATTTTGTACGCATGTTTATTCCCAGAAAGAAATTACGATTGTATGCCGGACCAGCCACCCATCGCCTGCAAAAATTGCAGACGTAAAAAAACCCTCGTCAGAGGGTTCTTCTGGTCTTGCTTTATATCCAGCTAGCCGCCAGTAAATTCCGGCAGACTGGTGCGACCGAGAGGACTCGAACCTCCACAAGATTGCTCTCGACAGGACCTAAACCTGTTGCGTCTACCAATTTCGCCACGGTCGCGCTTATTACAAATTTCAACAAATACAGTGCAATCCTGCTCAGCAAGATTGGACAGCCCGCTATTCTACTGCAAGCCGTCCGATATGGCGAGTGATCAACTCATTTTCACAGCAAATTTCTGCTCATTGTGCGTGCGTCAAGCATGCTCGCCCGATTGCGGCTTTTTCACCCGGAACCAGGCCGCATACAACGCCGGTAAAAACAGCAAGGTCAAGCCGGTCGCAACGATCAAGCCACCCATGATCGCCACCGCCATCGGTCCCCAGAACACTGAATGCGACAAGGGGATCATGGCCAGCACCGCCGCTGCCGCAGTCAGCATGATCGGCCGGCAACGTCGCACCGCCGATTCGACAATCGCATCCCACGGCGCCACGCCACTGGCGATATCGTGCTCGATCTGATCGATCAGGATCACCGAGTTACGGATGATCATGCCAAACAGCGCGATCACTCCCAATTGGGCAACAAAGCCGAACGGCCTCTGCAACAGCAGCAATGCCGCGGCAGCGCCGGCGATACCCAGCGGCCCGGTCAGGAACACCAGCAAGGAACGCGAAAAACTATGCAATTGCAGCATTAGTAAAGTGAAGATAATGAAAATCACCAGCGGCACATTGGCGGCAATCGAAGCCTGCGCCTTGCCGCTGTCGTGGGCGGCGCCGGCGACATCGATAATATAGCCAGGCGGCAGCTGCGCTCTTATCTTGTCAAGCTGCGGATTGATCTGCTCGGTGACGGTCGGTCCCTGCACACCGTCGATCACATCGGCTTGCACCGTAATCGCCCAGTTGCGCCATTCACGCCACACCACACCCGGCTCCCACACCAGTTTGACAGT
Source organism: Collimonas sp. (assembly GCF_035566375.1). GTDB lineage: Bacteria > Pseudomonadota > Gammaproteobacteria > Burkholderiales > Burkholderiaceae_D > Collimonas. The sequence goes on from NZ_DATMRK010000028.1 coordinate 172,805, forward strand.
GGCGATTTGCGCCAGCGGCACCGATTTACCGCTGGCCGTCGGCACATTGGCCTGGTTCAAGGCATCGATGGTGGCCCGCTCGTCCAACGGTTGCCGCACCGTGATATCGATCAGACGATCGTGCTCACGATATTGGCCGATGGTGGTGCCGGTCAACAGGGTGTTGACGGTCTGCATCACGGTCTGCGAACCGATGCCCAGCGTGCGCAACTTGTCCTGATCCAGATCTACCCGCAGTACCTTGACCGATTCGTTCCAGTTGTCATTGAGGCCGATAATATTCGGATTGCCGCTCATGACGCCCTTGACCTGATCGGCAATCGTCCTGACCTTGGCAGCATCGGTGCCGCTGACGCGGAACTGCACCGCATATGGTACCGGCGGGCCGCTAGGCAATAATTTGACACGACCTCTTACTTCCGGGAAGCCATGCTTGAACGCTTCGGTAATCCGCAAGCGCAAGGCGTCGCGCGACGCCAGGTCCTTGGTCAGCAACACCAGCTGCGCCACGTTGGTCTGCGGCAGGATCTGGTCCAGCGGCAGATAAAAACGCGGGCTGCCGCTGCCGACATAGGTGGTCATGCTTTCCAGTTCGGGCGCAGCGTGAATGTAGGCTTCGAATTTCTTGGCCTGGGCCTCGGTTGCAGCAAAAGAAGAACCCTCCGGCAACCATAGCTCGATCATCAACTCAGGCCGGCTGGAATCGGGGAAAAACTGCTCTTCGATAAATTTGAAACCGAATACACCCAAAGCAAACACCATCAGGGTCAAGGCGATGGTGGTCTTGCGCCACTCGACACACCAGTTGACGGCATTTCTGACCCGCGTATAGAAAGGCGTATTGAACAATTCATGACGACCGTCGGCGCCGGCTGCCGGTTTTACCTTCAGCAGCAGATAGCCGATGTACGGCGTGAACAAGACTGCCACCAGCCAGGAAATCAGCAAGGCCAGCGCATTCACCGAAAACATGGAAAAGGTATATTCGCCGGCCGCCGACTTTGCCAGGCCAATCGGCAAGAAGCCGGCGGCGGTAATCAGGGTTCCGGTCAGCATCGGCATCGCGGTAGAGGTATAGGCAAAGGTCGCCGCCTCCAGCCGCGACAAACCCTCCTCCATCTTGCGCACCATCATTTCCACCGCGATGATGGCGTCGTCCACCAGCAAACCCAGGGCGATGATCAGCGCGCCCAGCGATATCTTGTGCAAATCGATGCTAAAGATATACATGAACAAGAAAGTTACCGCCAGCACCAACGGAATCGTCAGCGCCACCACCAGGCCGGGCCGGACGTCGATGCGGAACGGCTTGGTATGAAAGCCCAGTGACAGAAAACTCACCGCCAGCACGATCAATACCGCTTCCATCAGGGTTTTCAAGAATTCGTTGACGGATTCGGCGACGATTTTCGGCTGGTTCGAGACCCGCTCCAGATCGATTCCGACCGGCAGTTTGGCCTTGATCTGGGCGGTCATATTTTCCATATCCTTGCCCAAAGCGATAATGTCGCCGCCCTTCGCCATCGAGACGCCAAGCCCGATCACTTCCTTGCGGTTAAAGCGCATCTTGGTTTGCGGCGGATCCTGGTATTCACGCTTGATGGTAGCGAAATCGCCCAACCTGAAAGTAGTGTTGTTAGCCCGCAACTGCAGGTTTTCCAGGTCTTTGGGCGAAGCCAGCGCCCCGCTCACGCGGATTTGCAGATTGTCGCTAGCAGTCGCCAGCACGCCGGTCGACTGCAGCGCATTCTGCGCACTCAACTGATTGACGATGTCTTGTACCGTAATCCCCAGTTGCGAGAATTTTTTCTGCGAAAATTCGATGAATATTTTTTCGTCCTGGACCCCGAACAAATCCACCTTGGCAACCGACGGCAAGGTCAGCAATTGCTGGCGCACAAAATCAGCGTAGTCCTTGACGTCGGCATAATTGAAGCCGTCGCCGGAGACAGCGAAAATCGAGCCGTAGGTTTCGCCGAACTCATCATTGAAGAACGGCCCCAGCACGCCTTGCGGCAGAGTCAGCTTGATGTCGCCGATCTTCTTGCGCACCTGGTACCAGGCGTCCACCGTTTCCTTGGGCGTGGCCGATTCCTGCAGTTGCAGGATGATCAGCGTTTCGCCCGGCTTGGAATAGCTGCGGATGGTGTCGACGTGCGGGGCTTCCTGCAGTTTCTTTTCCAGCTTGTCGGTTACCTGATCCGCCATTTGCAAGGCGGTGGCGCCCGGCCATTGCGCCGACACCACCATGGCGCGGAAGGTAAATGGCGGATCTTCATCCTGGCCCAGGCGGCCATAACTGAGAATGCCGCCGATCACCAGCACCACCATCAGGTAACGCGTCAGCGGTATATGCTCCAGCGCCCAGCGCGACAGATTGAAACCAGTCTTTTTTTCATCGCTCATCGGGCCGCTCCGCTCGCGGTGGCGGCAGCGGCATTAGACGCCAGCGGCGGACTGGCTGCGGATTTGGCGGCAGGCAGGCTGCCCTCCGGCGCATTCAGGATGCTGACCTTTTGCCCCGGCTTCAATTGGTTGACGCCAGCCGTAACTACCTGCTGGCCGCCACGCAAGGCGCCTTGAATCCATACTTCGTTGCCATGCTGCCCGGTAATCTGCACCGCCACCTGGCGCACCGCGCCGCCGTCGACCGCCCACACCGCGCTATGGTCCTGTACCCGCAACAGCGCGGTGAGCGGCACCTTGATTGCGTCGTCGCTGGTTTTGCTGGTGAAACTGGCGTACGCCGTCATGCCCAGCTTGACGTTAGGCGTATCGTCCGGGATGGCAATCTTGATGGCATAGGTGCGCGTCACCGGATCGGCAATCGGCGATACCTCGCGCACCGTGCCGTGGATCACTTGCTTGGGATCGGCCCATAAACGTACCTGCACGTCGCCGCTGCGGCGCAACGCATCGACTTGATTTTCTGGCGCGCCGACCACCACTTCCTTAGCGCCTTGACGCGCCACGCTAACCACCGGCGTGCCTGCCGCCACCACTTGCCCGGCCTCGGCGTTGATGGCGATGACGACGCCGTCCACATCCGACTCCAGCGTGGCGTAAGCGGTCTGGTTCAACTGCCCCTTGAATGCGGCCTCAGCCTGATCGTAAGTAGCTTGCGCGGCCTTGAACGCCGTATCTTTCGCTTCCAGCACCGCCTGGCTGACAAAATTCTTGTCGCGCAGCTCCTGATAGCGTTTCAGGTCAGCCTTGGCTGTATCCCGGTTGCTGGCAGCTGAGGTGACGGCGGCCACCGCCTGCGCTTGCGCCAGTTGCAAATCCTTCGGATCCAGCCGCATCAGCACCTGGCCACGTTTGACGACGGTACCTACATCGACCTGGCGCGCAATGATCTTGCCCCCTACCCGGAAACCAAGTTGCGATTCATAACGGGCTTGCACGGCGCCGGGAAACTCGGAGGTGACGTCGGCATTGGCCGGATTCAACACCACCACTCGCACCGGACGAATATCTTCGACTTTTTCGACAGGCTTGGAACAGGCAGCCAGCAACAATGTGCAAATAAGCAACAAACCGGAAGCACGCATGAGCGTTTTGGCAGGTGCAGCCGGACGCGGATTTATCTGGATCGACACGATTTTTCCTTTACTATTCTGGGCTGCCGCCGGAACGCACGCTACCGTTCAGCATGGCGTGACGGCAATGCATCACCGCCGCTTCGTACACGCCGTTTCGTAGAATTAATAACTTTTAAGTCAGTTATTATAATTGCGTTGGATTAAGTTTGCGCAAAGCTTTTTTATGCCTGACAACAAGAGGCAAATAATGATTTTTTTGATAAAAAAACTCTCTCTTTCTCACTCTTTTAATGTCAATTAATCATTACGAAAATTTCCCAGTCGCCTCACTGCTTCTGCCAGCCAGCTTGCGTCCCGCGGTCAGGGCGATCTACGCATTTGCCCGCAGCGCTGACGACATCGCCGACGAAGGCGACGCCAGCGCCGATCAACGCTTGCGCGCACTGCACGCATATGAAGCAGCATTAGACAGAATAGAACATAAGCAAGCCGCGGAAAGCAGCTTGTTTCAAACACTGGAACAGGTGATTGTTGAGCACCAGTTGCCGCTGACACCGTTTCGAGATTTGCTATCCGCCTTCAAACAGGACGTAGTCACCACCCGCTACAGCCAGTTTGCCGACCTGCTCGATTATTGCCGGCGCTCAGCCAATCCGGTCGGCATCCTGATGCTGCATCTGTATGGTGCAGCGACCGCGGAAAACCTGCGGGATTCGGACGCCATCTGCTCGGCACTGCAACTGATTAATTTTTGGCAGGACGTGGCGATCGACTGGGACAAGGCCAGGATTTATCTGCCGCTGGAAGATTTGCAGCGTTTCGGCGTATCGCAGGCGCAGCTTGCCAGCGGCACGGTGGATCATGCCTGGCGCCGCCTGATGCAGTTCGAGGTGCAACGTGCGCGCGGCATGATGATCGGCGCCCAGGCGCTGGCGCTGAGACTGCCGGGTCGGATCGGCTGGGAATTGCGGCTGGTGATACAGGGCGGCTTGCGCATCATGGAAATGCTGGATGCGGCGGATTACGATATGTTCCGCCAGCGCCCGAAACTAGGTAAAGGCGACTGGTTGCTGCTGCTCTGGCGCGCCTGGCGCATGTAGTGAGCCAGTATGTGAGCTGGCAAATAAGCCCATAAAAATCAATAAACCCAACAAACCCTTTCTGTATTTCCACATTTCTTACGTATACTTCGGGCAAATTGTTTTTTAAGCTGTTTTTTAAGCCGCTACCCATATCCATGTCCCCAGACGATTACTGCCAGCAAAAAGCCGCTCAGAGCGGCTCCAGTTTTTATTACAGCTTCCTGTTCCTGCCGGTAGAACGCCGCCGCGCCATCACTGCGCTGTACGCCTTCTGCCGCGAGGTGGACGATACGGTCGACGAATGCACCGATGAAAGCGTGGCGCGCAGCAAACTGATGTGGTGGCGCAAGGAAATCGCCGCCATGTTGGCCGGCAATCCATCCCATCCGGTGACCCTGGCCCTGCAGCCGCATCTGCAGCCGTACGGGCTAGACGGCAAGCATCTGCAAGCAATTGTCGACGGCATGGAAATGGATCTGAACCAGACCCGTTACCTGGACTATCCAGGCCTGAAGCAATATTGCTGGCACGTGGCTGGCGTAGTCGGCATCCTGTCGGCCAGCATCTTCGGCGTGACTCAGGCGCAGACCTTGCAGTTCGCCGAAAAGCTCGGTCTCGCATTCCAGCTGACCAACATCATCCGCGACGTCGGCGAGGATGGCCGCAAGGGCCGCATCTACCTGCCGGTCAATGAACTGCAGCAGTTCAACGTCACCGCCGCCGATATCCTGAACGCGCGTCATAGCGAGAATTTTGTCAATCTGATGCGCTTCCAGGTGGCGCGTGCCCAGCAAGCCTACGATGACGCCTTTGCCCTGCTGCCTAAACAAGACCGGCGCGCACAGCGTCCCGGCCTGATGATGGCTGCCATCTACCGGGCCTTGCTGAACGAGATCGAACGCGACGGTTTCCATGTATTGAATCAACGCATTTCGCTCACGCCCATCCGTAAATTGTGGCTGGCGTGGAAGACCTATGTGCGCGGTTAAAGTCATGCCATCGGTCATTCGATTACTTTTCTTTGCGCGCCGCTGAAATGGCCGCAGAAGCACAACATATCGCGGTGATCGGCGCCGGCTGGGCCGGCTGCAGCGCCGCCGTCGAACTGACGCAGGCCGGTCATCAGGTTACCTTGTTTGAAGCCAGCCGCCAGCTCGGCGGCCGGGCCCGGCGCGTCGACATCAACGAAACCATACTGGATAACGGCCAGCACATCCTGCTGGGCGCCTACAGCCAGACGCTGCAGATGATGCGCAAGGTCGGTATCGATCCGGCCAGCGCCATGCTGCGCCTGCCTTTGCAAATGTGTTATCCGGCAGATAGTGGCGGCATGACTTTTGTGACGCCGCGCTTGCCGGCGCCGTTGCATTTGCTGGTGGCGCTATGGCGCGCGCGCGGCCTCGAGCGCCAGGACAAACTGGCGCTGGCGCGCTTTTCGTCGGCGGCGCGCTGGATGGGCTGGCAACTGCATGACGATTGCAGCGTCAGCACCTTGCTGGAACGCTTCGACCAGACCGAGCGCTTGATCCAGCTGATGTGGCGTCCGCTCTGCATCGCCGCACTGAATACCCGGCCGGAGCACGCTTCAGCCCAGGTTTTCCTGGCCGTGCTGCGCGATAGCCTGGGCGCTCGCAGAAGGGCTTCGGACATGCTGTTGCCGCGCCTCGACCTGAGCAGCCTGTTTCCGCAACGGGCCGCCGCATTCATCGAAGAACGCGGCGGCAACGTCGAATCCGGCAGCAGCGTCAAGCAATTGCGCCGCCACGGCGAGTCATGGCGCTTGCAAACCAGCGACGCCAGCCTGGATTTCGACGCCGTCGTGATCGCCACGCCGCCCGAAGCCGCAGCGACGCTATTGGACGGCTGCACCGATGCTCCGCAGCTGGCGCCGTTGCTGACGCCTTTACTGAACTCATTGCGCGCTTTTGAATACGAGCCGATTACTACCTGCTTCCTGCAATATGCAAGCAGCACGCGCCTGCCGCAACCATTCTTCGCCCTGGTCGACGATCCGGAAAACGCTGGCGGCACAGCGGCCTGGGGCCAGTTCGTATTCGATCGCGGCCAGCTCGATCCGGCCCAGGCCGGCTTGCTGGCGGTTGTCATCAGTGCCTCATCCGAGGCCATACAAGCCGGCCATCAAGCCTTGGCGAATGCGGTCGCGGCCCAACTGGCTGCGGCCTTCAAACAACCCCAATTGGCGGCGCCATCCTGGACCCAGGTCATTTCAGAAAAACGCGCCACCTTCGCCTGCACTCCGGGCCTGGCGCGGCCGGCCAACGACACTGGCCTCGGCAAATTGCTGCTGGCCGGCGACTACACCGCCAGCGACTATCCGGCGACGCTGGAATCGGCGGTACGCAGCGGCAAGCAGGCAGCGCAGGAGTTGCTGGCACAAATCCGCTGAATCATTGATGCATTGATGCATTGTTGAGGGGCGGCGAGATCATCATTTGACCATTTTGCTTGAAAATGCTTCACGCCAGACATTAATAGATTTCCTCTATGCCGGCGTTGTTTTCATCTAATATAGTGCCATTCATGCAACCAAGAGAATCCTATGTCTGTCATCACCTGCGTTGAAGACTTGCGCCTGCTGGCCAAGAAACGTGTACCGAAAGCGTTTTACGACTACGCCGACAGCGGCTCGTATACCGAATCGACCTACCGCGCCAACAGCAGCGATCTGGCCGCCATGCATTTGCGCCAGCGGGTAGCCATTAATGTCGACCAGCGCTCCACTCGCAGCAGCATGATCGGCCACGATGTGACGATGCCGGTAGCGATTGCGCCGACCGGCCTGACCGGCATGCAATGGGCCAACGGCGAAATGCTGGGCGCCATCGCCGCCGAAAAATTCGGCATCCCGTTTACCCTGTCGACCATGAGCATCTGCTCGATCGAAGACGTCGCCAGCGTCACCAGCAAACCGTTCTGGTTTCAGTTGTATGTGATGCGCGACCGCGGCTTTATCAAATCGCTGATTGAACGCGCCAAGGCCGCCAAGTGTTCGGCGCTGGTGCTGACGCTGGATTTGCAAATCCTCGGCCAGCGTCACAAGGATCTGAAAAACGGCATGTCGGTGCCGCCGAAAATGACGCTGGCCAACCTGCTCGATCTAGCCACAAAACCCGGCTGGGCCATGCGCGCACTCGGCGGCCGCAAGTCATTCGGCAACCTCGCCGGCCACGTCTCCGGCGCCGATGGCGTCGTCACCTTGAGCAAATGGACCGCCAGCCAGTTCGATCCCACACTATGCTGGGACGACATCGCCTGGATCAAGGAACAATGGGGCGGCAAGCTGATCCTGAAAGGGATACTGGACGTTGAAGACGCCAAGATCGCCGCCACTACCGGCGCTGACGCCATCGTCGTCAGCAATCATGGCGGCCGCCAATTGGATGGCGCCGTATCGTCGATCTCGGCGCTGCCAGCAATTGTCGATGCGGTGGGCGATCAGATTGAAGTCTGGATGGACGGCGGTATCCGCAGTGGCCAGGACGTCCTGAAAGCGGTTGCCTTGGGCGCCAAAGGCACCATGATCGGCCGTGCTTTCCTGTACAGCCTGGGAGCAATGGGGGAAGCCGGCGTCACCAAGATGCTGCAAATCCTGCAGCAGGAACTCGATGTCAGCATGGCGCTGACCGGTACTAAAGATATCAAGGATGTGGGGCCGCACATCCTTACTTGAAGCCGACTGTGGGAATTACAGCTTGCCGGCCTGCTTGAGGCGATGCGTCAAGCCTTCGGCAATATCGTCGTGCTCGAATTTCTTGGCGAGATCGATGGCCGTCATGCCGAGATCGTTTTTCAAGGTGGCGTCGGCGCCGCTGTCGAGCAGCAGCTTGACGGTCAGGATTTTGCCGGCGCGCGCAGCCATCATGATCGGCGTCGTATGGTTGGGTGAACCGGCGTCGATGTAGGCCGAGGCGTCCAGCAGCATCTGTACGATTTGATCGTTGCCGATCGCGGCGGCGTAATGCAGCGCCGTCCAGCCAGTGTTGTTAGGCTCAGCTTCCTTGTCCAGCAAGGCTTTGACTGCCGCCACGTCGCCCTTGTAGGAGGCAATCATCAATGCCGTGTCGCCGTTGCGCGCACGCAGGTTGAGATCGATGCCGCGCGCGTTGAGCAAGACATTAAAGACTTTCTTTGAATCCTCGTGCTCAGCCAGCATCAGGCCGGTTTCGCCACGCTGCTTTTGCACCACCTGATTCGGATCAACGCCAGCTGCCAGCAGTGCCTTCATGCCACGCTCGTCGTCCAGCTGTACTGCTTTGGCAAAGGCGTCGGCATTGCTTGCGTGGCTCACCGATGGCAAACAGGCCAGCGCCAGCAGCAGCAACAAAAACGCTGAAAATCGCGAATGACTATTCATGCGATTAATCATGCGATTAAATGAGTTAAGCATGCGCCTGATCCTTTGCCAGTTTGAATAAATTGAAAAAATTATCGGTAGTCTGCTGCGCCACCTCGGCCGCCGGCACCCCCTTCAGATTCGCCAGGAATTCGCCCACATGCATGACCCATCCCGGTTCATTCATCTTGCCGCGATGCGGCACCGGCGCCAGATACGGCGAATCGGTTTCAATCAAGGTGCTGCTCAAGGGCACGGCCAAGGCCACAGCCTGCAACTCCTTGGCGCTCTTGAAAGTGACGATGCCGGAAAACGAAATATAAAAACCCATCGCCATCGCCGCCTGGGCGACTTCCAGCGATTCGGTAAAACAATGCATCACGCCGCCGGCGCCACCGGCATCGGTGCCGGCGCCCTCTTCCTGCATGATGCGGATGGTGTCTGCGGAGGCGGCGCGGGTATGGATGATCAAGGGCTTGCCGGTTGCGCGCGAAGCCCGGATGTGGCGCCGGAAACGTTCACGCTGCCATTCCAGGTCGCCCTGCAAGCGATAATAATCGAGGCCGGTTTCGCCGATGGCGATGATTTTCGGATGATCGGAAAGACGAATCAGATCATCGACGCTGGGCTCGGGCGTGTCTTCATAATCGGGGTGCACGCCGACCGAGGCGTAGATATGCGGATAGGTCTTGGCCAGTTCCAGCACTTGCGGGAAATCGGGCAAATCGACCGATACGCACAGCGCATGGGTAACCTGGTTTTGCGCCATCTTGGCGAGTATTTCCGGCATCCTGGCGGACAGCTCCGGAAAATTGATATGGCAGTGGGAATCGATATACATAGACCGGATTATATCGCTTGCGCGCCCGCCATCGATGACGTGAACGCAGGGCGGGCAGGTTTTTGTGCCCACCCCCTACCTCTGCACGAATTCAGCCAAACTTATTCAGCCGAACCTATTCAGCCAAACCCAAGGCTTGCTTTTGCAACTGGATCAGCTCGCTGATCCCGCCCTGCGCCAGATCCAGCAGGCTATTCAAGGTAGGACGGTCGAACGCTACGCCTTCCGCTGTGCCCTGCACCTCAATGAAATGGCCGGTATCGGCCATCACCACGTTCATATCGGTATCACAGCCGGAATCCTCGACATAGTCCAGGTCCAGCACCGGCGTGCCCTGATAGACGCCGACCGAGATCGCCGCCACAAAGTGTTTCAGAGGAATCGCGGCGATCGCCTTGCGTTCCAGCAGTTGTACAAATGCGTCGTAGGCTGCCACCATGGCGCCGGTAATCGCTGCGGTGCGGGTACCGCCGTCAGCCTGGATCACGTCGCAATCGAGATGCAAGGTGCGCTCGCCGAAAGCCTGCAAATCGAATGCAGCCCGCAGTGAACGGCCGATCAGCCGCTGGATTTCCTGGGTGCGCCCGGATTGCTTGCCGCGCGCCGCTTCGCGGTCCATGCGGGTATTGGTGGAACGCGGCAGCATGCCGTATTCGGCGGTCAGCCAGCCTTGTCCTTTGCCCTTCAGAAAACCTGGCACCTTTTCTTCCAGGCTGGCGGTACAAATAACTTTGGTGTCGCCGAATTCAACCAGCACCGAACCTTCGGCGTGCTTGGTGTAATTGCGGGTCAGGCGCACCGTGCGCAAAGCATCGGCGGCGCGTCCGCTAGGACGGGTGATAGGTAACATGTAACTCCTTAGATATTCTTTTCAATAGCGCCACGGATTTCCGCGATCGCCTGTTCGATATCGGCGTCGCTGAAGCCGTCTGGCGCATCTGTCGCGCCCAGTCGCGGCGCCTGGATGGTGGTGGTCAGGCTGCCAATCGGCAGCGTATGGGTAACGATCGAACTGGATGGATCGTCTAGGTTCGGGTCGCTGCCCCAGGCCATTGCCAAAGCGGTAATATTATCGCTGGTTTTACCGGCAATCCCTAGCGCGTTATTCACCAGTTCCGGCACCGCCCGCACGATGGTGCTGGTTTGCAGACGCTGCGCCAGGACATGATCGGGCAGCATCGACCACAAGCCGTCCGAACACAGGAGCATGACATCACCGGCCTGCAGGCTGACACGGCGCGACAGTTCGACGATGGGCATATTGGTCGCGCCAAGGCAATTGAATAGCTTGTTGCGATCCGGATGGGTTGCGCGCTCGGAAGGATCGGCTTTGCCCTGGGCAATCAGGCTCTCGATGCGCGAGTGATCGCGGGTGCGCGCCAGGATCTGGCCGTTACGCATCCAGTACAGGCGCGAATCGCCGCAGTGCGCCCAGAATGCGCTGTTGTGCTGGATCAGGCAGGCGACCACTGTGGTGCGCGGGGTTTCCGAGAGTTTATGCACTTCCCGGTAACGATGGATTTCCATGTGCGCAGCGTAAAAAGCGTCTTCCAGAAACCGCTCAGGCTTCTTGATATACGGCTGGGCATTTTTCTGGAACAAGGACCCGATGGTTTGCATCGCGATGTTGGCGGCGATCTCGCCATGCAGGTGACCGCCCATGCCATCGGTCAGCAACAGCAGCAAGGCGTCACGCGTGAAGCTATAACCCATCCGGTCTTGATTCACCTTGCGGCCGCCGATATGGCTTTCTTGATAAACAGAAAATCGCATGACTATGTGTAATTCTTACTAAAAATACAGCTAAAAACTGGGGGCAATGAAGCGGCGCACTAGCGCTTGCTATTGGGCACTATTGGGTGTTTTCCTGGATCGTCGTATCCGGGTTGCTCTCGGCTTTGCGACGGAACTGGATATGCGTGAAAAAGACGCTGCGTATCTTGCGCGTAACCATATCGCGCACGCTCACCTCTTCTTCCTGCACCGGCTCCATCAAAGCGCGCTGCACCGCGAACACGCTTTGCGGCCGCTGCAGCGGATCGATCATCAGGCACCAGCGCACCACCTGGATCAATTCCGGCGAATACAAGCCTTCCAGTTTGCGGAAATGACCTTCCATCTTGTCGTTGACCTTGCGCTGATCCACCGGCTGCGGCGGCGCCCCGACCATGCAAGCGAAAATCGAAGCGCCGATGCTATAGATGTCGGTCCAAGGCCCAAGATTGCCATTACGCTCATACAATTCGGCCGGGGCGAAACCCGGCGTGTACATTGGATACAGCTTAGGCGAATCGGAACGCAAGGTTTGGCGGGCGGCGCCGAAATCCAGCAAAATCGGCGTGCCGTCAGCCCGCAAATAGATATTTGCCGGCTTCAAGTCCAGATGCAGCAGTTTATGCGTATGCACTTCGCGCAGGCCATTCATCACATGACGGAACATCTTGCGGATGAATTTTTCCGATACCAGCGGCTTTTCCCCCTTATCGCGACGGCGCAGGATGTGCTCTTGCAGCGAGCGCCCCGATTCGTAGGCCATCACCATGTACACCGTTTCATTGGCGCGGAAGAAATTGATCACGCTGACCACGTTCGGGTGCGAGATGCGCGCCAACGCGCGGCCTTCCTCAAAAAAGCACTTTAGGCCGATCCGGAAGGTCGGCAGGTTTTCCGGCGAGATTGCCGGCGCCAGTTCGCCCCATTGACGTAATGCCAATGAACTCGGCAGATATTCCTTGATGGCGACTGCGTTGCCATCCTCGTCGTATGCCAGATAGACAATACTGAACCCGCCAGAAGCAATCTTCTTTACAATGCGGTATCCAGCAATTTTTAGCCCGTCAGGCAATGGTGCATTGTTTTGCGCGGCCATGCGATCCTACCTTAGTGAACAGTGTGAGGATTGTCTTGATAAATCGCTGACTTGTAAAGAAAAACCCTTGCAACCCAGAAACAAAGGACAGCATTTTGACTATCTGTAGCATGACAGGTTATGCGGTCAACAACCGCGAAACGGCAGCGGGCACGATTACCATCGAAATCAAGAGCGTCAATTCGCGCTTTCTCGATCTGCAATTCCGCATCAACGACGACTTGCGCTCGCTCGAACCGGCGCTGCGCGAAGCCATTATCGGCCGCATTGCGCGCGGCAAAGTTGAATGCCGCCTGAGTTTCGGACGCAAGACCGCCTCCGGCGCATCGCAAGCCTTGAACATGACGCTGCTGGCTTCGCTGGCCGATATGCAAAGCGCGGTGCGCCAGCAATTCATCGAGGCGCCGCCGCTCACCGTCAATGAATTGCTGCGTTGGCCGGGCGTGATCGAAGAAGCGGTGATCAGCCAGGACACGTTGCAGGCCGACATCCAGGCCACCATGAGCGCAACCCTGGAGGCGTTTGTCGATTCGCGTGCCCGCGAGGGCGCGGCGCTGCAAGCCACCTTGATCGCCCGCATCGACGCCATGGAAGTCATTGTGCAAAGGATTACACCACTGGTGCCGCAGGTGGTTGCGCAATTCCAGCAAAAAGCCACGGAGCGCATGCAGGAAGCGCTGGGCCTGGCGCAACAGGACGCCAGCAACTCCAACCTGTCGCGCGAAGAAGCGCTGGATCGGGTGCGTCAGGAAGTCACGCTGTACGGCATCCGCATCGACATTGCTGAAGAATTGTCGAGACTGGCGGCCCACCTGAGCGAAACCCGCCACATCCTGAAAAAAGGCGGCCAGGTCGGCAAGCGCCTCGATTTCATGATGCAGGAACTGAATCGTGAAGCGAATACGGTTGGCTCCAAGGCCGCTATCAAGGAACTGGCTGACGCCTCCATGGAATTGAAGCTGCTGATCGACCAGATGCGCGAGCAAGTGCAAAACCTCGAATAAGAGCTGCGCCGCCGGCTTTGACGCTGCAGAAACAGGGTTTCTGCAGCCTTCACTCCAAAAGTACATCACCCGCCTCCACCTGATCTCACAGGTGACGATAATTATCAATATTGCAATAACAAACAACTCTGTGTAATATCGCCGCCTGAATTGATGACAAATAAATAATATTCATCTTATCTGCGACCTGGTTCTGGTCCAGCTTGAGTGCGAGGAGACTATATTGAAAGTCCGAGATGCAGCGCGTTATCTGAGGCCGCTGAGGCCGCTTACGCCGCTATTAACCGTCGCGCTGATGAGCGCCCATGCAGCAAACGCTGACGCACCGGACGGCCACGCAACAGCAACTTCGGCAACAACTGCAGCAGCACATGCCCGCCCGACAGGCAAGCTTGAAGAACACGGCCAACACGGAGTGATTGATGGCGAAGCTATCGATCAAACTCATTCGGCGCCGGCACAGTCGGTGGCAACGGCACAGCAATCGGACAGCAAGGGCCTGTTTGCCGGTAGTCATCTGAAATTCTTGTTGCGCAGTTATAGCGATCATCTGGAAACCCAGGCTCTCAACACACGCAATGCGTGGGTACTAGGCTCCCAACTGAATTTTGAATCCGGCTTTAGCACCGGCGCCGTCGGTTTTGGCGCCGATGCCGGACTGTTCAGCGCACTGAAACTCAATGGCGGCAATGGCATCGGTAATATGGTGCACGTCGATCCCAATGGCGGCGGCGGCAACCAGGCGGCGTGGACCTACTTTGGACTGTATGACATCAAAGCGCGTGTCTCAAACACCGTGCTGAAAACCGGCGCGCAAATAATCCACAACCCGTTTCTGGAGCCGCACGACAATCGCGCCCTGCCACCAAGCTTTCTGGGCACAACCATAAGCGGCGCAGAGTTCGCCGGCCTCAATCTTGCTGCCGGCAGCGTTACCAAAACCCAGCCGCGCGAGCAAACCCGACTGCGATCATTGAGCAGCGCCTATGGAGACACGGAATTCAAGCGCTTCAGCTATCTGGGAGGCGACTACAACTACAGCCCGGACACCAGATTTTCTCTGTACGCCAGCCGCGCTGACGATGTGTGGACCCAGTACTATTCCGGCCTCTCGCATAGCATAGGCGACGCCAAATCCATACGCTGGAGCGGCCAGTTGAACTATTACGCCACCCGCAACCAAGGCCGCAGCCTACAAGGAACCATCAACACCAACGCCTATAGTGTGGCGCTCAGTGCGCAGCACCGGGCACATACGGTGATGCTGGCCTATCAGAAAATCCAAGGCAAACAATTCTTCGACTATGTTGGAGAAGGCGCAGGCGATTTCCTGAGCAACTCGATGAACGTCGATTACAACGCCCCCGGTGAACAATCGCTGCAGTTGCGGCACACGGTCGACCTTGGCAACTACGGTCTGCCAGGCTTAAGAATCATGAGCTGGCTGGTGCAAGGCTGGGGCGCCGACGCCTCGGCCACGGCCGCAAGCTATGCTGGCCCCGCCAGCAGCTTGTACGGGCTGTACTGGAAAAATGGCGAAGCCGTGCATGGCAAACATTGGGAAATAGGCATGATCCCGACTTATGTGATCCAGGCTGGCAGGCTGAAAGGCAGCAGCATCAACCTGACTCTGATGCATCACCACGCCACCTCGCACTACTCGGACCCCAGCAACAATATCTACCGCCTGGTGATAAATATGCCGTTTAATATTTTCTGAGGTAGTCGAAACAAAAAAGCGCAGCAGATTATTTATCTGCTGCGCTTTTTGCGTCAGAGCTCACGCTCAAAGTCGTCAAACAATCGCTACTATCGTTTAGCCCAATTCTTCCAACCGAATCTTGGTCACTGTGCCGACCACGGTAGCCAAGGCTTCGATCTTTGCAATCGCCGCTTCGACATTCTTTTCCTGCGTCTGGTGCGTCAGCATGATGATATCCGTCTGGGTCTCGCCGGCAGCCGGTTCTTTCTGCAGCATGGCGTCGATCGAAATCGACGAGTCGGCCAGAATCCGCGTGACATCCGCCAGCACGCCGGACTGATCAGCGACATGCATGCGCAGATAATAGCTGGTGGTGATTTCCGCCATCGGCAGAATCGGCGTATCCGCCATGGCGTTCGGCTGGAACGCCAGATGCGGTACCCGATGTTCAGGATCGGCTGTCGCCAGGCGCGTGATATCGACCAGGTCCGCAATCACCGCTGAAGCAGTCGGTTCGGCGCCGGCGCCTTTGCCGTAGTACAGCGTATCGCCGACAGCATCACCGCGCACCAGCACGGCGTTCATGGCGCCTTCAACATTGGCGATCAGGCGCGCGCTCGGAATCAAGGTCGGATGCACGCGCAGCTCGATGCCGCCCGCAGTACGCTTGGTGATGCCGAGCAGCTTGATGCGGTAGCCCAGCTGTTCGGCATAGCGGATATCGGTAGCCTGCAACTTGGTGATGCCCTCCACATGCGCCTTGGCGAACTGCACCGGAATGCCGAACGCGATCGAGGCCATGATGGTCAGCTTATGGGCGGCGTCCACTCCTTCGATATCGAAGGTAGGATCGGCTTCGGCGTATCCCAGCCGTTGCGCTTCTTTCAGCACGACGTCGAAGTCGAGCCCCTTGTCGCGCATTTCGGACAGGATGAAATTAGTGGTGCCATTGATGATGCCGGCGATCCATTGGATGCTGTTGGCAGTCAAACCTTCGCGCAAGGCTTTGATGATAGGAATGCCGCCAGCCACTGCCGCTTCAAACGCGACGATCACGCCCTTTTCTTGCGCCGCCTTGAAAATCTCGTTGCCATGCATTGCAATCAACGCCTTGTTGGCGGTGACCACATGCTTGCCATTGGCAATCGCCTGCAATACCAGATCCTTGGCGATACCGTAACCACCGATCAATTCGATGACGATATCGATATCGGGATTATTGACTACCAGCTTGGCGTCGTTGACTACGGTGACTTCGCCGCTGGTCAGTTGTTTGGCGCGCTCGACATCGAGATCGGCCACCATCGTAATTTCAATAGCTCTCCCCGCGCGCGCTGCAATCTCTTGCTGATTGCGCTTCAATACGTTGAACGTGCCGGAACCGACCGTACCTATGCCAAGCAAACCTACCTTGATGGATTTCATGATCTCTGCTGTCTGTAAAAAAATCTGCTGATGCCGGGCTGGCTGCGACACCAGACCGGCGGGTTTAAAAAATCTACCGAGTACTTAATACCGTGTACTTAATTAAGCCGTGCCATGGCGGCGCCGATAACCTTCGAGGAAACTGGCGATGCGCCCCATCGAATCGGCCAGGTCATCGGTATTCGGCAAGAACACCACGCGGAAATGGTCCGGCGTCGGGCAGTTGAAGCCGGTGCCCTGGACGATCAATACCCGCTGCTCCGCCAACAATTCATAGGCGAAATCCTGATCGTCCGTGATCGGGTACATCTTGGGATCAAGACGCGGAAACATGTACAGCGCGGCCTTCGGCTTGACGCAGGTGACACCTGGAATATCGGTCAGTAATTTGTAAGCCATATCGCGTTGACGCGTCAAACGGCCTTGCGGCGCGACCAGATCGTTGATGCTCTGGTAGCCGCCCAGCGCGGTCTGGATCGCATACTGGCCCGGCGCATTGGCGCACAGGCGCATCGACGCCAGCATGTTCAGACCTTCGATATAACCCTTGGCGTGTTTTTTCTCGCCCGACACCACCATCCAGCCGGCGCGGTAGCCGCAGGAGCGATAGTTTTTCGACAAACCATTGAAGGTGATGAACAGCACGTCGTCAGCCAGCGAGGCCAGCGAAGTATGGGTCTCGCCGTCGTACAAAACTTTGTCGTAGATTTCGTCGGCAAAAATGATCAGTTGATGCTCGCGCGCCAGATCGACGATCTGTTGCAGCAACTCCACCGGATACAAGGCGCCGGTCGGATTATTCGGATTGATGACGACAATCGCGCGGGTATTCGAGTTGATTTTCTTTTTGATATCTTCGATATCAGGAAACCAGCCGGCTTGCTCGTCGCAGATGTAATGCCGTGGCGTCCCGCCGGACAGGCTGACCGCTGCAGTCCAGAGCGGATAGTCTGGCGCTGGCACCAGCACTTCATCGCCGGTGTTGAGCAAGGCGTTCATGCTCATCACGATCAGTTCCGAAGCGCCATTGCCCAGATAGATATCGTCAATCGTGACGCCCTGGATCTTCTTTTGCTGGCAATAATGCATCACCGATTTGCGCGGCGCAAACATGCCTTTGGAATCGGTATAGCCGGAAGCGTTGCCCATATTGAGGATCATGTCCTGCACGATTTCATCGGGCGGCTCGAAACCGAACACGGCCAGGTTGCCGATGTTCAGCTTGATGATCTTATGACCTTCTTCTTCCATTTGCCGCGCCTTCTCCAGCACGGGGCCGCGAATGTCATAACAAACGTCATCCAGTTTTTTCGATTTTTGAATCGGTCGCACAGCACAATCCTTGTATTTTACGCAACATTATTCAGTTTTAAAAAGCTGTCTGGAAAATTGCGGAGTCGTCCCCCCTTCGTCACACTTTCGTCACACTTGAGTACGTGCGCCGCAGCAAATGCCTGCAACAGCCCCTTGTAAGGGCGCTCCAAGCTATTTCACGACTTTTCAGACAGCTTTTCGGCGGTGCACAAATAACCGCCAGAACCACCCATTCTGCCGAAAGCGTGAGGTTTTATCAATCGATACCGCAAGTTTGTCTACGGAAAACGCTACAATGCAGCACTTTATTTTCCATTTTTCGGAAATTTGCACAGCGGCTGCGGTCTATCCTGTGGTTTTGCTAATTATTCTTGGATAGGATTTTCTCCACAACGTGCAAACAACGTGTAAAGACAATGCAATGAAGCTACATACCACCCCGACTCAACAGTATCAGACAGTCACCGCCTACGACGACAAGGGCGTGGAAATCAATGCGGTGCGCTACGAACATAGCCTGCTGGTGCTGCCGGAAGCGGCGCCGGTGCCGTGGCCGGTCAGCGATTTCGACGCGCTCCATGCTGAACATTTTGCTCACATCGACAGCACCGGGCCCGATGTCGTGATTCTCGGCACCGGCCAGCGCCAGCGCTTTGTCCACCCGAAACTGACCACCGTGCTGACCTCGCGTCGCATCGGCGTCGAGTGCATGGACAATCAGGCCGCCTGCCGCACTTACAATATTCTGATGGCCGAGGGACGCAAAGTCGCGCTGGCCCTGATTTTCAATACCGACAAGGAAACCGCCCAAGATGCGTGAATTGCATAAATCAAAAACTTTCGTCTGGCTGCTGTTTCTCTTGTTCTGCATCATCTGGTGTTACATGCTCGGCGCCCGCACGCTGGTGCCGACCGATGAAGGTCGTTATGCCGAAATGGCGCGTGAAATGGTGGCCACCGGCGATTGGATCACCTTGCGCTTGAACGGCCTCAAATATTTCGAAAAACCACCGCTGCAAACCTGGATGAACGCCCTCACCTTCGAGTTGTTCGGGCTGGGCGAATGGCAGGCGCGCCTGTGGACTGGTTTGTGCGGCTTGCTGGGCGTGGTATTGGTTGCATTCACCGGAACCCGTATTTTCTCCCCGCGCATCGGCTTCTATGCAGCGCTGGTGCTTGGCTCCAGCTTCCTGTGGGCCGGGCTGGGCCACATCAATACGCTGGACATGGGCTTGTCTGGCATGATGACGATCGCATTGTGCGCCCTGCTGCTGGCGCAGCGCAGCGACATCAGCCATAGCGAACAACGCAACTGGATGCTGCTGTGCTGGGCCGGCATGGCGCTGGCGGTACTGTCGAAAGGTTTGATCGGCCTGGTCTTGCCGGGTGCGGTGCTGGTGCTGTACACCCTGTTTTCACGCGACTGGCCGATCTGGAAGCGCCTGCATCTGGTGTTGGGCCTGATCCTGTTCTTTGTCATCACCACACCGTGGTTCGTGCTGATTTCGCTGAAAAACCCTGAATTTCCGCAGTTCTTCTTTATCCACGAACAATTCCAGCGCTTCACCAGCAAAATCCATAACCGCTACGGCCCGCCGTATTACTTCATCCCGATCCTGATTCTGGGCATCGTGCCCTGGCTTGGCGTCTTGTTCCAAAGTTTGTGGAACGGCGCGCGCGAACGCAGCGCAGCGTCCGGCTTCCAGCCGAAAAAAATGCTGCTGATCTGGAGCATATTCATTTTCGTCTTCTTCAGCATTTCCGACTCCAAGCTGCCGTCGTACATCCTGCCGATCTTCCCGGCGCTGGCGCTGCTGATTGCCTGCCAGCTGGATAACGCCAGCAACAAGTCGGTGCAAGTCTCGGCGCTGTTGCTGCTGCTGCCGGCCATCGCCGGCCTGGCTTTGTCCTGGAAAATTCCGACGCTGGCCAAGGACGCTTATTCCGTGCCATTGTTGCAGGCGCACGTGCCTTGGGTTTTCGCCGCCTCCGTGGTCGGCTTCGTCGGCGCCATCGCGGCGTTGCTGCTGGTGCGCCGGCAACGGGAATGGGCCATCGTCGCCCTTGCCGCCAGCGGTTTCATCGGCGGCCAGTTGCTGATGTATGGGCACGATCCGCAAGGACGTTATTCAGCCGGGATCGACCTGGTGCCTGCCATCAACGCCGAAATGACGCCGCAAACCACGCTTTACGTGGTCGGCAAGTACGAGCAGGCTCTGCCGTTCTACCTGCGCCGCACCATGACCATGGTGCAGCATATGGATGAGCTGGAATTCGGCATCGGCCAGCAACCGCAGCTGTGGATTCCGACGATTGATGCATTTGTCGTCAAATGGACGGCCGATCATGCTGCGGGCATAAAAGACATCGCCATCATCCGGCCGGAAAATTACCGCGAACTGGAACAACGCGGGGTGCCGATGCGGGTCATCGGCCAGGATCCGCGCCGCGTGGTCGTGACCAACCAGGGAATTCCCGCCAGCGCGCCGGCAACGCCAGCCGCCCCGGTGACGGAACCGCCGCCAGCCGAATCGCCGGCGGTACCAACAGCACCATATTAACTAGCCATACACATGAACATCACCACCTTTGCCTTCATCCTTGCCGGCGTCTGCCTTAACGCCGTGGCCCAGCTTCTGCTCAAGGCTGGCACCAACGCGGTCGGCGCGATCCACCTAACACCGCAAAACTGGCTTGCCATCGGTCTCAAGCTGGCCACCCAGTTGCCGATCCTGGGCGGCCTGACCTGCTATGTCATCTCGGTAATGGTCTGGATCATCGGCCTGTCGCGGGTCGACGTCACGATTGCCTATCCGATGCTATCGATGGGCTATATCATCAGCGCAATTGGCGCCTGGTATTTTCTGGGCGAAGCGATCTCGGCTCAGCGCCTGCTGGCAATCGGCATCATCATTGTCGGCGTCGTCCTGCTAACCCGTAGCTGAGTCCTATATATATATACACAAATTAGCTGTCGATCATTCCATCACGACTTTCCGCCAAACTTACATCGGATTTCACTACCAATATGAGCCAACAACCGAGTCAACAACCATTCCTGCCGTTTGCCAAACCCACCATCGACGAAGCCACCATCGCAGCGGTTGCCGATGTCTTGCGCTCCGGCTGGATTGCCAGCGGCCCCAAGGTACTGGGGTTCGAAAAGCAGTTGTCGGAATATTTCGGCGGCCGTCCGGTACGCACCTTCAACTCCGGCACCTGCACCATGGAAATCGCCCTGCGCGTGGCCGGCGTCGGCGCTGGCGATGAAGTCATCACCACGCCGATTTCCTGGGTTGCCACCGCCAACGTGATTATTGAAACCGGCGCCACGCCAGTGTTCGCCGACATCGATCCGGTCACTCGCAATATCGATCTGGCCCAGGTCGAAGCCGCCATCACGCCACGCACCAAGGCCATCATTCCGGTCTACCTGTCGGGCCTGCCGGTCGACATGGATCGCCTCTACGCGCTGGCGAAAAAACATAATCTGCGGGTAGTGGAAGATGCTGCGCAAGCGCTGGGATCGACCTGGAACGGCCAGCGTATCGGCGCTTTCGGCGATTTTGTCTCATTCAGCTTCCAGGCCAACAAGAACGTCACGTCGTCAGAAGGCGGATGCCTGGTCCTGAACAATGCGGAAGAAGCACGGCTGGCGGAAAAATACCGCCTGCAAGGGGTGACCCGCAGCGGCTTCGACGGTCTTGACGTCGATGTCCTCGGCGGTAAATTCAACATGACCGACGTTGCTGCCGCCATCGGCCTCGGCCAGTTTGCACACATTGACGCCATCACTGCGCATCGGCGCGAGCTGGCACAGCACTATTTCGCTTGTTTCGGCAGCGATTTTGAAGAAAAATACGGCGCCCAGTTGCCGGTCGCCGACTTCGACAACAGCAACTGGCACATGTTCCAGCTGGTGCTGCCGGAGCGCAAGGACGGCAAACCGGCGCGCGCCACTTTCATGGAGCAAATGCAGGAACGTGGCATCGGTATCGGCTACCACTACCCGGCGATCCATCTACTCAGCATGTACCGTGCGCGCGGCTTCAAGGAAGGCATGTTCCCGGTAGCGGAAAAAGTCGGCCGCCTGATCGTCACGCTGCCGATGTTTAATGTCATGACAAAGAACGATGTCGAACGTGCGGTCTCCGCGGTAAAATCCGTGCTTCAATAAACATTCGACACTTGATGAAACCAGAACTTTCCGTCGTCATCCCGGTATACAACGAGGAATCGGGCCTCGCCAAACTGTTCGAACGCCTCTACCCGGCACTCGATGCACTTGGCATCAGCTATGAAATTCTGTACGTCAACGACGGCAGTCGCGACAAATCGGCGGCGATCCTGGCCGAACAATTCCGTTTGCGCCCGGACGTCACCCGGGTAGTCCTGTTCAATGGCAATTTCGGCCAGCACATGGCGATACTGGCCGGTTTTGAAGCCAGTCGCGGGGAAATTGTCGTCACCCTGGACGCCGACCTGCAAAATCCGCCGGAAGAAATCGGCAACCTGATCGCCAAGATGCGCGAGGGTTACGATTACGTCGGTTCGATCCGCCGCAAACGCCAGGACTCGGCCTGGCGCACAGTCGCTTCCAAGGCCATGAACCTGCTGCGCGAGAAGATCACCGGCATCAAGATGACTGACCAAGGCAATATGCTGCGGGCCTATGGCCGCAACGTGGTCGACCTGATCAACCAATGCCGGGAAGTCAACACCTTCGTGCCAGCGCTGGCTTACACCTTTGCCCGCAAGGACACCGAAATCGTGGTTGAGCACGAGGAACGCTCCGCCGGCGAATCGAAGTATTCCCTGTACAGCCTGATCCGCCTGAATTTCGATCTGGTCACAGGCTTTTCTATCGTGCCCCTGCAGTTGTTTTCGCTGATTGGGATTGTCCTGTCGTTCGCTTCGGCGGCGTTGTTTGCGGTCCTGGTGGTGCGTCGCTTCCTGTTCGGCGCGGAAGTCCAGGGTGTGTTCACCCTGTTCGCGTTTGCCTTCTTCCTGATGGGCATGATCCTGTTCGGCATCGGCCTGGTCGGCGAATACGTCGGCCGTATTTACCAGCAAGTGCGGGCGCGGCCGCGTTATGTAGTGCAAGCCATGCTTGAGCAATCGTCGGCAGAGGATAAAGAAACATCATGAAAGCCGTCGTTTTTGCCTATCACAACGTCGGCGTACGCTGCCTGAAGGTTTTGCTGGCGCGCGGCGTCGATGTCGCACTGGTGGTTACTCACGAAGACAATCCGCAGGAAACCATCTGGTTCGAATCGGTGTCCGCACTGTGCCGGCAACACGGCATCCCAAGCATCACACCCAGCGATCCCGCCACGCCTGAATTACTGGCCCAGGTCGCCGCCTTGCAGCCGGATTTCATCTTCAGTTTCTACTACCGCCACATGCTGCCGGTGGCCCTGCTGGCGCTGGCTAAACACGGCGCCTACAATATGCACGGCTCGCTGCTGCCCAAATATCGTGGCCGGGTGCCCATCAACTGGGCGGTATTGCATGGCGCCACCGAAACCGGCGCCACGCTGCATGAAATGGCCGCCAAGCCTGACGCCGGTGCTATCGTGGCGCAAACGTCAGTGCCGATCCTGCCCGACGATACCGCCTACGAAGTCTTCGGCAAGGTCGTGGTTGCCGCCGAACAGACGCTATGGAATGTACTGCCCGCCATGCTGGCAGGGAACATCCCCCGCTTGCCGAATGACCTCTCGCAAGGCAGTTATTTCGGCGGCCGCAAACCGGAGGACGGCAAAATCGACTGGAATCAGCCGGCGCATGAGGTGTACAACTTATATCGTGCGGTTGCGCCGCCCTATCCTGGCGCATGGACTATTGTCAAAGAACGCACTTTTGTTATCGGAAAAGCATATCTATCGGCCAACTTGATCGAAAACCTGCCGGCAAATTTGCCTCGGGGCTTGGCGGTAGTGGATAATCGCATTGTTGGCGTTTGCGGCGATGGCCGCGCGCTGTTGATTAACGAGTTGCTGGCGGACGGTCAAACCATCACGCCAGAAGCATTACAAAACATCCTTTTATAATTTTATAAAACCAACCGGCTGCATCATTTCGCGGGCAAGGCAGGAGTTGTTCTCTACCCTTCCGGCAAGAATTGCAGTGTTTGAAGTTCCGCCTTGCGGAATGCCAATCCAACAACAATAGATCAATATGAAAAAAGTCCTCATCCTCGGCGTTAATGGTTTCATCGGCCACCACCTGTCCAAACGCATCCTGGAAACCACTGACTGGCACGTCTACGGCATGGACATGATGACCGACCGCATCCGTGATCTGCTGGACAATGACGCTTACAAATCGCGCATGCACTTCTTCGAAGGCGACATCACCATCAACAAGGAATGGGTCGAGTACCACGTCAAGAAATGCGATGTGATCCTGCCGTTGGTGGCAATCGCCACGCCGTCGACTTACGTCAAGCAACCGCTGCGCGTATTTGAACTGGACTTCGAAGCCAACCTGCCTATCGTGCGTTCGGCAGCCAAGTACGGCAAGCATCTGGTATTCCCGTCGACTTCCGAAGTGTATGGCATGTGCCACGACGACGAATTCGATCCGGAGCAATCCGAACTGATCTGCGGCCCGATCAACAAGCCGCGCTGGATCTACTCCTGCGCCAAGCAATTGATGGATCGCGTGATCTGGGGTTACGGCATGGAAGAAGGCCTGAACTTCACGTTGTTCCGTCCGTTCAACTGGATCGGCGCCGGCCTCGATTCGATTCATACGCCGAAAGAAGGCAGCTCGCGCGTGGTCACCCAGTTCTTCGGCCATATCGTGCGCGGCGAGAACATTTCCCTGGTTGATGGCGGCCAGCAAAAACGTGCGTTCACTTACATCGACGACGGCATCGATGCCTTGATCAAGATCATCGCCAACAAGGACGGCGTTGCCAGCGGCAAGATCTACAACATCGGCAATCCGGTCAACAACTACTCGATCCGCGATCTGGCCGACATGATGTTGAAACTGGCGGCCGAATATCCTGAGTACGCCGACTCGGCAAAGAAGGTCAAGCTGGTCGAGACCACTTCCGCCGCCTACTACGGTAAAGGGTATCAAGACGTGCAAAATCGCGTGCCGAAGATCACCAACACATGCGACGAACTGAACTGGCAGCCGACCACTACCATGGCGGACACCTTGCGCAATATTTTCGATGCGTATCGCGGCCAGGTTGCTGAAGCTCGCGCCTTGATGGACTAAGCTCCAAGCTAGTATCCGCGGAGACACGAGTTGCTTCGTGGTTTTCGCGGACTCTGTTTTTCCTTACACCAGCCAGACCAGACAACTTGCCCCTCCTCACCTTAAAAATCGACGCCGACACCTATCGCGGCACCCGTGAAGGGGTACCGAACCTGGTGCGCCTGCTGAGCAAATATCAGGCTCGCGCCACCTTTCTGTTTTCGCTCGGGCATGACCATACCGGCTGGGCGTTGAAGCAAGTGTTTCGGCCAGGCTTTTTCCAGAAAGTGTCACGCACCTCGGTGGTTGAACATTACGGCTTCAAGACCCTGATGTACGGTGTGCTGCTGCCGGCTCCGGATATCGGTAAGACTTGCGCGAAATACATGCAGGCAGTACGCGACGCCGGTTTCGAATGCGGCGTCCACACCTGGGATCACCGCGTCTGGCAAGACCACGTCCGGCAGCGCGACGCCGGCTGGACCAGCCAGCAGATGCAGCGTTCGTTCGACCGCTTCACCCAGATATTCGGCCAGCCGCCGAAAACCCACGGCGCCGCCGGCTGGCAAATGAATCCCTACGCATTCGAACAGCTGGAAAAATTCGGCATCGCTTACGCCTCCGACGGCCGCGCCATGTTGCGCGACAACGGCGCCCTGGCCGATACCGGCGCCGGACCGCATCGCCTGCAGGTGAATGGCAAGACACTGGCATGCATACAATTGCCAACTACTCTGCCGACGCTGGATGAACTGCTGGGTAGAAGTTTCGACGGCGTTGAACTGACGCCGGCTAATATCGCGGCCCATATCCTGGCCTTGACCGCGACGCCGCGCGATCATGTATTTACTCTGCACGCAGAGCTTGAAGGCCAAAAACTTGCCCCCATATTTGAGCAGTTGCTGCAGGGCTGGCAGGCGCAAGGCTACGATCTGGTCGCGATGGAAGATTATTATCAGCACGTCAAAGACCAGACATTACCGACCGCGCCTCTCACATGGGCGGAGTTGCCGGGACGCTCCGGTGAAATGATCATGCAGGCAAGCTGATCAGCGGATTTACCAAGCCCCTGATTGGCAACCGATTCATCATAATTTAATGAACAGGACAAGACAGTGGCTGACCATCCTTCCATCATCAACATGACGGTGCCCGATTTCTCTGCAGCCATGACCGGCGAACAGACATTCAAGTTATCGGACTATCATGGAAAAAATGTAGTGTTGTATTTTTACCCCAAGGACAACACGCCTGGCTGCACCACGGAAGCCATGCAGTTCCGTGACCTGCACCAGGAATTTCAGCAGAAAAACACTTTAATATTCGGCATCAGCCGCGACAGCATTCGCTCTCATGAAGGTTTCAAAGCCAAACTGGGGCTGCCCTTTGAACTGATCACAGATCCCGACGAAACGCTATGCGCCATGTTCAACGTCATGAAAATGAAAAACATGTACGGCAAGCAAGTGCGCGGCATCGAGCGCAGCACCTTTGTGATTGACGCCGCCGGCACATTGGTGAAAGAATGGCGTGGAGTGAAGGTGCCATCGCATGTTGAGGAAGTATTGGAGTTTGTAAGTCATTGAATTCACAAAAAATTATTTCTGGAAGCCGTTTGCGGACAAGGCCTGAGGGCCTTCCCAAACGGCTTTTTTACTTTTTATTTTGTGTTTTGTTAGCCAGGCCTCTTCATTCTTAATATTTTTTTAAATATATTTAAGTCGTACCCGCCGTAGCTTCACCCGTTTGGTCCGGTTCGTGTTATCACCAAAGCGAACACTTTTTTCATCTTTAAAGCGAGGTTCTGATGCCCCTACCAAAATTACCGACCAAACCCGCTGCTTTACTGTCCGTTCAAGATTATCCAAAAGCGGAAGCCGGCAAAGCCGTCAAACCACGTATCGCCGTTGTTGAACCGATTACCCGTAACAAAGAAACTGCACCGCAAGCACGCAGCAAAACGATAGAAAACCGTAAAACCGACAAGGCCCCCGCGGAAAATTCGCGTGCCGTTGCCGACAAACCCGCAAAACCGGCTGAGGGCCATATCCGCCCGAAGTCGAGCACCAGCCGCGCCGCCGACAAGTCCGGCTTGAGCAAATTGTTCGTGCTGGATACCAACGTCCTGATGCACGATCCAACATCTCTGTTCCGTTTTGAAGAACACGACATCTATCTGCCGATGGTGACGCTGGAGGAACTGGATAACCACAAGAAAGGCATGTCGGAAGTCGCACGCAACGCACGCCAGGTATCCCGTTCGCTGGATGCGCTGGTGGGCGATGTGGTCGACGACCAGATCGACCATGGCATCCCGTTGTCGAAGCTCGGCAACAAGGACGCCAAGGGCCGCCTGTTCTTCCAGACCAAGCTGCAAAATGCCGATCTGCCGGAAGGCCTGCCGGTCGGCAAAGCCGACAACCAGATTCTCGGCGTGGTGCGCGGACTTGAAGCCGAGACCCCGGGCCGTGCGGTAGTGCTGGTGTCGAAAGACATCAACATGCGTATCAAGGCACGGGCCATGGGCCTGCCGGCGGAAGATTATTTCAACGACCATGTGCTGGAAGATACCGATCTGCTGTATTCGGGCATCCAGCAATTGCCGGACGATTTCTGGATCAAGCATGGCAAGGGCATCGAGTCCTGGCAAGAGAACAAACATGGCACTGGTTACACTCTCTATCGCCTGAGCGGACCGCTGGTGCCGTCCTTGCTGGTCAATCAGTTCGTTTTCATTGAACCGAAAAACGGCGAGCCTGCGTTCTACGGCGAAGTCACCCAGATCAACGGCAAGACGGCAGTACTGCAAACCTTGCGCGATTACGGCCACGCCAAGAACAGCGTGTGGGGTATTACCGCGCGCAATCGCGAGCAGAATTTTGCGCTGAATCTGCTGATGAATCCGGACTGCGATTTCGTCACCCTGCTAGGTCAGGCCGGCACCGGCAAAACCTTGCTGGCGCTGGCGGCCGGCTTGGCCCAGGTACTGGAAACCAAGACCTACAACGAAATCATCGTGACCCGCGTCACGGTGCCGGTCGGTGAGGATATCGGTTTCCTGCCGGGTACCGAAGAAGAGAAGATGGGGCCGTGGATGGGCGCCTTCGACGACAATCTGGAAGTGCTTAACAAATCCGATTCGGATGCCGGCGAATGGGGTCGCGCCGCCACTCAGGATCTGATTCGTTCGCGCATTAAGATCAAGTCGCTCAACTTCATGCGCGGCCGTACTTTCGTCAACAAGTTCCTGATCATCGACGAAGCGCAAAACCTGACGCCGAAGCAAATCAAAACGCTGGTCACCCGCGCCGGCCCCGGCACCAAGATCATCTGCCTCGGCAATATAGCCCAGATCGATACGCCTTATCTGACCGAAGGCTCAAGCGGCCTGACGTATGTTGTCGATCGTTTCAAGGGCTGGTCGCACAGCGGCCATGTAACGCTGGCGCGCGGCGAACGTTCGCGTCTGGCGGATCATGCCAGCGACGTGCTGTAAGATCGCGTAAAAGGAAGCGAGACGGCGCAGCGATGCGCTATCCGGATGGCTGAACGGGTGTTATTCAATTTTGATTGAATAACACCCGTTTTTATTTGATGATGTGATATCCCACTCATCCTCCTTGAGGAAAAGCAGACTATGAAACTCGCCATTCTTTCCGACATTCATGGAAATATCTGGGCGCTGGAAGCGGTTCTGGCGGACATTAAAAAACAAGGCGTGGATTTGATCGTCAACGCCGGCGACATCTTGTCCGGCCCCCTGGAACCGGCTGCGACCGCAGATTTGTTGATGCCGCTGCAACTGCCAACCATTCGCGGCAACCACGAGCGCCAGCTGCTCGCCTGCGAACATAAAACCGGAGACCCGAGCGACCAGTTTGCGTTTGAACACACCACCCAGGCGCAGCGCGACTGGGTCAAAGGATTGCCTGGCACCCTGGCTATCTCCGACGAGGTTTTCATGTGCCACGGCACGCCTGCCAGCGATTTAATTTATTTTCTGGAACAAGTCGATCAACATGGCTGTCATCTGGCGGCGCCTGCTGAGATTGAAATCCACGCAGCGGGAATCACGCATAGCCTGATTATCTGCGGCCATACGCACAAGCCACGGACGCACGCGATCTCAGCCGGACGTCTGGTGGTCAATCCGGGCAGTGTCGGCCTGCAAGCCTACGACGATGACCACCCCTACTTCCACACCATCGAAAACGCCAGCCCGCATGCCCGTTATGCCATTTGCGAAAAAGCCACTCATGGCTGGAATGTTACCCATCTCGACATCAGCTACGATCATCACAAGGCGACCGCCACGGCGCTAAAGAACGGCAGGAGCGACTGGGCGAGATGGCTGTCGACCGGAAGAATTTAAACCAAGCCGAGAATAAAAAAACGGCGCATTTTTCAATGCGCCGCAACCTTAAGACCCTACTGATACAGTTAAAACCTAGAATGCCACAGGACGCCATTTAAGCAAGCGTTTTTCCAAGGTGGTCAGCAAATAATCCGCCGCCAGAGCCACCACCGCCAGCACGATCATCGCCGCAAACACGCCGCTGGCGTTGAACGCGCCTTGAGCGGTCGAGATCAGCAAGCCGATACCTTGCTTGGAACCAAGGAACTCTCCCACCACCGCACCCACCAAAGCGAAACCAAAACTCACGTGCAGACTCGCCAGGATCCAGCTCAGCGCAGAAGGAATCACTACCGACATGGTGACCTGGCGCGGCGACGCACCGAGGATCTGGGCGTTGGCAATCATGTAACGGTCCGCCTCACGCACCCCTTGGAAAGCGTTACCGAACACCACGAAGAACACCATCACCACCGCCAGCGCCACTTTGGACGCCATGCCCAGGCCCAGCGCGATGACGAAGATCGAACCCAGCACTACACGTGGAATCGAATTGGCAACCTGGATATAAATACTGAAGACATCGGACAGCAATTTATTACGGCCCAGCAAAATACCGCAGATAACGCCAGCCACCGAGCCGATCAGGAAGCCCAGCACGGTTTCTTCCAAGGTCACCAGCACCTGGGTCCATAACGGCCCTTGCGAAGTGCCCTCCATGATCCAGTCATAGATCTGCACCACGATCAGCGACGGTTGCGAAAAGAAGAAAGGGTCTATCCATTGCAGCCTGGCTGCCAGTTCCCAGCCGCCCAGAGTGAAAATCAGGATGGCGACGCGCAAGGAAATCACCAACCAGTAACGTTGCTTGATTTTGCGTTGTGCTTCTTGCTCGACAGTGGCCAGGCCGGCAGCGCTGAGTTTGTCGATTGTGTGTACTTGAGTCATATATTGCCTTTTTCCTCTCGCCTATATGAAGTTGATATCGATATAAGCGACGGTGTGTAAATAGATAAAGCCAAAATTAGCTGATGTGTACTTCTTCGCGCAGATCGGCCCAGATCTGGCGTGAGATATCGACGAAGCGCTGTTCATAACGCACTTCTGACATCACCCGCGGCCGCGGCAGGTCGATCTCGTACACACTCTTCAAAGTTGCCGGACGCGCGGTCAGCACGTAGACCTTGTCGGCCAGTGCAATCGCCTCTTCCAGATCATGGGTAACGAATACCACCGAACCGGCTTGCGACGACCACAATTGCAGCAGCTCGTCTTGCATCAGGACGCGGGTCTGCATATCGAGCGCGCTGAACGGTTCGTCCATCAGCAAAATTTCGGGGCTATTGATGAACGTCTGCGCCAGAGCAACCCGCTTGCGCATGCCGCCGGACAATTGATGCGGATAATGATTGCCGAACTTGTCGAGACCGACCCGGCGTATCCATTCTTCGGCCAAGGCATATGCCTGGTCCTTAGGTTTGCCGCGAAACAGCGGTCCGGCCGCGACGTTGTGCAGCACGCTGCGCCAAGGGAATACCGCATCGTTCTGGAACACAAAACCGATGCGCGGATCGATGCCGTTGACCGGCTCGCCCATGATGCGTACCTCGCCCACCGTCGGCTTGAGCAGGCCGGTGATCATGCTCAGCGTGGTCGATTTACCGCAGCCGGTCGGCCCCACTATCGCAACGAACTCGCCCCGCGCCACGCTCATGGTGAAATCGCGCAAAGCCACGGTGGCTTTGCCGTCGGGAGAAATGAAGCGGCACGAAACATTGCGCAGTTCGATGGCGGGCGTATCCCGCAAAACCTGGGGCGCCGGCACGGATGCCGCAGGCGAGGCGTAAGTTGCTTGAGTCATTTGATTTCCTTTGCCGTACAGAGCGGAATCGTGCAGAAGTGTTTGCTAGAGACGAGTCTTCCCACCGGAAAGCGCGACGCGCTTCCGTTCTGCACATTTGATAATTAAGCGTCAGTCTTACTTGGCTTGACTGACAAACTCGTTGGTATAGGTTTTAGCAAGATCGATATGCTTGCCCTTGACGTTCGGATTGAAGCCGGACAAAACCTGCAGCACGGTTTCCGGGCCGCCGGCGGGCATTTTTCCGTCAGGTGAAAACATCGGCAGGGAGTTTTGCAAGGCCTGTACATACATAGCCTTGTCATTGCCGTAATAATCCTTCGGCATCTTGTCGGCGATTTCAGCCGCGCTATGGGTGTTGATGAATTTGAGCGT
Source organism: Collimonas sp. (assembly GCF_035566375.1). Taxonomy (GTDB): domain Bacteria; phylum Pseudomonadota; class Gammaproteobacteria; order Burkholderiales; family Burkholderiaceae_D; genus Collimonas. The sequence continues at coordinate 204,743 of NZ_DATMRK010000028.1, forward strand.
CTTGACGAAGGCACGCGCCAGCTTGGTCGCTTCAGCTTTATGCGTGTTCAGCCATGGACGCTGGACATACAGGCTGGAAGCCGGATACAGGCCGCCCAGCGCCTTGACTGTGCCTTCGACAGTACGCATGTCGACCAGCACCGAGGCCTCGCCGGTTTTCAGCAACTGCGACACGGTCGGCTCGGTTGTCATGCCAGCGTCGATGCGTCCTTGTTTGATGGCGACGATGAAGGTGTTATCGGCGCCCACCGGCAACACTGAGTATTGATTGGAAGTGATGCCGTTCTTGGCCGCCAGATACTGCGTCAGGAAATTGGTCGATGAGCCCAGACCGGTTACGCCCAGTGTTTTACCCTTGACGTCCGCCATGCTCTTGATGGTGGCCGCAGCCTTGGTCGACACTACCTCTACTTCGCCCGGCACCTGGCCGAAAACCGTAATTGCAGTGACTTCCTTACCCTTGCTTTGCAAATCGATGGAATGGTCGTAAAAGCCGACTACGGCTTGCACTGCGCCGGCCAGCAATTCATTTTCTGCATCCACGCCAGCCGGTTGCGATTGCAGTTCAACATCAAGTCCCTCTTCCTTGAAGTAACCGAGTTGCTCGGTCAGCTTGGCCGGCAGATAGATCATCTTGGTGATGCCGCCGACCATGATGGTGATTTTTCCTGAATCGGCCGCCATAGCCTGGCTAGCGCCGAAAACACCGGCGACACCGGCGCTAAGCAGCGCAGCAGAAAGCAGGGAACCACGGATGAGGGTATGCATTGTGTTGTCTCCATTTGTTTTTTGGGATAATGACCGGATACGCGGGTTGGGATGCCAATGTTCCAGTCTTGAGCGTATTCTAGGATGCATAAACTTTCAACCAGCTTTCCAAATTCGTGTTATTTAGCTTGCAGTGCAACATAACCATGCAGCGTCCCAAACCTATATCGCATCCATGAAGCATCCATGAAATTACTCCTGATTGAAGATAATCCTCCGCTTGCACTATGGCTTAGCAAGATACTGAAAGAGGATAAGTTCACCCTCGACGTCGCCACCGACGGCGAAGCCGCCGATCGCCTGCTGCAAAGCGAAAACTACGATGTGGTCTTGCTTGACCTGCAGCTGCCGAAGATGAACGGCAAGAGCGTCCTGCGGCGGCTGCGCGAGCGCCACAACAATGTGCCGGTGATGATTCTCACTGCCAGCGGTTCGATTGATGAAAAAGTCGATTGCCTGGGCGCCGGCGCCGACGACTATCTGGTCAAGCCTTTCGAAGTGCGCGAACTGGTAGCCCGCATCAAGGCCCTGATCCGCCGCCAGACGCCGGACAAGGCGGCAGAAATGCATTGCGCCGATCTGCGCTATGACAGCAACACCCGGCAATTCTCGATTGCCGGCCAGTTGCTGGCGCTGCCCGGACGCGAACATGACGTGCTCGAAATCCTGATGCTGAAACAAGGAAAAACCGTCTCCAAGAGCGCCTTGATGGACAGCGTGTTCGGACTCGATGACGAACCCAGCGCCGACGCGATTGAAATCTATATCCACCGCCTGCGCAAGAAGCTTGAGCACTGCCAGGCCGCCATCATGACCTTGCGCGGGCTCGGTTATTTACTCAAGCAGAAAGACCAAAATTGATCATCAGCCTGCGCCTGCGCTTGTTGTTGTGGTTGCTGATTCCGCTGACAGCATTTGTCGCCATCAGCGCCATGCTGTCGTATCGCAGCGCGCGCCAGACTGCGGACCTGATTCAAGATCATGCGCTACTGGCGTCGGCCCAGGTGATCGCCGGCGAGATCCAGTGGCTGGACGGCCTGCCGCATGCCAGCGTGCCGCCGGCGGCGCTGGAGTTGCTGGTCTCGCCGGAACAGGACCAGGTGTATTACCAGGTGATTACCGATCAGGACAGCTTGCTGGCCGGGCGCCCCGATTTTCCTCTGGCGCTGCGCTTCCCGCTGAGCGCACCGGCGTTCAGCACCATCGATTACCATGGCCAGATGCTGCGTGTGGTGAGCCAGGTTCGCACGCTGTATAACGCCGGCCAATTGCACAAGATCGCCATCCTGGTTGGCCAGACCAGGCACGCTCGCGACCAGATGCTGGCCGATCTGTGGCGCCCTTCCCTGCACCGCCAGATCGCCATGCTGCTGTTAGCCGTGGCCTTGGTAGTGATAGGCCTGAGCATGGAGCTGCGACCGCTGATGCATCTGAAAGATCAACTGGCTGCGCGCGATACGACCTCCTTGTCGCCGATCAAGGCCGGCCAGCTGCAACTGGAACTGCGGCCTATCGTTGAAGCAATCAACCAAACCATTCAACGCCTGAACACGCAGGTGTCGGCGCAAAAACGCTTTATCGCCGATGCCGCCCATCAGTTGCGCACACCCTTGACCTTGCTCGATTCGCAAATCCAGTTCGCCCGCCGCCTGAGCGATGAAAACAGGCGCGCCGAAGCCCTGCAGGTGCTGCAAGCGATGCAGGAAAGCAGCCGCAACATGACCGAGCTGACCAACAAGTTGCTGCTGTTATCGCAGGCGGAAGCCGCCAACACCACTGCTTTCATCAGGCAGCCGGTGGACCTGCTGGCGGTATCGGCGGGGGTGCTGGAAGAGATTGTCGATCTGGCGCAGCGCAAGAATATCGATCTCGGACTTGAGACAAAACTGCAGCATGCATGGGTGATGGGAAACGAGGCTCTGTTTACTGCCATGATGATGAATCTGGTCGACAACGCCATCCGCTATACCCCCGTGAGCGGCAAAGTGACCGTAACCATCACCGCCAATAACGAACAGGTCGAGATCGGCGTCAGCGACAACGGTCCTGGCATCCCGGCCGAAGTGCGCGACCGCGTGTTCGAACGCTTTTTCCGCAACGCGGCTCCAGGGCAGGATGGCACCGGCCTGGGTCTTGCCATCGTCAAAGAAATCGTCATTGCAGCGCAAGGCAGCGTGACATTGAACGCTAGCGCGCAGCAGCACGGCTTGAATGTGTTGCTGCAATTACCTGCCTGTACGGCTCCTGTAATGCTTGGCCACGACGAAAACAAGCCGACAAAATCTGAACAACAATTCTAGAGCGTAGTAAGCAAGAAATTTCCTTTTGCAGTATATTCTTGCCTAAGCAATGAATATTGATGCAACAAGTTGTGCAAATGAGCTGAGAAAACCGTGAGCAACCCACCCCCATTATTCACTCTGGACACCTACCAGATTGAAGAAAGCATAGGCTATTTACTGGCGCGCTCGCGCGCCATGCTGGTCAAGAGTTCCGACGAATCATTGATGCAATACGGGATTACCCATGCGCAAGGCGCCATCATCCTGATGTTGTCGACCGGGAAATATTCCACGGCTGCCGATCTGGCGCGCGAGACCTATACCGATGCTGCATCTACCAAACGCATGATCGACCGGCTGGTGGCACGCAAGCTGATCGAGCGTGAGCCATGCGCGCAAGACCGGCGCTTGATGAAATTGCATTTGACTGCAGATGGCGTGGAGTTGTCGAAGCTAGTGCCGCAGGCGTATTGCGGCGTACTGAACAAACATTTTTCCGAGTTCAGCGCGGAAGAAATCGGCTTCTTGAAATCGATGCTCAGACGCTTGCTGGCAAGCAATTCGCCGTCGTAGGAAACACATTGACTATGCAATATTTATTTATTCAATATTACTTTTAAACAAGCTGCTCATTCTCTCTGTAGCCGTTAAATAAAACCGTCAAACCGTCAAATCAATACCGACATGAATCCTCATTTATCTTCAGCCCGACGCCACCTGCCGAAACTCGGCACTCAGCGCCTTGTCATCAGCGCCGCCGTACTGTTACTGGCGGCTTGCGCCAACTTCAGCGGAATCCACAGCAGCGCCAGCAGCAACAAACCGGACGACTACGCCTCCGCGACTTCCCTGCCTGGACAAGGCGGCCAATGGCCTGCCTCTTCCTGGGTCGGCAACATCGGTGGCGAGCCGCTGCAACAACTAGTGGACGAAGCGCTGGCAGGCAATCCCAATTTGCAAGCCGCGGCAGCGCGCATAGGTGCAGCACGCGCCATGGTGGAAGCGGCTGGAGCAAGCAGCAAACCGCAAGTCGGCGCCAGCCTGTCGGCCACCCGTCAGCGCTTCACCGAGAACAGCATTTACCCGCCACCGTTCGGCGGCATGTATGTAACGGACTATGAAACCGCGCTGAACTTTACTTATGACCTGGATTTCTGGGGCAAGCACGGCGCCGAGTTGCGCTCGGCCATATCGCAAAGCAAAGCGGCGGAAGCTGAGCACTACGCGGCGCGCCTGGCTTTGACCGCTGGCATCTCGAAAGCCTGGTTGCAACTGGGACGTCAATATGCGCAGCTGGATCTGACCAATCAGCAACTGGCGCTGCGCGATAAGCTGGACAAGCTGACCCAGCAACGCTTCGCCGCCGGCCTCGACACCCAAAGCGACAACCAGCAAAGCCGGCAACAAGTGGCTGGCTTGCGTGCCGAACAGGCGCAATGGCAGGAAGCGATTGCACTGACCCGCAATCAGATCGCGGCACTGATGGGCAAAGGCCCTGATCGTGGTTTGAAGATCGCCGTACCGACACTGCCGGCGGACAGCGCCGTTGCGCTGCCTGACCAGCTGCCGCTCGGCCTGCTGGGACGCCGCCCCGATGTGGTTGCCGCACGCTGGCAAGTCGAAGCTGCGCAAAGCGATATCAAGGTCGCCAAGACGGAGTTCTATCCGAACGTTAATTTGTCGGCGATGGTCGGCTTTTCCAGCCTTGGCTTCTCGAAATTCCTGACCAGCAGCAGCCGGGTGGTCGGCGCCGGGCCAGCCATCCATCTACCTATCTTTGAAGGCGGCGCCTTGCGCGCTCAACTCAAAGGCCGGGTCGCTGCCTACGACGGCGCAGTGGCAACCTACAACCAGGCGCTCAACGACGCCTTTCATGAAGTGGCAGATAGCGTGCAATCGCTGCACGCGGCTGAAACCCAAGACAAGAATCAACAGACTGCGGTCGACGCTGCCGAGCGCGGCATGAAACTGGCTGAGCAACGACAGCAGGTCGGCACCGGCAACATGCTGCAAGTGGTAAGCACCCAGATCTCCTGGCTGGCGCAGCGCAAACTTGAGCTTGATGTGCGCGCCCGCCGAGCCGATCTGCGGGTCAACCTGATCAAGTCGCTGGGTGGCGGTTTCGACGCCACGGCCGAGGGGCTCAATCCCGCCGAGGCAAGCGCAAATCCTGCCGGCACGCAAGCAAGCGCCACTAACTGATTCTTTAAATAAACCGTTCACTTATTGCGAAACCCGCATCATGACCACACCAAATCAAACTCCACAAGATCCATCCGCCGCTGCCGCTGCTGCGGCGCCAGTCGCCGCCAATGGCAACGGCAAACGCCGTAGCTTGCTGATCGGCGTCACTATCGCCCTTATCATTGTCTTGATCGCCTACGGCATCTGGTGGTTCATCTATGCCCGCCACTACGAAGGCACCGACGACGCGTATGTCGGCGGCAACGTAGTGCAACTGACGCCACAGGTCGGCGGCACGGTATTGGCGATCAATACCGACGATACCGAACTGGTGCAAGTCGGCAAACCGTTAGTGGAACTGGATAAGGCCGATGCCAAGGTGGCATTGGAGCAGGCGGAAGCCCAGCTGGCCCAAACCGTGCGTCAGGTGCGTACACTGTTCGTCAACAATAACACTCTGACTTCCAATGTCAGCGCCCGCACTTCGGAACTGGAACGGGCGCGCGCCGACCTGGTCCGCCGTCAGCAACTGATCAGCACCGGCGCCGTATCCAAGGAAGAACTGGATCACGCTAAAGTAGCCGTGCAAGGTGCGGAAGCTGCGTTGCAAGCTACTCGCGAACAATTGGCGTCGAACAAGGTATTGACCGACCGCACCACGGTTGAACAGCATCCAAATGTGCAGAACGCCGCGGCCCAGGTACGCAATGCTTATATCAATCTGGCGCGTACGACCCTGCTCGCGCCAACCACCGGCTACGTCGCCAAGCGTTCGGTGCAGGTTGGCCAGCGCGTCGCCGCCGGTACTCCACTGCTGTCGATCGTGCCGCTGAATGCGTTGTGGGTTGACGCCAACTTCAAGGAAGTGCAGATCAACAATATGCGGATCGGCCAGCCGGTTACGCTGAAATCCGATCTGTACGGTTCCAAGATCGAATATCACGGCAAGGTGGTTGGCCTGGCAGCCGGCACCGGCTCTGCTTTCGCGCTGCTGCCGGCGCAAAACGCCAGCGGCAACTGGATCAAGATCGTGCAACGGATTCCCGTGCGGATTTCGCTCGATCCTAAGGATCTGGAAAGCCATCCGCTGCGCATCGGCGTATCGATGGACGTCAGTGTCGACGTCGCTCAAACCGAAGGCACTTCGCTGACCGCAGGTACTGCGCGTACCACGCCGGCCTACACCACCGACGTCTTCGACAAGAGCGGCCAGGAAGCCGATCAGCGTATCGCCAGCATCATCGCCGCCAATAACAATGCAGCTGCGGCACATTAAGCTGCTGCCTGCCCTGCCGGACGCCGCTATCGTGACAGTGACGGCGTCCGCTACGCGAACCCTTACCGGAATGCCTTCATGAGTTCCCCAAAACCAGCGATGCCGGCGCGGCCGCCATCGCAACCACTGCCGCCGCTGACCGGCGGCAAGCTAGTCATGGGCACGGTAGCGTTGTCGCTAGCCGTGTTCATGAACGTGCTCGATTCTTCGATTGCCAACGTTTCGATCCCTGCCATTTCCGGCGATCTGGGCGTATCGCCGCAACAAGGCACCTGGGTCATCACTTCGTTTGCCGTCGCTAACGCCATCTCGGTGCCGCTGACCGGCTGGCTGACCCAGCGCTTCGGCCAGGTTCGCCTGTTTGTCACATCGATTATCCTGTTCGTTTTGTCTTCGATACTGTGCGGCCTGGCTCCCAGCATGGAAATACTGATTGCAGCGCGGGTGCTGCAAGGCGCGGTCGCAGGGCCGATGATTCCTTTGTCGCAATCGTTACTACTCTCAAGCTACACTCCCGCCAAGAGCGGCATGGCCCTGGCGTTCTGGGGCATGACCACACTGGTGGCGCCGGTCATGGGGCCGCTTCTGGGCGGCTGGATCTCGGACAATTACACCTGGCCGTGGATTTTCTACATCAATATCCCGGTTGGCGTGTTCGCTGCCTGGGCTACCTGGTCGATCTATCACAAGCGCGAGTCAGCGGTATATAAGCTGCCAATCGATAAAGTCGGTCTTGGCTTGCTGGTGATCTGGGTCGGCTCATTGCAGATCATGCTGGACAAGGGCAAGGAACTCGACTGGTTCAATTCCTCGACCATTGTGATATTGGGTGCGGTGGCGCTGGTTGCCTTTATCTACTTCGTCATCTGGGAACTCGGCGACGATCACCCGGTAGTCGACCTGACCCTGTTCAAAGGCCGTAATTTCAGTGGCGGCGTGATCGCGATCTCGGTCGGCTACGGCCTGATGTTCGGTGGCCTGGTGATCCTGCCTTTGTGGCTGCAAACCACGCTTGGCTACACCGCAACGCTGGCGGGAGAAGTGATGGCGCCGGTCGGGATCTTTGCCATCATCCTGTCGCCATTCATCGGCAAGATCCTGCCCAAGATCGATGCCCGCTGGGTTGCCAGCACCGCGTTCCTGGTGTTTGCAGTGGTGTTTTACATGCGTTCGCAATTCACTGAAAACGTCGACACCTTCACATTGATGATCCCTACCGTGATCCAGGGTGCGGCGATGGCCATGTTCTTCATTCCGCTGACCTCGATCATCCTGTCGGGCCAGCCGCCGGAAAAAATCCCGTCGGCGGCCGGTTTGTCCAACTTCGTGCGGATCATGTTCGGCGGCATGGGCACTTCGATCACCAGTACATTGTGGGACCGGCGCACCTCCTTGCATCATTCCCAGCTGACCGAATTCAGCGGCCCGCACAGCCCGGCATTTACCGATGCGGTAAACAATCTCACCGCCCAAGGCATGCCGGAACCGGCCGCCTGGGCCACGATCGAACGCCTGATTACGGTGAAAGCTGCCACTCAGGGCGCTACCGACATATTCTGGATGTCGGCGGTATTGTTCATGATGCTGATTGCGCTGGTATGGCTGACCAAGCCGCAACGTTCCAGCTTACCGGTTGACGCCGGCGGTGCGCACTGAGATTGAATATGAGTTGCACATGAGTTGAACACGGGCGATCAGGCGCGGATAGCAAAACAGGCCACGCAATAAAAACGGGCAATGCATATTGAATATGCATCGCCCGTTTGTTTTCCTGCGGATCGCTTTACAAGTTCGATTTACAAAATATGCTTACCGATCCACCAGGCAATCGCCGCCATGAAAGCCGACGCCGGAATCGTCAACACCCAGGCCCAGACGATATTCCCCGCCACTCCCCAGCGCACTGCAGAGACCCGCCGCGCCGCGCCAACACCAACGATGGCGCCGGTGATGGTATGCGTAGTCGAGACTGGAACGCCCAGCATGGTAGCCAGGAACAAGGTGATGGCGCCGCCGGTTTCAGCGCAAAAGCCGCCTACCGGTTTCAATTTGGTGATTTTCTGGCCCATGGTCTTGACGATGCGCCAGCCGCCGAACAGCGTACCGAGACTGATCGCGCTATAGCAGGAAATAATCACCCACCACGGCGGTAGCGCATCGCTCTGTTGCGAGAAGCCGGTAGCAATCAAGAGCATCCAGATGATGCCGATGGTTTTCTGCGCATCGTTGCCACCATGGCCCAGGCTATACATCGACGCCGACAGCAGTTGCAAACGGCGGAACCATTTGTCGACCTTGCGCGGCGTCGAACGCACGAAAATCCACGACACCAGCACCATCATGATGGAGCCGAAGACGAAACCCAGCAATGGCGACAAGACGATAAACGCGATGGTCTTGATCAGGCCCGCCGAGATCAGCGAGCCAGTGCCGGCCTTGGCCACGGCAGCGCCAACCAGGCCGCCGATCAAGGCATGCGAGGATGAGGATGGAATGCCGTAGTACCAGGTCAAGATGTTCCAGCAGATAGCGCCGACCAGTGCACCGAAGACGACGTAATGATCGACCACATTAGGATCGATGGTGCCCTTGCCGACCGTGGCGGCAACGTGCAACTGAAATACCGCAATCGCAATGAAGTTGAACAGCGCCGCCATGGCAACCGCTTGTTGCGGCTTCAAGACGCCGGTGGAAACCACTGTAGCGATCGCATTGGCGGCGTCATGAAAGCCGTTCATGAAGTCGAATACCAGCGCCAGTGCAATGAGGAAGACAAGAACGTAAATACTGATTTGAAGAGTGTGCATGAGTAGCCAGAGTCGTTTTTTTTAGGATTGCATCGATGCGATAGCAGCCATCAGCCGCCACCGCCCTACTCTGCATCAGGCATTCTCGACGATGATGCCTTCGATGATATTGGCGACGTCTTCGCAACGGTCGGTGACCGTTTCCAGCAATTCGTAAATGGCTTTCAGCTTGATCAGGGTGCGTACATCCGGTTCGTCGCGGAACAGTTTCGACATGGCGGCGCGCATCACATGGTCGGCATCCGATTCCAGGCGGTCGATCTCGACGCAGATGGCCAGGATTTCACGCGAGTTATCCATGTTGTGCAGCAAGCCTACCGCTGCCTTGACCTTCTCCGCGCAACCCAGGCACAGCTCAGCCAGGCGCTTGGCTTCTGGCGTAATCGCCTTGATGTCGTACAGGGAAATGGTCTGTGCCGCATCTTCCAGCAAATCCAGAATGTCATCCATGCGCGTGATCAGCTGATGGATGTCATCGCGATCGATCGGCGTAATGAAAGTCTTGTGCAGCATGTCGATCGCATGATGGGTGACCTGATCGGCCTGCTTCTCTATGCCTTCGATCGCATGCACGCGAATTTCCAGATCGTCGAAATTAGTCATCAACGCCACCATTTCCTTGGCGCCCTTGACGCATAGCTCTGCGTGCTGGTTAAAGAGCTCAAAGAATTTGCCCTCGGTGGGCATCAATCGTCCAAACATGTTTATTCTCTCTTCTGAGGGTTAAGCTGAATCTAATTACCTAATACTTTGACTTAAAGCATCTTGATTTAAAGCAAACAAATGTCACGGAACTGAAATATATCAGGCTCGGGAGAACGTTGCTAAATTGCTTTTGCAGGTTTTGCGTGATTGCAACAAAAAATGGAAACGACGGTCAATCGCCGCCGTACGGCGCATCCAAATTACCAACGTAATTGTCGAATTTAGTGTATTGGCCAAGGAAACTCAGCCGCACGCTGCCGATCGGACCGTTACGCTGCTTACCGATGATGATCTCGGCGGTGCCCTTTTCTTGCGAATCTGGGTTGTACACCTCGTCGCGATAAATAAACAGGATGACGTCGGCATCCTGTTCGATAGCGCCGGATTCGCGCAAATCGGACATCACGGGGCGTTTGTTGGGGCGTTGTTCCAGCGAGCGATTCAACTGCGACAGCGCGATCACCGGGCATTGCAACTCTTTCGCCAAGCCCTTCAGGTTACGCGAGATTTCAGAAATTTCGGTCGCGCGGTTTTCACCGGCGTTGTTGGCCGACATCAGCTGCAAGTAATCGATAATGATCAAGCCCAGCGTACCGCATTGACGCGACAGACGGCGCGCCCGCGCCCGCAACTCAATCGAACTCAGCGCCGGGGTTTCGTCGATGAACAGCTGGGCGTCGTTCATCTTCTGGATTGCATGGGTCAGGCGCGGCCAGTCTTCATCGTTCAGACGGCCGGTACGCAAGCGGTGCTGGTCGAGCTTGCCGACCGAACCCAGCATACGCATGGCGAGCTGGGTACCGCCCATTTCCATCGAAAAAATCGCCACCGGCAAACCGCTGTCGAGCGCGACGTTTTCACCGATATTCACCGAGAATGCCGTCTTACCCATGGACGGCCGGCCGGCCACGATGACCAGGTCGCCCTTTTGCAAACCGGAAGTCATCTTGTCGAGATCGATGAAACCGGTCGAGACGCCGGTGATGTCACTCTGGTTGTCGCGGTTGTAAAGTTCGTCGATACGCTCCACCACTTGCGTCAGCAAAGGCTGGATTTCCTGGAAACCCTGGGCGCCGCGCGCACCTTCCTCGGCAATCGCGAAAATCTTGGATTCGGCCTCGTCCAGCATCTGCTTGACTTCCTTGCCCTGCGGACTGAAAGCCTGGCCGGAAATTTCATCGGCGACGGTAATCAGCTTGCGCAATACGCCGCGGTCACGCACGATCTCGGCATAGCGACGGATATTGGCGGCGGACGGCGTGTTTTGCGCGAGTGCGTTGAGGTAGCTCAGGCCACCCACTTCTTCAGCCTTGCCGGTGCCGCTCAGCGACTCAAAGACGGTGATCACGTCAGCCGGTTTGCTGCCGTTGATCAACTTCACCATGTGCTGGAAAATGATGCGATGGTCGTAACGATAGAAATCGTCGGCGTTCACAAAGTCGGCGATCTTGTCCCACGCCGCATTATCCAGCAGCAGTCCGCCTAAAACGGATTGCTCTGCTTCGATTGAATGGGGTGGTACGCGGAGGGAGTCTAACTGTGGATCGGACGGTGCTTTGGAAGGTGCTTTCATGGCGCGAATTATACCTGCTTCTGATATCCGTCTTGCCCCTGCCGCCCAAAAAAAGGACATAAAAAAAGCCGGGGGAAACCCGGCCTTTTAATACAACAACAACTATTTGCTAGCAGCGTATAAGGTGTGCTTAGACGTGCTCGCCGATCACTGCGATAACGATGTCAACCACAACATCGGTATGCAAGGCGACAGCAACAGCGTGCTCACCGGTAGTCTTCAGCGGGCCGATAGGCAAGCGAACTTGTGATTTTTCAACTGCGAAACCTTGCTTGGTCAACGCTTCAGCGATATCGAAGTTAGTCACGGAACCGAACAAACGGCCGTCAACACCCGATTTTTGCGAAATCTGCACGGTCAGGCCGTTCAGTTTTTCGCCCTGGACTTGAGCAGCAGCCAGCTTGGCGGCAGCAGCTTTTTCCAGATCTGCACGTTTCGCTTCGAATTCAGCGATTGCAGTAGTTGTAGCACGACGTGCCATACGTTGTGGAATCAGGAAGTTACGTGCGTAACCGTCCTTGACGCGAACAACTTCACCCAGATTGCCGAGATTAACGACTTTTTCCAACAGAATGACTTGCATATTTTTCTCCTATTCCAAGTCGTCAATTAAGCGTTGTGCAGATCGGTGTATGGCAGCAGCGCCAGGAAACGCGCGCGTTTGATCGCGGTGTCCACTTGACGTTGATAGATTGCCTTGGTGCCGGTCAGACGTGCTGGCATGATCTTGCCGTTTTCTTGAACAAAATCCTTCAGCGTGTCGATATCTTTGTAATCAACGCTAGCTACGTGAGCAGCGGTGAAACGGCAGAATTTCTTGCGCTTGAACAGCGGGTTTTGTTGCTGACGCTTGTTTTTCAGTTTGCTTTTATCGAACTTTTTACCGAATGCCATTTTTGGCTCCTGTATCTAAATTTTTGACTAAATAATTAATCTGCAATTTCCATTGCAGCGAAATCCGTGATGTGAAATACCAGGCTTCTACCGTTGCGACTCTTGCGCGCCATGAATCCTGTGAACCAGAAGCTGCCACCCAATGCAGCCTGACTGAATCTTCCTGAAATCTCGCCAACGGCTAGCGCGGCAATTTCAAATTCAATCAAACGCTTGATACCCGCTTCAATCGGCTCCGACCGGTGCTGCAATATTGCAGATACGATCGGAATGCCTGCCGGTGTATAACGTATGACTTCACGTTCGGCAATTACGGCAACCAGCTGAAACACGTTATTGGTTTGGCTCACTCCTGATGGACTCGATAGCTATGCAAAATGCTGGCAGGCGCTTGGTAAATCAGGCTGCCGGCGCTTCGGTGCGATGGCTCTTGGCAGCATCTTCCTTCTGCACAGCCTTCATCATTGGCGAAGGGCCAGTTTCGGCCTTCTTCAGCTTGACGGTCAGATGACGCAACACTGCATCATTGAACTTGAAGCCGGTTTCGATTTCAGCCAGAGTTTCGCTGTCGCACTCGATGTTGAGGCAGACGTAATGTGCTTTAGCCAGTTTCTGGATCAGGTATGCCAGTTGGCGGCGGCCCCAGTCTTCCACGCGA